>NZ_CP065217.1:1413708-2120562 GCF_015767675.1 Vibrio navarrensis | reverse complement strand
TTAAATGTATATACAAATAAATAGGTTAAAAAAGTATTTATGACAAGTTGGATGTTGCAAAAATGTGATCAAGTCGAAGTGGCAAGGTGGCGATCAAAGCAGAATCTTGGAACTTAGCTTGTAGCGGTTACCAGGGTGATAGAGCAGGGCAGTACTGACGAGTCGGTCGTCGCTCCATGTGCGTCGGTTGAGCAGCAAACAAGGTTCGCTCACTTTCATATTGAGTTCTTGACGTACGCGCGCATCGGGAATGATCGCCTCTACCGTGTGTTCCATCGCGCTCAGCGGGCAGCTTTCCGATAAATACTGGTTCGGCGTTATCTGTGTGAAATCCTGCTGCAAGTAATTGGGCGCATAGCTGCTATTGACCCAGCGCAGCTCAAGTTGGATCGGCTCTTTGTCTTCGTAGTGGATGATCTCACTGTAAAACACTTGCGTGCCTAGCATTACGCCCAATTTGGTCGCAATTGTATCGTCCGCTTTCAAAGCTTGTTGGCGAAGCACTTTGCTGCGGTACGCTTTGCCACGATTACTCACTTCCTCGGCAATATTGCGAATATCCAGCAACGGCGATTCGGCTTTTTCCGTCGGCTCGCAGACAAAAGTGCCTAAACGTGGCCGACGCTGCAGTCGTCCTTCATTGACCAAATCGCGGATTGCTTTGTTAACCGTCATGCGGCTGACGCCAAATTGCTCTGTCAGTGCCAGCTCAGTGGGAATTTTGAAGCCGATATGCCACACACCGCTGTCGATTTTCTGCACAATAAACTGTTTGATTTGCATATAAATTGGCGATGACATAAAGGTTCCTTTTAATTGACTATACAAATAGTGCAAAAAAGAGGCATAAAAAGCAACTCAAGATGACCATTTTGTGCTGTGACACATTCTTACCATTCTTTTGCGCCATTTTACTTGCGACACGTTATGCGGTTGTGTAAACAGGGGCAAAGTACAAATAAATCAGCATAAAAAGGGATCTCATGTTTAAAAAACTTAAGGCGTCATTGGGAATTGGTTCAGCCAAGGTGGATACGATTCTCGACCAAATGAGTGTGTATCAAGGTGAAACACTCAAAGGCTACGTTCACATTAAGGGCGGCGATGTGGAACAGCAGATCGACGCCATCATCATCAAGCTCAATACCGAAGTCAAAGTAGAGAGCGAAGAGAGTGTCAGCTACCAAACGTTCACACTGGACAAATTGGCTGCCGTTGAGCCATTCGTAATTCAAGCGAATGAAGAAAAACAAGTGCCGTTTGAGATGAAATTGCATGACGAAACCCCGATCACCGCGGTCAATGCACTGAAAAACCAGTGCCATGTTTGGTTGGAAACGACATTGGATATTGGCTTTGCCATCGATCCCCGTGACCGAGATTTTATCGAAGTAAAACCACTGCCCGTAGTGAGCAAGGTCATCGACGCTATTGTTCAGGCGGGGTTCACTATGGTGAAAGCGGACGTCGAAAAGGGGCAGTTGCGTGGACAGAGTTTTTCTTCTCGCTCCGGCTGCTATCAAGAGCTTGAGTTTCGCAGTAACGGCTTTATCGGCAGTAAAGAGATCGAACTGTCGTTTATTTTGGACGGGCAGCGAGTCCATTGCTTGGCGGAAATTGATCGCTCATTGAGCTTTTCTGGCGATCAATATCGTTCCTTTACCCTGCCGTTAGATGCGTCCGCCGCGCAAATTGCTCAAGCGCTTGCGCCGACGTTGAATCTGTAGGCTTCACAAACAAGAAACTCATTGCGATTTCAGTTTCATTGGTTAGAATGCGGGTTCAGTACCTAGGCTGGTGCATCCGTAATTGCACCAAAATTCGTACCAAATCAATTACACTCGCAATGCGTTTTTCATACCAATATGAATCTAAAGCGTATTTCTTAAAACATGTGTTGCTTGGTGTGCAACACCACTGTAAAGGAAAAAACATGCCAATTATTACTCTTCCTGACGGCAGTCAGCGTCATTTTGATAACCCAGTTTCTACCATGGAAGTTGCGCAATCGATCGGTCCTGGTCTTGCGAAAGCGACCATTGCAGGTCGTGTCAACGGTCAACGTGTGGATGCGTGCGATCTGATCGAAAGCGATGCCAGTCTTGAAATCATCACCACAAAAGATGAAGTGGATGGTCTTGAGATTGTGCGCCACTCTTGTGCGCACCTTTTGGGGCACGCGCTTAAGCAGCTTTATCCAAATGCGAAAATGGCGATCGGTCCGACCATCGACAGTGGCTTCTACTACGATATTGATCTTGAAGAGTCGTTAACACAAGACGATCTAGAAAAGATCGAAGCTCGCATGAAAGATCTGGCGAAAACCAAATATCAGGTTATCAAGAAGAAAGTCAGTTGGCAGGAAGCGCGTGATACGTTTGAAGCGCGCGGCGAAACCTACAAGATGGAAATTTTGGACGAGAATGTCTCTCGTGACGATCGTCCCGGTTTGTACCATCATGAAGAATACATCGACATGTGTCGTGGTCCGCACGTCCCTAATATGGGCTTTTGCCAACACTTCACTTTGTTGAATGTGGCTGGTGCGTACTGGCGTGGTAACAGCGACAACAAGATGCTGCAACGTATCTACGGTACGGCTTTCCACGACAAGAAAGCGCTGAAAGACCACCTGACTCGCCTTGAAGAAGCGGCAAAACGTGACCACCGTAAGATCGGTAAGCAACTTGATCTGTTCCACATGCAGCAAGAAGCACCGGGCATGGTGTTCTGGCATCACAACGGCTGGTCAATTTTCCGCGACTTGGAAGTGTTCATTCGCGCCAAGCTAAACGAATATGGCTATCAAGAAGTGAAAGGCCCATTGATGATGGACCGTGTATTGTGGGAGCGTTCTGGTCACTGGGACAAATACGCTGACGCGATGTTCACGACTTCTTCTGAAAACCGTGAGTATGCGATTAAGCCGATGAACTGTCCGGGTCACGTGCAGATCTTCAACCAAGGTTTGAAGTCGTACCGCGATCTACCACTGCGTATGGCGGAGTTTGGCTCTTGTCATCGTAACGAGCCTTCTGGTGCACTGCATGGCATTATGCGTGTTCGTGGCTTTACTCAAGACGATGCGCACATTTTCTGTACAGAAAGTCAAATTCAAGAAGAAGTGACCAACTGTATCAAGATGGTGTATGACACTTACCAAACTTTTGGTTTCGATAACATCGTCGTGAAACTCTCTACTCGCCCAGAACAACGTGTTGGTAGCGATGAAATTTGGGATCAGTCAGAAGAAGCATTGAAACTGGCTTTGGAGTCGATGGAGATTCCATACGAAATCCAAGAAGGTGAAGGGGCGTTTTACGGCCCGAAAATCGAATTCACGCTGTATGACTGCCTAGATCGTGCTTGGCAATGTGGTACCGTGCAGCTCGACTTCAACCTGCCGTCTCGTCTTGGTGCAACTTACGTTGGTGAAAACAACGAACGCCTTATCCCGGTTATGATTCACCGTGCGATTTTGGGTTCACTTGAGCGTTTCATCGGTATTTTGATCGAAGAATACGCGGGTTTCTTCCCAACTTGGCTGGCGCCAGAGCAAGCAGTGATTATGAACATCACTGACAAACAGGCTGATTATGTTCAGGAAGTTGCTCAAAAACTACAAAAATGTGGAATTAGAGCAAAAGCGGACTTGAGAAATGAAAAGATTGGCTTTAAAATCCGCGAACACACTTTGAAGCGCGTGCCATTTATGCTGGTTTGCGGCGACCAAGAAATGGAAGCTGGCGAAATCGCAGTGCGTACTCGTAAAGGTAATGATTTAGGTAAATTTAAGGTGGATGACTTCATTTCTTACATCCAAGACCAAATCAGTAGCCGTAAGCTCAATCTGGAGGAATAAACTATTAAAGGCGGAAGACGTGGCCAAGTTCCGGTCAAACAAAACCAGCACCGTTTAAACGGTGAAATTCGTGGCGTTCGTGAAGTTCGTTTAACAGGCGCTGACGGTGAATCTGTCGGTATCGTATCGATCCAAGAAGCATTAGCAGCAGCCGATGAAGCTGGTATGGATCTCGTAGAGATCAGCCCTAACGCCGAGCCACCAGTCTGTCGAGTGATGGACTATGGCAAGTTCCTCTTTGAGAAGAGCAAAGCTACTAAAGAGCAAAAGAAGAAGCAAAAACAGATTCAGATCAAGGAACTTAAATTCCGTCCTGGAACTGATATCGGAGACTACCAGGTAAAACTACGCAACCTGGTGCGTTTCCTTGAGGAAGGCAACAAAGTGAAAGTAACTATTCGCTTTCGTGGCCGCGAGATGGCTCACCAAGAGATCGGTGTTGACGTTCTGAATCGTCTGAAAGAAGACACAGTAGATATCGCTGTTGTGGAATCTTTCCCGACGAAGATTGAAGGTCGCCAGATGATCATGGTGTTGGCCCCTAAAAAGAAGTAATTAACGGCTTTTGCAAGTAATAAATACCCGCCGTTTAACGCGGCGGTTTTTTATTCGCCCTAATTACGTTGTTTATTAAACTACTACAATGCGGAGTTATTCATCATGCCTAAGATGAAAACCAACAAAGGTGCTGCTAAGCGTTTCAAGAAAACTGCTGGTGGTTTTAAGTTCAAACACGCTACCAAACGTCACATCCTGACTAAGCGTACTACTAAGAACAAACGTCAACTACGTCCAAACGCAATTCTTCCTAAATGTGAAGTTGCGGGTATCGTTCGTTGTCTGCCATACGCTTAATTTGTTTTTAGTTTTTAATTCGTTTAGTTTAGGAGAAGCATAATGCCTCGCGTAAAACGTGGTGTACAAGCTCGTGCACGTCATAAGAAAGTTCTGAAACAAGCTAAAGGTTACTACGGTGCACGTTCTCGTGTTTACCGCGTAGCTTTCCAAGCAGTTACTAAAGCTGGTCAATACGCTTACCGTGACCGTCGCGCTAAGAAACGTCAATTCCGTCAACTATGGATTGCACGTATCAACGCAGCATCTCGTCAAAATGGTCTATCTTACAGCCGTTTCATCAACGGTCTTAAGAAAGCTTCTATCGAGATCGATCGTAAGATCCTGGCCGACATCGCAGTATTCGACAAAGCAGCATTTGCTGTTCTCGTTGAAAAAGCGAAAGCTGCTCTTTAATTAGCAGTTTGGGTTTAAGAAAAGGAGAGCATTTGCTCTCCTTTTTTCTTATCCTTTTTCTTCATTTACAAACGAGATAGCGGGCTGAGTACGCCCGATGCGCCTCTGTCGAGCACGTGAGTATATATTTGCGTCGTTTTCATACACTCTCAATAACTATCTGATTTTAAAGTGTTCTATTCGATAGAATTTTCTGATGGGGCACTGGTGGGCCAATTGGAAATTACTTTATTCAAAATGTCTATTTGATTGCTAGCATGTGACTTCATAAATCGGCCATATACTCTTTCTAGCATAGACGTTCCTACGTGCCCCATTTGCTCTGCTATAAATGATAGGTTTGCATTGTTGCTTATCAACCAACATGCGTAGGTGTGGCGTGATTGGTAGGAGCATCTGTGGCGAATGCCCGCTGCCTTCAACCTGCGAGTCCACAAACGATTGTAGGTGGTTGTCTTGTAGGTTAGTTCGGTCTTCTGCAAACAATTCATAGGAACAAATACAAATCTCACAGATTCGCGACGAACTTCACTGGTATTCTTTACCTCAACTTCAATATCTTTCGCAGTAAGCGAGTAGGTATATTTCATCTGTGAGCGTAGAGCCTCTAAGGCTGGCTTTAGCAAATGTACAGTCCTAGTCGAGCGGTGAGTTTTGGGGGTTGTAAATACTCTTTTTACTCCAATGTTGCGCCTAACGTTGATGATGCCTTTTTCTAGATCAATGTCCTCCCACGCTAAGGCACATAGTTCCCCGGTTCGTAGACCAGTGTAAACTGCGACGGTAAACATGTTTGCCCATCGTTCATTAGGTGTTGCTTTAAGTAATTTTTCAAACTCATCTCGCTCTAACGGGTCAGGTTCAGATGGCTTGTTTCTAACAAGTTGAAGATCTGCGAATGGATTGGAGTCAATAAATTTAGATTTGACGGCTAAATCGAATGCTCTTCGCATAAGCTTAGTGTGGTTGTTTGTTGTCTTTGGGCTTCGTGCTTTACCACGAATAGTCGGTTTCTCTACTAGAAACTTCTGAAACTCCAATGCATGTATGTGGTTGAAATCCTTTACTTTTGTGTTTTCTAGTAACATTTTACAGCGTTCAATGGTCCCTTTTATTACGTATTGAGTCTGGGATGAGAGTTTTTTTACTTTGAATTCGTAATATGTATCTAGTAGCTGCTGTACGGTCATTTCTGATACTAGGGTGCTAGGGGAGGACAGTTCTTTTGCTTTTTTTGAGTTTGGAAATCTGCGAATGTAATTAAATGTGCCGTCATTGATTTCCGATAGAATAACGGCTCGCAATTGCCCAGCTTTTTTAATGTTACTCTTAGTAACTTCCCAGCCCTTCAGCGTTTCACCACATCGGATTTCTTTGTAAGTAAAGCGGATACGAATCGAGTTTCCGCGTACTTCAACGCCTTCTGGAAGCTTCATCATGCCACCTTCTCTTGTGAAGAAAATTGGTCAATTGCGATACGGTTGTATTTATAAGTACTACCTCTACTGGAATTGCATGAAGAAGCTCGTTTAAAGTGTATGCCTTCAACCCAACGATACTGACGATAATTTTTAATTTGCCCTTCAGTCATTCCGGTTATTTTTGAAAGTAGAGTATCTTCAACCCATTCATTTGGTGCAATGAAAATAGGTTCTACATTAGTGGTTTCTTTTTGTGGCATGGTCGTTACCTTAATAGTTGCTTGATTTGGTCTCGTCCTTCCTCGTTATAAAAGAAGGAGTCGATCTGTTTGGGGTTGTTAGCGGCTTTGGTTAACCGCCATTGACCGAATGGCGCTTGCTTTAGGTTGTTCGCATTCGCCAACTTGCCTATCTTCTGCGCCGATATGCCAAACTCCTTAGCAAGATCGGTCGCGGAATAGTGACGTTCGGTTATGACAGGCATAGCAAAGCCAGATTGAATGAGTGCTTTAATAGATTGCTCGCTGAGTCTACAAGCGGCGAGCAGCCCCAAAGCCGTGTCTAGTGCGCAGCCTTCGCAAAGAGGCTTTGGGTTGGAAACAATGGCGGATTGGTCGCAGCGGCTACATTGCATTGAGATGACTCCTTTATCTCGTATGCAATGTAGCGGTAAAAGCTAGGTAAGATAGGGGCTCATGGACCCTCATTCTGTTTAAAACCTGTTAAAGCTTCCGAATATCGGCTTTGTATGATTGCATTTATCGTTGGAATTCTATCCCAAACTTGTGATATCTAATTTTCATATTTTGATATAATTCAATAAATTGCATTTAGGCTAGTTATGTGACTTTGCTTGATATGATAGATTATCTATTCAATTGATAGCGCTTAAAGCTTGCTATAACTCTCTGTAAAAGTTAATAAAAAGGAATTCGTAATATGAAGCGTTTTAGTTTTCTGGTTATATTGGGGATAATGCTTTCAGGCTGCTCCTCCTCAAGTGTTACGTCAGAAACTGAAGTTAAACCAGTACCTTTCAGTGACCAAAATAGCTTTGCACTAAATATCGCTAACCAGTCATATTTGAGACAACCATTTACGTGGGGTCTCGAAACCTATCAAAGTCCGCTTAAAGATTTCACTGAAGAAGAGATTGAGTCTCTGAAGACATCTCTTAAGAATCAGCGTGGGAACGGTGCCTATTTAGCATCGATTATAGCTCTTACAACCGGAAATTTGATGGCATCAGCAATTCATTTTTCAGGTGGTTCATTGGAGAAGCTAGTAACATCTGACCATATTGCTTCAAGAGCTGGCTGGGTCATTTCGGTTGATGCCGCTCCATATAAAGATGGTATTGAAGCAAATATGGCTGCGAATAAGCTTATCGAAGATGCTGTATTAGAAACGCTCCGAGAAAAAGGAAATGTCCTTTCCAAAGTAGTTCTTGAGGAAGAACGGACAGCTACGTTTGGAGGAAAGATTTATGGGCGAACCAGTTATGTCATTGGTGAAGATAAAACAGTCAGTTTCGGACTGGTTAGCGATGATTATGAAAACCTGAATGGTATGAAATTTGGCAAGACGAATTTAATTGATGCTGAGTCTCAGTATGTCACAGCTTGGAATACTCCTGCGATGGGTCCTGGTTCACTTTACCTTTTCTACGACAATAAAATAAAAGGGTATAGCGGGGTAGAGGGGTACGAGCAATACCTAAAAGACGTTACAGCTAAATTACCAAAGGGCTTTTATTTCTACCTGCCATCATTTCCGCATACAGGTTATCAAACAGTACAAAACCCAGAAGATTGGAAATGTGCAACATGCGTAAAAACATTCTCATATCGAATGACTAATGTTGTTGTCCCTGCGATATACACGCAAGGTAAGAAATATGAGTTTATTAAGCCTTAGCGATATGTATTTGAGGCTCAACACCTTACCTTAGGCAGATCTCGCCAACGGGTCGTGTATTGTGGCGTGAGCATTTCACGCCGCATTTCCCATTTACTCCCTATGCCTTGCGCTGCTAGAAAAGCAGCGCCATCCCCATAACGTTGATTTAAGCTGTCAAATACGGCCATCAATTTTTCATCGTTCGGACATGGGTTGAAAAGGTCTTTTTGCTCATGTCGGCCGTCTTGCAAATCGAGCAAACCAACCCCAAATTTGTAGAAGCGAACCCCCTCATGAAACACTTCATTGGCTAAACGGGACGCCGCAGAAGTGATCTGAGTAACGTCAGATGTAGGGTAAGCAAAGCGATGTATGGCTTTAAAACTCACCGGTTTTTCATCAAATGGAGAGTTCGAGGCAAACACTAACATCACACGGCATAGCGAACTTTGTTTTCTCGCTTTGCGTGAGGCTATCCCCGCATGCAGGCACAATGCCTGGCGCAGTGATTCAACATCGGTGATCCGCTGGCCTGCGCTGCGTGTAGAAAAAATCTGTTTCTTATCAGCCCTAGCCACATCCCAATCTTTACAGCGTTGACCGTTCAGCTCTCGAATGGTCCGTTCGACTTCAACATTAAAATTTTTGCGCATTAACGGCGCAGGCTTTTTGGCGAGATCAAGCGCGGTATTGATACCCATTAGTTTGAAATGGGAAGAGAGTTTACGGCCAACTCCCCATACGTCTGAAACAGGCGTTTTTGCTAAGACTTTTAGGCGCTCGGCTTCATTATCGAGCACACAAACACCGGAGTAACCGGGTATTTTTTTCGCCGCGTGGTTGGCAAGCTTAGCTAACGTAAGGGTCGGGCCCATGCCAACACAAACCGGTAAACGGCACTCTTTCCAAACCGCTCGACGAATCAAAGTGCCGTGCTGACGAAAATCGCCGATCGCAGCTAAACAACGTTCAAAAGAAAGAAAAGTTTCATCGATAGAGTAAACATGCTGCTCTGGTGCGAATCGACCGATCACTTGCATCATTTTTTCTGACAGATCGGCATACAGCTCGTAGTTAGAAGAAAGGGCAATCACCCCTCGCTGTTCACACAAGGCGCGAACTTGAAAATAGGGCTTAAACTTCTCGATGCCGGCTTCCTTTGCTTGTCGGTTTGCGGCAACGATACAGCCATCGTTATTCGACAAAACAATCACCGGCTTACCCCGCCATTCAGGCCGAAAGACTTGCTCTGCACTGCAGTAAAACGAGTTAGCATCGACAAGCGCGAACATTATTCACCACACAACAACGGGCTAGGGCGGTGGCAGCGAATCGAGCGAATCACCACACCTTCAATTGAAAAAGAATCAAACTCATGGATAGGAACAGGCTGTAAATGTTCATTGGCTGAAAGTAACAAACGGCGACGAATATCGAGGATCTTACAGACAAATTCACCGTTGTAATTAGCAACAATGATGTCTTGATCTGAAGCTTGCACATGCCGATCAACAATCAACAAATCCCCATCAAAGATCCCAACGCCTTGCATCGAGTCGCCCTTTGCTTGCCCTAGAAAGGTTGCGCTCGGGTGCTCAATGAGCAATTCATCTAAATCTATTGCAAGCTTCTTGTACTCAGCCGCAGGGCTTTCAAAGCCAGTAATGCCGGCACTCGCGTAAATAGGGATAACTTTCATAGATAATAACACTGTTTATTTATACAGTGTTATTTTGATATGAGATACGGAAAAAGGCAATACGCTAAAGCCCAAGCGAGTTAAAAAGCATCGTTTGCTATCAAACAGACACTAGCGCACCGGAGAGTATTTCGGTGATTTGTTCACTGTCTTCCATTATGCAGGCTTGGCCGATGGTTTCACGTAGGATCGCAATGCGGTCACGGAGTTCGTTGCATTCTGCCTCTTTGCGAACCGCATAATCAATCAGCGTTTCGTTCTCGCCAATATCGGTAAGTTTTACAATGTTTCCCATGGGTACCTCAATGAATGGGGTTGAAGGCAGGTTCTAACTCAGCGACTAACCTTGAATCTTGCCCAGTGCCGATTTTGCTAAGTGATTTGACGAAGTAAGCTTTGCCGTCGTGTTCGAAAATTAGATTCCGCTTAAAGCTAATTTCTGCAGCATCGGCGGCTTTGCTTTTTGGAAGCATTCGTATCTTCATGCTGCCTCCTTCTGTTTTGCCATCATGTTTAAAATGACTTTACCTTGGGCGATAAGGTCATCTCGATTTAGTCGCTCAGTTGGTCGGCGTTCCCATGCCCACGATTTATCGAAGATGACGACTGCGGAAGGGAAGCCTGCAGAGCTTGGCTTGTCTTTGGGCGTGGCAGGTACAAACCAGTCCGGTGCTTCAAAGCCAACGCGGCCTTTGATGAACTGGATGAAATCTGCATCCTCTGGCCACCATGTTTCAGAGGTGGCCGCTTTGATGAGCAAGAGAATTTTTGCGCCTTCATCACGCTGATTTCGACACCATTCAATGATGTGCTCCATGCCTGTGATGGCGTTATTCTCGTCATCAAAACTCGCTCTTGAGTATGGCGGGTTGCCATAAGCTGCACTGCCGCCGATCTTGCGTAGGTCCTCCGCTAGATTTTTGGTTAAGGCATTGTCAGCAGCGGTGTAGTAGCTTGGAAGTAGGGTATTGCAATCATCGGCAAATATATCGATGACGATGGAGCCAAGACGAGCGTTGAAGGTGCTAAATAGCCCCCAAGCAATGGCTTTTGGTGTCTGCCATTGGTCGCCGATTTCTTTCAGTTTATGGCTCGGTTGCTGCTGTGTTTCTAGCAGCTTTTGTGCGTAGTGGTTCATTGGTCGTTACCTTAAAAAGCCCTCGTGTGAGGGCTTAAAGAAAAAGTGAAGATAAGCGGTTAAGAAGTGAATGTGCCGATAAAAGTGTTGATCTCGATGTTTTCGGAGATAAATCCTCTTCCTAAGTTGTCTTTAAACTCTTCGCTCATTTCTTCCTCGTGCTGTTCGAGTCGCTTGATTCGTAGTACTAGAATTTCGTTTCCAATGGTGCTCATTCGCAGCTCGAACTCTCTCTCTGAAAGTCCGAGATATGGTTGGCAGGTGAATTTGAAAACTGCTGGCATTGGAAATTCTTCTTTGGTGCGCACGGCTATCGATTCGTATTCTGATTGTTGATGACTAAAATCATCCACGTTCGATTCTCGGCCCGCTTTGGATTCAAATTTCATATTGCGTACTGCAGCAGAGGCTATGGAGTTCTCGATTAACTCACCTGTGGTGGAGAATACTTGAATGGATGTGCTGTAGTCTTCAATCCAATCCGAGAGTTTCTTCTGATTTAGGCGCTCGCCGTTGATCTCTAAAAGGGCTCGATATGATGCCGTTTGCCGAAGTGCGAGTTTAGCCTTATGTCTACAGTGGCCTGGCTTCATTATCGTACCGATATCAAAAATTGTTGTGGCTGACATACGTTCTGTGCTGATGAAACACTGAATACCTTCGGTTTGATACTCTTCGTGGTAACGTACAAATTCATCAATATGGCTCGTTTCCATAACACCGCGAAACATATTGCGGTGTGGCATGTATGATTCCAGATCGTGTAAATCGAACGAACTTGGCAGTGCTGCGACAGGGAAACCAGTATTTACCAGCTGGTTTAGAAAATCTTTGGCACTGCCGGATTCTTGAATTTGTTGAATAGCAGATTTGTCCATACTCATAGCTGTTTCTCTCAAATGTGATTGGTGAATGAATTAACGTACTTCGCGCAACTGTTTAGAATCGTCGATAATTAGTTGCCCGCGGATATCTTCTTTAGGGCGGTCGTAAGTGAGTTTTCCGCCCTTGCCAACGAAAGCGATTGAAGTGTATTGAAAGTCTTCGTTTTTGGTTCCAAAGCCAGCTTTAGGTTCTTTAACCGACATGTTGGCGGTGATCTCGACCATTTCATTGTTTGTGCCCATTGGCTTTAGTTTTAGATCAATCTTTACGCTGCCCTGTTTATCGCTGTATGAGACTGCGCGAGCTACATTCGAGAGAGCCAATCCAATAACATTGGAGATAACGCCGCCGTCAAGTTCTTGCATGAGTTTTGGAAAGTTGGTGGTGCGGTCCTCAATACTGAGGTTTCCTGCTTCTGTTTTTGACATGTCAATGCCCTCGTTTAGTTAGCTATATCTTTATGTCGATCTATGCAGCTTTAAGCATCAATAGACTAATCAGCTCATCAGTCCCCATTTGGGTGAGTAGCCATTCAATCACCTTGTCTTTGCCAATCTCACTTAGCAATTCTTCGGTGTTAACGTGTTCAGCGATTTCCTCTGCAGTGAAGTTACCGAGAACGTCTTCGATTTTTGCGGTGGCTTCGGTCTCGCCATCGCGTGGATCTATGCTTACGGGGCCGTAAGCAATAAATGAAATGTGCTTTTTCATTGGTCGTTACCTTATGCTGCTTTAGAAATTGATTCTTTGGCTATGTTGGCCTCAACAAGTGCTTGTGCTACTGGTGGGCACACGGCATTGCCGCAACGCGCTACTTGGCTTGCTTTTGTGATTTTCTTACCTACAGAGTTATGAGTGATTTTGTAATTGGCAGGGAATCCTTGCGCAGCAAACAGCTCATGCGGTTCGAGCATACGCATACCAATATCGACAATTTGGTATTGCTCTCCTCTAACGGTAACAAGGCCGAATCGGTCTTTTGTGGTGACTGTACCAATAGGGGTTTGAAGATCTTCGCCGAAACTGGTGCCGTAGTATTTGAGAAGAAAAGCGCGAACCTCTCCGAGATGAAAACCGCCGGCGGAAATCGTGTGTACAGGTTCGTCGGTTCCGTGACCGATGTTTGTGCCGCGCAACTTGACCATATGGCTCGTTACCAGCGCTTGAGTATTGGCGGTTCCCGGTCTCTTCTGTTCTCCGCCAGAGGTAATGGTATGGACAGGCGTTTCAATATCATAGCCAACGCTACCCATTCGGAATTTGGTCATGAATGCCATCACAAGAGCATTGTGATCGGTGGTTGTTACGGTCGCTAATGGGCTTCTTAAATCTGAGCCTGTTACTCCCGTATAGTGCTTAGCGATAAATGCACAGCTCCCGCTTTCGACAACGTAGGGCTTATCCGCGCCGAAAACGAATTTTTCCAGCCCTTTGGCAATTCGTTCCATTGTCTTTTCAGCAAGCGGCTTTGCTCGGCCAAAGATGGATTTGACGGGGATTGACCAATCAATAATGTCTGCCGCTGTTACATAGGGTGTTAAACCAGACCCTTTTGGTCCGTGCGTTGGTGATGGCCAGATAATCGGCTTGTTGTCATTTCTCGCGACCAAGAAAAAGCGCTTACGAATGGTTGGCGCGCCGTAATCACACGCACTCAATACTCGGTAGTCAAGCTTATAGCCGAGGCCATCCCGTAGCTTTCTCTTTGCGTCGATATCATCTTCAATGCCTATCGCCTCGCACATTTCACTCCATGCGGGGTGGTAAGTTGATAGCCCGGTGGTCAATACCTTTACAAATGCATCAAACGTTTCCCCCTTTCTCGTTGGGCAAGGGCGAAATTTACCGTTTACGTTTACTAGCGGACCCCACGTCATAAACTCTTCAACGTTTTCTAACATCAGAATACGAACGGGCACCTTAAGAGCCCATTTCACCGCTACCCATGCAAGCCCTCGAATATTCTTACTTACTGGACGATCTCCCTTCGCTTTTGAAAAATGCTTACAGTCAGGCGAGAACCAAGCCAAACCAACTGGACGGCCAGCGCAAGCTTCAATCGGGTCAACATCCCAAACTGATTCACAATAGTGCTTAGTTTCTGGATGGTTCATTCTGTGCATGTCGATTGCTTCTGGATCATGATTAATAGCGATATCAACATGACGATTTAAGCCAAGTTCTATTCCAGTTGATGCACCGCCACCGCCCGCAAAGTTATCTACTACTATTTCATTGGGAAATATCATTGGTCGTTACCTTGATTCTCAGGGGCTAGCCCCTGAGTTAGTCAAAAAGAAAGCCACTTGGAGAAGTGGCTTAAGACGCTTTCAACATGGCGATGGCTTCGCCGTATCCGTCCCAGTTATCGACACCCGATGCGTAGAGCGCTTCAAGCAAATCTGCTTTGCGTAACAGTTCGTTGTATTCGTCGGTTGGGATGGTGATAACCGCTTTGGTCGCAGCGGTGAACGGTTTTACTTCGGCGGTTTCGGCCGTTGCTAAAACTCGGCGAGCATGCGCTATGCGATTTGGGTCTGCAGGGGTAGGGATGTCCTGCATTGCTTGTTCAACCGCGTTCTCTTTAGCTTGGCTTTGTGCAAGCTCTTGCGCTTTGCGGCGATCTTCGGCTTCCTGCTCTTTACGTAATGCATCTGCTTTTTGCTCGGCTTCGGCTTGCGCTTTGGCTTCTTCTTCCTTGCGGATGCGGTCGCGCTCTGCTTGACGGCGTTTCTCTTCGGCATCTTTGTGCTCGGCAATACGCAGTTTAACGAGCGTTGCGAAGTCTTCCGGTGCTTTAAAGGCTATTTGCCCCCAGTCGTTAAATAAGAAGCGGTATTCGCTATTCTGATTAACGGTATCTAGGTTGGTTTGCGCGATATCTTTTAGCTCAGACAGTGCAATTTTTGCCTTGGCCAGTTCGTCATTGATTGCGCTTTGCATGCTTTCAATGTTGCGCTTGCCTTTAATGGCCGCAGCAAAGTCATGCTTAACGTTAAAACCGACATTATATTTTTGTGACATGTCAGCAACTAAGGCTTGAATTTCAGTCTTTGCCTTCATAACCAGTTCAGCCTTGATCTCTTCTTTGCGAGATTTGACCTGTTTATCTAAGGCGAGGCGCGCTTGGCGGATGTTTTCGCTGATAAAGCCAAGATCTTTCACAAAGGTATCAATGCTCTCCACTTCACCGAGAACTTGCTGTGACATTAGGCCGAGTTTATCTTCGGCGAATTTGAACACCTTCACCATGCTTTCTGCGTTGGCAAAATCTTGGTCTGTTTCCAGTTTCTTTTTGGATTGCTCAACCAGTTCTAGCGCCTTAGCCTTGTACTCGTCTAGGTTGCTGACAATCGCAAGGCCGTTCATTTTATAGGTGACGGCGGGTAAATCTTGAATTACCTCGGCGGTTACCACTGGCTTGCTTTCCTGAGCGATTTCGCCGTTTGCCAGTTTTTGCTTGTACTCCGCTAAGTCAGACTTGAATTGCTTTAAGCCTGAAATAATCCAGCTTTGTACCGATTCGTCGGGGTAGTAGTCCATTTCGTGCCAGTTTTGCTCTGTGCCATCACTTGCTACAAACTTGCAGACTGCCGCGCCAGAGAGAAGTAACTGCTGCTCCATCTGCACAACATAATGAGTGTCTAAGTTGCGTTCAGCGATTTTGGCAACAAGCTTTCCATTAGGCGATTTGTGCTCGAATGCAATGTCGCCATCTATTGTTAAGCCATCAAGCGAAGCGAGTAGAGTAAGCCCTTCGCATTCGCCAGTAATGGTGGCCGGATAGAGCTCTTCACCAAGATTACTTTCCAGAATAGGGCGCGCCATTTCTTCAAAGCGGTGGCCATCGGCGAAGATTTTCTCTTGATAGCTACTGATTTCTGGCTTAATGCCCGTCGCTTTCTCGTGCATGAGCTGATCGCGGGTTTTATAAGGTGAGCACCCTAGTGCGGCAGAAACTTCAGAAGCGGTAAAATCGACGGTTTCACGCAAAGCATGCCATTCATCGGTGCCTTGCTGAACGTTGTGGAACTGGATGTTAGTGACTTGCATGAGTGGTTTCTCCCTGAATGGTATTAACGCTTAAAAGGCGCTGTTTCATGTCTTCGGTTAGTGCTCCCTTGGCTTCAACCATGGCGATGATGCGTTCAGGTGTGTTGCGGCCTGATTCGATTTTCTTTCGCCAAGAAGGGAAGTTCTTTTCGAAGTCTTGAGCGGGGTACTGCTTTGCGGTGATGTTGTTGCGAGATGGCGTAACATCGTGCTCGATAATGAGGTCTTTACCTTCCATTTCTTCAGCAGTCGCTTGCTGTCCGATTTCAGGCCATGCTTTGCGAAGAGCTTGAGCCTCGGCGCATTTTGCTAACTGTGCGTATGGGCGTTTCTTCCACATTGCGTTGGGAATTTGGGTGTTCTTCCCTGCAGTTGCGTAGTTCTCTAACCACATTTCTTTTGCCGAGAAGGCGACTAAAGTGCCATTGATCAGTTTATGGACCGTGATTTTGCACCATTCTGGAATGTTGATGATTTCCGAGTGGTTATTTTCACCTTTAAATTCCATGGCAATCAGTGGGCCGAACTCTGGATCTGTTGAGCCAGCGTAGCTACCACTGCGATCTGCTTGAATGCGATACATCCCAATGCCGGGCATCACCACATCACGCCATTCGTAGTTGTTGGTTTGTGAGTTCTTTACGTTCATTGGCACGATATGAACGGGCTTAAGAAGCGGATCTAAGTGGCGGGCACGGCAGTAATCCGTCACCATCAAGATAGATTCTTCCTTCGCACCCGGATAAACACTGTTTTGCAGTGCAGACCAGGTGGCCTCGTCTATCCCGCGCTGTGCGACAAGTGGGTGACGCTGCTCAAATGGCACAATATTGGTCATTATCATTACCTCGATTAAAAGTTAGAGAGCTGCTGTTGCTCAAACTGAGTCACTTTCTGCTCTTGGATTTGGTCGTTTTTGAGTTCGCGGTAGCCTTTAAGAACAATGTTCCGGTTGGCATCCACGTACTTTTCTAAAAGCTCATTAAAGTGCTCTTGAAAGGTTTCAAGCTCGATGAGTTTGTGGCTACTCATCATGGGTTCAAACTGGATGGAGAGAATATTGCGGACGAGGCCTGTCATCATGCGAAAGGGCATATCTTGCTCGAGCATCCATTCAACAAAACTGCTTAGGGTTAAGCCGCAAAATTCGCGATTGGCTTTAATGCGACTGATTCCGTTGTCAATGAAGTGGCTGAACGCAGCTTCTTGATTTTCGGGTACTAGATTTAGGATATTCACTTTGTTATTCTCCCAAACGGTTAGGGCTTCTTGGTCGTTGCCTTAGCTGCCAATAGGCCTTTGCAATGTGGATGAGTCTGCGATGTGGTTGTCTATTGGTCGTTACCTTGACCGCCTCGGCGGTTTGGAGTGCGTTTCTTGGTCGTTATGCACTCCCCAATAGCCCGGCATTAGTCGGGCTTTTTGGTTTTGTTTTGCTGTGATGCTGAATCACATCACAGCAAAACCATGATAAGCATGCCTATGTAGAGCGATTGATTAATCAAGAACGTTTTCCGCTCATTCATACTGAATCCGTAAAAAAGAGCCCCATGATGTATGGGGCTAAATGTGTAACAACGTCAGTTGGCTAATGTCACTGAACGAACATTGCAGAGTTAACCGCTTTGCCGTTCGGATGGGATATTGTGTTAGTGACGAACACCCTGATTACGCGCCATCCCCGCGCCACTGCTTAGTGCCTCACAGTGGGTATCTGGTTTAAAGGCAGTAAGCTGCCAGCTACACCGATGAACTATATTTTGAAAACAGTCTGAAATAGGGGCTTCATTATTTTCAAACTGCTTTCAAAATGACTACGTTCGGCAGTCACTCGCCAGTCTTTCCCGGTGTCCATGCAGTCAGGCTTTTGGAGGCTTAGCCCCTGCAATGCTAGTGTTTTTACCGCTAATTCAACGTCCGGTTCTGCCCCGGCTGCGGCAACTCGATGTTGGGAACATCGAGCCAAGGATTTGCACTACTAGCTGACACACCTTGTAGTCACGCTTTCACTTGCTTTGGTTGAGCGACCTTCAAAAATTTAACACCGACAGTCAAAAGTTGAAGAAAAACAGTCGCTCACCAAAGCAGGTTAATTTTTTGATTTACAATAAAAATCCTGACGAGTACGGCAAGCAAGATTACTGGGTAACTGAAGATGTTATTGCCATGTATCCAGACTTTCTAAAAGGCTACAAATTAACACCTGTGGATGTTTCCCTTGATTATCTTCAAGAGATTGGAGCGAAAAGTGCGCTTCCTGAGAAAATGAGATAAGTTTTCCATTCAGCCATTGTTCGAACTCACTGCTGGGTGGCATCAGGTTTTTATTGATGTCGCCTGTAAGGTGATAGAAGCGCTCGTTTGATTCCCAAAACGCTTTAAATAACTCGACAAGATTACTCTTGCGCGTGGTTATAAGGGAATCAATGCCAACGAGCTCTAAGGCTAAAGTGTTTTCCCAACCATTTGTTTTACATATGCCATCTGGGACAACTCCGTGGTCAAAGAGGCCAACCTGAGAGCAATCGGTGCGAACCTCGTTTCCGGCTTGCATAAAGCTGACGTTGGCTCCCAACGTAAAATCTTTGAATCGGCAGATGAAACTGAGCATGACAACAAAGTTTTGATTTGGGTAAAGGCCTTTAGAGCATTCATCGCGCAAAACGTTGAAAACGTTGTATGCCTCGTTATAGCTAAGTGAAGGCCGATAGCTTGGGAAAACCAGCCCTTTTCTGACAAGATCTGACACAGAACCTCCTTCTATTTGAAACTCTTTCCCCAAACACAAGATTGACTGCTTGTTTTTTATAGCTCGCGCCCGAGTTACTGAGTGTCAGAAAGCATTAAGAATCGGTATCAAAAATATCTAGAACGCTTCGAGCTAATTGAGGAAGAGACAACTCATCAACATCTACTTGAGCGGGGCGCAAAGTCGCGTCTGTGAGCGCTAAAGTAGAAACTTCATTCTTTTTCCAATGCTCAAAAGAATCTGGCGACATTGCTCGTTGAGTGATGTCGCTTGAGAAGTTCATAAAGCACATTTTTCCTTCATAGGTGGTAATCAGATCAGTAATTGCTTCTATCGACCCAGAGAGCAGTTCAATTCCTAACAAAGTGAACGTTACGTTATGGTCATGTTCTGGAATGCCGCGTAAGTTATATGCATCAACTATGGACGGCAGTTGAAAATGAACGGCTACATCTTTGCGTTCGGCAAGTTTTGCGAATGTCGTAAAGCCCGCAACAGTGATCTGCCCATTACTCGCAACCAAGCAGAGAGTGAGCCGTAACATATCGGTATGGGTTTGTGATTTCATTAGGCCGTTAATATCGGCCATCAATCTGTCAAAATGGCGATAAGCAATGAACGGCATTGGCTTAGTGAAAATGAATCGCTGCTCAAGCATAAATCCTCCTTCTATTTGAAACCCCTCTAATGCAGTTTTGTTAGGCTTTGTCGGCCTTTCCTAACGCCGCTGTCCGACCAAAAAAGGGGTTTCAAATTGGCTCTGTTAGCAAAGCCGATTTGCGTTTCTATCTCACCGCCGAAACTAGGCGGGGTTGTGTGCATTGCGGGTCATCCACTCGGTTAAGCCATTCCAGCACTGTTAGCGGCTTGGTTCTTCCAAGCTTTTCCCGTTATCCATAGGGGCCAACATCCGGTCGCCGCAAGAGGCACACAAGTCTGTTTCACGAAATTCATGTCGCCCATTCGTGGAGCTTGGGCTGACCTCTACTCTCACCTACTAGCGGAGAGGGTAGTTATCGTTCATGGTTCATGTTGTTAAAGAGCGGAAGGCAGTTTGCCTTTGGTATAATCAGTATTCCGAAATGGTATAGTGCTGTCAATACCAAATTGGAATTAAATTTTTGGAGATACGGGAATGTGATCTGTATGGCATTTTGGATTGCTACTGAGGGTGTATGTCTAGGAGAGGAAAATTTGGACGTTGATTGCTACAGAATCACGGTATCAAATTGAGCTTTTGAGGGTTCGGACAAACAACGACAGAAAATTACGACACTTATGTAGTGCAAGGTTAAAGATGAAATCTTAAGAAATGACATGAGTTGTTGGTAGTTAGGCACTAACCAGCCAAAAAAGGCCATATATAGAAAAGGGAGCGTGAGCTCCCTTTTAGTGTATCAATGACTTAGCAAGTTATTGAAAACTAGTATGAAAAAGCAGGTGCGTTGCTTTTATGTTGTGTTTTCTTTCTTGCAATAGGAGCATTAGCAGCTCTTTGTTTGTTCTCTTCCTGTTTGAACTTCTCTATGTTGTAGAGTTTTCTCCATTCATCGAGCGCTACGCTTCCTTGCAGCGTTTTATGTGTCATGATTTATCCTCTAAGAAATTCGTTGAAGTAATGGCTATTCAGCTCTTTAGAGAAATAGTGTTTACGCTTTACCCAAATGAAGCCATCACCTTTAGATATTATAGCAACATCAATGGGCCCGCCAACGGATTCAGCATCATTTGACACCTTTCTTTTGAATGCGGTCATGTTTACGAGTGACTCTGCCATATAAGCTAGCTCGTCTTTAGGCAAGAACTCTATCATTTGAGTTACCTTGTCACAGTGTTCAACTCTTATGAAATCATTTACGCTGTTAACATTTCTTTGCCAGTTTTTTTCAGTAAAGCTTGTAAACTCAACAACAAGACGTTTTTTCAAATCATTGTCGTTTGTTAGGGTACCGACTATTTTTTCAAATTCAGTCAGGCTATCACCAAGCATTGTCCGAAATTTTTCATTAATGATGTTGAGCAGCCTAGGGTTAGCGCCGTATTCAAATGCAAATACTTCTTCCTCTTGAGCATAAGCCGTCATCCCGCTATTCCCAGCAGCAGAGCTTTTTTCAAGATTTTGAGTAAAACGCAACTTATTTCCAAAGAATCCATGTACGTTGTAGGCTAAGACCACAGGAAAGTACTCCTCACTTCCGTAGCCCGCAAACACCACACCAGTAATGAGCCCTAGTTGGTTATCTTTGCATGTAATTAGTGCTAATAACCTTTTAAACGAAGAAATGTTCGCATCTGGGAAATCGATATCAGGAAACAAAGAGCTTAAATTACGCTCCAAAAATAAACTTGCATAGACCTCAGCCTCAACCAGATCATGCGAGTCAAAGCCACTAAAAAAATCGGCTTCTTGTAGTTCGATAATTATTTCTGCCGAACACCTTAAAAACGTTTGCATTGTTAGGTCTGTGGTAATCTGAAAAGAGTTGTCTAACTCGATTTCTCTTTTGAAAATCCCATCAACCATAGTTATAACGTGTTGTATGGCTCTGTTGTAAGAGCTATCCAAAAACGAGTACCTAAGATCTTTTGGGACTAACCTTTGAGCATTCGACAAGTAAGACCAAAAGTCTTCGGCATAAGCATCTAAGGTTTGGAACGACTCTTTCCCTAAGCTCTTCCGATATTGTTTGATTATTAATTCCCAAGGAATAGAGCATAGGCTACCTGCACCATATAGCATAATACCTAGCGGTTGATATTTGGACAAAGCAAATAACTTTTCTGCTCCGTTGTAAATTTTTGAGCTACTACCATCAGAAATCGTTACGGCTGAATCTGCGGCCAAGGCTATGGCGCTTTTGTTATACACGGCGATCTCTGCAGTCATGACTATATCCTTATATAGATTAGGGCCTCACAATGGAGGCCCTTTCAGAAGAGTTTTAGTTTTGCATCAACAACAACACCAATAATGCGGCAGTTTCCGTTGATGGGCATCATTTGGTAAGCGGTGTTCAGGGGCTTAAGGTATTTTTGCCCTGCATCGATTACCAACTTTTTGAACGTTGCGCTGTTTACATCGGTTAACTTAGCGACGACAAGTGAACCGTTTTGGTAATCCCTTTCTGTATCCACCAACACTAGCGTACCCTCTGGGAAGCTCACTCCTGTTGCGGATGTCATTGAATCACCCTCTACTTCCAACCAAAAGCTGCGCTCACTGGTTCTTTCTGTGGTTTCGTACCAGTGGCTTATTTCATCAAGCCGATAGGGTTCGACGGCTTCAGACCAAGCGCCAGCCTGAACTGAGCTCAATAGCGGGAAAGAATTCTGGTATTTGAGTTGAACCTTAACTCTCGATACGTTCGCCAATACTTCGTCAGGGTATTCAACATAACCATCAGAGCTCAACATCAATTGATCAAGACCTACACACTTCATAATCTTGGCGATTGTGTCAATATCTGGCTCTCGTTTTTTATTTAGGTAACGGGCTATCGAAGCCTGCGCAAGACCCATCTTTTCGGCAAGAGCATCCTGTGTCATGCCAATTTCTTTCATTCTGGCTTTAACCAGATCGTTCCAATTCATTTTCATTCCCAGATTATGCCATATCGGAATGTGGTTGAAATGGCCTTATTGGTATATCCATGTTGTTGCTTGTATTCCGATATGGTATAAGTTCCAATTTGGAGGTGTTATGAACAAGATCAGACACTACAGAAATGCCGTTAGAGCAACTCAAAAAGATTTGGGCGAAGCCATTGGTGTCGGCCAAAGCACCATTGACCGATATGAAAGCGGTGAGCGAAATCTAAATGTTTCTACCGCTTGGAAAATCGTAAAGGCTCTCAATGGCTTAAATGCTAATTGCACTTTCAGTGATGTGTTCCCTGAACCTCACTCGTAGTGAGACTAACAGTAAATGGGCAATGAAATGGCCCCTAACGAGGTAACGACCAAATGAAAATGACCAAAATCAACCAGCAAATTGAACTGCTCAAGCAAAACCGAACTGTAGGAATGGAGGGCTTGCCCTTCGATAAGGTTCGAACGTCTCAGGTGAAAGCCCGATTCACGTTGGATGAAAGCGAGTTTCTTTCCTTGCTGGCAAATGAGGTAGACGCGCAAAAGGCCGTTCTTTGCAATGTGCTGATCATCCAAGCGGTGATCGCGCTTTTGAAAAGCGAACCCGAGTTACGAGACCAAGTGCTGCTTGCTTGGCAGAGACAAGGGGGAGAGCGACTTGATTTTTTTGATGAGATCGAAAATCACAAACCATTCACCGTTGAGGGGGAGTTTGATGTTGTTACGCCTTCCTCTCGCTCGCCACAACAAGAGGCCCGATAAACATGAACACAACTAAAAAAGGGCGGGGGACCAACCCCGCTCACACTCCATGCAGTTCGGAGTCCGCGTTTGTTGAATTGGTGATCACTCAGGCTGCTGAGTATTCAGGCGAGCGCCGCGATCAAGTTCGTGGCCGTTTGATTGCGCATATGTTAGGGGCGGGGACTGATAATCCCTTTGATTTCAGTAAGAAAGCGGAAGGAGTTCACTAATGAGCATCATCCGTAGCGCCAGAAAGGTCGGTTTTACGATTATCAATAACGCCATCTTTGATAGCGGTTTGTCCCCACGCGCTATTGGAGTGCTGACGTACCTCTTGAGCAAGCCGGATAACTGGGAGGTGTCTCCTGCTCAGTTGGTGAAGTGTTTTAGTGATACCGCGGCTCCTATTGGGCGTGACGCTGTTTACGCAACCATTACAGAACTGGTTGAGAAAGGGTTTGTGGAACGCAGACAACGGCGTAATGGCTCTGGCCGAATGTCGGGTGTGGACTATGTGGTATTTGATGAACCACTAGAAAAACCGGATGCGCCTAAACCGGATACGGATAACACGGAAACGGTGGATGAGCCGGATACGGCTGAACCGGAAACGGCCGAACCGTATCCGGCTGAGCCGACACTAATAAATACTGATCTTTTAATAAGTACTGATCACTTAACAAATACTGAATTTAAACAAGAGAAAAAAAGTAAACCAAAAAAAGCGCAGGCTTTGGATTTTTCAAACTGGCCAACACAACCAAGCGATCAGGTGCTGAGTGATTGGCAACTAATCCGCAACAAGAAACGCGCCCCTCTGACGCAAACGGCGATCAACCGTCTGCGACCCAAACTTGAACTTGCCCAGCAGAAACTTGGGCTGACCGCCGACGATGTGCTGGGGATTTGCGTGGAGAGAGGCTGGCAAGGCTTTGAGGTTGAGTGGCTGGAAAACCACTTGGCACGTTCACATGCGCCAATCTCTGCGCCACCTCAAGGGCGTCAATCCGCGCTGGAAGCGAGGAACCAGAGCGCCATTGACCAATGGCTAGGAACGACCACAAGCACAGGAAACACCTTCGAACACGGAGAGTAACGACCATGACACCAAATCAACGACCAGAATTTGCAGAAACACTCGCGGCCACGCTGAGTATTTACCGGATGGAACTGACCCCCGCACTGCTCAGTGTGTATTGGGAAGACCTGAGTATCTTTGACCTTGCCGCGGTGAAACAGGCGTTATCCATGCACCGCCGCAACCCAGATAACGGCCAGTTTGCGCCAAAGCCGGCAGACATTGTGCGCTTGCTTGGCGGTACCTCGAAAGATCGGGCGATCTTGGCTTGGAACAAAACCAAAAAGGCGATAGGCAGTGTTGGTTCTTACACCTCTGTGGTGTTTGACGATGCGCTGATCCATGCAGTGGTGAGTGATATGGGAGGATGGCCAGCGCTTTGTCACGGAAGCGAGGAAGAGCTGACATTTCGCCAAAAGGACTTTGAGAACCGCTATCGCACGTATCTGTTCAATCCGCCGAGCAGCTATCCCAGAGTGTTGGCTGGTGTATCTGAAACGGAGAACGCGGCTTCGGGCTTTGCTATCGACCCGCCATTGAGTGTTGGCGATAGGGAGCAATGCAAGCTTGTGTATCGAGGCGGTGATGCCACTCAGAAAGCGCCAGTGGCTCTTGTTGGCCAATCCAATGTTGTGCAAATGCAATTAGCCCAAAAGAGGTAACGACCAATGATTATCCATTTTACCAAACGTGAATTTAAAGCCATGCGTGATGAGCTCAGTGCGTATGCATTTCTCGCACTGCTTCGCAAACTGCCAATGGAGCGGGGAGACGCGATTTTTATGATCGCTCGTCGCTGTGATGATCTGAGTTATGGCGCTGTTCGAGATTGGGAAAAGCAGGGCATACCAAGAAAGCACGCGGTTGTCCTTGCTGATCTTGCCAAAGAATACGGCGTGAAGATGTATTTACACCAGTTTCGTCCTACACGGGCCATTGTGCACCAATGGCTGATGTACTGCTTTGAAGCAGACAAGCATTTACCGCCCACTAAACAGTTGTTCAAGCATTGGGAAATGGGCCTGAAGACGGAGCGCGTTGCATGACGGAAGTGATGACATCCATCGAAGCGTGGAAACGCAGTAAGTATCCAGAGCAGATCAATTTCAATACGTCACAGATTGGCCGAGTGATTGCGGTGATGGTGTCGGATAACGGTTGGCATACTCTGCGCGAGATTGAAGCGATGATCCACGCTCATTTTCCAGACCGTGATACGCAAGCGGCCATTTCTGCGAGGCTTCGCGAAGTCAGCCCCTCACGGCATGGCTTGGTTAAGCAGCGCAAAATGGAAGTCGTGAACAAGAAACAAGTTTGGCGCTATCGCCTTGTGCCGTCTCTGCCAGTGAAAGAGGTGGCGAAACGAATAGGGATGAAGGTGAACTCATGAAATCTATTCAATCAATCTCCATGATGTTTGTCGCGGTTTGTATTGCGATTGCGGCTGGCTATTTTATTTCTTTGACGTCATTCGAGCCTGAAGAAAAGGCGCTGTTTGCTTACGCGTGCGCGTGTGTGGTGACGTATGTTTTTTACTGCATTTCCGGTGAGGCAAAGCGCGAAGAAATCGAGCGTTGGGACGAGTGCGAGACACAAGATTACGAGAACTTCAGCCATTCGAATGATCGTATTCTGAGCCTGCTTAAAGACGACCAAGGGGATCTGCAATGAGCTTATCCCTTGTTCGCTGTAAAACAGGGGGGTTAGCCCCTCTGTCTCCTGAAGATGATGAGGTTTTACGTCGCTACGCCATCGGCGAAGTGATTGAGTTCCCCAAGCTGCCAAGCAAAGTGCGCAATCCAATGTTTCACCGCAAGTATATGGCACTGCTCAAACTTGGGTTTGACTATTGGCAACCCACTGGCGGGGCCGTGTGTCCGAACGAGCGTCATTTGCTGGATAACTTTGTGAAGTTCTTAGTGAAGCATGTTGGAGAGGAAGACGTTTTGCTCGAGTTCGAATCGGCATTTCTCAACCAGCTCACACACAAGCGAACCTCTTACGCCGTTGAAAAGAGTTTTCTCTCTTACCGCCGTTGGGTTGTTGTGGAAGCGGGCTTTTTCAGCATTGTGACGCTACCTAATGGCGCAATCCGCAAAGAGCCTAAGTCAATCAGCTTTGCCAACATGCAGGAGCACGAGTTTCAGGAGCTGTATCGCGCTTCATTCAATGTGGTTTGGAATCAAATCGTTCGACCAGGTGGCTATCTAAGAAACGAAGCCGAAATGGAAAATGTCATTAACCAGATGCTGGGGTATGTATGACGCTCGTTCGCAGTAAAAAAATCATGAAGTCGGCTCGTGGTAAAGCATGCACTTTGCGCTTAGTCGGCATTTGTAATTTTGACCCAGAAACGACGGTGGCGGCGCATGTTGGCTTACGCCGTGGGATGGGCATTAAAGCAGGCGATAACATGGTGGTTTATGCATGTTCAGCCTGCCATGCAGAGATTGATCGCTGCGGTCGCGAAGCGTATGCAGCCGATAAGCTCCGAGCGGTAGAAGAGACTCAAGAAAGTTTTGTGGAAGAAGGGATACTGACGTTTGCATGAACCCCTATGAAATCGAAAGGCTTGCGGGGAAGCATGTCTCTATGAGCGGTGATAAGGCTAAGCGAAAGGTCAGAGAAATCGAATTGGCCGAATGCAAAGCGCTGTATCAGTGGGCCAAGCGCACTGTCATCGACGGGCTGAATATCGCCGACTATCTCACTCACATTCCCAATGAAGGAAAGCGCGGGCCTAAAGCACGAAAGGATTTCATCGAAATGGGCGGGACATCTGGCTACATGGACTACGTCTTTGATGTGGCCAGAAGTCGCTATCACGGCTTGCGCATTGAAATGAAAACGCCTGCGCCTTATCGCTCTGTAATTTCAAATGCGCAAAGTGAGCTAGGTGACAAGTTGTGCCAGCAGGGTTACTTGGTGGTCTTTCCGAAAGGCTGTGAAGAAGCAAAACAAATAATAATCAACTATATGGCGGGTGAACTATGAATCAAGCAGTGGAAATGTTGGCAAAGCTCCATGCACCAAAGGCAATGATTGTGGAGTCGAAAGTAGGGCGCAGACGATTAACGCCAGATGTCATACTGGCAGCGTTCTCGGCTGAACTGCTGCATCACCCAGTAGGTCGAACCATTATCGAGGCACGCTATTTGGGGGATGAAGCTGCACGCCTGACCTTCATTGACCATGTGCGCGCAACTGTCGCGCAGGAGAAGGTAAACCATGTGAGCGCGGTAGCCGATATTGTTGCCAACCTTGTGCTGCAAGTTCCTCTGCGTTCACAGCGAGTTAAACTGCGCAGTTTGTATAAGAAATACGACGCACGTTCGAAGCGCTCTCTGAAGCTTATCGATACGTGGAAATTGCGCATCAAGTCGATGGAAAAGTCCGGCAATCTTTCCATGCAACCATTGATAGAGAAACACCAGCAGGACATAGAACTTGAGAAAGCGAGGTTACACGAACATGCGCAGATGAAAGCGGGTGAATCACTCAATTGCCCCAAATGTCATGGTTCAGGTAACTACCTGCTTCGCTTGTGCAATGAATGCGGTGGTGTAGGGATGCTTCGTCCAACAAGAGAGCAGATATACGCGGAGTTTCGTCAGCTCGGCGTGCGCATTTCAGAAGAGGATTTTGCGCGTACCTTCCTCCCGGTGATCACTGAGCTTGTGAGTGGCTATTGCAGGCAGGAGATCATCGCAGCAGATGCTTTGGAAAAGCGGCTGAGATTGGAGAAGTTTGGGGGATAAGCAAACAACCGCCTTGTTGGATTAGGCGGTTGCATCAGTAACAGGTTAAAGCAACTTAATGTATTTTTGGTTAACCCAGAACAGCCCCGTTTGATATTCAAACATCGCCCAATCTTGAAGGAACAATTTAACGTTAATCTCTTCGCCCTTAACCAAGGTACCAACTACGTTTCCATTTCCAGGATTGAACGGATTGTCTCGTACATTGAGACGGTTTGCGGTGACAACATACTTACCAGCGATACCAACGGTATTGCTGGTACTGTCACTTGAATAAACTGGGCTCGAATACGACGAATACGTTCCTTTATGGCAAGTTTTCTTCCATGAAATGCACGAGTTACCACATGGTTGGCCTTTCTTACACACCTTAGCTTGAGCCGTAAAGCCTACCGTTGTTCCCAGCAAGAGAATAATAATGGTTTTGAATTTCACATGTTCACCTTGTTTGTTTTTGTTGTTTGAATCAGTGGTCCGCCATTTCTAGCTGCGGAGATGTTCTTGTTCGCTTGGTATGTTTAAGAAATGCGACAAATTGAATGTGCAATCAGTGTAACATTGAGGTCGCGCGCAAATGCTGAAATAGCTTCCATATTTTTGATAGAAGAGCATGAAATGAACTTGCTTATTATGAACCTTGATTCATATTTGTTGTGGTGGGCTAGCTGATTAGGAGCCTGCTTAACTGAAGGTTAAAAAACGGTATACAACAAAAATCAACGGAGATTGGCATGGGAAAGAATACTACAACTGTGAAAGTTTTGAATAAAACTGGCTCTCATATCGAGGACATTCATTTCTCTCACCGATATGATGAGGACAGCTACGATCACGGTAAACTAGACAACCTAGAAAACCGCGCAGAAGCGACAATAGGCAAGGCTGTCTATTGGACCGGATTTCTTCGAACTGGCTATGATTATTGGTGGATAGAGTTTAAACGCGGCGGGAAAATCTATACCTGTAAAGCCAATTTTTACTGCTATCTTACCGCAAGTGATGCGAAAGACGGTGGTCCAGTAGTTCTTGAGTTGCATGAAGACAAGATGGTTGTAGTGCCGCCCAAATCTAGTTCTTGCTCTGTTAGGCTCTATGAATCAGCTCAATTGCTGCAGATGATCACTGAGAGTCATGAAAAATCAGGTCTTTCGGACGCTGGTGAAGAACAAGACGAAAGCAAGAAAGCTTGCATGATTGACTAGTTAGACGACTAGCAATCAAACCAAAATTGGCCACAAACTGTGGCCAATTTACATCTGCAACGGCTATCTCTAAATTGTCGGCTTTCCAACTAACTTGCAGCCATGATAGGCAAACTCACCAAGAAGTGCTTTGTATTCATCCAGAGAAATTACGTTATCAAATGCTGAAAAGTAGAAATCATCACTATAAGCAATTGCATCTAATTCACTTTTCAATTTAGATTTACGAGCGAATGTCTTCAAGTCTTCCCTTGCTTCATCAAGGTTCATTTCGCCGTAGCCTTTGTTTGAACTAGTATACATTAAACCATTTTTTACAGATGCAAACATGTAAACCGTCATAAGTTCCTCTAAATATAAATGTTGTTTAGGGCTGATAACCTAGCATAATTCAATGAAAAATCACGTGGTTTAAGTCTTTTTTGAGTTAATTCTTATTTGTGATTTCATGCTCGGACGTTGGCTATTGCATACGATTATCGGCGGTGTTGTATACCAAAAAATCATATGCAGGTCACATTTATCAATTCTTCGTTAACACTAGTCTTTCAACTTTATTGGCTTTGACTCGAAAACTCAGGCTCTATATTTGAAGCGACTTTTGACCTCATTTAAATGTAGGGAACAAACGATGAGGGCTATATATGAGAGTAATACACACCAACACAGGTGATACCATTTTACAGACAGTTCAGAACGAAGCGGCCCCACGCATTGGCGATACGATATCGTTAGGCTTTGAGGCTAAAGTATTCTTCCGAGTTGACGAGCGACACTTCATTTATAATGAATCTGGACAGGTCGAAGATATTGTGCTGATGTGTTCGGATTTTTATGTCGATTAAATCAGTAGTTGTTATTTCTTAAAGACGGAAATGCAGTAGGTAGTTAAAACTGTACTCGTGACGGTTAGAGCGATTTGGACAAGAAACTGTAACCCTAATGTGTCAAAAGCATACCATGTGATGGAAAATAGTACGCAAAAAATAGTAGCTGCCTTAATTCCGTATTTATAACCAAAATACATGTATGCAATTAAGAATATGATAAATATTAGAGTGTCAGATGTTGTAAACATATTTTGTCCTTATAAATCAATGATTTGTGTTGTCTGTGCTACAGCAGTAATTATTGTCACAGGTGTCTGTAACTACGAACAATATACAATATGTTTCCCCTTCTATTGGGGACTTGCAGTACTGCAAAGTTTAATATTCTGTCAAAAAGTTGTTTACGGTATTATCAAGCTGGTTGTCATTGACTGAGCCAAAAAAATAGGTAGATTATTACCCATGATGTAGAACCTCGCCTTTTCGGCGGGGTTTTTTCGTTTCTGGGGACTATTAATGAGCTTCTTCTTTTCCATCGGTAAGACATCCAGCCCCGTTCTTACCGACAAAGCCACCATGTCTATCGCCGTTGGTAGCGGCACAACCGTCGGCGTTGGTGTCGCAAAAGGGGTAGAAAACTACCAATCCATGCTCAATTCGAGCTTTGCAGACATCATTGCGGGCAATTTTACTTGGTATGGCAGTGATATTGCCTTCGTGGTCGGTACCTCGCTGTCTATTTTGGGTATCGCGCTAACGGCCGCTCGATGGCTGTATCCTAAATCTCCCATCGAGAAGCATGAACAATGCGGTACAACAGACTAATCGGTGCAACGCTTGTCGGAGCCGTTGCGTTAACGGCTGCATTCGAGGGCAAAGAGAATGTGGCATATCGGGATGTTGGTGGTGTCTGGACTGCTTGCTTTGGTGAAACGGCAGGTATCGAACCGGGGGATTCGTTTAGTGATGCGCAATGCTCGGCAATGCTGGCTAAATCCCTAGAGAAACACAACAAGCCACTTGAAAAACTCGATTACCAACTCCCCCCTAATGTTCACATCGCAACGCTGGACTTTGCTTACAACGTCGGAGTCGGAGCACTCGAAAACTCCACACTCTATCGTCATCTGCAGCGTGGCCAAATCCAATACGCCTGTTATCAGTTCAACCGTTGGCGTTATGTCACGATTGGCGGAGAACCAAGAGACTGTCGGGATCCGCAGTGGCAATGCCGAGGAATAGTCTCTAGGCGGGAAATCGAAACCCAGCTCTGTCTCGGGCAAATCTCTGTTTACGACGCACTGATCCAACTGGGCCAGCTTCCAACCGATACGGAAATTATCAATGAGCTTCGCTAGTAAAGCGGTAGTCGCCGCTCTTCTCATTGCCACGCTCTTTGGGATGGCTATGCACATCAAAGCTCAAAAGGCTGAAAACTCGCTGTTACGTGAGCAACTGGCCAGCGCCAATGCAACGAGCCTGATGCGCAAAACACTTCTTGAGCAAGTCAGTAACGAACGCGAGCGCATGAACACCTTACTTATCGAAAGAGCCAACAGAAACGCAAAGCAGGAGGAAAAGCTTCGCCATGACATCCAGTTCCTTGAGCAGCAAGTGGCGGATAGTCGCTGCGCTATCCCTGATACCGTTACTGAGCAGTTGCGCCAGCCCTACTAAACCTGAACCCATCGTAGTAACTGAATACATTCTCCCTCCCGAGGGGCTTATCGTTCCCTGTTATAAGCCTCAAGTCATCGGTACCTGGCCGCAAATCGTTACTCAAGACATCCCGCGGTTGAAAGCTGCACTTAGTGAATGCGCAGCCCAAGCCGACGAGTATCTCCAATGGCGTACTCAAAAGAACAAGCCGGGTTAGCTCACTTCTCTCACCGATAACACCATAGCCATAACAGGAGCCACTCACCGCAGTGGCTCCAATTATGTTTGTAGTGGAATGCCCAAATGAAAAAGCTCACTGAAGTCAGTCAACCAAATCGGACAGGAAAGATTAAGGGCGTTATCGGGTATAACGGCAAATCGGCTCGGGTTTACCTCTCTTCGGGTGAACGCATTTGCATCCCAACTACCCATCGTCCCGTTATCGGGGATTGGGTAGTGGAAGGGGAACTCTCCAACGAGCTTATGAGAAAGTAGTAAGAGAAAAACATGTCGAACAAATGGGAACTATTACAAAAGAAATTCGAAGTTGCCCACGCGAGAACTGGCATTTCTGCAAAGGAGTGGTGTGAGAGCGAAGGGCTCAACTATCAGACCGCTCGGCGATATATCAAAGTGCGTAACACTGCGCATGATGAATCTGCGCATCGCACTGCGCAAAATGCGCAAAAACACTCTGCGCAAAGTCGAAGTGCGCAATGTGCGCAAAAAGCAGATAAGAAAAAAGTGACACGAAAAAATGGTCACAAACAAAATCACAAGCAGTCAGAGGCTTTAGAGCCCAGTAACGAACATGACATGGGACAAAGCGAACGAGATGAAAGCGGGCGTTTTCTTCCCGGTCATAAAATCTCTGTTGGCAACGCTGGCAATCCCAATCCAAGCAATTCCGCAGAGCCAGGCAACTCTAGGGCCAGAAAACATGGCATCTACGCTAGGTACTTCAAAGAAAACGAGCTTGAGAAGTTTGATGCTGCGGCCATTGCAGACTTGCAAGATGAATTGGAGCTTTGTCGTGTTCGTCTTCAATCTGGCGCGGAGGCGCTTTCTCAATGCATGGACGACATTAAAAACGCAAATAGCATCGAGGACCGCGTTTCGCTGTATGAATCCTACTATCGAATTGAAAATGGATTGGGCTCGTTGACTAGCCGTATTGAGTCGATTACTCGAACGCTTTCCGCTTTGAAAATCGATACAGTCAAAGTGCCACACATCGTTGCTGATACTAAGCGAGTTGAAAACGCAGCGCGCAAACTTGGCCTAGAAGCTGACAAAATCAGTAAAGAGGGCAAAGGCGACGACACGCCAGTTTCCAAGATTCTTGATGATATTCGCGCCATGGGCGGCGATGGCTTGATGAGCAAGACGCAATGACACATCAGTTTGAAGAAATCTCCGATGCTGAACTCCTCGAGATTGAGGACAAACTCAGCGATAAATGGTGGCGTCTCGATAATCTCTACATGATCGAGAACGAGCAGGGGCAGTTAGTTCGCTTCCGGCTTCGACCCGCTCAGCGTTTGCTCTTTGAGATGATGTGGTATCTCAACATTATCTTAAAAGCGCGGCAGCTTGGTTTCTCAACGGCTATTGATATCTACCTGCTCGATGAAGCGCTTTTTAACAATAACTTAAAGTGCGGGATTATCGCACAAGACCAATCCGCGTCAGGTGAAATTTATCGAACCAAGATTGAGGTACCGTTTGATAACTTGCCAGCTTGGCTCAAGACGCGATTTAAGGTTAAAAGCAGGCGCTCTGGTTCAACTGGCGGCTACATTGTTTTTGAACATGGTTCAAGCATTCAAGTAGCGACGTCGTTTCGTTCCGGTACCGTTCACCGCTTGCACGTTTCAGAGCATGGCAAAATCTGCGCTAAGTATCCTGCGAAAGCGAAAGAGGTTCGAACAGGGACGCTTAACGCCGTCCATCCTGGATGTATTGCATTCATCGAATCCACTGCCGAGGGCGTTGGCGGTGATTTCTACAACATGACGATGAAGTCGCTAGAGATGAGTCGCATTGAAAAGCCGCTAACTCAGCTCGACTGGAAGTTTCATTTCTTCGCGTGGTGGCAAGATCCGAAGTATCGCGCCAAGGTGCCTGATACTGGGCTTGTGATAAGCAAAACTCAGAGAGAGTACTTTGACGCTATCGAGGATGCGATGGGGTGCATTATCGATGATGAGCAGCGCCAATGGTACGTTTTGAAAGAAGCGGAACAACGCGATGAAATGAAACAAGAATTTCCATCCACGCCACTCGAAGCCTTTCTGACTTCTGGCCGTCGCGTCTTTGACTCGCTCAGTACCATGCAAGCGGAAGGCGAAACGATGAATCCGCTCATTGTCTATGACGTTGAACCCGTAACCGGGAACATGGCCAGAGCTAATAAACCAGAAACAATGGATGAGCAGGGGCAGAACTCAGTGATGAACATGCTGCTTGTCTGGGAACTGCCTGAAAAAGATGAAGACTACGCGATGGGTATCGATATCGCAGAAGGACTTGAACACGGTGACCGCTGCAGTCTTGATGTCGTCAAGCGAAGCACTGGCGAGCAAGTGGCTCATTGGTACGGGCATTTGGATGTAGAGCTTTTTGCTCAGTTGGCAGCGCACATCGGCAAGCTTTACAACTGGGCTTATGCAGGGCCAGAGCGCAATAACCATGGCCACGCTTTCATTCTTGAGTTTAAAAAGCATTACAAACTCAGCCGAATTTACTCTGAGCAATATATTGATAGGGCCGATGAAGATGAAACGGTGAAACTAGGCTGGCTCACTAATAAGTACAGCAAGCCGATTTTGACAGAAGGCCTAAAGACTTTACTTAGGAATCGACAGTCCGGCATTCGCTGGATTGGCACAATCAGTGAAATTACCACTTACGTTTATCAAAAAAACGGCTCAATGAACGCTCAAGAAGGGTGCTTTGACGATCAAGTCATGAGCTACGCCATCGCCCAAGAAATGCGGGCAAGAATGCCAATCACACACAAATCCTCTCCAATTAAACGCGAACCCAAGCACTGGATGGCGCACTAATGAAAAAAATCGAGCAACAAAAACTCCTAGAGATCATGTCTGATATCGACGGACAACCCGGATGGAGAACCAACGCGAACAAGGCCTGCGCTTACTACGACGGCGACCAGCTTGCACCGAAAGTCATTGAAGTGCTTAAAGAACGCGATCAACCGATGACAATGCACAACCTGATTGCGCCAACCGTTGACGGTGTGCTTGGCATGGAGGCAAAGACTCGCACTGACCTAGTTGTGATGGCCGATGACCCAAGCAAAGAGTTTGATGAACTCGCAGAGGCAATCAACGAGCAGTTCAAGGACATTTGTCGTCTTAGTAAGTTGGATAAAGCCCGCTCTGATGCTTACTCATCTCAAATAAAATGCGGCTTTGGTGTCGTCGAAGTCTTTCGAAATGAAAACCTCTTTGGTCCTAAGTATAAGATTCAAAGTGTTCCTCGCGATGAAGTGTATTGGGACTGGTTATCAAAAGAACCTGACTGGTCCGATGCAAGATGGGTAATGCGCTGTCGCTGGATTGACGTTGATGAGCTGATGACATTGGTGCCGCACAAGGCTGACATCTTAGAGAACGCGGCCAATGGTTGGCATGGGTTTGTTGAAACAGAACTGGTTGAGGGCATGGAATCTAATCTGGTCAATGCCTATGAAGAGTACAAAGGCTACAGTCGTAAGCAAACCGAGTGGCTATCCCAAAACCGAAAACGTATTCGTCTGCAGGTGATTTACTACCGGACGATGGAGAGAAAGCCGGTAATCGAGTTGCAAAATGGACGAGTGATTGAGTTCGATAAAAATAACTTGGTGCATGCGACTGCAGCAGCACTCGGTAAGGCAAATGTGCGAATGGCTCAAGTCAGCCGAATCATTGAGAGTTGGTACGCAGGGCCGCACCATCTCGGCGATAAAGAGTGTGATGCGCCTCAGGGGTTGTTTCCGCTTGTTCCTTTCTTTGGTTACCGCAAAGATGCGAACGGTGAACCGTATGGGTTGATTGCTCGAGCAATTCCTGCACAGGATGAAGTGAACTTTAGACGTATCAAGCTGACTTGGTTACTGCAAGCCAAACGTGTCATCGCCGACCAAGATGCGACAAACATGAGCCGTGAGAGTGTGTTGACAGAGATAGAGCGCGCTGATGGCTACATTGAGCTCAACCCGGAACGGCGCAACAAAAAATCGGTATCAGATGCGTTCAAAGTTGAGCAGGATTTTGCCATTGCTCAACAGCAATTTGCGGTCATGCAAGAATCAATGAAGTTGATTCAAGATACCATGGGCGTATATGGGGCTTTTCTAGGTCAAGAGTCCAATGCAGCGAGTGGTGTTGCAATCGCAAATCTGGTCGAACAAGGAGCCACGACACTCGCTGAAATCAATGATAACTATCGCTACTCTTGCCAGCTACTCGGAGAGTTGATCCTTGGTTACTTAATTACGGACCTCAAGGGACGCAGAAACGTACCAGTAACGATTAATCGTGAAGACAGACGTAAGCGCAAGCATGTGATGATTAACCAAGAAACGGATGAAGGTTTAAGCAACGACATCACGAAGCTACGAGCACACATTGCGTTGGCACCAGTCCAACAGACCGCGGCTTATAAACAGCAGCTTGCAGATCGCATGATGCAAATTACCGCCCAGATGCCGCCAGAGGTTCAAGTTGCCGTAATAGACCTTGTGGCTGAACTGACCGATATTCCAAACAAAGCCGAGTTTATTGATCGGGTTCGCGATGCGATTGGTATTCAGAAGCCTCAAGAGGAGATGAGCGAGGAAGAGTTAGCGGCTATTCAGGCTCAGCAGCAACAGCAGGAAGCTCAGATGCAATTGGCGATGCGTGAGATGGAAGCGAAAGTGAAGAAACTCGAAGCCGAAGTTGAGAGGGCCATTGCTGCTGCAGAGAAAGAGAGAGCGGCCGCAAATTCAGCGCGATACAACGATGCCAAGACACAAGCTGAAACGGGCAAGCTTCTGCAGGAAGTAGAGCGAATGAATCAAGAGTTGCAGCAAATCCGAGCTCAATGGGCCAATATGATTGAGCAGCAATTGGAAGCTCTGACGTTGTAATTGAACGGCGCCAAAATGTGGGGTACATTTCTCCCATCATGCAAAGCCTCGCCCTTAACTGGTCGGGGCTTTTTTATTTGGCGAAATTTGGGTGCAAAAGATGAAAGTGCAAAAGGAACACATCCTTAACTTGGTTGACCAGCTTGAATTCAAGTTTGCTCGAGTTGAGAACACAACGGTAACAGGATGTTGGGCTTTTCTGCCCAATGGTTTTCAAGTGGCTTACGGCGAATCAGCTTGTGTCGATCCGGAAAACTACAAATGGGAAGACGGCTGCAAGTACGCGAAAGAGCGTTGCGTACAGTCGGCAGTTAACAAACTATGGGAGCTTGAAGGCTACTTGCTGAAAGTGACGGGCAAAACGAGTGATCGCTTTGGCGATCCAAGTACCGGAAATGCCTGTGCAAATACTAACAAACCAAAACCTCATGCCGTTTTGAATGAATTCAAGGTTTATCAGGGCAAGGCCATAGAGCGCATTGCCTATGAAGTGAAACCAGATGAAGTAATTATCCCACTCAAACAAGCAGAATCAGGTGGTCCATGCTTGAGTGAGATTGCGATTGGTGGTGAGCGCTACCAGTTTGCCCATTTCGAGCCTGTTAATGCTGGCGACTTCGTTTGCTTCTTGGATGAGAAAGATATCTACCACGTTCGCCGCAGTGTTTTCGAACAGCGAAACTACATCTAATGCTCAAACTCGAATGCTACACAGAACCGATGGCTCAAGGGCTATCGGTTTTTTTATGCGACCAAGGTTTTCGCTCAGTGCCTATTGGCAAGGCTGTGATCACCGACTACCCAGAGCAAGACGCCCAACTTCTTACATGCGCTTGCATTAAAACCGCTCAACCCACCGAATTTGATATTGCTTGCCTGAGCTCGTAAGCATTTTTTAACAGAGTGCTTACGCGCACAGACAGCGATACGTCTACACAGGAGAAGTACAAATGGGAATCAATCTAGACAATTTAACTGGTAGTGAAACCCCCGAAGAGCTTGAAGCCTTGCTTGATAGCATTGATGGCGTGTTGGATGACGATCCAGAGCATGACGACGATGAACCCATTGAGCTTGGTGACACGACTCTGGATGGTAGCTCGGATACTGACATTGCCGATAGTGATGCTGCGGACTCGGCACCCGCACAAGTTAAAGAGCAGCAGGTAGCGGAACAAAAGCCAATTGGCATTGTAGCGAAAGATGGTGAGCACGTTATCCCTTACGAAACGCTTGAGCGTGAACGTGAGACTAACAAGCAACTGAAAGCTAAGCTCGAAGAGCTTGAAAAAGATCGTGAAAAGCTTAGCCAGAATGAGCGCTTACTTGAAATTCGCAATAAGCAGTTGGAAAAGCTCGGCGTTGAACCTGAGGACTTACCAGAGAACTTGTCAATTTCCGATGAACAGCTTGACGCTCTAATGGATGACTATCCAGAGATTGGTAAAATCTTGAAGGTCGTCGTTGCGAAAACCAATGGTGCGGCGAAGCAAGCCGATACATCGCCACAGGAAACACAGAAACCTAACGTTGACCCCATCTTTGAAGCGCTTCAAGGGAATGCTGATCTATCTTCTTGGCGCGAGAAAGGTGGAGAGCAATGGCAAAAGGCGTGTGAGATTGATGACCGTTTAAGTGCCGATCCAAATTGGGCAAACAAGCCACTGGCAGAGCGCTTTGCCGAAGTGGTTAATCTGACCAAAGCCGAAATGTCGGTGCCAGAACCTGCGCCTGCGTCGCAGATCACTGAGCAAGACATAAAAGCTAAAGCTGAAGAGGTGGAGAGCCAAGTGAAAAACTCTCTGCCTTCTTCGCCTAGCGCTGTTGGCTCTACTAGTAAGCATCAGCCCTCTGAGCTGGAAAAGATGGCAAACGCAGATGCCGAAGGCTTGATGGCGATGATGCAAGGTAAGAGCACAGCAGAAATTGAAGCACTACTTGAAATGGCAGGCGTGTAGACGCCGCAGCAAATAACCAACCCCGTTCGAAAGAGCGGGGTTTTTTTATGTCTGGAGTTTGACAAATGACTACCATTACCAAACAACAAGCACGGAAAATTCAAGAGGTTGGCTTATTTACCTCTACGCTTCGTGCCCGTTCTCTTGTCAATATGTTGACCGAAGAACTCCCCAAAGAAGCCATGCCAGATAAGAAAGGCATGGAGCGTCAAACCAGCTCCCACGCTCCTATTGTGCGTGTGACTGACCTTTCTAAAGGCGGCGGCGATACGGTGGATATGCAGATTGTCCATCACTTGAACAAACGTCCGACAATGGGTGATAAGAAAATTGCGGGGCGTGGTGAATCAATCGATTTCACCAGCTTCGAGCTTGGTATCAACCAAGGCCGTCACCAAGTCGATGCTGGCGGTAAAATGACGCAACAGCGTACGACTCATGATCTACGCAAGACCGCACGAACGCTGCTTGGCCCGTACTTCAACAATCTTCAAGATCAAGTGTCGATTATCCATGCTGCTGGTGCGCGTGGCGACCATTTCGCGATAGACAGCATCGTGCCGCAAGAGTCTCACGAAGAGTACGCAGAGATCATGGTAAACGATGTGTTGCCGCCAACTCATGATCGCCATTTCTTCGGCGGTGATGCCAATAGCTTCGAAGAGCTGGACGAAGCTGATGTTTTCTCTATGGAGTCGGTGGACAATTTGAACTTGTTCATTGAAGAGATGGCGAACCCGATTCAGCCAATCCGCTTTAATGGAGACGAACTGGCAGGTGATGAACCGTTCTATCTATTAAACGTAACGCCTCGTCAGTGGGATAGCTGGAAAAAAACTTCTAGCTACAAAGATTGGCAGATGTTGGTCGCATCAGCATTGAACCGAGGCCGCAATTTCAAGCATCCGGTGTTCTCTGGTGAGTGCGCGATGATGGGCAACATTCTTGTGCGTAAGTACAAAGGGATGCCGATTCGCTTCAATGCCGGTTCCACAGTCAAGGTATCGAACAACGATAAGTTGGCTACGGTTTCACAGAAAACCGCGGGGACGACTATTGATCGCGCTATGTTGATGGGCGGTCAAGCTCTAGCTACAGCGTGGGGCAAAACTCAATCGGGTAACTCTTTCTCCATCGTCGAAGAAAAAACGGACGCCGGGAACCGAACCGAAATCACTATCGGCTGGATGAATGGCGTTAAGAAAATCCGTTTCGCTGACAAAACTGGACGCGTCAACGATCACGGCATCATCGTTCTCGATACGGCGGTGAAGCTCGGCTTTTAATTAGAGGGGGCTAAGTGCCCCTTGGAGAAACAAACATGGCAATTCATGAAGCACCATCCATGCGAGACCGGATTTATGTAGGCACCCACGGCAACGTTGCATTGGCACTGGTTAATGTCCAGTTATCTGCCATTGCCGCCAATGATGAGATTCAAGTAATTGAACTTGAAATCGGCATGAAGATCACCGGATTTCGTGTAATCACCACTGGTATTGGCGCTGGCGTTACTGCTGACATCAAAGTTGGTGAAAAAGTCGTTAAAGCTGGTATTGCACTCTCTGGTGCTAAGGCAGAAAGCATTCTGATCCCTACTGAATACACAGAAAGCAAGCAGCCACTGGCACTCGTTATCAAAGGTGCTGAAGCAAACGGCACGGTAACCCTTGGCGTGGAATATCTAGCCGAAGGCTACTAACCAACCCAGTCAAAGGAAAGGCGGCATGGTCCGCCTTTTTTATTTGGAGAAAAGACATGTCAAAAGTCCAAATTGTTTACATCGGACCTAAAGAGCGTAAGCGTGACACCATCACTGGAAGTCGTCAGGTGTTCCCACGTTTAAAGCCAATTGAAGTGACCGAAGAGGCAGCGGCAATCCTACTTCGTTTTGAAAATACATTTGTTCATGTTGATAAGCTTGAAAGCAAAATCAAAGAGCAGAAAGAAGCCGAAGCCCATAAAGCAGCGTTAGAAGAAGAACGTAAAAAGCAAGCTGAGCTAGAAGCAGAACAAGCTTCGTTCTTGGTCAGCATTGGCGGTGAAGAAGTTGATATTTCTAAGTTAGCCGCTGCGAAAATTCATACGTATATCGTTGCTGCTGGTCTGGATATCAAAGGCCAGCAATCTGGTGAAAGTGCGGATGATTACCGCAAGCGTGTTCGCTCCGAGTTAAAAGGGTAAACCATGGAAACTGTCTCAGTCGATTTGTTTACGCCTAAGCTTCGCCAGCTCGTCAATGTGACTTTGCCGCCGCTTATGCACTCGGCACTGGTTCAAGCAGCGCAGGAGTTTTGCCGCGAGAGCGGTGTGGTTCGTTACTCACGAACGCTGGAAAACGTGGCGGCGGGCGATGTGATTGCCGTGGTTGGAAGCTCGGACCTGAACAGCGACTCAGGCAGTTACATTGCCAGCGAAATGATTAGCGTGACTGACGCAGAACACGCGGCACTGACTAAAGGTGAACACTACCGCCAAATGAGCCGCGATGTGATGTCGTTTATCGTTTCGAATCCGGTTGTCTACGTGCATTGCAGTGTCGAGCCTGGTGTCAACTCTAAAACCTTGCCGAAGCTGTTGCTCGATGAGTACGCGCAAGCCATTTGTTACGGTGCTGCCCATCGCCTGATGCTTCAACCCGACAGCGATTGGCATAACCCATCGCTCGGTAATGAGTACCGTCAATGGTTTGTTGAAGCGATGCGTAGCGCGAAGCGCTTTGCTTTGGAATCTGGCGAGCCGCAAGCCTTTTCTAACCCGATCCGCAAACGGGAGTTCTTCTAATGCCCATCACCGTTAAAAACCTGATTGACCGCATTTCGCGGGACTTAATCGATCTTCGCAATGTGCGTTGGTCGCGCCCTGAACTGATCGACTTCATGAATGATGCGATTGCCGCGATTGTCATTCGTCGTCCTGATTTGAGCCGTGCTACGGCGGCTGTCGCGACGTCATCGAATACGGTGGCGTTGCCCGCCGATGCGTATCAAATCCTTGCTGTGAACCACATCGATAACGTTGCCGCGACGTTTGTTAGCATCAACAAGCTTAATCAGCTCTATCCAGAATGGCGCACGACGGTTGGCGCACCGGTATGCTGGACGCGCAATGAGCTCGATGAAACCACACTGTTTCTATATCCAGCGCCACAAGAGCAAGTGAATGTGGAGGTGGTCTACTCCCGCACACTAAAAGTCACAGATGAAAGTGCGGCGTTTCCGCTCTCAGAAGTCTATGAAGGCGTTGTCGCTGACTTTGTGATGTATCGCGCCTACAACAAAGATTCGTTAAATCCGGCAGAAGGGCAGAAGGCACAGCTTCACTTGCAAGCGTTTGCCACGGCGCTTGGTGATAAAACCGCCACGGATAACGCCAAAGCACAAATGATTAACCAAAGTGAAGGGGCGCGGTAATGAGTCAAGAGCTGGTAAATAGCGTTAACAAGCTGACAGATGAGACGTCGGCACTACTCCAAGAGTATGTGAAGGGCAACACCGTGCTGCAAAACAGCGCCAGTGATGCGGCCAGCTCTGCCGCCGCTGCCAAAGCGTCGGAAACAAATTCAGTCAACCAGGCGAATATTGCCACCCAAAAAGCCGCCGAAGCCAAGATATCCGAACAAAACGCTGCTGCTATCGTCACCGGAGGGACCGCAACGATTGATCCTTTACCGGGCAAAATTCCGCTGGCGAATTCACAGGGTAAGATTAGTTCAGGCTGGCTTACTGCGCTTGCGTTCGCCCGTACTAAAGCAGACATGGACGCAATGAGAGCGTCGGTTAATCGTCAGTGCGCGGCGAGTGGGATGATTCATGCGGGTAAACACCTAGACAGCTCCAACTGGGGGCCGATCAATGAGGGGATGTTTGCCATAAAAGCTATATCAGCTAGTGCATCCGCAAACCTAATCTACCTAGGTAGGGTAGCGTCTGCTTCTGGGTCTAGTGATACAAATGAAGCTATGTTTAATATTGCAGGGTTTCCAGTCTCACTTATTGGGGTTAACACGGCTTCAACCAAACAGGCAAGTATCAAATTCCCCCAAGCCCCAGACGGCACCGATATCTACGACAGTTCTGGCAACTGCCGTGGTACGGGCAAGCCTACGCTGAACCTGCTAACCGAAGTTGACCCTAAGTATGGGGATGTCGCGCCGAATGTAAACGAGGCGGTGGCGAGGGCGTTTGAGGGTGCAGCCAAGAACGCTGATTTGCGTAATGGTTTAGATGGTTGGTCTAAGAGTTCTGGTACGACACTATCCGATATTGGTAATAAGGTTATCGGTGTAGAGGGCGATAGCGTGTGGGGTAGCGCAAGAGCTAACCAAGTTCTTAAAGCTGGCGTTAAATATGAAATCTCGTTTGAGTTACTGGATACTGGGGAGGTTGTCGGGGCAGGCATTTCTTCTTATGGTGGCATTACAGACCTACAGCCAAGTACAAGCAGTAGCAACACTTACTTCTACCCTTATATAGCGGGATCTTACGTATGTACTTTTACTGCCACTGAGGGCGCGTATATTAGTCTAATAGTAAAAGACGCACTCAAGGTTGCTCATTTCAGACTTAATTACATCCGCCCAATCACAGAAGAAGTCGTCACCGAACGCGTAGACCTCTCCGGTCTCGAAGGCTACTTAGAAGAAATCACGCCAGCCAAACCGTACATCTACCCATACGGCGGCATTAACAACCAAGCAACCAGTGTTGACGGCATTGCTACCACAGTCGATAACGTTCGACCAATCACTTACTTCGCCAACTTCGACGGTGATACAACGTCTCGTGGCCGTGGTTGGAATTTGAACGATTTAACCGATGCGCAACTGCTGACGATTTTGCAGAACCCGTACCATCATGTTTATGTGATTGATGGGAAGTTGGTGCAGTTCAGAGTTCGCCCAAGAACGATTGCAGGTGCGGGGAATGGGGATTGGATTGGGGTTGATTCAACAAATGGCGGCATACTGGCTTTCTCGATAAATGGGCCTGTCCTTAGAGTCATCCCTCAAGGGTTACTGGATACCGCCCCTAAAGTTGGGACTAGCAGCTTTTACTATTACGCCACTGGCCACTATAACAATTGGAATAAGGTTAGGGGGGCTTACACCTGTACCAGTACGGGAGGGGATCCAGTTGAAGGTGTAGCCGCAGACGGCGAATGCTACTTCTACGTCTTAGCCACTGTGCTTAGACTCAATAAAGGGGCGTATCACCCAAGCTTTAATCCGCTTGGCTCTGGTCGATTTCACGATAAAACAGGTGATATTAATAACGGGTGGCTTTGGTATGGTTCTTCTGCTTACGCCCCGTCTTCTCGGGCGGAGTGTTTTAAGTTTGTCACTGCAAATAGCGGCAATGGTAGTATTTCTGGAAATAACTCAGGCCGACCAGACGGGAAATTCTACGACGCAATCTACCCCGACGGCGTAGGCGGTGTGATTGACCGCAGACTGTCGGCTTTTCCCGTCACAATGGAAGACTATTTCAAAGCGATTGCGAAGGCTGAGAACGGCACGATGCGGGGTATGGAGAAGCTGGTTTGGACTAAGGTTGGAACAGTTACACATACAGGAAACGCTGTTTACAGTGATGGCTACACAAAGCTAGTTGCCGCAGGGCAAGTCTGGTCAGCAGAATTTTCAGACTGGTATGGTTTTGCTATTTCTGCCGGAGACGCCAGTTTACCTAATAGTTACATAATTGCGTCAGATGGAAGTGTATACCCGCTTGGGGTCATTACCCCCCTCGCTTTAGGTGGTGTTTGTTACATCTCAAGAGAAGCTGGCAACGTGGTGTCTAAATTCCCTGCTGGGACGTATCACGTTGTTGTTTCTAGAGATATAGGCCCGTCAGTCTCCGGCAACTTCCTGCAAACCGACGTCTCCGGCCATCCCGCAAATATCCTGCAAGTTGAGGCGTTGAAAGATGGGTGGTTGGGTAGTTGGATTCCTCAGATTCCTGATGGCACTAGCAAGAAATACCTCGTGACGAGGAAGGCATTATCTGACCCTACAGGGTTGCTCAGTAATAACTTTGGCAGCACTTGGGGGTCGTTTACTCCGTCATTTTCAAGCGGCACTAATGACTTTACCTTTACTACAACTAGTGGCGTATTAATACTAAACTACACTGCCGCTTCGAAAGTGACCAAGCCGTCAGCGGCTTTGCCAGTTTATGGTGGTAGGGCTGGTCTAGGCGATGTTTTAGCTACTATGTCTAGAAGCTTACAGTCTGGAGTTTTGCTAACTGAGAGTATTTTGGGTAAAGCAGGTAATTACGTTAGCGTTGGAAAAACTGTGCAAAAAATCTCCATCACTCAATACTTCCTGTCGTCTGACGGTAAGATCAGTTCTGATTCAACATACGGCCAGCTCCCTTCTCACTTACCGATATCTCTAGCTACCAACCAAGCGTCTCCTACCCAAGTCGCAATCAAAATCTTACCTCATGCCGCCTCAAGAAACGGTCAAGCAACCCTTGGTTTTGTTTGGAATGAGCTTAAGCATGACGGTACTAGCTGGAATGATGATGGTCAAATGCGGGTTATTGATGGCATTGGCACCTACAACAACCTTAACGGGCAATCATGCTTGTACGGCTACGCTGAACTGGCCCTGCCTATTGGCTGGGTAGACAACCACGCAAGGTTTGGGGCGCAAGTGCCAGGAGTGGATTTATGATGATTGATACAAACTACGCCTCGCTTGCTGAGGTGGATGAAAACATACGTCACTATTACGCAGAAGATACTCGCGAACGTGTGGTTGGGTATACGGAACCTAACGAGGAGGGCGAAAGCTCTCCTATCGTAGAGCCTTACATTGTGGTGGTCGTTAACCAGCCGGATAAAGTCACTTACCAAGATGTGCAGCTTCGTAAGAGTGAGCGTAAGCCTTGGGATAGCGTTATCAAGCCGGAGCTTGAAAGAGCCATTGCTTGGGAAGAGTTCAGCGTAAATCACAACCAGTACCTCGACTGGTTGTACGCCCTATCATTGTGGGAGAAAGAGCAACCTACAGAGCCAGTTTGGGATGAAGAACAGCAAGAATACATCGAGACAATTATCCCCGCGCCAGAGCGTCCGGTGGTGGATGTGGCCAAGCAGGAAGCTTTTACCCACGATTTGATGCGTGACATCGCGGCCTACCATGCTGACTTAGCGATTCAAACTCGCAAGTCTGCAACGTTCAGTGATATCGAGTACCACGGTAAGTTGTATCAGATGGGCCAAGGCAAAGATGGTTTGTTTGGCATTGATAATTTCAACAAACGCATTGCGGCGGTGGCGGCGAATCCAGATAAAGCGCAGGAGTCTATCGGCTGGATTGCCAAATCTAACGAGATAGTTTCTCTAACTTATGAAGACGTTCGCGCCATCGTTAACGCTTTTTATGACCGCGAACAAGCCATCTTCACTGCTTACAACCAGTGGCGCAGTGGCGACCGGCTCACCCCTTTTAAAGTGACTATCTAGCCACACACTAACCCCAACTCATCAAGCGGCCAACTGGCCGCTTTTTTTTGTCTTTGCAGGATGAGACAAATGCGAATTGATATCTCAACTATGAAGGGCGAGGTGCCTCGCCTTGAGCCTCATTTACTCCCTGATGACACCGCAACACTCGCGCAAGATTGCACCTTTACACGCGGCATTGTTGCGCCAATTCGCTCGGATTTAGACAAAGCGACTTTGCCAAACTCGCCCGATTCGCTGTTTCTCTACGCGCATACGCATTGGTTTACGTTCAGTCAGCCCGTTAGTGTGATTGCCAATCCGATGGCGCAAGACCCGTATCAACGCGTGTACTGGACGGGGCAAGACAAGCCCAAAGTGACCGCGCAAGACATCGCCACCGGTGCGGGCACCATGCCTGCCGCTTGGTATGACCTTGGTGTACCCAGACCAAGCAGCAAGCCGATTGTGACCAGCGTGAGCGTTGCGACGGGTGAAGAGCCGCCAGAAGGCGAGCTGCCCGCTTACGACGATGAAGATCGTCTTTACATCCAAACCTATGTCACGCGCTTTGGGGAAGAAGGCGCACCAGGGGAGGCCAGTGAACCCACCTTGATTGAAAAGCCTGGTTCAACGGTGACGGTCCGACTTGCCGCGCCAGGCGTGAACACGCACAACATCACGCATACCCGCTTATATCGCTCGGTGACATCCAGCGGTGAAGGGGATTATTTGCTCGTCGCGGAATTGCCAATTAGCCAAACGCAATACATCGATGCAGCGCGAGACGTGAATGGTCCGGCGCTAGAAACGTGGGACTACGACATGCCGGACGCGACCATGCAAGGGCTATGCGCGATGGCGAACGGTATTTGTGCAGGGTTCGCCGGTAACGAAGTGATGTTTTCCGAAGCGTATCTGCCTTATGCCTGGAGCAAATCTAATCGCGGCACCACGGATGATGACATTGTGGCGATAGCCCCGATTGAAACCTCGCTGGTTGTGGCCACAAAAGGGAAGCCGTATCTGTTTTCTGGTGTGACACCGGAAATGATCACCGGCATGCGCCTAAACGTCGAGCAAGCGTGTGTCAGTGCACAATCGCTTGTGGTGATAAACGGCATGGCGCTTTATGCCTCACCGGATGGCTTGGTTGCTATCTCGACATCGAGCGCAGTGGTGGTGACGGAAGGGCTCATCGACCGTGATAGCTGGCAAAGCTTCAAGCCAGAAACCATCAAAGCATGGGCCAATGAAGGGCAGTATATCGCGCAGTATGACGGCGGCGCGTTCATCTTTGACCCAAGCACACAAAGCTTTACCCGCTTGTCTGCCTCTTGGGATGCGGCTTATCACTACCTGAACGAAGACACCCTGTTTATTGCCAATGGCACCGCGTTAAAAGCTTGGCGTCGCGGCGCAGCACTGGTGCCGATGGCTTGGCAAAGCAAAACCTTTCTTATCGCGCAAAACGCCTCGTTAACTTGCGCTCGCATCCAAGCGGAATTCCCGCAGGAGTTGAGTGTGACGTTTATTGCTGACGGTGAAGTGATTTTCACTTTGGCGGCTGGCGAACTTAACCATGATCCTTTTCGCTTGCCGCCGGTACGCGCTGCCAAATGGCAAGTGCGCATTGAGGGGCCGAGCAAAGTAGAGCGGATCTTGTTAGCCGATTCTTTGTCGGAGCTGTACTAATGGCTAAGAAATCTCCTTTTCGGGCGGGACGCTCGCTCGATGTCTTATATGAAAACGTAGAAATTCTCACAGGACAACGCGGGAACGGGCTGTATAAAGCCGTGACCGAGAAAGACGTCGCCGCGATTAAGGGCACGGTGAATAAGATTGTCGTTGGCAGTAACTCCGGCGGCAGTGGTGGTGACATTGTTGAAGTGCCTCACGCCCCGCAAAACGTGCAAGCGTTCGGGGGCTTTTCGGCCATCTTAGTGCAATGGGATAACCCTACGTTCAAAGGCTATGCCTATGCCGAAGTGTGGCGTTCGACAGAGAATAATCTGTCTCAAGCGGTGCAGATTGCCACCACGCCCGCCAACGTGTTTTCCGATGTGGTGAATACCGGTAGTACGTTTTACTACTGGATCCGCTTTATCAATAAGAACAACATCGCGGGACCGTATCAGGATGTGAACGGCGTTCTAGCGCAGACTTCGCCGGACATTGGCGACATCATTGATGAACTGGCGGAGCAGCTTAGAAACTCTGAGGTGTTTAAGGCGCTGCAAAGCGATATCGACACCAAAGCAACCAAGGCGCAGCTCTACCAGGCAAACGCCGACATTGCCAAAGCGCAGCAGGATTTAGCGCAAGCCAAGGCCGATCTCGAACAAGTAGACGCGACGCTGCAAGCTGGTATCGATGACGCAAATCTAGCATTGGTCCAAGCAAAGTCAGACCTCGAACAGGCGGACGCGACGCTGCAAGCCGGTATCGATGATGCGAACCAAGCATTGGTCCAAGCCAAAGCCGATCTGGAATTGGCAAATGATGCGTTGCAAACGAGCCTTGACCAGACGCGGCAAGAGCTCAGTACGGCGAAGGCGGAGTTATCTCAAGCCGACGCGACACTGCAAGCCGGAATTGACCAGACGCGGCAAGAGATAAACGCAGCCAAAAATGAACTACAACAAGCCGACGCCACTCTATCGCAAGCGATAGACGCGACGAACAGCGCTCTGTCAGAGGCGAAAGCGGCACTATTTCAAGCTGATGTCGATTTAGATCTGGCGCTCACCAATGCCAAAGCCGCCATCGATGGCGAGCTGGCGCGAATTGAGGCCGAGTACCAATCGGCAGATGCCAGCGCGTATGCCAACGTAAAGCAGCTTGAAAAGGTACTGGCAGACACAAGCAAAGTGCTCGCGATGCAAGTGTCACAGCTTAACGCCGCCTACACGACGCAAAACACCGCGCAAGCCGCCGAAACGTCCGCACAAATTACCGAGGCCAAACGCGTACTGGCCGAAGCCGATCATGCCTTAGCGGAGGTCGTCACGGGCCTTGAAGCGGCGATGAAAGCGGGTGACGTCGAGATTAACGCCAAGCTGACGACGCTTGAACAAACGGTAGTCAGTGAAAACGAGGCGCTGTCACAACGAGTCACCGAGCTTGATACCGCGTATAAAGCGGCAGACGCAGAAACCAATGCCAGCTTGTCGTCTCTGGAACAAACGGTCAGTGATAATGAGCAGGCGATGAGTCAACGCGTCGATGCGTTAGACAGTGCTTATAAGGCCGCAGACGCCGAAACCAACGCCACGTTAACGACGCTCAGTAAAACCGTGTCGGATAACAACAGTGCGCTTGCCGAGCAGATCAGCTCGCTCGATACCGCATATAAAGCCGCAGATGCAGCGACGAACGCGACTGTAACCACGTTAGCCAAGAGCGTTAGCGATGGTGATTCGGCACTCAGCGAACGGATAGATTCGCTCGATGTGGCGTACAAAGCCGCCGATGCTGCGACCAACGCCAACTTGTCTAGCTTGGAACAAACGGTCGCTGACGAGACGCAAGCGCTCGCGCAGCAGATTAGCTCACTCGATACCGCATACAAAGCGGCAGACGCGCAAACCAATGCGTCGCTCGATACGTTGTCGAAAAGTGTATCCGATGGCGATAGCGCGCTGGCGCAGCAAATCAGTAATCTCGATACGGCTTATAAGGCCGCCGACGCCGAAACAAACGCCACGTTAACGACGTTAAGTAAAACCGTGTCGGATAACAACAGTGCGCTTGCCGAGCAGATCAGCTCACTCGATACCGCATACAAAGCCGCAGATGCAGCGACGAACGCGACCGTAACCACTTTGGCTAAGAGCGTGAGTGATGGCGATTCGGCACTGAGTGAGCGGATAGATTCGCTCGATGTCGCTTACAAAGCCGCCGATGCTGCGACCAATGCCAACTTGTCTAGCCTGGAACAAACGGTCGCTGATGAGACACAAGCGCTCGCGCAGCAAATCAACAGCCTCGATAGCGCTTACAAAGCAGCGGACGCGGCCACGAATGCGTCTCTCGATACGTTGTCGCAAACTGTCTCTGATGGCGACAGCGCACTGGCGCAGCAGATCAACAATCTCGATACGGCTTATAAGGCCGCAGACGCCGAAACCAACGCCACGTTAACGACGCTTAGTAAAACGGTGTCGGATAACAACAGTGCGCTTGCCGAGCAGATCAGCTCGCTCGATACCGCATACAAAGCAGCGGACGCAGCGACCAACGCGACCGTAACTACTTTGGCTAAGAGCGTGAGTGATGGCGATTCCGCACTCAGTGAGCGGATAGATTCGCTCGATGTGGCCTACAAAGCCGCCGATGCTGCGACGAATGCCAATTTATCTAGCTTGGGACAAACGGTCGCTGATGAGACACAAGCGCTCGCGCAGCAGATCAGCTCACTCGATACCGCATACAAAGCGGCAGACGCGGCGACGAATGCGTCGCTCGATACGTTGTCGCAAACTGTCTCTGATGGCGATAGCGCTCTGGCGCAGCAAATCAGTAATCTCGATACGGCTTATAAAGCCGCAGACGCCGAAACCAACGCCACGTTAACGACGTTAAGTAAAACGGTGTCGGATAACAACAGTGCGCTTGCCGAGCAGATCAGCTCGCTCGATACGGCATACAAAGCAGCGGACGCAGCGACCAACGCGACCGTAACCACTTTGGCCAAGAGCGTGAGCGATGGTGATTCGGCACTCAGTGAGCGGATAGATTCGCTCGATGTGGCGTACAAAACCGCCGATGCTGCGACCAACGCCAACCTGTCTAGCTTGGAACAAACGGTCGCTGACGAGACGCAAGCGCTCGCGCAGCAAATCACCAATCTCGATGCGGTCTATAAAGCCGCCGATGTCGCGACCAATGCCGCCCTGTCCGAACTTGAGCAAGTGACTAGCAGCACTGACCAAGCCCTTTCGCAGCAGATCACTGATATGGGCGCGAGTGTTGAAGCGGGGGATGCCAAGAACTTGGCTATGCTGCAAGCGCTCAATCAAACCGTGGCAAATGCGGCCAAGGTGATGGCGATGCAGATCCAGCAGCTGAACGCGGCGTATGGTGCGGTGAGCGAGGGGGAGACGGCAGTAAGCGACGCGAAGTTTACCGAGTCGCGCAAGGCGCTTGCTGACGCTGAAAAGGCGTTGGTCGAGCAAATCACCGCGCTTGAATCGACGTTTAACAGCGAATTGGGGCAAACCAATGCCAATCTTTCTAACTTGGAACAGACGGTCGCTGATGAGACACAAGCGCTCGCGCAGCAGCTCACACAGATAGACGCGGCTTATAAAGCGGCAGACAGCCAAACCAATGCTAATTTGGGCTCGCTTGAACAGGCGGTCACGGTGGCAGGGCAAGCGTTAAGCCAGCGTTTAGATAATATGGATGCAGCTTATAAAGCGGCAGACGCGGCCACGAATGCGAACCTATCTACTTTAGAGCAAACCGTCTCCGATGGTGACAGTGCGCTGTCTCAGCGTCTCGATACCATGAGTACCGAGTACAAGGCCGCAGACAGCCAAACCAACGCTAATTTATCTTCCTTGGCACAAACGGTCAGCAGTAATAACCAGGCTATGAGTCAGCGTGTTGATGCCATAGACAGCGCTTACAAAGCGGCAGACGCGCAAACCAATGCGTCGATCACGGCATTAGAGCAAACGGTCGCTGATGAGACGCAAGCGCTCGCACAGCAAATTACAGGGATAGATTCTGCCTATAAAGCAGCAGATGCGGCGACAAACGCCAGCTTGACCTCTTTGCAGCAGACAGTCGCCAGCAACAACTCGTCCATGAGCCAGCGTGTGGATACCGTGGAAGCAACGGCGAATCAAAAGGGAGACGAGGCAAAAGCCGCCGCTCAAACCAACTCGCAGGCCATTGCGAGCATCAATCAAGATGGCAGTGAAGCATTCAAAGCGCTATGGAGCACAAAAGTACAAGCGGGCGACATTACAGCAGGCATTGGTATCGTTGCAAAATCCGACGGCACGAGCCAAGTGGCCGTGAGCGCGAGTCAGTTTTTTGTATTCGATCCGAACAACCCCGAAGTGATTACGCCGACCTTTGCGATTGACCAAGGCAAGGTGGTTATCCCAACGGCGATGATCGAGAAGGCGACCATTCAAATTCTTAACGCGCAGGAACTCACTGCTGATTTTGTGCGAGCGGGGGTTAAGATTGTCACCCCGTTAATTGAAGGGGGGAGCATTACAGGGACGGAGATAAAAATTGGCCCAGGTGGACCATTTTCAGGCTACAACTATTACGTGAATGCACAAGGCAATGCTTGGATTAAAGGGCATATTCAAGCAACCAGTGGGACATTAGATAATGTAACGATTGAAGAGAACTGTGAAATAAAAGGGAAGTTGACAGCGGGACAAATTATCGGCGATGTGGCTAAACCAATTATTGTAAACCTGACTGAAGAGCTTAGTGTTAAAGTTGATCGAGGCGCTACTGAGTACCTGTATCTTGCGAGTGAAATAGATCTTGGTTTAGCTGAATGGCCTAGATTCCTAATCATTCCTGCTGGGGTGATGTATGAGGATACCTCATCGGCTGGCGATTTTCTGGAAGTCCTTCTGAATGAACAAGTCGTGTACGAATATTCGCCTAGCAATACCCAATTAGTAGATGCGAAATACTCGACATTTGCTAATGCGATTTATCTTGCTCCGAATCAATCATTTTCCCTCTCAATACGAAAAAAAACGTACCTATCTGCAAGTAGCAACGCTGTTTACGTTTTTAGCTATTTGAGAAGGACCGGTCTAGTTCTTTGGACGACAAAAGCATAGTGACTGTGTATGGAGTTCAAACGATGTCTATCGAGGTTAGGGTGGCTTATATTTCTTATTGAGCCGCAAAACATTGCGCTCGACAATGATAAAACTTACCTTATTCAAATTCCTCTTCCGAGTGGTAACTGGCATCGAGAAGAGATCCCTGGCACAACGACACGGAATATGACGCAATACTTAATTGAATTGGGTTTTTGAATGGTTTGCCAACCTTATTGTAAGTGGAGAGACAAGCTACTCCCCATCATAAAGAAAACCGCCGAGAAGAATCGGCATCCGTTCGCAGAGAACGTTGATCGCGCCTTACTGGAAAGTAAGGCGTTTTTGTTTCTGTCTGAGGATGGATTTGTTGCTTTGCAGCCATTCGATGGTGACAAAGTGTGTGTGCTGTTTGCGTACTCGTTTACTCAAGGCGCGACCGCAAAGTATCAACCTGAAATTGAAGTGCTCAGTAGGAAAATTGGCGCGAAGTCGATTGTTTTTCATACCGCACTGAATGGCGCGTTTACCAAGCTCGTGCAAAAGCTTGGCTACCGGAAAATCGCGCAGCAAAAACATGTTAGTACCTGGCAAAAGGAGCTCGACTGATGGGTGGTGGTGGCAAGAATGAAGTGAAAGAAACAGCCGCAGAGATTGCGGCTTCACAAGTAGCGCTGGAAGAGTGGAAGCTCTACGACAAGGAACTCAAGCCGTTTGAAGACAAATTCATGCAGCGCGTCGATAGTATCAATTCCGATGCGAATATGGCCGAAGTCAAAAACGCGGCTGATTTGAGTTACAACCGAGAATACAGCAAAGCGCGGACCGGAGTGACGAAAAACCTGCTTGCGTCCGGTGTGGACCCAAGCTCAGGCAAATTTAAGCAAACGCTCAGTAACTTATCGAGTGACCAGGCGGTCGCGCAAGGCGACACGGTGAATCGAGCTCAAGTGAACGAGCAAGATAAGTATGTGGTGGGTAAGCAAGATATCGTTGCGATTGGCTCAGGTCAAAAAGCCGAGGGGCTGGCGGGCATGGAAGACACGGCGCGGCTTTCGCTACAAAACGCGACAAATGATGCTTATGCGGATTTCAACCGCCGCAGTGCCAACGCGCAAGCGGTCGGGACGCTGGCGGGTGTGGGGGCCAGTATGTATATGAATAGAGCGCAGCCCAATACCGCGTTTTTCTCTGACCAATCTCGCGCAACGTCCTTAAAAGACAACCAGGTTTATAACCCACAAGCAATGACGTACAAAGGAGGCCGCTAATGCCAAGAGAAGGTGAAAGACCGTTTAGTAAGCCAGCGACCACTGAAACCCCACAAATTGTTGCGCCGGTTACGCCATTACCAGCGGGGACGCTAGGACCGATCTCTGCAAGTGGTTCGGCGGCGACCAATTACGCAAACATTACTCGTTCAATGTACCAAGACTGGTTAGAGCGTTTTTATCCGCATCAAAAGCAGCTTTTGGAGCAAACGCAAAACGGTGAATTGCTCACACAGCAGTTAGGACGAGTGGATGAAAACTTTGCCAGCGCACAGCAAAGCGCAACATTGGCCAATACCAACAAACTGGCGCGGTTTGGCGTTCAGGCTGATGCAAGCAGCAATGATCAAGCCAAGATGTCGCTCACGTCAGTCACAGCCAAAAACAGCTTGCGTGAGAACGAACAAGACAGAGCGTTGAGTGTGCTAAGTGGTGGCGCTCGCGGCAAATTGTCACAAATGAATGTGGGGTAAACAATGAGTTACAGTTTATTGCAATTGGGTTCAGATACACGCCGCCGTGCTTTGTCGGGGCTGCAACAGTCAGCGGCGCGTGAAGAGCAGCGCGAACAAGCAAATGAAAACCTGAAACAAGCGGAACGGCAGCAAACCATGTCGGCGGTCGGTACTGGTGCGAGTATCGGCATGATGGCGTATGGTCCGGTGGGTGCAGCAGTGGGTGCAGCAGCGGGTTTTGTGATTGGGGAGTTATTCTAATGGCTTTAGATACACGCGGGTTTGTGGATGGTGCGCTGCAAGGCTTTCAAGTGGCCGAAGGGCACTATCAACGTAAGAAAGATAATGAGAGGCAAGACAGGCTTGATGAACGCGATGAGCAGCGTTATCAATATGAAAAAACAAGACTGTCTCAGTTGGATGAACAAGATAGAAAGCGCTACGAGTCAGAAGCTAAACGTGCCGATGCAGACCTGACGTTGCGGCAGATAGAAGCAAAGCAACGAGGGACGCTGCTTGACGCGCAAATCAGCACGCAAAAATCCAACAAAGAACTGCATGATTTTGAGCTTGGACAGAAGAAGAAATTGGCGTTCATGCAAGAGAATATGCCGGTCATTCAATCCAACCTGAAAGGTTTTATGGAAACTGGCCAGCTTGATCCGATCTTCGATCATGAATACCTCAAAGACAGTGCTTATGATCCCCGTCGATATACACCTCGCGTGATGCAAGCGGCGTTCGACATCGAGGCGACGATGCCAAAAGTGCTGGACGGCACAATTTCCTATCGTGATCCCGCGTTCACTAAGTCGCTTGGTGTCTTGCTTGAGCGCAATGTTAAACAAGGGATTGGCGATGTTGACCCTGAATCTGGGAAGAAAATTGCAAACAAAGAGTACTTACGTCATGACTTTATCGCCGACATCGACCCAAATCGAGAAGGGGACCAACCAGGCGTGGTGATTGGCTTGAAAGTGACCTACGAAGATGGTACGAGCCAAGTAGCGCCCGTGACCGAAGGGCGCAAGCCTGGCGCAAGCGAAGCCGCGAAAGTGATCCCGCTCGATGCGCTCATGAAGGACGTAACAGGGCAGCTTTCAATGGCCAAACAGTTCTTTACCAGTGAGCACTACGCTAACTTGTTTGCGGACAAAGGCGGGAAGAACGGCGATGAAGTAGGTAAACAGTGGCGCGAAGCGGTGACAGACCTTGAAAAAGACCGTACTAAAGCGATCAATGAATTGATGGACCCAACGCCAGAGCAGATTGAGGCGTTAAACGTTCGGTTCAATGAGCGCCGTACCGTGATTGATCAGATATACGGCAAGCTTGGCGTGGAATCCGGTGGAGCCAACAACCAAGCCATGAACGCTGCGAGCCAGTGGGCGGGTAATGATCCGCAAAAGCAGCAGTTTATTAATGAACTCAACCCAAAAGATATTGCAAATGTTCCGCCTGAGCAGTTGGAATCTGAGTTTCAGAGAGCTGTGAAAATGAGGGAAGTGGCTGTAAGAGAGCGGACCTATCAAACGCTTCTGGCAAAACTGAAGGATGAGACCAACTATGCTAAAGCCAAGCAAGAAGTAGAACAGGCAGGCCTAACGCCCGATCAGCAACGCAGTATTCTCGGGCAAATAAGCCAGAATCAATACGATGCGGCAACTCCGGATTTTATCAAAGAGATACCAGAGAAAGTAAGCCAAGGCCTAAGCGACCTTGCTGATGGCCTTAAGCCAATACAGCCACAAACTTTGCGCAATATTCCGAGGCCCTTCTGATGCAGTAATAGCATTCACCAAAAATCGGGGTATTATTTACCCATAGTGCCAAGCCTCACCCTTTCGGGTGGGGCTTTTTTTATACCCGGAGAAAACCATGCAAGATAAGCAGTTACTTGGACAAAACATGAATTCAAAAGCGACGGTGAATGCAAAAACCGACATGAGCCAAGAACCATTTTTGCCGGAAGGCTTCACGTTTAAACATTCGCCTGCGCCACTAAAAGATCTTGATGTTTCTGGGATGGATTATGTAAAAGCGGCAGGCAGCGGCGCTTTACGAAGCATTGCTGGGGTGGGTGAACTTGCTGAGAATTACTTGGGCGTGGGCGAAAGCTTGCGTGATGTAGCAACCACAGGTGCTGATTACCTACAAGAAAGCATGACTCCTGACGCCCAAGAAGCCATGAAGAGAGAGCTGTATACAGAAAATGGTAGCGGACCATTTGGGCTTGGGTTAGGAAATGGCGCAGGTGATATTGATGTTTGGGCGGTAAAAATAGCCAATGGAATTGGGTCATTGGCTGCGACTTTTGCTGGCGGCGGTGTCGCTGGGGCAGGAGCAAAAACGCTTTTACGCGGTACGATAACCAAGTCGATGATGAAAAAAGGGCTAACGGAAGAAGTTGCGCAGGCGGTGGCTGATAAAGCAATTCAACGGATCGCGAGCTCCGGAGCGGCTGGTGCTGGATTTGGTGCCTCACTTGGTGGCGCGAGTATGGATGCGCGTGACGCCGTGATGAATATGGATTCTGCTTGGCTCTACGAAAATTCTGATTTCTTTCGCGATGCACTAATGCGAGTTTCTGATCATCCAGAAAATCAAAACTTAAGCGCCACTCAGCTATTCGATTTAGCCAAAGAAGAAACCGCGAACCATGCAAGTTTGCAAATGAGCAGTGATCCAAAAGCGATTGCCGCAAGCGCAGCGAGCGCCTTGGGTGATAAGGTTCTCTTCAATGCAATCACCGGCACACTAGGCAAATCTATCACTGGCGGGGCACTTAAAGGAGCGGCAACGGAGGCAAGCACAGAAGCACTGGAGTCCGGCACACAAACTTATGCACAAAATCAAATTCTCAATGATGTCGCTGGCACAAATATAGACCCTTGGATCGGGGTGAAATCGGCGGCGGCAGAGGGAGGAACCATCGGCGCAATCGTTGGTGGCGTACCGGGTGCTATCGGTGGTTACCGAGGCAAGCACTCTGCAAACGAGAGCTCTGATTTGGCTCCTGAACAAATGCCTATCCCCGACGATCAAAGCGAAGTTGTTAACGAGTTTGCTTCTCAGTTGCGTGGAAGTTCATCTAACGAAGCCCAAAATAATGCTTCTGAAACTATACCAGAAGGTGCTACTCCAATCCCTGAAGAGATCGCCCCTGTGATGTCTGACTTAGGTGCGCAACTCCGTGGTGATGAAGATGCGCCAGTAAGCCAGCCGTTGTCTCAGGAACCATCGATACCACAACCAGAGTTAAAGGTTCCAAAACCCGATGATGGCAATCAAGTTCTAAACGCGCAAGAGACGGTAGCAAGTGAGCCTCAAGCTGATGGCATTACTGAACAGTTTAAAGCCATGATGTATGCCGCCGAGCAAGCCGATCACAATCGGAGCCAGCAGATCATTAAGGCCCTTAAAAACAAAAATACAACAACGACAGAAAAAATAGCGTTGCTTAAGGAATTTCGGGCATTGGCATCCAGTCAATCCCCAAATGAAATGAGCCAAGATATTCCTCAACCGGCATCTATTCAGCCTGAGCAGCAGTATGTGCCTGCTTCTATTGCAGACAAATATGGCTTACCTAGGGACTACATTCCTACAACAGAAGCTCAAGCAGTCAGAGAGCAGCAAGGTATCGCACTAAGAGACGATCTGGAAATGCAATCCGAACCGAGAGAAATGCAAAGGGTAGTACCTTCTGATGTTACGGATGCCGCTATTGATACTCGAGAACGATTGCTAGCAGAAGCACAAATTGAAGCCGAACATAACCGAATTAGGGAGCGTGATTTTGATTTGGCCAGAGAGCAAGACGAACAAAGTAGGAAGGTAACAAAAGACGATGTGAGAATTGAACCTCAAGGCGGTAAATCAGCATTTTCGAGTCGGCCTAATTCGATGAAGATGCGTGAGCAAGGAATCAAGCCAATACGGGATTTCGAAGGTATTCCACAAAAAACGAGTTCATTGACGAAAAGACTAAGGAAAAAGCTCCAACATGCTAAGGGGTTTGATACTGAAGCCGTTCTTGCCGAATTTCAAAATCATGAAAAGCGCATTATGGCCTATCGTGAGAAGGCTAGAGAGCGGGCTGAAAGAGAAGCGAATGATCCTGATAATATTCGCCGCCGAGAACAGGTGGAAAAATTATTCAAAACATACGTATCTGATGAGCAAGCTAGAAACTTCAATGAGAACGAGATAACTCAATCACTCAAAAGAATGAATACGCTTCTGAGCGACTCGTCCAAAGGCACAGTGTTAGAACTTGACGGAAACCCTGCGTCACTCCCTCAAGTTCAGCAAATTATGGAGAGTGAGTTAAGAGAAATATCTGAAGCACCTTTCGTCACTGAAGAAGATGAGGGCAATGTCGCAAAACCTACGCAGAAAATTGAAGACTTTGGCGAGGTGTTGCACGGCGCTAAAAAGCATCAATTGGGCTCGCTAGGGCAAGTGTTAGAGCAAGAGCAAAATGAACGAGACATCATTAGCCAACCACTCTCTAAAAGTTGGCCAAAGCCAGATGTTAAGAAACTGATTACAGAAGGGACTTCTGCAGAGACAGCAGCGGCATTAGCGATTGTTCGAAATCGTCTATCTAGCGCGAAACCACGAAAAGGTTACAAACTGGACCGCTGGGCAATGGCTATCAAATCTGGATTAAATTTATCTAGAATTCTTGCAAGAGGCGATATCGATTTATCTCAGTTGAAGCTACCTAGCAGCATGAGCGATGTTCCTGATCTTATGCGATTGGCGAAGAGTCTGGAACCAGAACAAGTTGAATTGCTAACAAATTATAGAGTTAGCTCTGGTCACTATTCTCTTGCGGGTGGACAGAGATTCGACCCGCCGAAAACTCTCTACCACGTCATTGATCTCAATACTAAGCGAACAATCTCTGAATACTTTGAAACCCAAGATCAGGCAGTTCAGCAAATCAAAACCATCATCGAGAGTGGAGTGACAGCAAATGCTACCTTGGGCAAACGAAAAGCAAATATTGATGTGTATCGTCGTCGTGTGCCTGGTAAAAACTCGGAGTACTTCATTGGACTATCTGCGGGTAAAGAAATTATTTCAATCAAGGACGGTTTTTCCGAAGGCAAAATAGCCCGTGAGTATCTGGTGGCTAATCGGACTGACTTAGAAAATCAGGTTATTGAAATACGGAAAAAATCTTCGAAAGAACAGCGAAACAAAAAGAATAGAGATCGAAGTGGGGTTGAACGAAGAAATGAGAACGTAACTCCTGAGAATTTCTCTGATACGTTTGGATTCCGAGGTGTTCAGTTTGGTAATTGGGTTGAAGGTTCAAGACGTCAAGCGGAACTCAATGATGCCTATGATTCACTCATTGATTTAGCTGAACTTATTAATATTCCTCCTCGAGCTATTTCCCTAAACGGTCAACTTGGCCTTGCATTCGGAGCTAGGGGGAGCGGAAAAGCCAAAGCACACTATGAGCCTGATCTTGTGGTCATTAATCTGACAAAAACACAAGGCGCAGGGTCATTGGCGCACGAATGGTTCCACGCGCTGGATAACTACTTTGGAAAGCAATCCGGAGTTCAGTACAGTGAATATGCTAGTGATGCACAGCACAAAACTGATATGAAGGGAGAGATTAGACCAGAAATGGCTGAAGCTTTTGCCGAGTTGCGATCTGCAGTTAGTGACACTGGCCTACGTGACCGTTCGCAAATTCTAGATCGCATGAAGAGCAAGCCATATTGGTCAACAATGGTAGAAATGATGGCAAGGTCATTTGAATCATATGTAATTGATAAAAATTCGGGCAAGAACATTACCAACGATTATTTGGCTAACATCATTTCTCAAGAAGAGTGGTACCAGAAATATGGCGACGATCCCGATTTAGAATATGCCTACCCAACAAAAGAAGAGTTGGAAAAAACCATAGCCCCAGCATTTGATAAGTTCTTTAAAACCATCAAGCACAAGCAGAACGGAAAAAACATCATTCTATATAGTCGGGAAAGTGTTTTATCGCATATCCCAGCTAAGGGGATGTCAGTAAAAGAGGCTACGCTTGCTGCCGATCAGTGGCTGAAAGAATACAAAGGTGGAGCAGGCGTTAGCATAGAGGTAGTGAAAACACAGGCAGAAGCTGAAGCTATGCTCGGCGTCAGTTTTGAAAACTCTATTGTTGGTGCACTTTACAGCGATGCAAAACGGCTCGCGGTTGTCGTTGCTGATAACATCGAAAGTCCAAAGGATTTGCGTCAAAAGCTTCGTCATGAAGTACTGGTGCACCACGGACTTCGCGCCGTGGTTGGCGATATGGAATACATGAAGATTATGGAGCGGATCGCCAGAGCCAAAGAATCGCCACATCTTAAAGAATTGTGGACGCACATAGAGGCTAACTACCAAGGCTTTAACGCTATTGATCAAGTCGAAGAGGTACTTGCGCATGCTGCAGAAATTGAAAGACCAGCAGTAAAGCGCTGGCTAGATCGTATTGCTGAAATGATAGCTCATGCGCTAAGGCGTGTCGGTCTGATGAAGCAAAGCGATATGACTAAGGCTGAGCTGTATAACATTGTACAAACGCTGAGCGACCGCATTAAATCGGTCAATCAGTGGAAAGATAGGACACGGCCGGAAGCAGCAAATTCAGAAACCAGACTTTCAAGAGTTCTATTTTCTCAAACGTTGACCCCTGAACTCGCTGAAAAACTTGGCCTTGGCCCAAAAAAATCTAAAGCTGAACTGGCGAAAGAATTCACCAAGGAACTGGTAGGCAAAAGCAAAGCAGAGTGGTTTGAACTCTTTCAAGAGAGAATGAAGCGCGTCAATACTGGCTGGTTTGATGGACTAGCCCCTATTAAGTACGCTGAAGATAAGGCGGGAATTACTAACGCGGAAGATAGTGGCTATGTAGCTGCGCGTTTAGCCGCGGGATCGTCATCGGTTATGCAAGCCGTGATGCTCTACGGGATCCCAGAATGGAAAGATGGCATTATTCAGAAACGAGACAATACCGGAGAGGCAGATAGTCTGCTCGGTATTTTTGATGAATTAGGCAAGGATTTGCACAATTGGCTTGCTTGGATGGCAGGTAATCGAGCGAAGCAGTTAAAAACACAGGGTAGGGAGAACCTTCTCAGTGAGGATGAAATCAATGAACTACTCCTGCTCAGTGAGGGTAAGCAAGAAGCGTTCAAGCGGGCGAAAGCAAAATACAATGCTATGAACAAGGCGTTGCTCGATTTAGCTCAAGATGCGGGATTGATTGATAAAGACAGCCGCAATGAATGGGAAAGTGAGTGGTACGTTCCTTTCTATCGACAAGATGATAAAGCCAATGAAAAAGGTCTGGATTCCGTTATCGGCCCATGGAAAGGGCGAGGGATTGCAAACCAAAGTGCCCAAATCAAAAAGCTCAAGGGTTCTGATAAGAACGTAAACGACATTCTGGAAAACATCTTCATTAACACAGGTAAGTTGGTTGATGCCTCAATGAAGAATATGGCAATGCAGAAAGTGGTTTATAACCTTGCTGACACCGATCTTATCGAAGTGGTACCGAAACCGAACTTGATGCAGTTTAAAGCGGCAGATGCTGTGCACGTAAAAGTAGAGGGAGAGGACTACTTGGTTAAAGTTGCAGATGCCGATCTTTTCAGAGCGATGACTCAAATCGACATGGAGAGGACCAATCATCCATTCATGAAGGTGGCTAGAGGTGCAAAAAGGTTGTTAACCGCAACAGTGACGGTATCACCTGATTTTATGCTCAGGAACTTCCTGCGAGACTCGCTATCCTCTTGGGCCATCAGCAAAGACGGCTTCACGCCAATTGTTGATTCGTTCAGAGGGGTAGGGAAGACCCTTAAAAAAGCGGATGGAACCTTAGATATGATGTTCTCTGGGGCTTCATTTCTCGGAGGCTATGTCAACGGTAATGACCCGCAGGCGATGGCAGACAGCGTAAGGAAAGCCCTAAAACGCAAAGGGTTGAGTGAGGCTGACATTCGCAAATACCAAAACTCGTTGATCACCGATAAATCTCAGTTGATGGGAGCGTTGAGCAAGGGTTGGGATAAATACATTGAGTTCGGAGAAGGACTTGAAAATGCGAGCCGTGAGGCCGTGTATGAAGCCGCAATAAAAGCAGGCAAAACAAAAGCTCAAGCGGTATTTGAAGCAAAAGACTTGATGGATTTCTCTTTGCATGGGAATAGCAAAGTCGCCATGTTCTTAGGAGATGTGCTGCCGTTTTTTAACGCGCGGTTGCAGGGCCTAGGCAAACTGGCCAGAGAGGCCAAAGCGAACCCAGTCCAGATTGCACAGCGCGGCGGTATGATTGCGGCAGCGTCCGTCGCTCTCGTACTTATCAATGGTAACGATGAGCGCTACCAAGAGCTGCCTGATTGGGACAAGGACATGAACTGGCATTTCTGGTTTGGTGATCAACATTGGCGCGTTCCCAAGCCGTTCGAAATTGGCGTGTTATTTGGCACTTTCCCTGAGCGCATAGTCAATGCAGCATTCTATGAAGATAGCATGGAAGATTTGCGCAATGCATTTGGTCGAAACCTAGTGAGCACATTCGCGCTTAACCCTGTTCCTCAGGTAGTAAACCCACTGGTGGAAGCATACTTTAATTATTCCATGTTCAGAGGTCAGCCCATTGAGAATATGGCTGATTTAAGCGTTATGCCTGAGGCGAGATATAACGAGCGGACGTCGATCACCATGCGCGAGATTGGTGAGCTTACCGGAATGTCACCGAAAAAACTGGAACACATTTTCAATGGATATTTAGGAACGGTAGGTAGCTACGCTTTATGGATGAGTGATTATGTAGCGAGACAGATGGGTGATTACGGTGCAAAACCTGCCCTAAAAGCTCAAGATTTGCTCGTGATTAAATCCGTTTATCAAGGAAGTGATCGTGCTCGCTCAACAAAGTATCTCGATGATATGTATAAGATGATGCGAGAAGCAGAAGCGTTGTATCGGACGGTGAACGAGTACAGAAAGGACGGCAGCTTTGAGCGGGCTAGGGAATTGATGGAAGATCGAGGGAAAATTCTCAATGCAAGGAAGCCACTGAAGGAAACTCAAAAGCAGGTTAGGCAGCTAAATAGCCAAATCGATCTCATTATGCGTTCAAAAGAACTGACTGCAGAAGAAAAGCGAAAGCGTATCGATCGTAAAATTGAGCAGAGAAACGCCATCGTTGCAGCGACGGTTAAGAGAGTAAATCCTTATTTTGATTGAATTGAGAACAATCAATTGGTGTTGAGTTTGACCTTGATGTGTAGGATTGCTTTGACTAATGAGCAATCCTAACATTGTAGAAACTGTTACTCGATCTCACACATCCGCTAGTTAGTCGCGACTAGAACGAGCTTTATGCCTGCTAGCACAGTGATTAACAATCGGACAAAAGTTTCTTAGACACTTTACTTTATTTCGTAACTATCGAATTACTATAATTAATTGATAAATAGAAAGTGCCTCGACCATGTCATAGAGGCACAAATTATTATCAAGTTTACCTGGAGTTATATTTCTATAATCTCAGTTGCTGGGTAGGTTTTTCCATTGTTGTTACTCCTACCATACTTAATCGCAAGCTTGTCACCTAGTTCGTAGCTGGCCCATTCTAACCAAGAGCCTCCGACTAGACATTTAACATTAAGGTAGAATGTAGTCCCATTATTATCCTTAGCAAAAATATAGGGAGAGACGCCTTCTGCATTGTCTGGAATATTGGTCACTTTAACAATCGTATACCCTTGTTTTTCATATGTTCGTAAAGTCGAACTATCTTGAGTTCCTTCTTTTCGTTTAAACCACGACATTGAGTGGATAGGATTATTATCAATAGTGACTAAGTCTAGGTCTTGAATCACTTTCACTTGTTCTTTCTCTGGCACTTTTGCTAGTTCACATACGTCAAAGAAATGGTCGGCTATAAACTGTAACGAGCCTCTAATGAAGTCTTTGCTGTATGAATTGGATCTTGAAACTATATATCTAATTTCTTTGAAAATTCTATACGCTTCTACGCTGCTCGTATATGAGTAGCGCTCAAGGTGAAACAACTTCTTAAGTGTCTCTATAGCTTCATGAAGTGCCGCTTCGGTACTTTTCGCGTCTTGATTAACTTTGTGCTCAACTGAACGCTTAAACGCAGAAGCTCTCATAGCCCCAAAAAGGTCTCTATATTGTTGAGATTCCCAATCTTTGGTGATTTCAATTACTTCATCTGTTTGCTGGCTGTAGAGTAAGGATGTTAAATAATAGCGATTTATACGATAGGCAAATTTAGGATTAGACTGATTGTTGTCACCGTAGCCTTCAGTAAATAGCTCACGGTATAGTTCTGCCGCTGTCTCGTAGTCGTTGTCACTAAAATAGACCCAAGCTAGTTGCATACGACATCTTGCAGATTTTGAATGTACGCATGATTTAGCCCTATCCATATCTCCGAGTTGATGAAGGATTCGAGAATAGTTAAAGCAAAATGCCTCGTTTGTACTGAACTGGTTAGACAGGTCGATGTACCTGTCTTTTAACATTCTTAGGTTAATACTGTTAGCACCATTCTTAAGCTCTTTATTGGTATCATTCACCAATATCGTAAGAATATCAGCAGTTTTAGGGGCTATATAATCATCTGAAAACTCATCAATTTCTAGTTGTCTCTGTCTATTACTTAGCTCTTGAATTACAATCTTACGCTTTCTAATTTCCTCAGAGACTTTTTTTCGTATCTCTATGTTACGAGGGTTAGAAATCAATAACTCTCGAATAGAATCAGCTAATTTGTAGCTATCAACATCTTCTGAAGTCGGTTCCCGAGTGATCAAAGTTGTTTTGGTTAGTTCATTAACAGCTTCAACGACTGATTCATAACTTAGTTCAAGAAGCTCCGATAATTCATGCCTATTAGATACATGCTGGGCAAAAATCGCTTCCAAGATAGATACAGCAGTTTCATCTAGTGCGTCGATTAGATTCTTATATGAGAAAGATGCAATATCTTTTTGCGATTTTTGAATAGACTCGGGTATATCATAGCCTTTCAAATATAGGTCTACTGTTAATCGAATAGCTAACGGATTATGGTTTGCAGCTTTAGCTATTTGTTGTAAAGTTTTCTGCTGAATGTTCATAACACCGCGCTTTCTGAAGTAGTTTCGTGCTAGAGCGACGGAGTGTTTTTCTTTGAGAGCTTCCAATGGAACTGATGTACCAGCCCCCAATGAAACACGACTAGTTACGAGTACTTTCCATCTAAGAGGTAACTCTTGGTTAAACTGTTGAAATTCGCTTTGGGACTCGATAAGCAACGTTTCTAAGTTGTCAATACAAAGAAGAATCTTCTCATCATTAAGCTCAGTACATACGTCTTCAAACGAAGAGAATGAGCGCTCAGGATATAACTCAGTTAACTCACTGAGTATATGACTTTTTATTGAATCTATATCTCTTACAGCATCTATATTTCTGAGCCCATCTGCCGTTAACTCCTCATTCTTTAACGAACAAAATATAATGCGATCAATATGCTTAGAGAATGAAGGGGTTAAACTAAGATCTTTTAATAATTGGAGTGCGAGAGCGGTTTTGCCTATGCCTCCTGGCGCGACGATTGTAATGAGGTTTTCACGCGGTAGCATCAAAAGCCTGTTAAGCTCCTTAAACTCTTTGTCTCTACCGAGTAATCCCGTTATTTCATGAGGAAACATCTTAGGGAGGTTATTCGGAATTGCCCACTTTACATCTGAGAACCAGCTTTGAGGTGGTTCATTCAATTGTCCCGCCACCGCCGATGCTAATGCTTCTGTTACATTTTGTAGTCCTAGCTTCTCTATAAGGGGATCGCTAGCTATCGTCGCTGCACGATACCAATAGCAGTCAGGGAAAGGGTTGTTAGGGTGACAAACCGCATTCCGAATATCAAAAATGTTCAGTTGGTTTGCTAAGGTCTTGAGCGATACTAGATACTCCTCACATATAGTTCCCATGGCAACATTCAAAGCAAAGTCAAAAACTTCCCCCAGATAACTTGCCTGTACGATCAAAGCTATCTGGTCTTTTTCAACTAACGTACCTTTTTTTTCTGAACGCTCAATAATACTATCAACAGTTCCCGCCGAGAGCTGATCACCTAAGTGCTCCTTATCGAGAACAAAATTACCTAGTGCTTTTTCAAGTGCAAAGATAAGCATAGATGTCTTGATTCTGGTTATATCATCTTCTTGCATATACATTTCGACCAAACTGACTGATTTTTAACTATGATATGCCCATTGATTCGTTTTTCAAGCAGTGAATCGTTACTTAGCTGATAGGTGCAGTGTTTTATACTCGAAGTATTAGATAAGCTAAGTCAAAGAAGAATTTGTGGAAATGTTACGAGTATCAGATCTAACACTCAAAGGGGCAGAACCGATTTAGGCTAGCTAGCCTGACAGAACTTGATACATCGAAGTAACGAGATTGACAGATTGCATTCAGAGTAATTTCTTAATTGTTCATCACTGTTATGGTGTAACACTTTAACCCATCATGAAGGTGGGCAACTTAAAATGGGCCAAAAATGGGGCACACGTATGCGATATGGGGCAATAATGGGACAATCTTGGCTCTGATTTATGTATGTATATACAGTGGTTTTGGTGGGAAAATTGAACAGTTAAGAATGAAAGCTCAATATTTACAGTAACTTGCATTATTAATTGTTCTAAGTGAGTGAATATGCGTCGTTTTGACATCTGAGTGTCCTAACTGCTCTTGCACGGTACGAATGTCAGCGCCTGATTCAAGTAAGTGAGTTGCAAAACTGTGCCGCAAGGTGTGGCAAGTGATGCTCTTTGTGATGCCAGCGTCGGCAGCAGTTCTTCGCACCGCACGCTGTAAAGCGGCTTCGTTGATATGTTGCCGGCGTTGTAAGCCTGTTTCAGGATCGATGGAAAGCTTGGTTGATGGAAACAGGTAGTGCCAGTTGAACTCAAACTCAGCGCCTGGGTGTTTTTTCTGTAGCGCGTTCATCATCCACACGCCCGCATAACCGGGTGTGATCATATCTTTCTGATAATATCGTCGTGCCAGTGCTTCTTGCTCTTTGAGCAACGGGTGGAGCTCCTTAGCCAATGTCACCGTTCGATTTTTTCCGCCTTTACCTTGCCAAATACGGATCGCGCCGTAGTCATAATCAATATCTTGAACTCTGAGCCTTACACACTCCATGACTCTCAATCCTGAGCCATAGAGGAGCATTACGTGCAGTTTGTATTTGGGGTCAATGAACTGCATGAAGCGGCGCATTTCATCTTTGGTCAGTACTACGGGCAGTTTTTTATCGACCAAGGATCGCTTAAATTTCAAATCCTGATTTAGAGGTGTGCGAAAGTAATCACGGTATAAAAATTGAATCGCATTGAGAGCAAGCGCTTGTGTTTTGGCCGCGACTTTTTCTTTGACTGCCAAGTGAGTTAAAAATTGCTCTACCTGTTCGTCATTCAAGCGAGAAGGATGTTGCATCTGATGAAAGACGATATAACGTTTGATCCAGAACAGATAGCTTTTTATTGTTTTATTGGCATAGTACTTGGCATGCATAAACTCTTGCAGGCTAAGAAAGAACTGAGATTTCATTGCGTACGGTATCCATTTAACTGTTTGTATAAACAGTATTGGTGCTTATCCTAACCAGCAAGATGTTTTCTGATCAATTGATGAAGTTGTAATCGATGCTGTAAAAAGTAAACCTTCTCAGACAATGTTGTTGCAGCAGAAACAGCTGCATGTCGAAAAGCTTCAGGAAGGTGCCTTACGGGATTTCACCTGGAGAATGAAATTTAGCGAAAGCTCGCTGATGGGAGCAATGTAATAAGGGATTTTAAGTGGAAGTAGATATTTATCAGGTCGATGCGTTTACTAGTGAACTGTTTAAGGGAAATCCTGCCGGAGTCTGCATTACCGCGCAGGCGTTGGATGAGTCGCTGATGTTGGCTATTGCTCGTGAAATGGCGGTATCAGAAACGGCATTTTTATCGTTGGATACGATGAATCTTCGCTGGTTTACGCCAGAGATTGAGGTTCGATTGTGCGGTCACGGCACGCTCGCCACTGCGCATATTCTCAAAGAGCAGGGGCAGTATGCTCAGGGCGAGACGATTGAGTTTCATACTTTGTCAGGCATCTTAACAGCCGAGCTTGATCGTGATGCGATTCACCTGTCGTTACCTACCCCAATGCTGGAGATGGGAACTGAGCTTCGCGACGATTTTCTTGAGGCTCTCGGCATTGATGCTTCGGAGGTGCTCGATTTTGCAACTTTTGACTCTAAGCAGCTGCTGATTTTAGACGAGGCGTCGAAAGTGACGGAACTAACCCCCGACTTTAGCCGGCTCTTAACACTTAAAGGCCGAGGTATTGTGGTGAGCGCGAGAGCAGACGACGACATAGATTTTATTTCTCGCTACTTTGCACCTTGGGTTGGGGTGAATGAAGATCCGGTGACGGGATCTGCCCATTGTGCGCTTGGTGTTTACTGGTCGCGCAAGTTAGCAAAAACACGAATGAAAGCCTATCAAGCTTCTCCAAGAGGTGGCCTTGTTGATGTGGAACTCATTGATCCAGAAATGGTGCGCTTGTCTGGACAAGCGGTTACCACTCTACGTGGGCGCATGATGGTGAAGTTATCGCCTGAGGATGAATAGAAACACTGGCGTAGGTCATAGTTGCCATCCTCTGAAGGAGAGCACGTTATTCTTCAGAGGATGGTAATTTACAAGTTTGTTTATCCGAGATAGCGAGAAACCAAATGACTCTTAAAGTGCTCGGAATTTAATGTCTCGCCCGTTGCCGCCTTGACCAGTTCGTCGGTGGTTAAAAGACTGCCTTTGCTCCAGATATTGCTCGACAACCAGTGGAAGATTGGCGTTAAGTCGCCAGAACGAACCACGCTGTCCACATCTACCGTCTTTCTCATTGCTGCCATAAATTGCGCCGCATACATCGCGCCTAATGTGTAACTTGGGAAATAGCCAAAGCTGCCATCGGTCCAGTGAATGTCTTGCATGCAGCCATTGGTGAAATTGCCAGCAGTAGAAAGGCCAAGGTAAGCTTGCATTTTTTCATGCCACAGCTCAGGTACGTCGGTGTGTTTGATGACACCGTTCATCAGATCGCGCTCAATTTCGTAGCGTAAAATAACGTGAGCGGGGTAGGTGAGCTCATCCGCATCAACCCGAATAAAGCCTTTTTCAACGTGGGTGTAGATTTTTGACAGGTTGTCTTTGGCAAACTCCGCACCTTGGAAATGATGTGAGGCGAGACGCGATAAGTGTTCCACAAACGTTTCGCTGCGGCCAAGCTGCATTTCGAAAAACAGGGACTGAGACTCGTGGATGCCCATAGAGCGCGCTTCACCAGCAGGTGTGCCTGCGAAGGCTTGAGGTAAGCCTTGCTCATAACGTGCATGACCCGTTTCGTGAACAATGCCCATTAAGGACTGTACAAATTCGCTTTCGTTATAACGGGTAGTAATGCGCACATCGCTCGGTACTCCACCACAAAATGGGTGGGCGCTCTCATCCAAACGGCCGTGTTCGAAGTCAAATTGCAGCAGCTTCATCACCTCTAAACCAAGTGCTTTCTGCTTTTCAGCCGGATAGTGGCTATTGGGCAACAGTATTGAACGTGATTTCTGCTTTTCGATAACGTTATCGATGAGCGAAGGAAGCCAAGTTTTTACATCGGCAAAAAGCGCATCGAGTGACGCAGAGCTCGTGCCGGGTTCATAGAGATCGAGCATAGCATCGTAGGGAGATGTGCCATTGGCGTCAGCACGAATTTGCGCCTCTTCTTGGGAAAGCTTAACCACTTCAGCCCAGTTTTTCTCAAAGCCCGCCCAATCGTTGTTTTTACGTTGGCTGCGCCAAGCGTGCTCGCATTTTGAACCTGCAAGTGATTGAGCTTTAACCAGCGCTTCCGGTAGCAGGTTGTCTTGCTGCCAAGTGCGTTTCATCTCGCGCAGCACGGCTTGTTCTTCTGCTGAGAGCGGAAGCTCTTGTGCTTGGTCAAACAAATCAGCGAGGTGCGGCTGTGTCATGAGCGAGTGGATGTGTACTTCAAGTTCAGCCATTGCGTTGGAACGAGCTTCAGCACCGCCTGACGGCATCACCGCGGCTTGGTCCCAGCCAATGATGGAGGAGAGATGTTGAAAATTGGCCACTTTCTTTGAATGTTCGACCAGTTGTTGAAATGCGTTCATGTGACTACTCATTATTTATTGTTCTTTCCGTAAACACCTGTTTTTAAGTGCAGGGTTCCTCTTTACTTCATTCGTTTTGTTAACCAAGGGTAAACAAAAACCAAGCCTATTATTCTCCACAAATGAGAACGATTGTATACAAGCGGTTGCGATTGTTATCGCTAATGTGAAAGCGGCTTGCGCAAATGAAAAAATCAGAGTATTGATCAACGCCTGTTTCACATTTTTATTCAACAATATGGACATTCTAAACTTCGAAGCGTTTCTGCTCGCCATCACCATACTGACATTGACTCCCGGGTTAGATACCGCACTGGTGATCCGTAATACCAGTCGCGCAGGGCTTAAAGATGGCTGTATGACCAGTCTGGGTATCTGCTTTGGTCTTTTTGTGCACGCTCTTTTCTCTGCGATTGGCATTTCTGCCATCCTTACACAGTCTGCCGAGCTTTTTCAGATGGTAAAAATGATTGGTGCTGCCTATCTTATTTGGCTGGGACTCAGTAGCTTAAGAGCGCTGATGGAAAGTGGCGCTGGCATGACGGTCGCGGAAATGGCTCACCAGTCATACAGTGCCAAGCGTTCGCTCAGGGAAGGGTTTCTTTCCAACGTGCTTAATCCGAAAACGGCGGTGTTTTATTTGGCGTTTTTGCCTCAGTTTGTTAACCCAGAAGGCTCTCCGCTGCTGCAATCCATGACTATGGCGGCGATTCATTTTGTGATTGCGATGGTGTGGCAATGCGGACTAGCAGGGGCGTTGAACTCGGCGAAAAATTTGCTCAAAAATGCCAGCTTCATGAAATGGATGGAAGGGGCAACAGGAACGGTTTTGGTGGTTCTGGGTATCAAATTGCTGATTGAGAAACCCGTGTGACTCGCGTTATCTATCGTTTGATTGGTTTGCAACTTTTGTTGATTGCGGTTTTAGGTGGCGTAGTAGCGTGGATAACGTTACCACAGCTTACTTATGCTCCACGAGGAATAGACTGGCATTGGCACTGGTCCTATTTTCAACCTTTTGCTAATGGCATTCAGGTGACTCGTACGCAAGATACTAAGCAGTTGGTTTTGCGCCGAGTCTATCTTAATGATGCTCTGGTGGTGTATCTCTCAACCACGATTGATAATAAGTTTGAGATCGATGTGGTGAAGGAGGGAGCGTGTGAGGCCAGTACGCAGCAGTGGGTAACGGCAGCGGTGAACAACCAATCTCTTTCCCATATTCCGATGGTCTGTGAAAAATCCGGCCAGAGTTCAATCTTTCGATACGTTACGCCAAGGCCACAAACATTGGAGTTTGGTATTGATGAAACCTTTATTACCGAAGCGTTTGTTGACTGGCCTATCAAGGATATAAAGGTAGATCAGTTCCAGCAGCAGCATCCAGAGTTCTTCAAAAAGCAAGGTGCTCAAGTGCCCCATCAGTGGCTGAGAGATTAAAGCGGTTTTGAGCGTAATGGAATGTTAAAAAGCCCACGTGAGATCGTGGGCTTTTTGCTGTTGGTTATGCGTTTACCGTGTCCAACTCGTCATTGCGCGATGCGGACTGAAAAAAGAGCTTGGTCTCTTCGATGACCACGTGGCGTAGCGCGATCAAGCCGATCAAATTGGGAATGGCCATCAAACCGTTCACGATGTCAGCTAAAATCCAAATCATGTCGAGTTGCATAAACGCGCCAGAGGCGACCAGCGCTAAGAAAATCACCTTGTAGGGCAATACCGCCTTGGTGCCGAGCAAAAAGACCACACAGCGCTCGCCGTAGTAGTTCCAGCCCAAGATAGTGGTAAAGGCAAAAAACATCAGGCCGATTGAAACCAGAATGGGCCCCAGAGTTTCCGCATTGAGCCCAACGGCAAACGCATGGGTTGTCATCGCCGCGCCAGAGAAATCACTTTGCCAAGCGCCCGTAAGGATGAGTGCCAGCCCCGTCATGGTACAGATAACGATGGTGTCGAAGAAGGTGCCAGTCATGGAGATCAACCCCTGTTTTACACAAGAGTCGGTTTTGGCCGCCGCGGCCGCCATAGGCGCACTGCCTAGGCCCGATTCGTTGGAGAACACACCGCGCGCTATACCCGATTGGATAGCTAACATGATACTTGCGCCAAGGAAGCCACCAGTTGCCGCCGTTGAGCTAAACGCTGAAGTCAGCACCAGCTCAAGCGCGCTGAGCAGTTGATCGCCATTCATGATGATGACGCTCAGACAAGCCAGAACATAAAACAGCGCCATCGCAGGAACCACTTTGCCTGCCACGCTTGCAATTGATTTGATGCCGCCTAAAGTGACGAACGCTACCAGCAGAGTGAGCACCGACGCGGCTATTTCTCGTGACACACCCAGAGAAATTTCGCTCGCATCAAGGATGGCATTTACCTGCGGGAAGGTACCGATACCGAAACACGCAACGCCAAGAGCGAACACAGCAAACAAAATTGCCAACGCTTTTGAGCCGACACCGTATTGCAAGTAGTACATAGGACCGCCGATCATCTGTCCTTTTTCATCTACTTTGCGATATTTCACCGCCAGTAAGCATTCCGCGTATTTGGTTGCCATGCCGAATAAGGCAGCAAGCCACATCCAAAACAGCGCACCCGGGCCACCGAGTTTAATGGCCGTGGCGACACCGACGATATTACCGGTACCAATGGTGGCGGAAAGTGCGGTGCACAGCGCAGCAAAACTGGACACATCACCCTGTTTGTCGGTGGATTTCTCTTTACTAAAGACCATCGCTAAAGCGGTCGGTAAATGTTTGAACTGTATTAAGCCAAGAGTAAAGGTGAAGTAGATGCCCGTACCAACCAGCAGGATCAGCAGTGGTGGTCCCCAGACAAAGTTATCGATAGTTTGTAGCAAAGATTGCAGGTCGTTCATGATTTCCCCTTAATAAAACAACTAATAAGGAGAAGAGGGAAAGGCAAGATCAGCGATCTTTTAAATAGCCAAGTAGCAGCGAGATTTTGCTAGATAGCGAGATCCGCAAAATGCTCACATCATTGGGATGTTACTTTCCACTCCTCTGTCCTTTTGCCTGAGAGTTTCACCTTGCACATGGGCAGGGCTTGCTCCTTCGGCGACCGATTTAACGGTTCTCTCCAGAGGTTCCTCCAACTACAGTCCTCGCATCATCGATCCAATTTCTTGAAAGATGATTGCACCTGAAAGATTTACTTCTTCGGCGGGTATGACTAACCAAATGTTAATAATTGGTTAATTACCACTCTCCTGTAGTCTTCATCGGAACAATTATCTGGGTATGCCAGATAATCTGTACCCGAATCCTAACCAAATAATTTTGTGATGTCATCCCCATATTTTTCGATCGAATATTTATTGCTCAATCGCCAGAAAAAACTACCGAACCTTGACTTAATCTGGACGCCAAATGGCATAGAATGCTACCGTTTAGTCACATAAGTTGATGACTCAAGGAGAGGTCATGATTCGGCTGATTGTGATTGCGGTGTTAATTGTGCTGGCGTATTTCTTGCTGAGATACCGCACGAACGAAAAAATCCAAAAAGGGGTGGTGGTGACCTTACTCGGTCTCTTCGCCATTTATACCTTGGTTTTGGTGGCTACAGAGCTGTTTAGATAATTCTATTAATCGAGATTGGAGTGAGATGTTGTGACTTCGCCAAATAATCAAACTGATGAACAAGATGATGTGGTCGTCATCGAGGAACGAGACAAACGTACATTCGTGTATATTGCGATTGCTGCCGTATTAGGCATGGCGTTTGGCGGTTTGATCGGCGCTCACTTTACGGCACAAAAGTGGCAAGAAACCTATCAAGGGCTGCAGCAGCAGTACCAAAGTCTAGCGACTGACAAAACTCAGTTGGTAGCGAGTGTTAAATCGCGCGAAGCGAGTTTGGACTCTGAGGTGGACAAGAAACTCGAAGCAGAAATCGCCTTACGACAAAAAGAGCATCAGGCAGAGCTTGAAAAGCTGCAAAATCAGCTCACCGAAATGGAAAAACTGAACATCACCTTGGAAGGGCAGATCAAATCGCAAAAAGCGCAGATTGAAACCACGCAAAACGAGAACGATAAGCTCAGCCGTCAGGCCGATATGCAAAACAATATGTTTGAGCGCTCGCGAGAACTTTTCCGTCGTGAAATGGAGATTTCTCAAGAGCTGGACGCGCTGCAAAAAGAGCGAGAAGTGTTGGTTCCGAAGTTGGAAACATTGAAGAAAGCGTGTGAAGTGTATCTTTCCGGTAAATCTTGGGACGCTAAATCCGATGCATGCGATAACCAAGACGAAGCCAGTTCGCGCTTAAGCCAAGTGGATCAACTGATCGAAGTGTACAAAATGGACTTGAAGCAGATTAAATCCATTACCCAAGAGATGGGATTGTAACGACAACAACAAGGGCTCAATTTTGAGCCCTTGTTGTTTTGTTTACCTCTTAGCAATCACAGCCGTTGGCGGCGCCACAATAGCAAGCAGGCACAAAGCCAAAACAGCACCAACCCCCACAAACTGCTCCACTGAAGGCTGACTTGTTGCCAGCTAGCCCCCATTTGATTGAGAGCAAGGAAGCCTTTTATTGCACTAGTGCTCGGACTCAATTGGGCGAGCCATAGAAGCGGCGCTGGGATCATCTCGACAGGCCAGATGAAACCAGCCAGAAAAATCAGCGGCATGGAGCTGATAAGCACCACCAGTGTGACCAGTTCACGGCGCGGAAGCAAATCACCCAGCCAATAGCCAAGTAGGCAAGAGGCAAGCAGAAACGGCAACAGCAAGCTGAGCAGTGTTGAGATGCTGGCAAGCGTGTTGATGCCATGCATAGTAAAACTGGCACCGAAATAGTAGGCGCTGAGCAGATAATAGATAGCCACCAGTACCACGGTTCTCACGCTGAGCAACTTCCAGCGCGGCACAAGTGACCAATAACCTTGGCCATGTTTTTGTGTACCGACGATAAGCCCCGCTGCCATGATCAAAGTCTGTTGCAGGATTAAGACAAACACCGCAGGCACCACATAGTCGACGTAGCCCATGGTTGGGTTAAAGGTCGGCTTGAGGTTGAGCTTCACCGCGCTGTACTGATCGGCCGCGAAAGCGAGCGGTACACCGTCTATCAGCAGTTTCGAGACCTTGACCTGAGCTGCCAGCGTACCACCAGTTTGTGCCAGCCCTTCCACCACGGTGCCATACACTAGAAAGTAGGAGGCATCGCCTGCATAGGACAGTGTCGGACTTTTACCCAGCAACAGGTCTTTGTAGAAATGCTCCGGGATCAACAAAATGCCGCTCACCTTGCCAGCGAGAAAAGCCGCTTTGGCCTCAGCCAGCGTGCCATCGCGGCGTACGATTTCCACTTGAGAAGTCGCGTCCACCATGCGTTCGAGCTTCCAGCTGGTTGGGCTCTTGTCAAGGTTGACGACTGAAATCGCCTGCTCTCGTGGCGTTTGCTGCGCGTAGGGCAGTGGATAGAGAAACGAGTAAAACAGCACACCACCGAACACAGTCAGGGTTACCACCGGATTGGTTAGTAGCGCTTTCAACTCTGCTTTGAGTAGATCAAGCCAGCTCATGATTTTCCCTCCGCTTTGTTAAGGTGCTTTTTCATCAAAAGGAGAGTGAGCAGGGCAGGAAGCAGATAACCCACCATCGGCGCAAGAGCTTGCAATGCTTGATAGAACTCAGCCCCATAGCTGGCTTGAGACACTTGTACTTCGATGTAATGACTCACCGGTAATAATCCACGCCAAAACTGCGCGGGCGCGCTCATGTCGGTAACCGGGAAGGTAATGCCCATAAAGGCAAAACTGGGCGCGGTAAATGCGCCGGCAAAACTCATCGCACGGGCAGCATCAAGCGTCATAGAAAAAAAGAAAGCGCCCATGATCATGCATGCTAATACGGTGAAAAGCTGCGCAATCACAATGGGCAAAAAGTGGCCGTGAAAAGGCCAGTCAAGGATGAAGTAGAACCAGCACAGAAAAGCCAAACCATGCAGCATAAAAATAGGCACATAGCAGCTCAGAGTACGGAAAAGGGTAAATAGAATGTTGTCTCCGAGCCAGAACCCCAGTTTTTCAGGGGAGCGCGCATAGACTCGTAAATTTGCCGCCAGAATTAAAATCGTGCACACCACCATCATAATTTGCCAGATAGCGGGCACCACCGCTGAAACCAAGAATTGTGCGTAGTTGGTATTTTGGTTGAACAGCGGCGAGATTTGCGTGGTAATGGTCACGGCGCTCCCCATGGCGCTCGCAGTGGTTTGGTTACCATGACTGAGGCTTTTGACCGTTTCTAACGCGGCGTTAAAGTGCCCTTGCGTTTGCACAATGGCAGAGTTGACTAAGCGGCCAGTCAGTATGTATTGACTGTTGTAAAAGGCAGAAATCTGCGGAGGCTGCTTGAGATAAATATCGCGATCAAAATGGTCGGGGATGATCACGTAAGCGTATATCTCACCACTAATCAGGGCGTCTTTGGCGGCGGCAACATCAGAGTATGCTCTCTCTGTGCTGAGTGTGGGCGAAGCATCCAGCATCTGCACCAGTTTGCGTGATAAGGTGCTGTGTGACTGATCAACAATGCCAATTGGCAAATCACGAGCGATCCCGGCAGAAAATACGCCCCAAATCATTAAGGCAATTAGCAGCGGGATCCAAGTCAAGCACGACAAAAGCCATTTGTCGTGCCGCAGCACATGCAGTTGCGCGTAGATAGCTTTCATCATAAGGCCAATTACAGCTCAACCACTAAACTCATGCCCATGCGCAGAGCAGAAATGGGCTCCACAGGACGAGCTTCGACTTCAAAAGTGCGTAAGTCGAAACCTTGCGAGGCATCGGTCGCCCGCCAAGTGGCAAAATCGCCCATCACTGCAATGTGGGTAACGCGAAATTGCACTTTTTTATCCAGAGCAGGCAAATAAGCGCTGAAGGTCTCACCTTTTTGAAAGTGTTTTAACAAATCTTCTCTCACGTTAAGCACGGCCCAAGCGTCATGGGTATCAATCACCGTCACGACAGGGAAGCCTTGAGGCGCTAACTCGCCACTTTGTAGCAAAACCTGAGACACTTCACCGTCAAACCAACTCTCAATACGGGTATCACTCGCGTAAGCTTCGACTTCCGCAACGGCTCCTGCCGCCATGCGCGCCTTTTCTGCCGCCGCGAGTTTGGTCTCATCGCGCGCGCCTTCTTTGGCGAGTTCATACATTTGGAATGCGGCGCTTTCCGTGTACTTGGCGGCTTGCCATTGGGTCATCGCTTCGTCACGCTTTTGTTCAGCGACCACGCCATCCTTGTATAGGTTATTGACGCGCTGGTAAGTCTTCTCCATCAAATCAGCGGCGGCTTTCGCTTTAAGCCACTGATCTTTGGCTGCTTGAATTTGCTGTGTGCGAGCTCCTTTTTCTGCTTCTTGCGCCAGTGCTCCCGCGGCTTTTTCTCCCGCTTTGGCTTGCTCGAGTTTTGCCTCAATTTCTGGGCTATGCAAGGTAAACACCAATTGCCCTTTGCTCACGCTATCGCCTTTGCGGACCAAAACTTGGTCAATGCGCCCTGGCACTTTGGAGGAGATACTGTATTGCTGCGCTTCAATCATTCCCTGTAAACGCACCGGCTTTGGCTGGTATGCTTGGTAAAACTGGTAGCCGATCCAGCTCACCGCACCCACAGCGCAGAGAGAAAGCAGAATAGGTTTGAGCGATTTCATAGTGATTCCTTTTGAGTGGGTGCGTAGGCGCTAGATTGGTATTGAGCAAAGCTATTCATTTCACTGCTCAGTGCCAGCAGCTTATTGAGTGAGATGAGATAGCGAAAGCGAGCGGCGGATTGCTGCGTTTCAATACTGGCCAAGTATAACTGTGCATCGACTACTTCAAGTGAGTTCGAAAGCCCTTGATTAAAGGCTTTTTCCCGCAAATCGAGGTTCTCTTTGGCAAGGCGAATACTCGATTCTAAACCGATCACTTCATCCACCGCTTGCTGTGCTTCAAGATAGGTTTTTTGTACCAGCACCGACAGATCTTCTCGCGCTTGCGCTTTGAGTGAGTGTACTTGCGAGACCATGCTGCTGGCGGCTTTGACTTTTTCGCTGCGCCCAGATGTGTCAATCAACGGGACATTTACCCCAACACCGACCAACCAGTCCGGTTTCATTTCGCTGGCGAGTGAATCATCTTCATACAGACTGTAGTCGCCATAGAGGTACACTTGCGGATAGTATTTGCCCTTTTCTGCTTTGATGAGCGCGCTGGCTTGCTGCTCTTTGGCGTCCAATAATGCAAGGCCCGGGTAAGTGGCGAGAGTCTGCTCAGTGAACGCAGAGAGAGGGGGCAAGTGATGGTTGATAAACAACCCTTCGGCAGGTTCGACCAAGCTTGACTGAGCCAAAATTTTGCTTAGCGCTGACTGCGCGATCTCAAGGTTACTTTGCGCTTTGCGCGTTTCTACCTTGGCTTTATCCAACGAGGCTTCGGCTTGTAAACGCTCGACATGGGCGATCTGCCCTTGTTTTTCCAGTTTAATGGCGAAATCGCGGTGTTGAGTCAGCCCTTGTTCGACCGCTTGGCGCGTTTGCAAAACCTCTTTGGCGAGTACCACGGAGAAGTAGTACTTGCTGAGGTCTTCGTAGCGCGCCTGCGTTTCCATTTTCAACTGACTGCGCGCTTCTTCGGTTTTGCCTTGCGCCGCCGCTTGTGCTGCGCTAATGCGCCCGCCAGTGAAAATGGGCCAAATAGCGCGGATAGATGAGCTAAAGAGATCTTTTTCTGCGATGGTGGTTTCTATCCCGCTTAATACTGGCAGAAGCGCTTGCAGTATTGGTCCTGTTGACGCGTTGAGCGCGGGCATTGTGGTATTGGACATTAACTGCTCGCCACTGAGCGTGACATCAGTATCAAGGCGGGTGTAATTGGCACCGATGCTCACGGAAGGCCAGTCCAAACTGCGGGTGGCACTTTGCATGTGTTCTTGGCTGGCCACGTTAGCTCGCTGCGCTGCGAGCGAGTGGTTATTGTCTTGTAACAGTTGCCAGGCTTGCTGAAAAGTGATCGGCGCGGCCTGACAAGCCAATGATATGGAGCTTGAAAGCAGCCCAATCATTAGTAACTGATGAGTTCGTTTCATGATAGTCGCATCAAAATAGAGCAATGACTCTAATATATAGGAATTGTCGTTTTCTGTTAAGCACAACGTTGATTAAGTGGGAGGAAATAAAAAAGCACAGCGCGTCGGCTGTGCTTCCTCATGAAGAATGAGCTGACTATTTTAATGAAGGGCAGAAAAACTCGGCTCGCCATTCAAGCTGCTTGGAGCCTTGCATGGTTTGCAGAAGATCGCGCCCGCTCATTTGAGGGAAAGCGAGAAGAACGCGAAGGTCACTCTCTGTATGACCGTTTTTCTCGTAAGCTCTGACGTGTGTAAAGGTTGAATGCATGTTCTTCGACAGCATTGCCTTGTTAAGGCAAATTCCAAAGGTATCTCTTTCCATATTGATCGTTCCTTATCAATTGATACCACCTTGTGCTTATTATTGTCGTTATGTTAGGTAGATTGTCACTCTAGACTCGAAAAAGTATACGTTCTGTTGGTTAAAAAATCCTCAAAAATTCCTAAAATTGAGATGATCTAGATCAACTAAAATCAAACTTTATATGTAACTTGTTGATTATTTATTTTTATGTAGTTTTAGTTTGAGTGAAACAGACGCAAAAGCATGCTCAAAAATCTGTCGGTATTTTCCATTCCTGTCTCACAGTTCCAAACGCTACTCTGCACTTGAGTGTTAATTAAGTGTTAACTTACCGCGAAAGAGATAGTGATTGGAGAGTGAGATGAAGTGGCAGAGTGTCAGTTTTCGGCAGCGAATGTTGGTGATTATGACGTTGTCAGGGTTGATTGAACTGCTGATTCTGGTCGCCGCTGGTTTTGCCTATCTTAAACACTCCCAAGAGGAGGAAATGGGACAAAAAGCGTTAGGCGTTGCACGATTTTTGGCCAACTCTTCTATCGTTATTGAGCTGATAGAACAGCGCGATAACGTGACCCATCAAACCCGCTTTCGTGAACTTACCGGTGCACTTGGAGCCGCTTTTATTGTTGTTGGCGATGAGCAAGGTTTGCGTCTCATCCATCCGCTCGATTCTCGCCTAGGTTTGCCAATGAGCGGTGGCGACAACGAGCGAGCGCTCAAAGAGGGTGAAGCTTATATCTCCACAGCAAAAGGCTCGCTTGGCTATTCGGTGCGTGGCAAAGCCGCCGTGTTTAATGCGCAAGGAAAAGTGATCGGCGTCGTTTCCGTCGGCTATCTGCTTGAAAGGTTGCAAGATCGCATCGAGCCATTTATCTGGTTTTTGATCGCGATGACGGTTTTAGTGGTTGCCGCTAACGCACTGGTGTCCAATTACGCTGCGCGTAAGTTCCAAAAAGCGATCTTGGGTTTTGAACCGGAGGAGATTGGCCGTTTATACAGCGAGTTGGATGTGACTATGAGCACCATCAAAGAGGGGATTCTCAGTATTGATGCCAACGGTGTGCTGCGTTCGATTAACCGCAGTGCAGCGCAGATTTTGGGGCTTGATCCCGCCTTGGCACTCAACCGCCCTCTGGCCGATTCTTTGCCAAGCAGCGATCTCTATCGGGTGCTGGAGACCGGACAAGAAGATCACGATATTGAGCTCTATCTGAATCACAAACATTTGATCGCTAACCGCACGCCCGTTTTGGTTGATGGAAAGGTCGTTGGCGCGGTATCGAGTTTTCGTCTGCGCGATGAGATCAGTGAACTGACAGAGCAGCTATCGCAAACCAAGGAGTACGCGGATCTACTGCGCTCTCAGACGCATGAACATCGCAATAAACTCAATACCATTAGCGGTTTGGTGCAAATGGGGGAGCTGGACGCGGTGCAGCAACTGATTGGTAAGGAAACGGAACATTATCAAGCTCTCATTGAATTTTTGCGTGACACGATTAAAGATCCGTTGGTCGCGGGTATGCTGCTTGGTAAAACGGAACGTGCAAGAGAACTTGGCCTTGAACTCATTGTGGAAGAGGGCACTCGCTTGGAGCCACTACCGGACGGGGTCAACGCGGAAGACATTACCACCATATTAGGCAATTTGATTGATAATGCCTTTGACGCCACCATGAGTGGTATTGCTCATCAACAACCGTTTGCCAAATCGAGAAGGAATATTGAAGTCTCAGTGAGCGATTACGGCACTGAAATCATCTTGGAAGTGATCGATCAAGGTTGCGGGCTACCCGAAGGTTATTTACCACAGCAACTGGTCGAAAAAGGGGTGTCAAGCAAAGCAAAAGCCAACCGTGGTGTCGGGCTTTATTTAGTCAGCCAATTAGCCCAGCGTTACGGTGGCCACATTGAAATGAGCCCAAATAAGTTACACGGAACACGAATGACCGTTTACATTCCCAAGGAAGAGCAGCAATGAGTACCAATAGCCGAGTGATGATCATTGAAGATGACCTAGCAATTGCGCAATTACATCATAACTATTTGCAGCAGTTGAATGGTTTTGAGGTGATAGCCATCGCCACGACATCGGCGGAAGCGCAACTGCAGTTGACACTGTTGGAACCGGACTTGGTTTTGCTCGATGTCTATCTGCCCGATGGCAGTGGGCTGAATATTTTAAACCAAATCCGTGGCAGTAACCGCCATTGTGATGTGATTCTGATCACCGCCGCGCGCGATGTAGAAACGCTGCAAACGGCGATGCGTGGTGGGGTGGTCGATTATTTGCTCAAACCCGTGATGTTTGTGCGCCTTGAAGCCGCGCTCAACAAATATCGCGCGCAGCTAGAGCAACTTGGTCATGTATCTGCGGATCTCAATCAAGGGCTGGTGGACAAGATGTTACAGTCAGGCAGTGGACAGGAAAAAGCAGGCCATTTGCCCAAAGGAATTGATGGTGTCACGCTCGATAAAATACGCGCACTCTTTCAGCAAGAAGAAACGTATACTGCCGATGAAGCGGGGGAGAAGATGGGTGCCAGCCGCACCACCGCGAGGCGCTACTTGGAATATTTGATTGCTGCGGGCGAGCTGCAAGCCGATCTCAGCTACGGCACAGTGGGTCGGCCAGAGCGTTGTTATAAAAAAGTGCTGAGATAAAATCGCTCGATTTGTCCCATTGCGAGCACAGATGGTGGGCGATTTTGTGGCGAAATTTGCGCAAAAATAGCGTGATGCAGCCACAAAAAACAGGGCTAACTGGTCTAATCAGTAAAAAATCAAATATCACTTCTGATACAAATAGTTATCTTGAAATCGCGTCATTATTTAAACGATTGCACTTTCAACTATTGATGTATGTCAAAGAGTCGTAGACAATACGCCCCCGTGTCGGGCAAATCATTCTTATTACCAACCCACACACTCTAGGTTTTGCCTATCGCTGATATAGGTAAGATCAACTATCGATTTTTTAGTGTCATTGATATGGTTGGCTCATCCTTTAAGCCGTATCCAGGCACAAATAAGTACCTCGTTTTTAAGGGAAAGATGATGGTAATACCAGAAAACAGTAGCATCGTGATTTTTGGTGCTTCGGGTGACTTGACCTACCGCAAGTTGATTCCTGCCTTATACCACCTCTATGCAAGTAAGCAGCTTCCAGAAAACTTCGCTATTCTGGGTGTCAGCCGCACAGAGTACAGTGATGAGTCCTACCGCGAAAAGCTCAAGAATTCGCTTCAGGAAATGGAAAAAACAGAGCCAGCAGCGCTGGATGCCTTCATTAACCATTTGCATTATCAAGCAATCAATACCTCAGATACTGCAGATTATGCCAAGTTAGTGACTCGCTTGAACGAGTTGGCGCTGCAGTATCAGTTTGAACAGCGCAATACCTTGTTCTACATGGCAACGCCACCGAGCCTTTACAGTGTGATTCCAGCGAGCCTAGCTCACCATCGTTTGAACAACGAAGACGATGGCTGGAAGCGACTGATCATCGAAAAACCTTTTGGTTACGATCTGGCCTCTGCCAAACAGCTGGATAAAGACATTCACGAGTGTTTCCAAGAGCATCAAATCTACCGTATTGACCATTATCTGGGCAAAGAAACGGTGCAGAACTTACTGGTGTTTCGTTTCTCCAACGCGATGTTTGAACCGCTATGGAATCGCAATTTCATCGATTACGTAGAAATCACTGGCGCAGAGTTTCTTGGCGTCGAAGAACGTGGCGGTTACTACGATGGTTCTGGTGCGGTGCGCGATATGTTCCAAAATCATCTTCTGCAAGTGTTGGCAATGGTCGGCATGGAACCACCTGCGCAGATCAACGCGGACTCTATGCGTGATGAAGTGGTAAAAGTACTGCAATGCCTCAAACCGTTGGATGAGCACGATCTGCGTAACAACCTTGTGCTAGGTCAGTACACCGCGTCCGATGTGCGTGGACAACACCTTCCCGGTTACCGAGAAGAGCACGGTGTTGCCGAAGATTCGCGTACCGAAACTTATGTTGGCCTCAAAGCTTATATCAACAACTGGCGTTGGAATGGTGTGCCTTTTTATGTGCGTACCGGTAAACGTCTACCAACGCGCGTCACAGAAGTGGTCATCCACTTTAAACGCACACCGCATCCTGTGTTTGGGCAAAATGCACCTGAAAACAAGCTGATCATTCGTATTCAGCCCGATGAAGGCATCCAGATGAGTTTTGGCTTGAAGCAGCCAGGTGCCGGTTTCCATGCCAAAGAAGTGAAAATGAATTTCCATTACACTTCACTTCAAGAAACCCAAATGTTGACCGCGTATGAACGTCTACTATTAGATGCGCTCAATGGCGACGCGACACTGTTTGCGCGTAGTGATGCAGTGGAAGCGTGTTGGAAATATGTCCAGCCGATCCTTGATTTCAAACAAGATCCGCAAGCCTTGTTTGGCTACGCCTGTGGCACTTGGGGTCCAAAAGAATCGGATGATCTGCTCCAGCGCGATGATCGCGCATGGCGCTTCCCATGCAAAAACCTAACTGACACGGATTACTGCGAACTATGATCAATCATAAGATTTTTAATACCGCAGAGCAGGTAGTTGAAAGCCTCGCGAACGATATGAAAGCGTTTAGCGAAATGGGCCGACCTGTTCATATTTCTCTTTCAGGTGGCAGCACGCCCAAAATGTTGTTCAAGCTATTAGCGTCCGATGCGTATGCAACGGCAATCCAATGGCAGAATCTGCACTTTTGGTGGGGGGACGAGCGATGTGTAGCGCCGGATGATGCACAAAGCAACTACGGCGAAGCCAATGCGCTTTTGTTTAGCCAAGTTGCTTTGCCAGCCGAGAACATCCACCGTATTTGTGGTGAAGATGAGCCTCAAATGGAAGCGGAACGTTTCGCGAGAGAAATGCTGGCGTTGATCCCGACCGAAAATGGTACCCCCGTGTTTGATTGGGTCTTGCTCGGTGTTGGCGCCGATGGCCACACCGCTTCGCTCTTTCCTGGTCAAACAAACTACGACGAAGAAAAACTCGCCATTTTAGCAAGCCATCCTGAATCGGGTCAGATTCGTGTATCCAAAAGTGCACGCGTGGTTGAGGCAGCGAAACGTATCAGTTACCTCGTTTTGGGCGCTGGTAAAGCAGATATCGTGGATGAGATTAACCGCTCACCCGCAGAAATTCTTCCATATCCGGCAGCCAAGATTCAGTCTCATCAGGGGCTAACGGAATGGTATTTAGATTTAGACGCAGCGGCGAAAATCGTGTAATCGCGATAGCCAAGTAAAATTTATTGGAGAGAAAAAATGAAAGGTGATATCGGTGTAATTGGCCTAGCAGTTATGGGTCAAAACCTTATCCTCAACATGAATGACCACGGTTTTAAAGTGGTGGCGCACAACCGTACTGCGGCAAAAGTTGACGAGTTCCTAGAAGGCCCGGCCAAAGGTACCAACATCGTTGGTGCTTACACGCTGCAAGAGCTGGTGGACAAACTGGAAGCACCACGTAAAGTGATGCTGATGGTTCGTGCTGGCGCGGTGGTTGACGCGTTCATCGATCAACTGGTTCCTCTGTTGGACAAAGGCGACATCATCATCGACGGTGGTAACACCAACTACCCAGACACTAACCGCCGCGTTGCAGCACTGCGCGAAAAAGGCATCCACTTCATCGGTACTGGTGTATCAGGCGGTGAAGAAGGCGCTCGTTTCGGACCGTCTATCATGCCAGGTGGCGCTCCAGAAGCTTGGGCAGCTGTGAAACCTATCTTCCAAGCGATCTCGGCAAAAACGGATGCTGGCGAGCCTTGCTGTGACTGGGTTGGTAACGACGGTGCTGGCCACTTCGTGAAAATGGTTCACAACGGTATCGAATACGGCGACATGCAGTTGATCACTGAAGCTTACCAGTTCATGAAAGATGGCCTGGGCATGACTGCTGACGAAATGCAGGCAGTGTTCGCTGACTGGAACGAAACTGAGCTGAACAGCTACCTAGTAGAAATCACGGCTGACATCCTTGGCTACAAAGATGAAGACGGTGAAGCGCTGGTTGAGAAGATCCTCGACACGGCAGGTCAAAAAGGTACTGGTAAATGGACAGGTATCAACGCACTGGACCTGGGTATTCCACTGACGCTGATCTCTGAATCTGTCTTTGCTCGCTGCCTGTCTGCACTGAAAGAGCAGCGTGTTGAAGCGGAAAAACTGTTTGGCAAAACCATCACTCCGGTTGAAGGTGACAAACAAGAGTGGGTTGATGAACTGCGTCAAGCGCTGCTGGCTTCAAAAATCATCTCTTACGCACAAGGCTTTATGCTGATGCGTGAAGCGTCAAACGAAAACGGCTGGGATCTGAACTACGGCAACGTAGCGCTGATGTGGCGCGGTGGTTGTATCATCCGTTCTGCATTCTTGGGCAACATCCGTGACGCGTTCGAAGCGAACCCAGACCTAGCATTCCTGGGTTCTGACGATTACTTCAAAAACATCCTGACGGGTAGCCTAGCAGCATGGCGTAAAGTGGCAGCGAAATCTCTGGAAGCGGGGATTCCAATGCCATGTACCACATCTGCTCTGACCTTCCTAGACGGTTATACCACTGCTCGTCTGCCAGCGAACCTGCTGCAGGCACAACGTGACTACTTCGGCGCGCACACGTATGAGCGTACTGATCGTGCACGTGGTGAGTTCTTCCACACCAACTGGACAGGTACAGGTGGTGATACTGCGTCAACCACTTACGACGTATAATCCAGATCTGTAATACGCTAAAAGAGATGCCTTAGTGGCATCTCTTTGTTTTCGTATCTAAGCAGAGTTGAACAAAAATTCTACGCCCTTCATCTCATCCTATAAATTTTATTCCATGGAGGATGACGGTGTATTGGGCATCCACTATTTTTATGCTGCCACAGGGATCAATGGTTTTTCATGTGGTATTAACAATTAGCTACCGGGAAGGTGAATTTAACAGTTCGAGGTTCTTAAGATGACTATTAATAAATACTTTGTTTTTGTTCCACAAGAGGTTGAACAAGAAATAGAAAATCAATTGGTATCAGATCAGGAAGCTCAACGTCAGGCATTAGTCAAACAGGCCCAGCAGGAAGGCGGCTTGTAACGCTAGGTTCCATTGCAAAGAGTGCATAGATGCACTCACTCTGCTGACAAAGGTCTAGCACCCAAGCTAGGCCTTTGATAAAGCCACAATCTTGTTAGTCTTCATAGCCCAAAGATTAGTAAGAAGTGGACCCCAACGGTTGGACACATAAGCTCATTTCTTAAGTGGTTGACCCAACTCATGCTGCGTATCTTTGCCTACCGAAGTAGGCCTCATCAGGAGTGAGGTTATTGAGTCCTTGATGGTTACGCTCTTCATTATAAAACACCATGTAGTTGCCGATTTCAAGCTCGGCTTCACGGGGCGTGGTATAAGCTTTTAAGTAAACCTCCTCATATTTCAGGCTTCGCCATAATCGCTCAATGAAAACATTGTCAACCCAACGGCCTTTCCCATCCATGCTTATACGTACGTTATGCTCAATTAACTTCTGTGTGAACTCTGTGCTGGTAAACTGGCTGCCTTGATCTGAGTTAAAGATATCAGGTGGCCCATAATGCTTCAGCGCTTCCTCAAGCGCTTCGATACAAAAACTCGTGTCCATGGTGTTGGATAGTCGCCAAGCCAGCACTTTGCGGCTATACCAGTCGATAATCGCAACGAGGTACAGGAACCCCTTCGCCATTGGGATGTACGTGATATCAATCGCCCAAGCTTGGTTTGGGTAAGTGACTTCGATATCACGCAACAGGTAGGGATACACCTTGTGTGCTTTGTTCGCCAGCGTCGTTTTGGGCTTGGGGTAAATCGCCCCAATCCCCATATCGCGCATGAGTCGAACAACACGCTTACGATTAACGCTATGACCCTTCTTAGCCAGCTCAGTTCGAATGCGCCGACTGCCCATAAACGGATACTGAAGATGAATTTCGTCAATCATACGGCGCAACGCAATCTCCTCAGCAGAGAGTCCTATGGGTTGATAGTAAGCGGTAGAGCGAGCAATATTGAGCAGCTCACACTGGCGCTTTATCGGCAATGGGGTGGATTTAACCAGCGAACTCTTTCGCTGGGCTCGGTCTAACGACCGAGCACTTTGGCCAAAAAATCATTTTCCATGGTCAATTGACCGATCTTGGCGTGAAGTTTGTCCACTTCTTCGGAATTCTCTTTTCCTGTGTGATTTTCGGTGGCAAAAATCATGGCTGCGTTGTTAGGCGACAGGTCTCCTCAAGCTAATATCGAGAACATCAACAACTAGACAACGTTTCGCAGTCTAATTTTCGATGTGAGCAATCCTCCAACCGTCATTCCGCAGCTAATTCCAGAATTTAAATAGTGTGATCTGGCGATCAGTTTTTCATAAAAACCACGACACCATCTTGACCGCGATCGACAGTTTTGATCTATTACTGCTATTTGACGGTCTCAAAATATGTCTACCCATCCTGTTATTAAACGCTTAGATCACCTTGGTCTCATTGCCGCCTTTTGTCACGAAATTGGCCTGCCACGGATGATAGATGCCGTTATCCCAAAATATTCTGACCACAATGTTTCTCATGGTGACGCGGTATTGGCCATGCTCCTAAATGGACTTGGCTTTCATAGCAGAACACTGCACATGTTCTCGGACTTTTTTAAGACCAAGCCTGTGTCTAAGCTACTCGCCAAAGACATTGAAGCACACCACCTTACTGATGATGTACTAGGCCGCACCTTAGATGCTCTATACGAAGCCGATGTCTCAGCGCTCTATCAGGTTATTGCTGAGCGTGTTGTTGATAAACTGGGCTTGACGACGGATTCTGTTCATCTTGATATCACTAGCTTCCACGTTGATGGTGAGTATGCACAAGATGAAAACACCAACGTCATTAAGCTTGTAAGAGGCTACAGTCGGGATCATAGGCCAGAGCTTAACCAAGTGGTGCTTGAACTCATCTGTGAAAACCAAGCAGGTATTCCTGTTTACATGCAAGCACTGAGTGGCAACACCAATGATGCCAAGGCATTCGCTGAAGTCACTAAAAGACACATACATTGCCTAAAAGCCGCGCAAAATAGTCGTTACTTTATCGCTGATGCCGCCTTGTACACCGAAGAAAGCATCTCCTCGCTAGATGAGCAAAATCAAAAGTTCATTACCCGTGTACCCATGACCATCAAGCTCGCAAAACAAGCACTGTTTGCGCTAGAGCCAGAGCAATTAATCGCTATTGATGATGGCTACTCAGGATGTTGGATAGACTCGGATTACGGAAAGGTCAATCAACGTTGGTTGCTCGTTCACAGTGAACAGGCCACCAAGCGGGAAGAAATCACTTTCTTCAAGAACTTAGAGAAAAACATAGCAAAAGAAATCAAAGCGTTGGAAAAGCTAAGTAAAAAACCATTCGCTTGTGAAGTTGACGCAGAATTAGCGTTTAACGATTTCAAGAAACAATCTGACTTACTAGGGTTTGAACAAGGCACTCTCATCAAACTGCCGACTTACTCTCATTCGGGCCGCCCAAAGACAGATGAAGCACCGACAGGATACCAATACTTTATCGAAGCCGCTCCCTTCACCGACCTAGAAAAAGTAAAACTGGCTAAGCTCAAAGTAGGCATGTTTATCCTCGCGACAAATGACACCGACAATGAAGAACTCACCATGACGGCTCTTCTAGCACATTACAAATCGCAACAAAAAGTCGAGCGCGGCTTCCGCTTTCTAAAAAGCCCTGAATTTTTAACCTCTTCCATCTTCTTGAAAAAGCCTGAACGCATTGAAGCGTTGCTAATGATAATGACGTTGAGCTTGCTTGTTTACGCCAGTTTAGAACACAAAATCAGAGAGCAACTCGCACAAACCGAAGCGTTCTTCCCAAGTATGGTAAAGAACAAGACGACCTCCAGACCGACGGCACGTTGGGTCTTCTTGCAATTCGAAGGCATAGATACGTTAGAAATCAACGGCCAACGGTTCATCACTGGACTTCAAGAGCACCAAACACAACTACTCAAATTACTCGGTAGATTCTATGAGGTAGTTTATTCCTAAATTAGCTGCGGAATGTCGGCTCCAACACTAGCAGATTGTTCTAGATAGTTTTATTTGTTTTCTATACGATTGTTCTCATACAAACACGACACTTCAATGGCAGATTGTGAGATATTGTGTAGTTTAGAAAGCGTTATGCTTAATCACCAAAAATCAGTGGTTTAGTGTTTTTCTTTGCTCCTTTGGCTTTTCAGTTTGGTGTCTGTCGGCAACTTGGCTTTTGTGAGAGCTATTTTCTGGACATCCATTCTTGGGCGCTAAAAATGCTGAGAGTTGCCTCAATCAATTCTTGGGCAAGCGCGAGGTTAGGGCGATTGGCTCAATCAGAAATGTGATCTTAGGTTTTTCGGTTTTATCTGCCAAAGTTCAAAGTCTGATTGTCAAAATCATGAGTCATTTCAGTTTTTTGGTTTTTGGCTTTTGTTTGTGAGTTAAAGCCGGGTTAATCTTGGCTCTGGCAAAACGTAAGTTATTGAAGCTTAAGCATAACAAAGCGTTCAAGAGGGACTTGGCACGCGTGGCATTTTCAATTTGCGTTGGGTTTAGTGGTTAAGGCGCTATGCAGCAAGTTTTGTATTGCGTGCCTGTGCCCCTTAACGCGGCGTTATGCTTAATCACGCAAAGTCAGTGGTTTATGTTTTTTCTTTGTTCCCTCGGCTGGTTAGTTTTGAGTTTGTCGGCAAGTTGGCTTCAGTGGGCGCGGTTTTCCGGACACTTGTTCTTTGGCGCTGGAAATTCAGAGCGTTGCCTCAATCAATTTTCGGGCAAGCGCGAGGTTAGGGCGGTTGGCTCAATCAGAAGTTTGATCTTAGGTTTTTCGGTTTTATCTGCCAAAGTTCAAAGTCTGATTTTCAAAATTATGAGTCATTTCAGTTTTTTGGTTTTTGGCTTTTGTTTGTGAGTTAAAGCTGAGTTAATCTCGGTTTTGGTAAACCGTAAGTCATTGAAGCTTAAGCATAACAAGGCGTTCAAGAGGGACTTGGCACGCGTGGCATTTTTGGCTTGCAGTTTGTTTAGTGGTTAAGTTGTATGCGGTCACGTTTGTAGTGCGTGCCTGCGCCCCTTAACGCGGCGTTATGCTTAATCACCAAAAGTCAGTGGTTTATGATTGTTCTTTGTTCCCTTGGCTTTTTAGTTTGGTGTTTCTCGGCAAGTTGGCTTCAGTGGGCGCGGTTTTCTGGACATTTATTCTTTGGCGCTGGAAATTCAGAGAATTGCCTCAATCAATTTTCGAGTAAGCGCGAGGTTGGTTCGGCTGGCTCAATCAGTGTTTTGACCACAAGTTTTTAGGCTTGAATTGCCAAAATTCGAAGTCTGTTTTTCAAATCTATGAGTCATTTCAGTTTTTTAGGTCTTGGCTTTTGTTTGTGAGTCAACGCTGAGTTAATCTCGGTGTTGGTAAAACGTAACCCCTTGAAGCTTAAACATAACAAAGCGTTAAAGAGGGATTCGTGCCGCGTGGCATTTTTGGTATGCGGTGAGTTTTGGTGGTGAAAATGGTCTGCGGGAAGTTGATCTATGCGGCACTTACCCCTTAACGCGGCGTTAGGCTTATAGAGCGAGAAACTATGAAAATATTATATTCAGGCGGTCTACAAATCCGCTCTAATCATGCACAAGAGCGATTGTTAAATGTTAATACTTTCTTAGATGGTGAGTTGGCTTTCCACAACTTATATCGAGAAGTTAAAGCAAGTGATTTTCCTATTGCTCAGGATTGCTTTGGTGACCAATTTTTTATTCGAGATAACTTGGTAGTTAAATTGAATGCCGAAACTGGTGATATTGATGAATTTGGTTGTAGTTGGGAACAGTTTTTGGCTTGGGTTGACGGGGATCCAATTGAAAGGTTGAGCATTCCAAACGACTTGGATTTAAAGGTTGGTCAGCTATTATTTGCGTATCCACCTTTCTGCACTGCAGAGGGAAATAATGCATGTATAAAAGCAATAGATGGTGTCGAGCTAATCAGGTTCCACGCTAATTTTGCGAAGCAGATAAACGGCGAATAATAAGCCTAACAAACTGCTTAAGCGGGATTCGCAATGCGTGGCATTTTCAGCATGCGGTGAGTTTTGTGATTAAGGCGGTGTGCGGTCGCTTTCGTAGTGCATTGCTCACCCCTTAGCAGGGCGTTATGTGTAATCGAGAGTTCAGGGAAAGAATGAAAGTACTTATAGCAGGAGCCAATGGATATATTGGTAGCCACGTGACTAAGATGTTTGTCGAAAATGGTTTTGAAGTTTCGACCTACAGCAGGACTAGCGGTGTCTTACTTCCTGCTCGGAAACTTACTAAAATGCCATTAGATCTCTCTGGTTACTTTGACATCGTTATAAATTGTGCTCGCCCACATTGGTCAGAATTTTCGCCGGAGGAAATCGCTGATATAGAGTCCAAGCTGCTAATGCAGTTGGATAGACTCGCAGCTAAAGGAGCGACAAAAATCCACACATCGGGCGTTTGGCTATTTGGTAATGCTTCTCGTAATGATCTCAAAGAATTTCGGCTTAAGCCTCTAGAAATGGTAAAACCGGACACAGTTACGATTGATTGCGCTATCACCAATAAGTGGCATGTCGTTTACTGCCCTAGTTTGGTTTATGGTGGTGAAAACTGTCAGCTAAAGAGAATTGTAGATTCTTTATCAAACCAAACTCTCCAAGTAGCGATACCCTCTAAAGGTTATAACCAATATATCCATGTTAATGACATCGCTAGATTCTATTTAGCATTGGTTCAAGGTAAACATCCGGCGATACAACACTTTATTGCTGAGACTGAGGGGTATAGTCCTGAAGCCTTTTCTCAGTTGCTACTAGACTTTCAAATCGTAAAGCAGGTTCACAAGAGCAGTTGGAGTGACTTTGAGAAATACCATGGTTATTCGGCAGTGGAAATTGAAAAGCTAAATCTTAACCTTCCAATTAGTCCTTTGTTTGAACCGACAAAGTCCTTAAGGGAGTACATAGAAAATTACACATAACAAACGCTTCAAGAGGGACAGCCAACGCGTGGCATTTTTACTATGCGTTGGTTTTTGTGGTTACGGTGCTATGCGGAAAGTGAGTAGTAGCGTTGGCTGCCCCTTAAGCGGGCGTTAGGGCTAAAAAGGATAGTTTCTATGGAAAGTATGAATATGAACAAAGTCATGTTGCTAGTCGATTTCATGGGCATTGGTGAAGATTTCGTTTTCCATTTGGAAGCCAAATACAAATGTGTAATTGAGGTCGGAGAATTAGTCGATGCACTTGACAAGGAGGGTATCGAGCCACCTTTGGATGAAAATATAATTCACAGTTTTATTTCATCGTCTAGTTACTTAGATACTTGCACCCCAATATTAGAACGTATAGTTCTACGCGATGAAGATAGTGTTTTACCTGGTGGGATTGAACGTGAACTCACCAAGAAGAAGTATAAAATTAAGGGTGAAGTTTGGGACGTACACCAAGATGACGTTGACCCTTTCCCTTCCTCGCCACATGCACATAATTACGATGAGAATGTGGTTATGCATCTAGGCACGGGAGAGTTATATAGAAGTCGAAAGTTAGTTGGAAAGGTAAACAAAAAGCACTTTCTGAGACTAAGAGCGCTAATTAATAATGTTGAACTTCCAACATTGGAAATTTAGCCCTAACAAACAATTTAAGAGGGATTCCCAACGCTTGGCATTTTTGCTTCTACTTCAAGTTAAGTGTTTATGGCGCAATGCTTTAGGTTGGGTGGTAGCGTTGCTCACCCCTTAATTGGGCGTTAGCTGAATATTGGTACAAGTAGCATGATCAAAATTAGAAAATACGAAGAATCTGACGCAAGTGAGTTGTGGGAACTTTTTTATCATACGGTTCGTAACGTGAATCGAAGAGACTATTCCCAAGAGCAAGTTGAGGCTTGGGCACCAGATAATTTTGACCGCGAGATATGGAAGAATAAACTTAACGCTATTTCACCTTTTATTGCAGAAATAGAGGGTGTCATTGTTGGTTATGCTGACCTTCAAGAAAGTGGTTTAATCGATCATTTCTTTTGTCATCATGACTACCAAGGTAAAGGTGTTGCTCGTTGTCTTATGGAGCACGTTTTTAAAGTCGGGAAAGCACGTGGTATTGCCAAGTATTGTTCTGAGGTTAGTATTACAGCTCGACCTTTCTACGAAAAATTTGGTTTTAAGGTTGTGAAAGAGCAAGCGATAGAAGTTCGGGGCCAAAAACTGCAGAACTTTGTTATGGAAAAATTCAGCTAACAAACAATTTAAGAGGGATTCCCAACGCTTGGCATTTCGCTTTTACTTCAATTTTAGTGTTTACGGTACAATGCGTTAGGTTGGGTGGTAGCGTTGCTCACCCCTTAATTGGGCGTTATGCTTAATCACCAAAAGTCAGTGGTTTATGATTGTTCTTTGTTCCCTTGGCTTTTTAGTTTGGTGTTTCTCGGCAAGTTGGCTTCAGTGGGCGCTGTTTTCCGGACAATTATTCTTTGGCGCTGGAAATTCAGCGAATTGCCTCAATCAATTTTCGGGCAAGCGCGAGGTTGAGGCGGTTGGCTCAATAAGCAATCTGATCTTAGGTTTGTTTAGAATTAGCGGTCAAAGTTCAAAGTCTGATTTTTAAAATCATGAGTCATTTCAGTTTTTTGGTTTTTGGGTTTTGTTTGTGAATCAAAGCTGAGTTAATCTTGGTTTTGGTACAACATAAGTCATTGAAGCTTAAGCATAACAAACGGTTCAAGAGGGACAGCCAACGCGTGGCATTTTTATTATGTGTTGGTTTTTGTGGTTACTGTGTTATGCGGAAGCTTGGTTGTGGCGTTGGCTGCCCCTTAACCGGGCGTTATGCCAAATGGTAGCTAAAAGGTTAGGAGTATGAAATGAATAAAAAATTAGCCCAGCGATTTAATGAACTTCAAGACCAACTAGATACAATAGAAGGAACGAAAAAAACTGTAAATGGTGCTTATGGCTCAGCAGAAACAATTGATACGGAACTATTTACAAGTTGGAAAGTAAAGGCAAAGAATCTACTTGTAACTGCATGCGGTGAAAACTCGCAGCATTTCATCGCATTTGTTGAAGGTGAAAAGCGCCGAACGATGGAATCTGACTATGGCATCAAAAAACGAGTAGGTGCTATTTTTGGTGCTGCAAAAGAAGATTTTGAAGGGGGTTACCTAATCTCACTAAAACAGCTTGTACAGGCAGAAGTTTTTGAGAGTGAGTTAGAACAAGCTGAAGAATTGCTCAACAGCGGTTACAAATTAGCGTCTGCAGTCATTGCCGGTGTAGTTCTAGAAACAGCACTTCGAGATCTTTGTACTGATAATGGTATTTCGCATGGCAAGTTGGATTCCATGAACTCCCAACTTGCCAAATCAGGACTCTATAGTAAGTTGCAGCAGAAGCAAATTACCGCAATAGCCGATATTCGTAATAGTGCCGCTCATGGAAAACCAGAATTATTTTCTGAGCAAGATGTCCGAAATATGATACGTGATGTTGAGTCATTCCTTTTGAGCTATATGGCATAACAAACTGTTTAAGTGGGATTCGCAACGCATGGCATTTTCACTATGCGTTGGTTTAAGTGATTAAGGTGGTTTGCTGCGGCTTCGGTATTGCGTTGCTCACCCCTTAACAGAGCGTTAACTTACTAGTCTATCGAATTGACTTGGTTATTGCTTAGGGTACTATCTCGAGATTGGTTTACTGCAAGGATAGTAGTATGTGCGAAAAAGTATTTTGGGCTAATCCCTACCAAACAGAACTTAGTTCAACGGTAACTTGTGTAGATAGTAGTAACGTTGAATTAAGCCAAACGATTTTCTATGCGGAGTCTGGTGGTCAAGAAAGCGATAGAGGTACGATTAACGGTATTCCTGTATTGCTTGCACGCAAAGTAGGCACTCGACTTATTTACACGTTGAAATATCCTCCAAATTTTATTCCTGGTGATACAGTCATAACGCGCATTGACTGGGAGCGTAGATATGCCTTAATGAAGCTGCACTTTGCAGCTGAAGTGGTCTTGAAGATGTTTTATCAGCGACACAAAGGGATTGTAAAGATTGGTGCTCATATTTCTGAAAATAAGAGTCGTATCGATTTTGAGTGGCCGGAAAGTATTAGTCCGTTGTTGAAAGAAATGGAAACTGAAGCCCAAAAGCTGATCGATTCTGACTCAGTAATCATTAGTGATTTTTCTGATAAAGCGAATGAAAAAAGGTATTGGAAAGTACACGGTTTTTCGCAGGTAGCTTGTTGTGGTACTCATTTAAAGCGCACATCAGAAGTTGGCCAAGTTCAACTAAAGCGTAAGAATATCGGTAAAGGGAAAGAAAGGGTAGAAATAGCCTTGCGATCGTAAGTTAACAAACAATTTAAGTGGATTCTCAACGCGTGGCAGTTTTACTATGCGTCAGGTAAAGTGTTTACGGTGTAATGCAGCGGCTTGGCCAGTGCGTTGCTCACCACTTAATTGGGCGTTATGCTTAATCACGCAAAATCAGTGGGTTATGGTTCTTCTTTGTTCCTTTGGCTTTTCAGTTTTGAGTTTGTCGGCAAGTTGGCTTCAGTGGGCGCTATTTTCCGGACACTTTTTCTTTGGCGCTGGAAATTCAGAGAAATACCTCAATCAATTTTCGGGTAAGCGCGGGGTTAGGGCGGTTGGCGCAATCAGCAAATTGAACTTAGGTTTTTAAGTTTTAGCAGCCAAATTTCAAAGTCTGATTTTCAAAATCATGAGTCATTTCCGTTTTTTAGGTTTTGGCTTTTGCTTGTGAATCAAGGTCGAGTTAATCTTGGTTTTATCAAAACGTAAGTCATTGAAGCTTAAGCATAACAAAGCGTTCAAGTGGGATTTGGCACGCGTGGCATTTTCAGTTTGCGTTAGGTTTGGTGGTTACGGCATTGTGCGGTAGCTTTTGTATTGCGTGCCTGCACCCCTTAACGCGGCGTTATGTTTTAAGGATAAAAATGAAACAATCAGTTTTTATGAGTTTAGTATTTTTGACTGGGTGTGCCGCTAGTCAGGCAGCACCAATAGAAGTTCTCAGTTATGAAGTTGATGATAACCATTACACATTGATAGCTATTAGTGAAAAGAATCTAACAAGTTCAAATGTTGAAATTGATAGTATTTTCGTGGAAAAAATTAATGAGCTTTGCCCACATGGTTATTTAGTTTCGGAACCAACAGAAGATAAAGGCCATGACGCTACATCGCTAAGAAGGCGTATGGAGCACTATATAAGAGTGAACAATGTCAAAATTGCTCATTCTTACTCTAAAAGTGTAAGTTGTACGCTTTGATTACAAACATAACAAAGCGTTCAAGTGGGATTCGTGCCGCGTGGCATTTTTGGTATGCGGTGATTTTGGTGGTGAAAGTGGTTTGCGGAGAGCAGGTTTAGGCGGCACTCACCCCTTAACGCGGCGTTATAAGCTTAGTGGTATGTTATGAGTTCAGATAAAAAAATTAGTGCATTTCTCTCATTCAGTTTTCCTTTGTGCCTTGGGCTTATTTTAGGGCTATTGATCTTTAACCCGATAGATGGTTTCTTTGTATGGTGGCTCTCAATTGATTGGGGGCAACAAAGTATTGCCAATGCGGGGGCATGGATAGCTGGGATTTCAACATCTGTAGCAGCTATAGCAACTGGTTTTGCTGCTCGCTCTTCAGCTCAAGCTGCGAAAGCAGCCCAAGACTCTGCAAACAATTGGAGGCAACAAATCTCCTTTGATAAATATATAGATGCTGCTGTAAATTCCAGAATACAACTTCGCAAGTTAAAAAACACTTAGACAACATTTGCCAGCCGACACCTGATATCTTTGCGTCTACTCCTAATGGTACAGAATATAAATCTGCTGACAATAATGTTACAGCGCTGAGTAACTGTATTTCAGATGGTTTTTCGGATGCTGATAGTAAGGAGTCTGAGCGCTTTGAGCTTTATAAGAGAATAATTGAAGACAACACTAAAAAAATTGGAGAGTTGCAAAGTGATCTGGCTAATTCACTTGAGCTAGCTTTTGAACTAAGTGAAAGTCATCTGGGGCTTACATCAAAGGAAGTTTCACTTCTACGTGATGAAATAGGAGAGCTTAGGTTACAAATAGATTTTATGGCTACGTTTCATAAGCAAATATTTGAATATAAAGAAGTAACGTATATTTCTGGTTTTTTGAACTGTGAAGGGGCAAACCGAATTTCTTATTTATATTTTTGTAATGTGATTGACTTGCTAACGGCATATATTGACTATCTGGTCATTAATCCAGATCAAGATAAGTGGCTAGAAGCTATGAACAAGTATACTGACTCAAGAAGAAAATTATCCAATACATTTTTCACAAGGCCAATAAGTTTATAGAAACACTCCTTAATAGTTTCGGTAAAAACTTTTAGACGCTTATAACAAACTGCTTAAGAGGGATTCGCAATGCGTGGCATTTTCAGCATGCGGTGGGTTTTGTGATTAAGTTGGTGTGCGGTAGCTTTTGTAGTGCATTGCTCACCCCTTAGCAGGGCGTTATACCGCAATCAGTCGTTGAGCCTTGTCATCGCTTTTCTGTATACATCGCTACGTTCACGTTTACCTACGGCTAAAACGGTAACAATAACTACGTGGTCTTGCACTTTGTATACTAAGCGATAGCCAGATTGGCGTAATTTGATCTTATACATGTTCTCTGACCCGGATAATTTGGATGCAGGAACATGTGGGTTAGCTAAACGCTCAATCAGTTTTTTCTTAAATTGCTGTTGCAAAGTAGCGCCGAGTTTTTTCCACTCTTTAAGTGCGCTACTTTTAAATTCAAGATTATAAGTCATCGATGCTCACCGAAATGCTTGATTCAGACTCGCGTTCTTTTGCTATAGCAAGTAGCTCAATATCTTCAAGTTTGTCCATCATCATTTCGTATGCGGCAGCTGGCACACAGTAAAATGCTGGCTCATTTCGGTTTAGCACGGCTACTGGTTCACCATAAGCACTTGAAGCAACCTTCATCGGGTTTGCTTTAAACTCAGTAATACTTGCAGCAACATCAGCTAATATTCTAGCAGTCATTTAAAAGCTCCTTAAAGCGGTCTTTAACTTGGTCATTTTAGTTGCAAGCAAGCGGTATAACAAGGTGTTTAAGACGGATTCGCAACGCTCGGCGGCTTCAGTTCAAAGTTTTGCTTATGTGTTTATGGCACAATGTCTTTAGTTTTGGTGGTAGCGCTGCTCACCACTTAACACGGCGTTATATTGTTTTTTGAGTTTTGGAGCTAATATGAATGAGTTATTAAATACTCTGATGGTTTGTGCAGTGTTGGTATCACTGTTTCCGCTTATAAAATCTAGCAAGGGCTTTTATGAGGAATGGAGTGAAATGGAGAATGAACATTGGCGATCTAGAGGTGCTCCACCGTTTGTAGTGTTCCATTTTGGTATGTTCTTATTTGTTCCGATTCCGATGCTCTTTGGTAAAGATTTAGACCAATTGAATAATAACAGGCTGCTAAAGCTTAGGAATGACCTTAGATACAGTTTTGCGATTTTTTCGTTACTGCTGCTTTCATCTCAGTTGAACTAATAAGTTGACTTGTCCTGCATCAATATAACAAGGCGTTTAAGTGGGATTCATGCCGCGTGGCATTTTTGGTATGCGGTGATTTTTGGTGGTGAAAGTGTTCTGCGGAAGGTTGGTTTATGCGGCATTCACCCCTTAACGCGGCGTTATATGCAAAACGATTGCAAACCGTGATATTCTATCTCCAATTATCAGTTAAAGTGGAAGTAAGTGATGGGCAACAGAGTTATAGCTAATAAATATCAACAGCTTAGAAATGCTGCATTAGCTCAAACTCAAGATGAATTTGAGCTTCTTGAGCCTGACTTTGTCGGTCACGTTGATTTGACGGAAATAACAGAAGATGCACTACTGTCTCAAGGCGAATGGGTTATTCCGGTTAATCGTCAGATTGGTTGGGATTGGCGTATAGTTCGCAACCAGTATAGACGAGACCATATGGCTCGATTGGAGTTAGCTGTATGGCATGATGATCAGTTATGTGGTTTGATGTTAGGTAAAGCTAGCGAAGGTAAATTGGTTGTTAAGATTAATTATGTTCAAGGTGGAGAGATCGATAATCCGATGAAAGGCTTTGTCGTTCCAATAGCTTCAAGGTGTGCCGAACTCTTTGCTGTAGCAATTGAAGCCGATTGGGTTGGTATACAGGACCCAATCGATGAAGATGATCTCATAAATTATTATCGTGAGTTAGGGTTTGATGAACGAGATCCATTTGACCCACGTAATAATGCTTTGTTTAAACGAGTAGTGGTGGATGGAGATTAACTAATCTTCCCAATTAAAGAATGATCGGTTATAGTTATAGCAACTAAGGGGGCAAACTATGTTGACATCAACAGCGAAAAATACAAATGACTTGAGTGTAGATAAAGCTTTGAAACGTATGCTATCTCATGCAAATAAAAGTAAGTCTTCATTTGCTAAGTCTTTAAAAGTTAAAGCTCCTAGTGCTACATACGGTCGACTCGCTGGTCCGCCAAAAGCATAAAGAAAGCTGAACACAATAAGCATCGCATAGGCGGTGCTTTTTTATGCGCAAAAAAGCATATAACAAAGCATTTAAGAGTGATTCCTTACGCTTGGCATTTTCGCTTCGCTCAAGTGTAGCCAAGCGTGCGTCACACCTTAATGCGGCGTTATGCTTAATCACGAAAATCAGTGGGTTATGGTTCTTCTTTGTTCCTTTGGCTTTTCAGTTTTGAGTTTGTCGGCAAGTTGGCTTCAGTGGGTGCTATTTTCCGGACACTTTTTCTTTGGCGCTGGAAATTCAGAGAAATACCTCAATCAATTTTCGGGTAAGCGCGGGGTTAGGGCGGTTGGCGCAATCAGCAAATTGAACTTAGGTTTTTAAGTTTTAGCAGCCAAATTTCAAAGTCTGATTTTCAAAATCATGAGTCATTTCCGTTTTTTAGGTTTTGGCTTTTGCTTGTGAATCAAGGTCGAGTTAATCTTGGTTTTATCAAAACGTAAGTCATTGAAGCTTAAGCATAACAAAGCGTTCAAGTGGGATTTGGCACGCGTGGCATTTTCAGTTTGCGTTAGGTTTGGTGGTTACGGCATTGTGCGGTAACTTGTGTATTGCGTGCCTGCACCCCTTAACGCGGCGTTATGTTTAATCACGTAAATTCAGTGCTTTGTGATTTTTCTTTGTACCATCGGCTTGTTAGTTTCTAGTTTTTCGGCAAGTTGGCTTCGTTTGGCGCTGTTTTCTGGACATTTATTCTTTGGCGCTGGAAATTCAGAGAATTGCCTCAATCAATTTTCGGGCAAGCGTGAGGTTAGGGCGGTTGGCTCAATCAGAAGTTTGATCTTAGGTTTTTCGGTTTTATCGCCAAAGTTCAAAGTCTGATTTTCAAAATTATGAGTCATTTCAGTTTTTTGGTTTTTGGCTTTTGTTTGTGAGTTAAAGCTGAGTTAATCTCGGTTTTGGTAAACCGTAAGTCATTGAAGCTTAAGCATAACAAGGCGTTCAAGAGGGACTTGGCACGCGTGGCATTTTTGGCTTGCAGTTTGTTTAGTGGTTAAGTTGTATGCGGTCACGTTTGTAGTGCGTGCCTGCGCCCCTTAACGCGGCGTTATGTTTAATCACGCAAAATCAGTTGGTTGTATCTTTTCTTTACTCCCTTGGCTTGTTGGTTTTGTGCTTGTCGGCAAGTTGGTTTCGTTTGGCGCTGTTTTCCGGACATTCATTCTTAGGCGCTGGAAATTCAGAGAATTGCCTCAGTCAATTTTCGAGTAAGCGCGAGGTTAGGGCGGCTGGCTCAATCAGAAATTTGATCTTAGTTTTTCGGTTTTATCTGCCAAAGTTCAAAGTCTGATTTTCAAAATTATGAGTCATTTCAGTTTTCTACGCTTTGGCTTTTGTTTGTAAATCAAAGTCGAGTTAATCTTGGTTTTGGTAAAACGTAAGCCCTTGAAGCTTAAACATAACAAAGCGTTAAAGAGGGATTTGTGCCGCGTGGCATTTTTGGTATGCGGTTGGTTTTGGTGGTGAAAGTGGTCTGCGGAAAGTTGGTTTATGCGGCACTCACCCCTTAACGCGGCGTTATGTTTAATCACGTCAAATCAGTGGGTTGTATCTTTTCTTTGCTCCGTCGGCTTGTTGGTTTTGTGCACGTCGGCAAGTTGGCTTCGTTTGGCGCTGTTTTCTGGACATTTATTCTTTGGCGCTGGAAATTCAGAGAATTGCCTCAATCAATTTTTGGGGCAAGCGCGAGGTTAAGGCGGTTGGCTCAATCAGTATTTTGACCACAATTTTTTGGGCTTGCATTGCTAAAATTCGAAGTCTGTTTTTCAAATCTATGAGTCATTTCAGTTTTTTAGGTCTTGGCTTTTGTTTGCGAGTCAACGCTGAGTTAATCTTGGTTTTGGTAAAACGTAAGCCCTTGAAGCTTAAACATAACAAAGCGTTCAAGAGGGATTCGTGCCGCGTGGCATTTTTGGTATGCGGTAATTTTTGTGGTGAAAGTGGTCTGCGGAAAGTTGGTTTGTGCGGCACTCACCCCTTAACGCGGCGTTATGTGAATGGAGGTCAAAATGTCTTCTGTGCCAAGAAATAAGGATGAATTGGAGTTAGCTATAAACTCAATATTTCCGAAACTCATGGCTGACTATCGTTCAATTCCGGAAAGCAAAGCTCGCACACCTGGAGTAGAGGGAAACGTCAAAGGTACAGTCATTAGCGTTAGTGATACAGTGGCTTACTTGATTGGTTGGGGAAAACTCGTTCTTAAATGGCATTACTTAAGATCTCAAAACCAACATGTTGATTTCCCAGAAACTGGTTATAAATGGAACCAATTAGGCTCACTCGCTGAAAGCTTCCACGAAGAGTACTGTGAGTGGAAATATGATGATTTACTCATTGAGCTTGAGTCTACAGTTAACGAGATACTTTTACTCATTTCAAGCCTAAGCGACCATGATTTGTATGGTGTTGCGTGGTATGAACAATGGACGTTGGGGCGCATGATTCAGTTTAATACATCATCACCGATGAAAAATATGCGTACAAAAGTTCGGCGTTTCAATCGAGAATTCACATAACAAGCAATTTAAGAGGGATTCACAACGCTTGGTATTTTTGCTTCTACTTCAATTTTAGTGTTTATGGCACAATGTTTAGGTTGGGTGTAGGCGTTGTTCACCCCTTAATTGGGCGTTATGCTTAATCACGCAAAATCAGTGAGTTATGGTTCTTCTTTGTTCCTTTGGCTTTTCAGTTTTGTGTTTGTCGGCAAGTTGGCTCCATTGGGCGCTGTTTTCCGGACACTTGTTCTTTGGCGCTGGAAATTCAGAGCGTTGCCTCAGTCAATTTTCGGGCAAGCGCGAGTTTAGGGCGGTTGGCTCAATCAGAAGTTTGATCTTAGGTTTTTGAGTTTTAGCAGCCAAATTTCAACGTGCAATTTTCAAAACTACGAGTCGTTTCGGTTTTCTACGTTTTGGCTTTTGTTTCTGATTCAAAGTCGAGTTAATCTTGTTTCCATAAAAACGTAACCCATTGAAGCTTAAGCATAACAAGGCGTTCAAGAGGGATTCATGCCGCGTGGCATTCTTGGTATGCGGTGATTTTTGTGGTGAAAATGGTCTGCGGAAGCTTGGTTTATGCGGCATTCACCCCTTAACGCGGCGTTATGCTTAATCACCAAAAGTCAGTGGTTTATGATTGTTCTTTGTTCCCTTGGCTCTTTAGTTTGGTGTTTCTCGGCAAGTTGGCTTCAGTGGGCGCGGTTTTCTGGACAATTATTCTTTGGCGCTGGAAATTCAGCGAATTGCCTCAATCAATTTTCGGGCAAGCGCGAGGTTGAGGCGGTTGGCTCAATAAGCAATCTGATCTAAGGTTTGTTTAGAATTAGCGGTCAAAGTTCGGTTCATCCGGAAAATCGATACTTCGCCTCATGACTGGCTTTGATTTTTAACTCAAAAAATTCCCAATCACGATACCCATAGGCGACTTTGTTCAGCGTCTTTATTCGGTTGTTCACACCCTCTACTCGACCACTATTCATCCTTTCATCATAAAATGCCAATATCCCATCCTTATGCTTCCTCAGGGTCTTAGTAAACTTCTCTAGCATCACAATGCCTGAGTGGTTCGCTTCATCTATCCAGCTTTCTAGCCATCTCTCACCCTCTATCTTTGATGGCTGCGACCACAGCATTCTTAACTTCTCTTTTAAATAATAAACCACCGCTAAGGGCTGATTGGCTGCGAGTGCTCGCTCCAATCTCGCTTGGCCTTGCTCATCTAACCTATCGGGATTACTTACCAATAACCAACGAGTATTCTTAAGGTATTGAGCGTCATTTTTGTTACTCATCGAATTTTGTAGTTCACGCCTGAACTCTGTCAGCTTTTCATTAAAACGCTTCACCACGTGGAAACGGTCAATGACCAACTTCGCCTTCGGGGCGTGCTGTTTTACCGAAGAGATGTATGCCTGTCCCATATCGGTGGCGACGGCTTCAATCGGCTTTTTACAACGCAGCTTCCGTTTCCAAAAACCGTCAAGGCTTTCGGCCTTCTTTCCTTTCTCTGTATAAATGACGGCACTTGTCTTCATATCAATCACAACCGTCATGAAGCCACTTTTTGAGCCACAGTAAATCTCATCAATTCCAATGTGAGTGACGTTTTTAAGACAAGGTTGAGAGTATCGCTTTTGCAGGTAATGCTTCTGAATATCTTTCACTGTATCCCAACAGACACCACATAGCTTGGCAATGGCATTGATGGTGACGTTCAATGCTGACAGCGAGAGAACATACTGTTCAAAGCCCTTTGTGTAACGCACTTTGGGACGAGGAACAAAGTTAAGCGGCAAATACCCGAGTGTATTACAAGCTCGGCATTCAATCCGCTGGTTTGCTATCTGGATGTAACAGGGGCTAGTGCCGATTGGCGTAGCGATGAAACGGCGAACCTTACCTCCTTTTTTTTATGACATCACGACTACGACATGATGGACATTTAATATGAGGATTGTGTGCTACGTGAAAGATGGTCGCGTCACCATCAAACTCTGTAGAGCAATAATGGAAAGGGCCGCGTATTCCAAAGCGATGGTAAAGAAGTGAAGTTGACATTAACTGGCTATTTTTGGCGATATGGTATCAGAAAAGCCATTCAGGTATCGATTTTCCGGATGAACCGTTTCTTTTTAAATTGCTGTTGTAGTGTAGAGCCAAGTTTTTTCCATTCTTTTAAGGCGCTCTTTTTGAAATCAAGTTTATAGGTCATCGATGTTTACCGAAATGCTTTCTTCAGACTCTCGTTCTCTTGCAATAGCTAATAGTTCGAGATCATCGAGTCGATCCATCATCATTTCGTATGCTTTTGCTGGAACACAGTAAAAAGCAGGTTCGTTTCGGTTAAGTACAGCGACAGGTTCACCATATGCACTTGTTGCAACTTTCATAGGATTAGCTTTTAATTCAGTAATACTTGCAGCCACATCGGCTAAGATTCTAGCGGTCATTTATTGAGTCCTTTAAGTGGTCTTTATAAAGGTCATTCTAGCGCTATAAGAACGGTATAACAAGGCGTTCAAGAGGGACAGCCAACGCGTGGCATTTTTATTATGCGTTGGTTTTTGTGATTACAGTGTTGTGCGGAAGCTTAGTAGTAGCGTTGGCTGCCCCTTAACGCGGCGTTATAGCTCTTATCTGAACTAGTTCTTGCTATCTGTACGCTTGTTGCGTACACTTTCTGTATGAAAAGTGTATTTGTCGAATCAACAATTTTTGAAAAGTACCGAGATGAGTATCTCAGTGATGAGGAGTATAGGCTCTTTCAAGCAGAGCTAATGCTAAACCCCAAGCTGGGTGATGTGATTCAAGGTACTGGCGGTTTGCGAAAAATTCGAGTTGCGAGTAAAGGTAAGGGAAAGCGTGGTGGTTCACGGATTATCTATTACTTTCTCGATGAAAAGAGGCGTTTCTATTTGCTAACCATTTACGGCAAAAATGAAATGTCCGATTTGAATGCAAATCAAAGGAAACAACTAATGGCTTTTATGGAGGCGTGGCGCAATGAGCAATCGTGATTTATTTGCAGAGTTAAGCTCAGCTCTTGTTGAGGCTAAACAGCATTCAGAAGGTAAGCTTACGCTGAAAACACATCATGTGAATGACGTGGGAGAGTTGAACATCTCACCGGATGAAATCGTGAGTATTCGCGAGCAGTTTAATATGTCCCGCGGAGTTTTCGCGCGGTTACTTCATACGTCTTCGCGCACATTAGAAAACTGGGAACAAGGTCGTAGCGTGCCAAATGGTCAAGCGGTCACTCTTTTAAAGTTAGTACAGCGTCATCCAGAAACGTTGTCACACATAGCCGAGCTATAACAAACGCTTCAAGAGGGACAGCCAACGCATGGCATTTTACTATGCGTTGGTTTTCGTGGTTACTGTGTTATGCGGAGAGTCAGTAGTAGCGTTGGCTGCCCCTTAAGCGGGCGTTATGCTTAATAACGTAAAATCAGTGGTTTATGGTTTTTCTTTGTTCCCTAGGCTGATTGTTTTTGTGCTTATCGGCAACTTGGCTTCAGTGGGCGCTGTTTTCCGGACACTTATTCTTTGGCGCTGAAAATTCAGAGCGTTGCCTCAGTCAATTTTCGGGTAAGCGCGAGGTTAGGGCGGCTGGCTCAATCAGCAATTTGATCTTAGGTTTTTGAGCTTTAGCAGCCAAATTTCAAAGTCTGATTTTCAAAACTATGAGTCATTTCGGTTTTCTACGTTTTGGTTTTTGTTTGTGAATCAAAGCGGAGTTAATCTTGTTTCCAGAAAAACGTAACCCATTGAAGCTTAAGCATAACAAGGCGTTCAAGTGGGATTCGTGCCGCGTGGCATTTTGGGTTTGCAGTGAGTTTTGTGGTGAAGGTGGTCTGCGGAAGGTTGGTTTATGCGGCACTCACCCCTTAACGCAGCGTTAGGCTAGTCGGTAACATCACTAACTGACTCGCATTAATGACGTAATTTTTGTTCTTTCTTTGTTCGGGGCTATCATATTTTCGACGAATGTTGTTGCCACTTTCGATAGGTAAGTTGATGGGTATATTAGTTTTTATTGCAACGATAGTTTTGGTGAAATTTGTAGAAGCGCAACTTGGTTTCACATACAACATTTTCTCAGATCCATTTAACGTAAAACTGGCTGCATTAGACTTAGTGTTGTTTGTGTCTATTTATGCTGCGTTAACATTGGTCTATGAAAAAAGTGGCAAGTACCTAAGAAAGAAGCAGCAAAGCTAAGGGTTCATTGCTAACAGTCAGCACAAGCCTAACAAACTGCTTAAGAGGGATTCGCAATGCGTGGCATTTTCAGCATGCGGTGAGTTTTGTGATTAAGTTGGTGTGCGGTAACTTTTGTAGTGCATTGCTCACCCCTTAGCAGGGCGTTATGCTTCATCACGTAAAATCAGTGGGTTATGGTTCTTCTTTGTTCCTTTGGCTTTTCAGTTTTGAGTTTGTCGGCAAGTTGGCTTCAGCGGGCGCTGTTTTCTGGACATCCATTCTTGGGCGCGAAAATTCTGAGCGTTGCCTCAGTCAATTTTCGGGCAAGCGCGAGGTTATGGCGGTTGGCTCAATCAGCAATATGATCTTAGGTTTTTGAGTATTAGCGGCCAAAGTTCAATGTCTGATTTTCAAAATTATGAGTCATTCCAGTTTTTTGATTTTTGGCTTTTGTCTGTGAGTCAACGCTGAGTTATTCTTGGTTTTTGTAAAACGTAAGTCATTGAAGCTTAAGCATAACAAAGCGTTTAAGTGGGATTTGGCACGCGTGGCATTTTTAGTTTGCGTTGGGTTCAGTGGTTACGGCACTGTGCGGTAGCTTTTGTAGTGCGTGCCTGCACCCCTTAACGCGGCGTTAGCCCTTATTCGAAAATTAGGAAATTTATGTGACTAGTAACAATCGAGACTACCGATTCTTAACTCCTGAAGAAACGGATGAGTGGGAAAAAGTAAAACAAGAAGAGATCGTTAACCCTGGTAGCAGGGTAAAGATTAGGAAAAATCTGTTTTCAAAATACCCGCGAGCGGCTAGGCATTTTCAGAGTCTATTTCCGAATCAGTATCTTGATACGATGGACCTGAAAGACACCGACAACATTCAATTGCTGTTAAAAGGATTTATAGATTTACTAAATAAGTCTGACGTTCGAGAACGAGATATTTTAAATTATATTAACAGTGAACCAGCATTCTTCATTATAGGTTCTTTACTTAAAAAATATTATAACTTTGGTCATCATGCTGCTCATTTATTTCGTGAATTTCCGTTAGGAACATCATACAAAGCAGACTATTTACTTGTGGGCAAAAATTCAGATGGATGGCACTTCGTATTTGTTGAGTTAGAGTCTCCAAATGGTAGCGTTACCACCTTAAATGGCGACTTGGGAACAGTTTTTCGAAAGGGTAAAGCACAAATCGAAGACTGGGAATTTTGGCTTGAACGAAACTACAGTGTTCTTCAAGAGTTTTTCAAAAAGCATAAAAAGTTGGACGATCCTCTTCCTGAAGAATTTTGCCATTTCGACAGGTCTAGGATTAACTATGTGGTAATCGCTGGCAGGCGTGATGATTTTAATGATAAAACGTATAGAATTCAGCGGCAAAGTATTAGGAATAATCAAATACATCTTATTCACTATGACAATCTTATCGATGCTGTTGAGTTACTTAGTGACAGTTGCACGTATTGACCTCAGGGCTAACAAACTGTTTAAGAGTGATTCGCAACGCGTGGCATTTTTACTATGCGTTGCGTTTGGTGTTTAAGGTGGTCTGCGGCGGCTTTGGCATTGCGTTGCTCACACCTTAACAGGGCGTTAGCTTAAAACAATGAAAATCAATTGGTTGTGGTCTTTTCTTTCTTCCATTGGCCATTCGTTTTCGTTTGTCGGCAAATCAGCATTGTTTGCCAACGCGATTTTTGAGCTGTTGCCTCAATTGAGTTTTATGGTTGAGCGAGGTGAGTAAGTTTGGCGCAAAGTCGCTTTGGCAGTTTTGCTTTCGCTTTGAGTTTTCCGAAAGTGATTTATCAAATTTTTGGTTTTTCAAATCGCATGAAAGGTCACAAAGTTTGAGCCAATTCGGGTTTCAAAGCTCAAGTGATTTTTTGGTTTTCCAAATCGGTTTAATCTCAGGCTTGGTAAATCTAAGGCGCTGAAATTTAAGCTAACAAACTGCTTAAGAGGGATTCGCAATGCGTGGCATTTTTAGTATGCGGTGAGTTTTGTGACTAAGTTGGTGTGCGGTAGCTTTTGCAGTGCATTGCTCACCCCTTAGCAGGGCGTTATGCAACTCAGGTAAATTTAAGGGTTCAATCTTTTGAGGTTTCTCCGGCCATTCGTTTTGTGTTGTCGGCAGATGAGCATTTTTACCCTAAAATTCGTGGTTTACTCAAGCCGTAAAACAGGCAAGGTTCTTTGTTTGCCTCAATGAGTTTTGGTGCTGGTTTGTTGTGAATTTAGCGGGCGCAAAGTGTGGAAAGGGCAAGTTAATCGAGCATTTCTCACTTGCTGAATTTTTAGCTCGTTGAACTTATCTGACTCAAAAGCTTGGTTTGTTGCTGAAAGGTGGACGTTGTTTTGGCGGCTCATTTATCACGGCTCTTGCTTGGGTTGGTTCTTGAATCACTCAACCATTGCAATCGTGGCTTTTGATCGAGTAAAGTCAGTTTATCTTATTGAATTTGCATAACAAACGGCTCAAGAGGGATTGCCAACGCTTGGTGACTTTAGTGCAAAATTGAAGTTCAGTGTTTACAGTGTGTTTTTTGAATTCGGCTATGCGTTGTCAACCCCTTAGCCGGGCGTTATGTGTAAGTGAGGTGAAATGGAACAATCTGAGCACTATCTCAACAGGGTTACTATGGCATTTGATGATTTATTGTATTGCCATGATTTCCTAGAAAAGCTCTTATCGTATGAAACCGGCGAAGAGCCTATCATTCAGTTGGCTTTAACATCATCTTTTATAATTGCCTATGGGAGGGTGTTTGGTTCTTCCAATACAAAGGATCCAGAATACAAAGATATGGTAAGTAACAAGTTTGGGGCTTTATTAAATTGCTGGAGGCGCAAGTTATCAAGTGAATCACTCGAGTTTCATAAGAGCTTAATAAGTAGCCGTAATATAGCAATCGCCCATTCAGATGCAATGTCTCGGGATTACAAAGTTAGCACTAGAAACCAAGTCAGTTATGGCTACAACCCCTACGTAGCGTTTGGTGAAACAGAGTCTGAGCTTGCGTTTGAACTTACAAAATCATTGTTAATAGTAGTGTCTCGCGAGCAAACTAAGTGTAGAAATGAACTCGACACAACAAACACATAACAAGGCGTTTAAGAGGGATTCATGCCGCGTGGCATTTTCGGTATGCGGTGAGTTTTGGTGGTGAAAGTGGTTTGCAGAAAGTTGGTTTATGCGGCATTCACCCCTTAACGCGGCGTTAGGGTTTACTACGAAAAATGTGCAAGGATGGCGAAATGGTAAGGTTTTATCTGGTTCTTACTTTGTTGGGTATATTGCTCCCATACGGGGCGTTTGTTCCTTGGCTAGTTAGCAATGGCTTAGACATTGGTCTTTTGTTCCGTGAAGCGGTGGCAAGCCCCATTAGTATTTTTGCTTGGCTTGATGTTTTGGTAGCGGCGATTGCTTTATTAGGTTTTATCGTGGTGGACGGCCAAAGACATAAAGTGAAGTATCGCTATTTTGCTGTGTTGGGAACTTTGTCAGTTGGAGTATCGTTTGGGTTGCCACTGTATCTTTACTTGAAAGAAAAGCAGTCGCTCCAACCACAGCCCTAACAAAGCGTTAAAGAGGGATTCATGCCGCGTGGCATTTTTGGTATGCAGTGAGTTTTAGTGGTGAAAGTGGTCTACGGGAAGTTGGTTTGTGCGGCATTCACCCCTTAACGCAGCGTTATGCAACTCAGGTAAATTTAGGACTCAATCTTTTGGGATTTCTCCGGCCATTTGTTTTGTGTTGTCGGCAAATGAGCTTTTTTACCCTCAAATTCGTGGTTAACTTAAACCGTAAAACAGGCAAGGTTCTTTGTTTGCCTCAATGAGTTTTGGTGCTGGTTTGTTGTCAATTTAGCGGGCGCAAAGTGTGGAAAGGGCAAGTTTATCGAGTATTTCGCATTTGCTGAAAGCCTTGCTTGTTGAGTTTGTCTCATTCAAAAGCTTGGTTTGTTGTTGAAAGGTGTGCTTTGTTTTGGCAGCTTATTTGTCATGGCTCTGGCTTGGGTTGATTCTTGAATCACTCAACCATTGCAATTGTGGCTTTTGGTTGTGTAAAGTCAGTTTATCTCATTGAATTTGCATAACAAACGGTTAAAGAGGGACTGCCAACGCGTGGCGGTTTTTGTTCAAATCGGCCTTTGTGATTACGGTTGTTATTTTGAGTTCAGTGTTTTGCGTTGTCAGCCCCTTAACCGGGCGTTATGCAACTCAGGGAAATTTAGGGGTTCAATCTTTTTAGATTTCTCTGGCCATTCGTTTTGTGTTGTCGGCAAATGAGCACTTTTACCCTCAGATTCGTGGTTCACTCAAACCGTAAAACAGGCAAGGTTCTTTGTTTGCCTCAATCAGTTTTAGCGTTGGTGCGTTGTAAATTCAATGGGCGCAAAGTGTGGAAAGGGCAAGTTAATCGAGCATTTTGCATTTGCTGAAAGTCTTGCTTGTTGAGTTTGTCTCATTCAAAAGCTTGGTTGGTTGTTGAAAGGTGGACTTTGTTTTGGCGGCTTATTTATCATGGCTCTGGCTTGGGTTAGTTCTTGAATCACTCAACCATTGTAATTGTGGCTTTGGGTCGTGTAAATTCAGTTTATCTCATTGAATTTGCATAACAAACGGCTCAAGAGGGATTGCCAACGCGTGGCGGCTTTAGTGCAAAATTTAAGTTCAGTGTTTACTGTGTGTTTTTTGAGTTCGGCGGTGCGTTGTCAACCCCTTAGCCGGGCGTTATGCTTAATCAGCTAAAATCAGTGGTTTATATTTCTCTTTGCTCCCTCGGCTGGTTAGTTTCGAGTTTGTCGGCAAGTTGGCTTCAGTAGGTGCTGCTTTTCGGACACTTATTCTTGGGCGCTGAAAATTCAGAGAGTTGCCTCAGTCAATTTTCAAGTAAGCGCGAGGTTAGGGGGGCTGTCTCAATCAACAATTTGATCTTAGTTTTTTTGAGTTTTAGCAGCCAAATATCAAGGTTCGATTTTCAAAACTATGAGTCATTTCGGTTTTCTATGTTTTGCCTTTTGTTAGCTAATCCTATCCGAGTTAATCTTGGTTTTGGTAAAAATGTGGGCGTTTAAGCTTAAGCATAACAAAGCGTTTAAGTGGGATTTGGCACGCGTGGCATTTTCAGTTTGCGTTGAGTTCGGTGGTTACGGCACTGTGCGGTAGCTTTTGTATTGCGTGCCTGCACCCCTTAACGCGGCGTTAGGCGAATGGAGGTGTAATGAACTACGAAAGTACAATTTTTAGAGTCAGAGAGCTTCGAGAGGCTGATGCTCATTCGTTGTTTAGTATGTACTCAGGCTCAAGCAGTTCAGCAAAGTACATATCGACATTGCCTCACGATACAGTTGAAACCACGCTTTCGAAAATTAAGCAATGGCGAAAGTCCTACTCAGAATATGCGCCTAAAGTTTGTGTTTATGGCGTTGCTGCGAGTCCAGATGACCTTGTGTTCGGTTTGGTTGTCTTCATATTTAATGAGCAATATGCTGAAATTCACTTTGGTATATCAAAGCAGTTTAGTAATCAAGGTATTGCAAGTGAGTTGTGCCGGTATGGTCTGCAATACATGAAAAGTTTGGGTGTAAAAGAGGTAAGAACCAATCCGTTTATTGAGCATCTCGCAAGCATACGAGTTTTAGAAAAGTCGGGTTTCTCAAATTATGGCACGCTCAAAAATCATGCACGGTTTCCGACTTTGGGCGATGGGCTTTTCAATTGTGCAGATATGCGCATAACTCTTTGAAAATTCGCCTAACAAACTGCTTAAGAGGGATTCGCAATGCGTGGCACTTTTAGCATGCGGTGAGTTTTGTGATTAAGTTGGTGTGCGGTCGCTTTTGCAGTGCATTGCTCACCCCTTAGCAGGGCGTTATGTTTAATCACGCAAAGTCAGTGGTTTATGGTTTCTCTTTGCTCCCTCGGCGGCTTGGTTTCGCGTTTATCGGCAAGTTGGCTTCAGCGGGCGCAGTTTTCCGGACAATTATTCTTTGGCGCTGGAAATTCAGAGAGTTGCCTCAATCAATTTTTGGGCAAGCGCGAGGTTAGGACGGTTGGCTCAATCAGTATTTTGAACACAGGTTTTTGGGCTTGAACAGTCGAAAATCGAAGTTGTTTTTTAATTCTATGAGTCGTTTCAGTTTTTAGGTCTTGGCTTTTGTTTGTGAATCAAAGCTGAGTTAATCTTGGTTTTGGTAAAACGTAAGTCATTGAAGCTTAAACATAACAAACGGTTCAAGAGGGACAGCCAACGCGTGGCATTTTTACCATGCGTTGGTTTTTGTGGTTACGGTGTTATGCGGAAGCTTGGCAATGGCGTTGGCTGCCCAGGGTTCGCGCATGTTATTGACGCACCTTTTTATCGAATTTCGGGATAAAATTTTTAGAAATAGATTGAATTAGCGATCTTGACGTGATCTTATACTGTTAAAAATAAAGCAGGATAAGACGAATATGGATTACAGCGAATTTAAAGAGCATTTTAGCATATTGAGTGATACTCGTCAGGCAAGAAAATCGACCTATAATTTCTTCGAAGTGATGTTCCAGGTGGTGACAGCGATGCTGTGCGGAATGAAGACTTGGGATGAAATCGAAGGCTTTGGTGAGGAAAATTTAACCTGGTTTCGTAAGTTTAGTGACTACTCTTCTGGTGTGCCTAGTCACGATACCTTGGCGCGAATAGTGGGTTTGATTGATCCAGATGAGTTTTCATTGTGTTTCGTTCGATGGTGTAATGATATTCGGCGAGAAAAATCCTTAGTGACCCATCATGTTGCCATAGATGGCAAGTCATTAAAAGGTACGTATGATTATAGTAAAAACAAATGCTTAACTCATATGGTGAACGCGTATTCTGTAGATACTGGCCTTGTGCTAGGGCAGTTGAAAACGGATGAAAAATCGAATGAGATCACGTTAATTCCCCAGATATTGAAATTAATCCAAGTTGAAGACCGAGTTATCAGCCTAGATGCCATGGGATGTCAAAGAGCCATAGCGGAAGATATTGTTCTTAGAGGCGGTGACTATTTAATGTCCGTTAAGGATAACCAACCTCGTTTACATGCTCTTTTTCAATCTCATTTTTCTTTTGAGAAATTGGCAGAATATTCGTCTCACGCAGTAGAGCAAGAAGAGGCAGGTAAACGTGGTCGCAAGGTGATAAGGACCTACATCACGGTCCCATTTACCCAAGAATTTGGTGATTTTGCTGTTGATTGGAAAGGTTTAAAAACATTATGTATAGCAGTAACTTACCAGAAGTCGAATAGTGAATCATCGGGAAGTCTTGGTATTCGGTATTTCATCTCATCGAAGGAACTGACGCCGGTTAGTTTTGGCGAATTGTGTCGTGGTCACTGGGGTGTAGAGAGTATGCATTGGTGGCTGGATTGTGTGATGGGAGAAGATGATAGCCGCATTACTTATCAGCATGCGGCAGAGAATCTTTCGCGCATACGTCAAATGTGCATGAACTTGATAAAGTTAGTAGAAATGAAAGGCACTTTGAAAAGGCGGCAATTAAAATGTGCGTTAAATACAGAGTTTCGAGAGCACGTGTTATTTGGGACTTAACAATTATTTAACTCATGCGCAAGCCGTGGTTGGCTGCCCCTTAACCGGGCGTTAGCTGTACAAACAATCATAACCTAGGAGTAAATATGTCTTCCACATCACTATTTAGATTTGTATTAATTGCTGGCCTAATCTTCGTAATCATCGGGGTGGTTGCGGGTATCAGCTTGTCAGATACCTTGCCAACAATTTTACAAGACTATTTGGCGCAGGTAGAAAATAAAGATATGTCTAGAGGTAAGGCAATATTCATGCTGTTAGCAATGCTGGTAGTTTTGTTGCTATTGCCAATTTCAACTTTTGGACTATGGAAATTTAAATCTTGGGCAAGAACACTATATGTAGTAATTACGGTCGCGTTTATTCCATTTTATCCAGTATTTGGACCAGTAGTGATGAATGGCTGGGAAGCCATGTTTAGAGATATCGCACTAATCTTAGAAGGTATGTTGTTGGCAATGATGTTTACGGGAGAGGTGAGTCAGAAATTTAGTGCGTCAAAAACTGCAGTAAGCAGCTAACAAACTGCTTAAGAGGGATTCGCAATGCGTGGCATTTTCAGCATTCGGTGGGTTTTGTGATTAAAGCGGTGTGCGGTAGCTTTCGTAGTGCATTGCTCACCCCTTAGCAGGGCGTTATGCTTAATCACGCAAAATCAGTGAGTTATGGTTCTTCTTTGTTCCTTTGGCTTTTCAGTTTTGTGTTTGTCGGCAAGTTGGCTCCATTGGGCGCTGTTTTCCGGACACTTGTTCTTTAGCGCTGGAAATTCAGAGCGTTGCCTCAGTCAATTTTCGGGCAAGCGCGAGTTTAGGGCGGTTGGCTCAATCAGAAGTTTGATCTTAGGTTTTTCGGTTTTATCTGCCAAATTTCAAAGTCTGATTTTCAAAATTATGAGTCATCTCAGTTTTTTGGTTTTCGGCTTTTGTTTGTGAGTTAAAGCTGAGTTAATCTCAGTTTGGTAAAACATAAGTCATTGAAGCTTAAGCATAACAAAGCGTTCAAGAGGGATTCATGCCGCGTGGCATTTTTGGTATGCAGTGAATTTTGGTGGTGAAAGTGGTTTGCAGAAAGTTGGTTTATGCGGCATTCACCCCTTAACGCGGCGTTATGTGTAGCAAGAGGGAAAGGCATGGAAGTACAGCTTAAAATCGGTAGTGACCCATTATTCGCAGAGTCTTTAACCAAGATAAATATGGCAAGTTATTATCTAACTCGTGGGATTATCTGGGATCACAATCAGTTTCTAAACAGTTGGGAAGAACTAGAAAACTACGAGATTCACCTAGACCAAACCCGTGTAGGTGTTCTTCGTTTTAGCTATAGTGGCGAAACGACCTTTCTGAGAGACTTTCAACTTTTACCGGAGTTTCAAGGTAGAGGAATTGGGGCTAAGTGCCTTGATCTAGTTGTGGGGCATGCACTCAGTCGTAAATCCACTAAGCTAGTTCTACGTGTGTTTAGTGAAAACCCAGCGATCAATCTGTATGAGTCTAGAGGCTTTGTTAGAACATCTGAAGTTAAAGGGTTAGTGGAAATGGAAATCCCTTTAAGTTCAAACACATAACAAACGCTTTAAGACGGATTCGCAACGCGTGGCGTTTTTACCATGCGTTGATTTAAGTGATTAGGGTGGTGTGCGGAAACATCGGTATTGCGTTGCTCACCACTTAAGCGGGCGTTATGTTTAATCACGTAAAATCAGTTACTTGCATCTTTTCTTGGCTTTCTAGTTTCGGTTTTGTCGGCAAGTTGACTTCATTGGGCGCTGTTTTCTGGACTCCAATTCGTGGACGCTAAAAATTCAAAGAGTTGCCTCATTTAAGTTCAGTGCGTTTTTGAGTCGAATGAAGCGATCTTAGTTTCAAAGTTTGAGCTCCGGTTTTCGGTTTATCACGCTAAAACTCAATATCGGTACAATCAAATTTATGAGTTAATTCAGTTTTTTAGCTTCTGATTTTGGTTTTCACTGTTAAGTCGAGTTAAGCTCTTGGTATCGTAAAACTTAACCGTTCGAGTCTTAAACATAACAAGGCGTTTAAGAGGGATTCATGCCGCGTGGCATTTTTGGTATGCGGTTGGTTTTGGTGGTGAAAGTGGTCTGCGGAAAGCTGGTTTATGCGGCATTCACCCCTTAACGCGGCGTTATGTTTTAAGGATAAAAATGAAACATTCAGTTTTTATGAGTTTAGTATTTTTGACTGGGTGTGCTGCTAGTCAGGCAGCACCAATAGAAGTTCTCAGTTATGAAGTTGATGATAACGATTACACCTTGATAGCTATTAGTGAAAAAGAGCTAACAAGTTCTAACGGTGAAATCGATAGTGTTTTCGAGGAAAAAGTTAAAGAGCTTTGCCCGTATGGTTATTTAGTTTCGGAATCAACAAAAGATAAAGGCCCAGATGGTACATGGCGAAAAAGGCGCATGGAGTACTATATAAAAACGAACGAAGTCAAGACTGCTTATTCTTACTCTAAAAGTGTAAGGTGTACGCTTTGATTACAAACATAACAAAGCGTTTAAGTGGGATTCATGCCGCGTGGCATTTTTGGTTTGCAGTGAGTTTTGTGGTGAAAATGGTCTGCGGAAGGTTGGTTTATGCTGCACTCACCCCTTAACGCGGCGTTATGCAACTCAGGTAAATTTAGGGGTTCAATCTTTTGGGATTTCTCCGGCTATTCGATTTGTTTTGTCGGCAAATGAGCATTTTTACCCTCAAATTCTTGGTTAACTCAAACCGTAAAACAGGCAAATTTCTTTGTTTGCCTCAATTGGTTTTAGCGTTGGCGCGTTGGCAGTTTTGCGGGTGCAAAGTGTGGAAAGGGCAAGTTAATCGATCATTTCGCATTTGCTGAAAGTCTTGCTCGGTGAGTTTTTCTCATTCAAAAGCTTGGTTTGTCGCTGAAAGGTGGACTTTGTTTTGGTGGCTTATTTATCACGGTTCAGGCTTTGGCTGATTCTTGGTTCACTTAACCAATATTTTGATTGTTTTCTTAATCAAATTTGGTGTAACTTCTGGTTTATCTTATTGAATTTGCATAACAAAGCATTTAAGACGGATTCGCAACGCTTGGCGGTTTTAGTGTAAATTCAGTTTTTGTATTTTAAGTGGTTTGTCGAAGCACCGGTGTTTAGCGTCGCTCACCACTTAATGCGGCGTTATGTTTAATCAGGCAAAATCAGTGGGTTGCACCTTTTCTTTGCTCCGTCGGCTTGTTTGTTTTGAGCTTGTCGGCAAGTTGGCTCCATTTGGCGCTGTTTTCTGGACATTTATTCTTTGGTGCTGGAAATTCAGAGTGTTGCCTCAGTCAATTCTCGAGTAAGCACGAGGTAGGTGCGGTTGGCTTAATCGGTATTTTGACCACAAGTTTTCGGGCTTGAATTGCCAAAATTCGAAGTCTGTTTTTCAAATCTATGAGTCATTTCAGTTTTTTAGGTTTTGCTTTTTGTTTATGAGTCAACGCTGGGTTAATCTTGGTTTTTGGTAAAACGTAAGCCCTTGAAGCTTAAACATAACAAAGCGTTAAAGAGGGATTCGTGCCGCGTGGCATTTTTGGTATGCGGTCATTTTGGTGGTGAAAGTGGTCTGCGGAAAGTTGGTTTATGCGGCACTCACCCCTTAACGCGGCGTTAGCTTAAAACATTAAAAATCAGTTGTTTGTGGTTTCTTCTTTATTCCATCGACAATTTTTCCAGGTTTCTCGGCAAAATCAGCATTGTTTGTCAACGTGAGTTTCGAGCAGTTGCCTCAATTAAATTTTTGGATTGCTCGAGGTTAGCCAGCTTGGCGCAAAGTCGCTTTGAAAGTTTGGCTTTCGCTTTGAGTTTTCCGAAAATGATTTATCAAAATTTTCGGGTTTCCAAATAGCATGAAAGGCCACAAAGTTTGAGCCAATTCGGGTTTCAAAGTTCAGGCAGTTTGTCGGTTTCCCAAATCGGGTTAATCTCAGCTTTGATAAATCTTAAGGTGCTGAAATTTAAGCTAACAAACTGCTTAAGCGGGATTCGCAATGCGTGGCATTTTTAGCATGCGGTGAGTTTTGTGATTTAGGCGGTGTGCGGTAGCTTTCGTAGTGCATTGCTCACCCCTTAGCAGGGCGTTAGCCGTCATGGAGCTTGCTATACTCAAAGTGATAGAATAGTATCACTTTAGTATTCCTTTGGAGCCGCTCTCATGAAAGTAGAACTAGTTACATCACTTAAACGTCAAGCAACTAAGATCCTCGCCGATCTCCACGACACCAAAGAACCAGTGTTAATTACCGAGCATGGTAAGCCATCCGCGTATCTAGTTGATGTTGATGATTACGAGTTTATGCAAAATCGTTTGGCTATTCTTGAGGGTATTGCGCGAGGTGAACGCGCACTAGCTGACGGTAAAGCTATAAGTCATGATGAAGCCAAGGACAAAATGTCAAAATGGCTAAACTAATCTGGACTGAGCCAGCGTTATCTAACCTCAACGATATTGCTGAATACATCGCACTTGAAAATATTGTTGCTGCAAAGCAGTTAGTACAAACGATCTTTTCCAAAGTTGAACGCCTACAAACTTTCCCAGAGTCAGGTCGTATTCCACCCGAACTAGAACATTTAAGTTATCGTGAAGTTGTCGTTAATCCATGTCGTGTTTTCTATAAACAAGACGGTGACAAAGTGTTTATTCTGTTTGTTATGCGTGCAGAGAGAGATTTGCGTAAGTTCTTGTTGAGTAAGCAATAACCTTTGGGAATGATCGGCTAACAAACAATTTAAGAGGGATTCCCAACGCTTGGCATTTTTGCTTCTACTTCAATTTTAGTGTTTACGGTACAATGCTTTAGGTTGGGTGGTAGCGTTGCTCACCCCTTAATTGGGCGTTATGCAACTCAGGTAAATTTAGGGGTTCAATCTTTTGGAATTTCTCCGGCTATTCGTTTTGTGCTGTCGGCAAATGAGCATTTTTACCCTCAAATTCTTGGTTAACTCAAACCGTAAAACAGGCAATTTTCTTTGTTTGCCTCAATTGGTTTTAGCGTTGGCGCGTTGTCAGTTTTGCGGGTGAAAAGTGTGGAAAGGGCAAGTTAATCGATCATTTCGCATTTGCTGAAAGTCTTGCTTGTTGAGTTTGTCTCATTCAAAAGCTTGGTTTGTCGCTGAAAGGTGGACTTTGTTTTGGTGGCTTATTTATCACGGTTCAGGCTTTGGCTGATTCTTGGTTCACTTAACCAATATTTTGATTGTTTTCTTAATCAAATTTGGTGTAACTTCTGGTTTATCTTATTGAATTTGCATAACAAAGCATTTAAGACGGATTCGCAACGCTTGGCGGTTTTAGTGTAAATTCAGTTTTTGCGTTTTAAGTGGTTTGTCGAGGCATTGGTGTTTAGCGTCGCTCACCACTTAATGCGGCGTTATGTTTAATCACGTCAAATCAGTTGGTTGTATCTTTTCTTTGCTCCGTCGGCTTGTTGGTTTTGTGCACGTCGGCAAGTTGGCTTCGTTTGGCGCTGTTTTCCGGACATTTATTCTTTGGCGCTGGAAATTCAGAGAATTGCCTCAATCAATTTTCGAGTAAGCGCGAGGTTGGTTCGGCTAGCTCAATCAGTGTTTTGACCACAAGTTTTTTGGGCTTTAACTGCCAAAATTCGAAGTCTGTTTTTCAAATCTATGAGTCATTTCAGTTTTTTAGGTCTTGGCTTTTGTTTGTGAGTCAACGCTGAGTTAATCTTGGTTTTGGTAAAACGTAAGCCCTTGAAGCTTAAACATAACAAAGCGTTAAAGAGGGATTCGTGCCGCGTGGCATTTTTGGTATGCGGTGAGTTTTGGTGGTGAAAGTGGTCTGCGGGAAGTTGATCTATGCGGCACTCACCCCTTAACGCGGCGTTATGCAACTCAGGTAAATTTAGGGGTTTAATCTTTTGGGATTTCTCTGGCCATTCGCTTTGTGTCGTCGGCAAATGAACATTTTCGGCTCCAATTTCGTGGTCAATTCAACCCGTAAAACAGCCAAGATTCTTTGTTGCCTCACTCGGTTTTAGCGTTGGCGCGTTGTTAATTTTGCTGGCGCAAAGTGTGGAAAGGGCAAGTTAATCGAGAATTTCGAGTTCGCTGAATATTTTGCTCGTTGAGTTTTTCAGATTCAAAAGTTTGGTTTGTTGCTGAAAGGTGTGCTTTGTTTTGGCGGCTTATTTATTACGGTTCGGGCTTGGGTTGATTCTTGGCTCACTTAACCAATATTTTGATTGTTTTCTTAATCAAATGTAGTGTAACTTTATGTTTATCTTATTGAATTTGCATAACAAAGCATTTAAGACGGATTCGCAACGCTTGGTGTTTTTAGTGTAAATTCAGTTTTTGTGTTTTAAGTGGTTTGCCGAGGCATTAGTGTTTAGCGTCGCTCACCACTTAATGCGGCGTTAGGAATATTGAAATGAAGCAACATAGTGTACAAGAAGCATACTTAAAATCCTTTGAAGATAATGGCCGCATCTGGGCTCATGAAATGGCGACAAAACCTCCACGTCATATACCAGCAAAAAAATGCACTATGGAGGTTGATTTTCAGAATCACGATACCGAGCACTTTCAAAATCGAAATATTGAGAAGCCAGCAATTGAAGTTATACGTGCTCTACAAAAAGGTGAACCGATAGACAACGATAAGGCCGAAAAGCTATTTATGTGGTCTGAACTTCATTTATTGAGGAATCAAAAGTTTAGGTCATATGACGAAATGGACTATTCTAAAAATTATCATTATCTGACCGAAATTGAATCTAAGTTTCGTAGATACTTTTGCTATTTATCTGTTTATAGGTGTTCTGGTGAAGAGTATTTTATAACATCAGATAACCCAGTAATGGATCTTTCTGTTAATGGTTTTTTGGTACGGATCTTTTCTTTGTCACCAGATTGTTTGGTGTTGATGTCACCGATTCCCGAACTTTTGAAAACAGACATTAGTTTTCCAGAAATGGTTAACTCGTCACTATATGCTAATAGGTATAAGTATGTGTTTAGCAATAGGAGAGTTTTGCCTCTGGAAAGTTACGAACTTAATGCTACGAAATTCAGGCTAAAAGGTTCATTAACAACTCAAAGGTTTGTGGGCTAATATTCCTAACAAACGCTTCAAGAGGGACAGCCAACGCGCGGCATTTTTATTATGCGTTGGTTTTTGTGGTTACGGTGTTATGCGGTAAGTTGGTAGTAGCGTTGGCTGCCCCTTAAGCGGGCGTTATATTTTTAATCAATTTTCGAGTCAAAATCATGGATGAAAGAGGTAGAGTTTATCTGGAACAATATCTGAACTCTTTACCTGATGAAGTCGCTTCCAAATACACTTCGTTCAGCTCAGACTATTTCTGTGCAGATGAACGCAATGCAAATCTCTGTGCCGAGTTAATCCTTCGTGGTGAAAAGCGTGCATCATGCAGCTTAGACTATTGGTACAGCGAAAAATGCGAGCCAATGCCAGTTGTTGGGCACCTTCAAGTGGTGACAAATTGGGATGGTATGCCTATTTGTATTATAGAAATGACGTCTGTAACCAAGCAAAAATACAGCGAAGTAACACCTGAGTTCGCGGCTTTAGAAGGTGAGGGTGACAAGACTTTAGCTTGGTGGCGGGAGGCGCATTGGAACTTCTTCTCGAGAGAGTGCGTAGAGCTAGGAATATCACCGTCGGAAGATATGCTGCTAGTTCTAGAACAGTTCAAAGTGGTGCACAAATAAAAATATAACAATGCGTTCAAGTGGGACTTGGCACGCGTGGCATTTTCAGTTTGCGTTGAGTTTTGTGGTTACGGTACTGTGCGGTAGCTTTTTTATTGCGTGCCTGCGCCCCTTAACGCGGCGTTATGTTTAATCACGTCAAATCAGTTGATTGCATCTTTTCTTTGCTCCCTCGGCTTGTTGGTTTTGTGCTCGTCGGCAAGTTGGCTTCGTTTGGCGCTGTTTTCCGGACATTTATTTTTTGGTGCTGAAAACTCTGAGTGTTGCCTCAGTCAATTTTCGAGTAAGCGTGAAGTAGGTGCGACTGGCTTAATCGGTATTTTGACCACAAGTGTTTGGGCTTGAATTGCCAAAACTCGAAGTCTGTTTTTCAAATCTATGAGTGATTTCAGTTTTTTAGGTCTTGGCTTTTGTTTGTGAGTCAACGCTGAGTTAATCTTGGTTTTGGTAAAACGTAAGCCCTTGAAGCTTAAACATAACAAAGCGTTAAAGAGGGATTCGTGCCGCGTGGCATTTTTGGTATGCGGTAATTTTTGTGGTGAAAGTGGTCTGCGGAAAGTTGGTTTGTGCTGCACTCACCCCTTAACGCGGCGTTATGCTTAATCACCAAAAATCAGTTGGTTGCATCTTTTCTTTGCTCCCTCGGTGTGTTGGTTTTGTGTTTGTCGGCAAGTTGGCTTTTTTGAGCGCTGTTTTTCGGACACTTATTCTTTGGCGCTGGAAATTCAGAGAATTGCCTCATTCAATTTTCGGGCAAGCGCGAGGTTAGGGCGGCTGGCTCAATCAGAAATCCATTTTTAGGTTTTCAAACTTCAAACCAGATTTGCCAAAATTCCGAGCCTGATTATCAAAACTATGATTCATTTCGGTTTTCTACGTTTTGGATTTTGTGTGTAAATCAAAGCCGAGTTAATCTTGGTTCTAGTAAAACGTAAACCATTGAAGCTTAAGCATAACAAGGCGTTCAAGAGGGATTCATGCCGCGTGGCATTTTTGGTTTGCGGTGAGTTTTGGTGATGAAAGTGATCTGCGGGAAGTTGGTTTAAGCGGCACTCACCCCTTAACGCGGCGTTATGTGAATGAGGAAGTTCAGTGATAGAAGCGGTAATTGGTTTAGTTGGTGTCATTGTTGGTGCGTTAGTGACTGGCTTGAAAGATTGGATTACGTCGTATCTTTCTAAAAAGGCTCGGAAGAAATATTTAGCTACACGAGTAGTTAGTATGCTAGAGATTTTTGTTGATAATTGTGCTTTAGTCCTGAGTGATGATGGCACCGTATGTGGCCAACCAGACAAAGATGGCTACTATTATCCGCAGGTTAAAACTCCTACTTTCGAGCCCTTATTACTAGATGTTGATTGGCTATCAATTGACGCTAATTTAATGCATAAAATCTTATACCTCCCAAATGAGGTATATATGGCGGATAGTAAAATACAGAGTATCTGGGACTACAATCCAAATCACCCTGAGCACCCGGAAATTTTTGAAGAACGATATTACCAGTACTCAAGATTGGCAATAAAGGCTAATGAAATCATCTCTGAACTATGCAAAGAATCAGGTATTAAAATTTCAGAAGAACATAAGTGGTTTGACGCTGATTTATTTGTCAATAAGTTCAAGCTAATTGAAGAACAGCGCAAAAAAGCGGTTCATCCGGAAAATCGATACTTCGCCTCATGACTGGCTTTGATTTTTAACTCAAAAAATTCCCAATCACGATACCCATAGGCGACTTTGTTCAGCGTCTTTATTCGGTTGTTCACACCCTCTACTCGACCACTATTCATCCTTTCATCATAAAATGCCAATATCCCATCCTTATGCTTCCTCAGGGTCTTAGTAAACTTCTCTAGCATCACAATGCCTGAGTGGTTCGCTTCATCTATCCAGCTTTCTAGCCATCTCTCACCCTCTATCTTTGATGGCTGCGACCACAGCATTCTTAACTTCTCTTTTAAATAATAAACCACCGCTAAGGGCTGATTGGCTGCGAGTGCTCGCTCCAATCTCGCTTGGCCTTGCTCATCTAACCTATCGGGATTACTTACCAATAACCAACGAGTATTCTTAAGGTATTGAGCGTCATTTTTGTTACTCATCGAATTTTGTAGTTCACGCCTGAACTCTGTCAGCTTTTCATTAAAACGCTTCACCACGTGGAAACGGTCAATGACCAACTTCGCCTTCGGGGCGTGCTGTTTTACCGAAGAGATGTATGCCTGTCCCATATCGGTGGCGACGGCTTCAATCGGCTTTTTACAACGCAGCTTCCGTTTCCAAAAACCGTCAAGGCTTTCGGCCTTCTTTCCTTTCTCTGTATAAATGACGGCACTTGTCTTCATATCAATCACAACCGTCATGAAGCCACTTTTTGAGCCACAGTAAATCTCATCAATTCCAATGTGAGTGACGTTTTTAAGACAAGGTTGAGAGTATCGCTTTTGCAGGTAATGCTTCTGAATATCTTTCACTGTATCCCAACAGACACCACATAGCTTGGCAATGGCATTGATGGTGACGTTCAATGCTGACAGCGAGAGAACATACTGTTCAAAGCCCTTTGTGTAACGCACTTTGGGACGAGGAACAAAGTTAAGCGGCAAATACCCGAGTGTATTACAAGCTCGGCATTCAATCCGCTGGTTTGCTATCTGGATGTAACAGGGGCTAGTGCCGATTGGCGTAGCGATGAAACGGCGAACCTTACCTCCTTTTTTTTATGACATCACGACTACGACATGATGGACATTTAATATGAGGATTGTGTGCTACGTGAAAGATGGTCGCGTCACCATCAAACTCTGTAGAGCAATAATGGAAAGGGCCGCGTATTCCAAAGCGATGGTAAAGAAGTGAAGTTGACATTAACTGGCTATTTTTGGCGATATGGTATCAGAAAAGCCATTCAGGTATCGATTTTCCGGATGAACCAAAAAAGCATTCACATAACAAACGCTTTAAGACGGATTCGCAACGCGTGGCATTTTTACCATGCATTAAGTTTCGTGATTTAGGTGGTATGCGGAAACAAAGTATTGCGTTGCTCACCACTTAAGCGGGCGTTATGCGACAGGGCAAAGTTTTTAGGTTTCTTCACTTCCGTTGTCTTTGGCCATTCGTTTTTCGGTGTCGGCAAATCAGCATTTTCGGCTCAAATTCTTGAATCACTGAAACCGCAATGCATGCCAAGGTTCGTGAAATTGCCTCATTGAAAATCGCATTTGGCCGTAGAAAGTTTGTCGGGCGCAAAGTGTGGAAAGGACAAGCTTAAGGAAAGTCCGTATTCGCTGAAACCTTGGCTCGTTAAGTTTCTCGCAAGCAAAAGCTAATTCTTCGCTTTCAAGCCGCGTTTCGCGCTTGTGGCGGACTTTTCTGGAAATGTTGAGTTCGTTGGTTCTTGAATAACAAAAAGTCATCTGCACGTTTGTAGTTTTTCGTGTTTAAGGTAATGTTTTCGTTGGTCAATTTGGCTCTTGCGAAAAAATCGCATAACAAACAATTCAAGCAGATTCGCAACGCGTGGCAGTTTTGGTTTGCAGTGAGTTTTGTGTTTATGGTGCAATGCGTTAGCTTTTGTATTGCGTTGCTCACTACTTAATTGGGCGTTATGCAACTCAGGTAAATTTAGGGGTTCAATCTTTTGGGATTTCTCCGGCTATTCGTTTTGTGTTGTCGGCAAATGAGCATTTTTACCCTCAAATTCGTAGTTAACTCAAACCGTAAAACAGGCAAATTTCTTTGTTTGCCTCAATTGGTTTTAGTGTTGGCGCGTTGTCAGTTTAGCGGGCGCAAAGTGTCGAAAGGGCAAGTTTATCGAGCATTGTACACTTGCTGAAGTTTTCGCTCGTTGAGTTTTCCTGATTCAAAAGCTTGGTTTGTTGTTGAAAGGTGGGCTTTGTTTTGGCGGCTTATTTATCATGGCTCTGGCTTGGGTTGGTTCTTGAATCACTCAACCATTGCAATTGTGGCTTTTGGTCGAGTAAAGTCAGTTTATCTTATTTAATTTGCATAACAAACGGCTCAAGAGGGATTGCCAACGCTTGGCGACTTTAGTGCAAAATTGAAATTCAGTGTTTACGGTGTGTTTATTAAGTTCGGCGGTGCGTTGTCAACCCCTTAGCCGGGCGTTATGCCTAAGGTGAAATTGATGATAAAGCAGCTTGATGCAAATGAAAAATCAGTGGTTGAACTGTCAGAGCGTTGCTTCGACGAACTTCGTCAAGTTTACAGGCAGGGTTCGCGCATGTTATTGACGCACCTTTTTATCGAATTTCGGGATAAAATTTTTAGAAATAGATTGAATTAGCGATCTTGACGTGATCTTATACTGTTAAAAATAAAGCAGGATAAGACGAATATGGATTACAGCGAATTTAAAGAGCATTTTAGCATATTGAGTGATACTCGTCAGGCAAGAAAATCGACCTATAATTTCTTCGAAGTGATGTTCCAGGTGGTGACAGCGATGCTGTGCGGAATGAAGACTTGGGATGAAATCGAAGGCTTTGGTGAGGAAAATTTAACCTGGTTTCGTAAGTTTAGTGACTACTCTTCTGGTGTGCCTAGTCACGATACCTTGGCGCGAATAGTGGGTTTGATTGATCCAGATGAGTTTTCATTGTGTTTCGTTCGATGGTGTAATGATATTCGGCGAGAAAAATCCTTAGTGACCCATCATGTTGCCATAGATGGCAAGTCATTAAAAGGTACGTATGATTATAGTAAAAACAAATGCTTAACTCATATGGTGAACGCGTATTCTGTAGATACTGGCCTTGTGCTAGGGCAGTTGAAAACGGATGAAAAATCGAATGAGATCACGTTAATTCCCCAGATATTGAAATTAATCCAAGTTGAAGACCGAGTTATCAGCCTAGATGCCATGGGATGTCAAAGAGCCATAGCGGAAGATATTGTTCTTAGAGGCGGTGACTATTTAATGTCCGTTAAGGATAACCAACCTCGTTTACATGCTCTTTTTCAATCTCATTTTTTTTGAGAAATTGGCAGAATATTCGTCTCACGCAGTAGAGCAAGAAGAGGCAGGTAAACGTGGTCGCAAGGTGATAAGGACCTACATCACGGTCCCATTTACCCAAGAATTTGGTGATTTTGCTGTTGATTGGAAAGGTTTAAAAACATTATGTATAGCAGTAACTTACCAGAAGTCGAATAGTGAATCATCGGGAAGTCTTGGTATTCGGTATTTCATCTCATCGAAGGAACTGACGCCGGTTAGTTTTGGCGAATTGTGTCGTGGTCACTGGGGTGTAGAGAGTATGCATTGGTGGCTGGATTGTGTGATGGGAGAAGATGATAGCCGCATTACTTATCAGCATGCGGCAGAGAATCTTTCGCGCATACGTCAAATGTGCATGAACTTGATAAAGTTAGTAGAAATGAAAGGCACTTTGAAAAGGCGGCAATTAAAATGTGCGTTAAATACAGAGTTTCGAGAGCACGTGTTATTTGGGACTTAACAATTATTTAACTCATGCGCAAGCCGTGAGTTTACAGGCCAACTGAGCCAGGGTTCGCGCATGTTATTGACGCACCTTTTTATCGAATTTCGGGATAAAATTTTTAGAAATAGATTGAATTAGCGATCTTGACGTGATCTTATACTGTTAAAAATAAAGCAGGATAAGACGAATATGGATTACAGCGAATTTAAAGAGCATTTTAGCATATTGAGTGATACTCGTCAGGCAAGAAAATCGACCTATAATTTCTTCGAAGTGATGTTCCAGGTGGTGACAGCGATGCTGTGCGGAATGAAGACTTGGGATGAAATCGAAGGCTTTGGTGAGGAAAATTTAACCTGGTTTCGTAAGTTTAGTGACTACTCTTCTGGTGTGCCTAGTCACGATACCTTGGCGCGAATAGTGGGTTTGATTGATCCAGATGAGTTTTCATTGTGTTTCGTTCGATGGTGTAATGATATTCGGCGAGAAAAATCCTTAGTGACCCATCATGTTGCCATAGATGGCAAGTCATTAAAAGGTACGTATGATTATAGTAAAAACAAATGCTTAACTCATATGGTGAACGCGTATTCTGTAGATACTGGCCTTGTGCTAGGGCAGTTGAAAACGGATGAAAAATCGAATGAGATCACGTTAATTCCCCAGATATTGAAATTAATCCAAGTTGAAGACCGAGTTATCAGCCTAGATGCCATGGGATGTCAAAGAGCCATAGCGGAAGATATTGTTCTTAGAGGCGGTGACTATTTAATGTCCGTTAAGGATAACCAACCTCGTTTACATGCTCTTTTTCAATCTCATTTTTCTTTTGAGAAATTGGCAGAATATTCGTCTCACGCAGTAGAGCAAGAAGAGGCAGGTAAACGTGGTCGCAAGGTGATAAGGACCTACATCACGGTCCCATTTACCCAAGAATTTGGTGATTTTGCTGTTGATTGGAAAGGTTTAAAAACATTATGTATAGCAGTAACTTACCAGAAGTCGAATAGTGAATCATCGGGAAGTCTTGGTATTCGGTATTTCATCTCATCGAAGGAACTGACGCCGGTTAGTTTTGGCGAATTGTGTCGTGGTCACTGGGGTGTAGAGAGTATGCATTGGTGGCTGGATTGTGTGATGGGAGAAGATGATAGCCGCATTACTTATCAGCATGCGGCAGAGAATCTTTCGCGCATACGTCAAATGTGCATGAACTTGATAAAGTTAGTAGAAATGAAAGGCACTTTGAAAAGGCGGCAATTAAAATGTGCGTTAAATACAGAGTTTCGAGAGCACGTGTTATTTGGGACTTAACAATTATTTAACTCATGCGCAAGCCGTGCCAACTGAGCTCGCAGTTAGCAATAAAAACAGTGCTAAAAGTGAGTGGAGTTGCTTTGGTTTCCATGTTGATGAGGTTTTAGTTGGAGTAGTTGAAGCTAAACAGGTTGGCTCAGAATTACAGCTTAGCTCGTTAGCAGTCGCATCAAGTTTTCGCCAAAAAGGTGTAGCTAGAAAGCTCGTAGATTTCGTTGTTACACAGTTTAAGTCTATTAACTCAGTCTCGGTTTGGTGTGTTGAGCAAACAGGTAATGTCGCTGTTTTTAAGGCACTAGGCTTTAATGTGGTTCAACGTTTTGATTCGGACTTTTTCATACTTTCCGACGGTTCAAAAGCGGTAGAAGTTCAGTTAAAACAAAAAGTAACGGCATAACAAACGCTTCAAGAGGGACAGCCAACGCGCGGCATTTTTACTATGCGTTGGTTTTTGTGATTACGATGTTATGCGGAAGGTTAGTAGTAGCGTTGTCTGCCCCTTAAGCGGGCGTTATGCAACTCAGGTAAATTTAGGGTTTCAATCTTTTGGATTTCTCCGGCCATTCGTTTTGTGTTGTCGGCAAATGAGCATGTTTACCCTCAAATTCGTGGTTAACTCAAACCGTAAAACAGGCAAGTTTCTTTGCTTGCCTCAATCAGTTTTAGCGCTGGCACGTTGTCAGTTTGGAAGGCGCAAAATGTGGAAAGGGCAAGTTAATCGAGCGTTTTGCTTTTGCTGAAGTTTTCGCTCGTTGAGTTTGTCTGACACAAAAGCTTGGTTTGTTGCTGAAAGGTGGACTTTGTTTTGGCGGCTCATTTATCACAGTTCTTGCTTGGGTTGATTCTTGAATCACTCAACCATTGCAATTGTGGCTTTTGATCGAGTAAAGTCAGTTTATCTCATTGAATTTGCATAACAAACGGTTAAAGAGGGACTGCCAACGCGTGGCGGTTTTTGTTCAAATTGGCATTTGTGATTACGGTTGTTATTTTGAGTTCAGTGGTTTGCGTTGTCAGCCCCTTAACCGGGCGTTATGTGAATTGGAGAAATTGAGTATATGAAGAAGTTAATCGCTATATTTATAGCCGTCTTTTGTCTAGCTTCGATTGGTGCTCAAGCTAATGATCATCAGTTAAAAAATGCGTATGAAAATCATCAAAGTGATATTCAAGTTCAAGGCTCAGGTACAGTCATTCGCTTGTTACCTGATGACAACGAAGGGAGTAGGCATCAAAAATTCATATTGAAACTGGACAGTAAACAAACTTTACTTGTTGCTCACAATATTGATTTAGCTCCTAGGGTTCCAAATCTAAAAGTTGGCGATCGAGTCCAGTTTTACGGTGAATATGAATGGAACAAAAAAGGTGGTGTCATGCACTGGACGCACAAGGATCCAAGCAATAAACACCCGCACGGTTGGTTAAAGCACAACGGTAAGGCGTACGAGTAAAATTCACATAACAAACGGCTCAAGAGGGATTGCCAACGCGTGGCGGCTTTAGTACAAAATTGAAGTTCAGTGTTTACGGTGTGTTTTTTGAGTTCGGCAGTGCGTTGTCAACCCCTTAGCCGGGCGTTATACCTTGCCGAAAAAATAGGCATTGATTGGTGTATTAATCAGTCATCTAAGCGTTTCATTGCACTACGGTAAACATCACTTCGCTCTCGTTTTCCAACTGCTAAGACCGTTACCACGATAACGTCATCTTTTACTTGGTAAACAAGACGGTAGCCAGACTGACGTAGCTTTATTTTATACATGTTATCAGCGCCAGAGAGTTTTGATGCTGGTACATGTGGGTTTTCTAAGCGTTCAATGAGTTTCTTTTTAAATTGCTGTTGTAGTGTAGAGCCAAGTTTTTTCCATTCTTTTAAGGCGCTCTTTTTGAAATCAAGTTTATAGGTCATCGATGTTTACCGAAATGCTTTCTTCAGACTCTCGTTCTCTTGCAATAGCTAATAGTTCGAGATCATCGAGTCGATCCATCATCATTTCGTATGCTTTTGCTGGAACACAGTAAAAAGCAGGTTCGTTTCGGTTAAGTACAGCGACAGGTTCACCATATGCACTTGTTGCAACTTTCATAGGATTAGCTTTTAATTCAGTAATACTTGCAGCCACATCGGCTAAGATTCTAGCGGTCATTTATTGAGTCCTTTAAGTGGTCTTTATAAAGGTCATTCTAGCGCTATAAGAACGGTATAACAAGGCGTTCAAGAGGGACAGCCAACGCGTGGCATTTTTATTATGCGTTGGTTTTTGTGATTACAGTGTTGTGCGGAAGCTTAGTAGTAGCGTTGGCTGCCCCTTAACGCGGCGTTATGCAACTCAGGTAAATTTAGGGGCTCAAACTTTTGGGATTTCTCCGGCTATTCATTTTGTGTTGTCGGCAAATGAGCTTTTTTATCCTCAAATTCGTGGTTAACTTAAACCGTAAAACAGACAAGATTCTTGGTTTGCCTCAATCATTTTTAGCGTTTGCTTGCTGCCAATTCAGCGGGCGCAAAGTGTGGAAAGGACAAGGTTATCGAGCATTTTGTACTTGCTGAAGTTTTCGCTCGTTGAGTTTTCCTGACACAAAAGCTTGGTTTGGTGCTGAAAGGTGGACTTTGTTTTGGCGGCTCATTTATCACAGTTCTTGCTTGGGTTGATTCTTGAATCACTCAACCATTGCAATTGTGGCTTTTGGTCGTGTAAATTCGGTTTATCTCATTGAATTTGCATAACAAACGGCTCAAGAGGGATTGCCAACGCGTGGCGACTTTAGTGCAAAATTGCGGTTCAGTGTTTACAGTGTATTTTTTAAGTTCGGCGGTACGTTGCCAACCCCTTAGCCGGGCGTTATACGATTTAGGAGGCAAGTATGTTGAAAACAGATCATATTAGTATCAAATGTCCTGAATGTGGACATACTGAGTTTGAACAGTCTGAAGATGTCAAAGATGATGATTTCGTGAAATGTGCTAATTGTCATTTCGAGATCATGTTTGGTGATCTGAAAGAAATTGGAATTGAACAAGCAAAAGAAGTTGTTATTCCTGAAATCAAAGCTGAATTAGATAAGATGCTTAAAAAAACATTTAAAGGTCGTTTCAAATGAGCCAATACGAATTACTTACTTTAGTGACTTCGCTATTGGCTATTGTTGTGTCGCTAGTCTCTTTAGTTCGTACTCGAAAAATAGCCCAAGAACAGTTGGAGCTTGAACGGGTCACAGCCGAACTATCAAAAGTTCAGCTCAAAAATTTAGAAGAAGAAAACAAAGCTAAAAATCTTCCTAAGTTTAATGTGACAATACAAAGATTAGGAAAAAACAGTTTTTTCTATATCACAAATACTGGTCAAGGTACTGCGTATAACCTGAATCTAGAGTTAGTAAACTGCTCAGAAAATCCCTTGTACGATGTCGAGCATAAATTACCTCACCCAGAAATGAAGCCAAATTCACGTGTAAAACTTAATGCCTCATTTCACACGCAAAGCCCCTTAAAGTACGAAGCTAAACTGACATGGGAAGATGCTGAAGGTAACCCTGTAAGTGAAAATTTTTGGCTTACGAGGTAGCAATCGTATAACAAGCAATTTAAGAGTGATTCAGCACGCTTGGCATTTTTGGTTTGGGTCTAATTTAGTGTTTACGGTGTTCAAATTGAGTACTGTGGTAACGTGCTTCACACCTTAATTGGGCGTTAGGTGTTCATCAGCTATATGAACCAAATACTGAGCCTGAACGTAAAACCAAATTTTGAAACTTCGGTTATTTTAGATGGAACTGAACACGGCAATCGAGTCAAGAATTATAGAAATGGCATGGGAAGACCGCACCCCATTCGAAGCAATCAAGCATCAATTTGGTCTGAACGAAGCTGAAGTGATTAAGTTTATGCGTAGTCGACTCAAACCTAGTAGTTTTAAATTATGGCGTGGTCGTGTTTCGGGTCGTAACACAAAACATGCGAAGCTGCGCAGCTCAGAAATTAGTAGAGGCTACTGCCCAACCCAATACAAGCATCGTTAATTGGCACACACCTAACAAACTGCTTAAGAGGGATTCGCAATGCGTGGCATTTTTAGCGTGCGGTGAGTTTCGTGATTAAGGTGGTGTGCGGTAGCTTTTGCAGTGCATTGCTCACCCCTTAGCAGGGCGTTATGTTTAATCACGTCAAATCAGTTGGTTGCATCTTTTCTTTGCTCCCTCGGCTTGTTGGTTTTGTGCTTGTCGGCAAGTTGGCTTCGTTTGGCGCTGTTTTCCGGACATTTATTCTTTGGCGCTGGAAATTCAGAGAGTTGCCTCAGTCAATTTTCGAGTAAGCGCGAGGTAGGTGCGGCTGGCTCAATCAGTATTTTGACCACAAGTTTTTGGGCTTGAGTTGCCAAAATTCGAAGTCTGTTTTTCAAATCTATGAGTCATTTCAGTTTTTAGGTCTTGGCTTTTGTTTGTGAGTCAATGCTGAGTTAATCTTGGATTTGGTAAGCGTAAGCCCTTGAAGCTTAAACATAACAAAGCGTTCAAGAGGGACTTGGCACGCGTGGCATTTTCAATTTGCGTTGGGTTTAGTGGTTAAGTTGTCATGCGGTCACTTCTGTATTGTGTGCCTGCGCCCCTTAACGCGGCGTTAGCTTTCAAGGAGGAAAATTGAGCTCAAGTGACTATATCAAAGAGGTTCGTTCTAAGATTGGAACAATGCCACTTCTTATCCCCGGCGTTGCGGGTGTCATTTTAAATGAAAACAAAGAGCTACTACTTCAGCAAAAATCAGATGGCACATGGAGCCTTCCTGCCGGAATGATTGAACCTCGAGAGTCGCCAGTGCAAGCATTGGTCAGGGAAGTTCGCGAGGAAACAGGTTTGGCTGTAAAAGTAGATCGCCTACTTGGTGTATTCGGCGGTGAGGGTTTTGGTTTTACATACCCAAATGGTGATCAAGTTGAATACACAGTTATCATGTTCAAATGTGTAGTAGAAAGTTGTTCTCAATCCGCACTTGATGATGAAACGGTATGCCTTAAATGGTTTTCAAAAGGAAATATGCCAAGGCTTGAGCTGCCTTACCCGTTGGATTGTTTGTTTGCAGACAATGATTTAGCGTACTTCGTTGGCTAGAAAGCTAACAAACTGTTCAAGAGTGATTCACAACGCGTGGCATTTTTACCATGCGTTGGTTTTAGTGTTTAAGGTGTTATGCGGTGGCTTCGGTATTGCGTTGCTCACACCTTAACAGGGCGTTAGGCGCTATTCACTTTAGGATTAGGGATGAACGTAGAATTTAAAGTGATCAATTTGGCGCAAGATTATGATTTTTGCGTAGCTGCTCGAAAGGACGCTTACTATTGCAGTTTCAAAACCTATTCGGGTTTTGATGATTTCATAGCAGGTTATCGAGAACGAATCCAAGAAAGGCAATCTGAAGCAGGTTGGTTTTACATCCATATCTGGTTGGATGGGCAATTGGTAGGGCAGTTAGAGTTTCGTTCTTTTTCGCCCGAGCCAGATACCGGTTATGTCCATTTGATTTACTTGTTGCCTGAAATTCGAGGTTCCGGTTTGAGCCAGCAAGTTCAGCTCTACATCGAAACAGAATTGACACGAGCTGGTTGTAATCGTGCTGTGCTTTCCGTGAGTAGAACGAACACAAGGGCGTTAAGATTCTATAAGCGTAATGGTTGGGTATATTGCTGCCCTAATCCAAAGCACGATGAAACTGATTTTTACCAATTACAACTGCGCGCCTAACAAACTGCTTAAGAGGGATTCGCAATGCGTGGCATTTTCAGCATGCGGTGAGTTTTGTGATTAAGGCGGTGTGCGGTAGCTCTTGTAGTGCATTGCTCACCCCTTAGCAGGGCGTTAGCTTAAAACAATGAAAATCAATTGATTGCAGCCTGTTTTTTCTTCCCTTGGCAATTAATTCAGGTTTCTCGGCAAATCAACATTGTTTGCCAATTGGAGTTTTAAGCAGTTGCCTCAATTGAGCTTTGAGATTGCGCGAGGTTAGCCAGCTTGGCGCAAAGTCGCTTTAGTAGTTTTGCTTTCGCTTTGAGTTTTCCGAAAATGATTTATCAAAAATTTCGGGTTTTCAAATCGCACGAAAGGTCACAAAGTTTGACCTAATTCGGGTTTCAAAACTCAAGTGGTTTGTTGGTTTTCCAAATCGGTTTAATCTCAGTTTTGGTAAATCTAAGGTGCTGAAATTTAAGCTAACAAACTGCTTAAGCGGGATTCGCAATGCGTGGCATTTTCAGCATGCGGTGAGTTTTGTGATTAGGCGGTGTGCGGTAGCTTTCGTAGTGCATTGCTCACCCCTTAGCAGGGCGTTAGTTTACATATCAAATTCAGAGGACGAAAATGAAAATTAGATCGGCTGAAGCGTCAGATTTAGACTCACTCTTGCGTCTAAATTATCAGATTGGAATCATGCACTTTGAAAATGCACCAGAAGCATTTGTTGAACCGTCATCTGAAGAAAAAGAGTTCCTTCTTCAAGCTCTAAATGATCAATCAAGGCTCTTTCTTGTTGCTGAATTTGCTGGTGATGTTGTTGGCTTTGTGACAGCGAAAGTAACTCAAAATGAAGCTATCCCGTTTTTAGTTAAAACACCGATTTGTCGTGTTGGCACAATTGTAGTTGATGAAAGTGTCAGAGTTTCAGGTATAGGAACCCAACTAATGGCTCAGTGCAATGACTGGGCTAAATTGCAAGGTGCGGAGCAAATTAGGCTAGAGGTCATGGCTTTCAATAAGTGTGCACAAAACTTTTATGCGAAACTAGGCTTTGAAGAGCAGTCAAAAACAATGTGGAAAACTGTAAACTAACAAACGCTTCAAGAGGGACAGCCAACGCGTGGCATTTTCACTATGCGTTGGTTTTTGTGGTTACGCATGTTATGCGGAAGCTTGGTAGTAGCGTTGTCTGCCCCTTAAGCGGGCGTTATGCGATTAATTAAAGGGATTCATCGGCTAATGTTGGAAATTGAAAGACTTAATGAATCACATATCAATGCTATTCAAAAAGTGAGCGTTGAAGATGAACAGTTAAGATTTGCTGGTACAGCAGAGGAATTTCTGCAAGACGGCAGCGATACAGCTCATCTCCATGTCATCAAGCATGATGGTTCAATTGTTGGCTTCTTCAAGTTGGACATTGCTTACTCCGAAAGTTATCCATTTTGTCCATCTGACGGGCTCGGTTTAAGATTTTTCGTTATAGACAAGTCGCAACAAGGCAAAGGCCTTGGGACGAAAGCGGTAAAAGCATTGTTTGATTATCTGAAAAAGAGCTACCCAAGCTTTAAGAGTGTCTATCTGACAGTTAACTGTCAGAATCAAGCTGCAAGAACTTGTTATCTTAAAGGCGGCTTTGAAGATAATGGTGAACAGTATTTAGGTGGTCCAGCTGGCCCACAACACATCATGCGTGGAAAAATCGCATAACAAACGCTTCAAGAGGGACAGCCAACGCGTGGCATTTTTACTATGCGTTGGTTTTTGTGATTACGGTGTTATGCGGAAAGTTAGTAGTGGCGTTGGCTGCCCCTTAAGCGGGCGTTATGCTACCAGTCGAAATCTTCAATAAGGAATACTATGAAACAGAACATTGTCCATATTGCTTTAGTTGTAAAAGATTATGATGAAGCCATTGATTTTTATGTAAACAAACTCAAATTTGAACTTATTGAAGATACTCATCAACCTGAACAAGACAAACGTTGGGTGGTTGTGGCTCCACCAAATTCTCATGGTGTTACGTTATTACTTGCCAGAGCCTCGAAGCCAGAGCAGCATGATTTCATTGGGAATCAAGCAGGCGGTCGAGTATTTCTGTTCCTAAATACTGATGATTTCTGGCGTGACTTTAAGCGTATGAAATCGATTGGTATTAATTTCGTCCGCGAGCCAACAGAAGAAGACTATGGAACGGTAGCAGTGTTTGAAGACTTGTATGGAAACTTGTGGGATCTTCTTCAATTGAATCCAAGCCATCCAATGGCAAAAAGGTAGCATAACAAACGCTTCAAGAGGGACAGCCAACGCGCGGCATTTTTATCGTGCGTTGGTTTTTGTGTTTATGGTGTTATGCGGAAAGTCAGTTGTAGCGTTGGCTGCCCCTTAAGCGGGCGTTAGGTTGCTTGAGAATTTAAAGGAACAACACCTAACACCTGATACCCTTGTTCCTTTGAGAATGATTCTCATTAATCGCTCTGTAATCAATTCTAAGCGGTTTTATTAATTTTAGGCTTGTTAGTTATGGCATATCGCCTTGGGCTTGTTTCTGAGCCCAAATAGGCGGCTAAATTGGCAAGCCTTTGCTCTGATACTGTGTCTGTATATTTTTCTCGGTCAAATGGACGTTGCACAGGTCTTATTACGTTCTAATTCTGTCATAGTTTATACACCAATAATCATACTTCTCTATATCCTTATAACTTCACCTCAATATGTGAGGCTTGTCGTGTGATTAATGGTGCATAAGTTATTGATTTATGGCTATTATGCAACTGTGATTTTGGTCGAGCAAACGACTGAGAATCACGAAAATCGGATAGTAGTGCGGTGAGAATCACACTAAAACTTAGACACTGCTACCTAACAAACTGCTTAAGCGGGATTCGCAATGCGTGGCATTTTTGGCATGCGGTGAGTTTTGTGATTCAGGGTTCGCGCATGTTATTGACGCACCTTTTTATCGAATTTCGGGATAAAATTTTTAGAAATAGATTGAATTAGCGATCTTGACGTGATCTTATACTGTTAAAAATAAAGCAGGATAAGACGAATATGGATTACAGCGAATTTAAAGAGCATTTTAGCATATTGAGTGATACTCGTCAGGCAAGAAAATCGACCTATAATTTCTTCGAAGTGATGTTCCAGGTGGTGACAGCGATGCTGTGCGGAATGAAGACTTGGGATGAAATCGAAGGCTTTGGTGAGGAAAATTTAACCTGGTTTCGTAAGTTTAGTGACTACTCTTCTGGTGTGCCTAGTCACGATACCTTGGCGCGAATAGTGGGTTTGATTGATCCAGATGAGTTTTCATTGTGTTTCGTTCGATGGTGTAATGATATTCGGCGAGAAAAATCCTTAGTGACCCATCATGTTGCCATAGATGGCAAGTCATTAAAAGGTACGTATGATTATAGTAAAAACAAATGCTTAACTCATATGGTGAACGCGTATTCTGTAGATACTGGCCTTGTGCTAGGGCAGTTGAAAACGGATGAAAAATCGAATGAGATCACGTTAATTCCCCAGATATTGAAATTAATCCAAGTTGAAGACCGAGTTATCAGCCTAGATGCCATGGGATGTCAAAGAGCCATAGCGGAAGATATTGTTCTTAGAGGCGGTGACTATTTAATGTCCGTTAAGGATAACCAACCTCGTTTACATGCTCTTTTTCAATCTCATTTTGGTTCATCCGGAAAATCGATACCTGAATGGCTTTTCTGATACCATATCGCCAAAAATAGCCAGTTAATGTCAACTTCACTTCTTTACCATCGCTTTGGAATACGCGGCCCTTTCCATTATTGCTCTACAGAGTTTGATGGTGACGCGACCATCTTTCACGTAGCACACAATCCTCATATTAAATGTCCATCATGTCGTAGTCGTGATGTCATAAAAAAAAGGAGGTAAGGTTCGCCGTTTCATCGCTACGCCAATCGGCACTAGCCCCTGTTACATCCAGATAGCAAACCAGCGGATTGAATGCCGAGCTTGTAATACACTCGGGTATTTGCCGCTTAACTTTGTTCCTCGTCCCAAAGTGCGTTACACAAAGGGCTTTGAACAGTATGTTCTCTCGCTGTCAGCATTGAACGTCACCATCAATGCCATTGCCAAGCTATGTGGTGTCTGTTGGGATACAGTGAAAGATATTCAGAAGCATTACCTGCAAAAGCGATACTCTCAACCTTGTCTTAAAAACGTCACTCACATTGGAATTGATGAGATTTACTGTGGCTCAAAAAGTGGCTTCATGACGGTTGTGATTGATATGAAGACAAGTGCCGTCATTTATACAGAGAAAGGAAAGAAGGCCGAAAGCCTTGACGGTTTTTGGAAACGGAAGCTGCGTTGTAAAAAGCCGATTGAAGCCGTCGCCACCGATATGGGACAGGCATACATCTCTTCGGTAAAACAGCACGCCCCGAAGGCGAAGTTGGTCATTGACCGTTTCCACGTGGTGAAGCGTTTTAATGAAAAGCTGACAGAGTTCAGGCGTGAACTACAAAATTCGATGAGTAACAAAAATGACGCTCAATACCTTAAGAATACTCGTTGGTTATTGGTAAGTAATCCCGATAGGTTAGATGAGCAAGGCCAAGCGAGATTGGAGCGAGCACTCGCAGCCAATCAGCCCTTAGCGGTGGTTTATTATTTAAAAGAGAAGTTAAGAATGCTGTGGTCGCAGCCATCAAAGATAGAGGGTGAGAGATGGCTAGAAAGCTGGATAGATGAAGCGAACCACTCAGGCATTGTGATGCTAGAGAAGTTTACTAAGACCCTGAGGAAGCATAAGGATGGGATATTGGCATTTTATGATGAAAGGATGAATAGTGGTCGAGTAGAGGGTGTGAACAACCGAATAAAGACGCTGAACAAAGTCGCCTATGGGTATCGTGATTGGGAATTTTTTGAGTTAAAAATCAAAGCCAGTCATGAGGCGAAGTATCGATTTTCCGGATGAACCCTCATTTTTCTTTTGAGAAATTGGCAGAATATTCGTCTCACGCAGTAGAGCAAGAAGAGGCAGGTAAACGTGGTCGCAAGGTGATAAGGACCTACATCACGGTCCCATTTACCCAAGAATTTGGTGATTTTGCTGTTGATTGGAAAGGTTTAAAAACATTATGTATAGCAGTAACTTACCAGAAGTCGAATAGTGAATCATCGGGAAGTCTTGGTATTCGGTATTTCATCTCATCGAAGGAACTGACGCCGGTTAGTTTTGGCGAATTGTGTCGTGGTCACTGGGGTGTAGAGAGTATGCATTGGTGGCTGGATTGTGTGATGGGAGAAGATGATAGCCGCATTACTTATCAGCATGCGGCAGAGAATCTTTCGCGCATACGTCAAATGTGCATGAACTTGATAAAGTTAGTAGAAATGAAAGGCACTTTGAAAAGGCGGCAATTAAAATGTGCGTTAAATACAGAGTTTCGAGAGCACGTGTTATTTGGGACTTAACAATTATTTAACTCATGCGCAAGCCGTGTTTTGTGATTAAGGCGGTGTGCGGTAGCTTTCGTAGTGCATTGCTCACCCCTTAGCAGGGCGTTATGAGACCAGTCAGAAAGTATGGACTTTATGAACTTAAAAATAGAATCGAAGAAATTGGCAAGAAGTCATTTTGAGCTAGAGAGAAAGCGACTTAATTGGAAGCTTGAAGTTAAGAATAAAATTAAGTTTCATTTTAATGAGCTTATACTTTCTGCAAAAAATACCGGGTATCCGTTTATATTATTTTGCCAAGATAATAATGAATTTGAAAATTTGGATTCGATTCAGATCACTGCTGAATCCAATTATACGGGTATAACTCAAAAGTTAGCGAATGGTGGCTCCAAACTAGATTTTGAAAAAGGAGCAGGGCTATGTTTTTCATTGTCCCCTAAAGGGGACGTGGTAGTTACTATTCGCCCCTACAAGTCGGAATGGGTTCGTAGAGTGGAAACAAGTATAATAATTGCACACGGTATATCTCCTGACGATATTACAGATGGCTTTATTAAAAAGTGTATGCGTCGTTTCATCATTTATACAAGAGCATCAAGTGTTTACGGATCTTACACCACAACGCTATATGACTATCTATTTATAAAATACCTGTTAGTTGTGGATATAAAAAATCGCGGGCAATTATTAAATAGTGCATTGGATTTTTCAAATAAATGGGGTGTCGCTGTGATTTCCGCTTTACTTGGTGCCATTTTTAACGAAATGTTAACCTAATTGGGGCGTAAAAGTCTCATAACAAAGCGTTAAAGAGGGACTTGGCACGCGTGGCATTTTTGGTTTGCAGTTTGTTTAGCGGTTAAGGTGTCATGCGGTCACTTTTGTATTGCGTGCCTGCGCCCCTTAACGCGGCGTTATGTTTAATCACGCAAAATCAGTTGGTTGCATCTTTTCTTTGCTCCATCGGCTTGTTGGTTTTGTGTTTGTCGGCAATCTGGCTTCGTTTGGCGCTGTTTTCCGGACAATTATTCTTTAGCGCTGGAAACTCAAAGAGTTGCCTCAGTCAATTTTCGAGTAAGCTCGAGGTTGGTGCGGCTGGCTCAATCAGAAATTTGAACTGTAGGTTTTTGAGTATTGGCGGCCAAAGTTCAAAACTTGATTTTCAAATTATGAGTCGTTTCGGTTTTTTTGGTCTTGGCTTTTGTTTGTGAGCCAAAGCTGAGTTAATCTTGGTTTTGGTAAAACGTAAGCCCTTGAAGCTTAAACATAACAAAGCGTTCAAGAGGGACTTGGCACGCGTGGCATTTTCAATTTGCGTTGGGTTTAGTGGTTAAGTTGTCATGCGGTCACTTGTGTAGTGCGTGCCTGCGCCCCTTAACGCGGCGTTATGCTTAATCACGCAAAATCAGTGGGTTATGGTTCGTCTTTGTTCCTTTGGCTTTTCAGTTTTGAGTTTGTCGGCAAGTTGGCTTCAGTGGGCGCTATTTTCCGGACACTTGTTCTTTGGCGCTGGAAATTCAGAGAATTGCCTCAATCAATATTCGGGTAAGCGCGAGGTTAGGGCGGTTGGCTCAATCAGAAATTTGATTTTAGGTTTTATATGCCAAAGTTCAAAGTCTGATTTTCAAAATTATGAGTCATTCCAGTTTTTTGATTTTTGGCTTTTGTCTGTGAGTCAACGCTGAGTTATTCTTGGTTTTTGTAAAACGTAAGTCATTGAAGCTTAAGCATAACAAAGCGTTTAAGTGGGATTTGGCACGCGTGGCATTTTTAGTTTGCGTTGGGTTCAGTGGTTACGGCACTGTGCGGTAGCTTTTGTAGTGCGTGCCTGCACCCCTTAACGCGGCGTTATGCCTTTTGGGAGAAAATATGCAGTTTTACAAAGCAAATGAATATCAGGCATCTTGCGAAAACCTGTATCGTAAGTACGAACTTGAGATAGCTGCTTTACTTCCAGATGCATCTATTGAGCATATTGGAGCTTCCTCTATCCCCAATGCTGTATCTAAAGGTGACCTAGACATACTTGTTGGTGTTAACGGCAAGGAACTAGAGAATGCAGTAAAGTTACTTTCTACTCTAGGTTTCAACGAAAAATCCGACACGTTAAGAACTCCGGAGCTTTGCATGCTGGAAAATAGCTCAGGTGAGGATGTCGCTTTTCAAGTTGTAGCCAATGGTTCGGGATTTGACTTTTTTGTAGGGTTTAGAGACAAACTCCGTAAAAGTCCTGAGTTAGTTCAACGATACAATGAGCTGAAAATGTCTTGTACAGGTTGGTCTCACGAAGAGTATCGTCGGAAAAAATCAGCTTTTATTGAGCGCGTGTTAGGACAGGCATAACAAACTGTTTAAGAGTGATTCGCAACGCGTGGCATTTTTACTATGCGTTGCGTTTAGTGTTTAAGGTGGTATGCGGCAGCTTCAGTATTGCGTTGCTCACACCTTAACAGGGCGTTAGCTTAAAACAAATAAAATCAATTGGTTGTGGTCTTTTCTTTCTTCCCTTGGCCATTCGTTCAGTTTTCTCGGCAAATCAGCATTATTTGCCAGCGCAAGTCTTGAGCAGTTGCCTCAATTGAGTTTTGGGGTTGCGCGAGGTCAGTCAGTTTGGCGCAAACTCGCTTTGGCAGTTTTACTTTCGCTTTGAGTTCTAAGGAAATGAATTCGCAAAATTTACTGGTTTCAAAGCAAATGAACGACCACAAAGTTTGAGTCAATTCGGGTTTTAAAACTCAAGTGGTTTGTTGGTTTCCCAAATCGGGTTAATCTCAATTTTGGTCAATCTTAAGGTGCTGAAATTTAAGCTAACAAACTGCTTAAGCGGGATTCGCAATGCGTGGCATTTTTAGCATGCGGTGAGTTTTGTGATTAAAGCGTTGTGCGGTAGCTTTCGCAGTGCATTGCTCACCCCTTAGCAGGGCGTTAGGCAAAGTGAGTTTTTATCAGCTAAATCGAGTTGGAATTGAACGGTAAATCCCATCTTCGCCGGCTGAACTTAAGCAATAAATAATCATCACATATTTATTGTTTCTTGATCGCGTTGGGTTGTTTAACGTTGTGAATTCAGCAGCAAAATAACCTTCAGCATCCAAACGTCCGCCGAGAATGCTACGCTCGTCACTTTTCTTCCAAATCGCTCAATTTGAGTTTTTTGTTTCTTTGTTGATTTGAAATTTTAGTTTATAAATGAATCGGTTAGTTAGTTTTAAGTTTACAAAAAAGCCTGTTCTTTGTTTTTGAAAGTCTCGGTGTCAATTGGTTGGCCTAACAAACGCTTCAAGAGGGACAGCCAACGCGCGGCATTTTTACTATGCGTTGGTTTTTGTGATTACGGTGTTATGCGGAAAGTTAGTAGTAGCGTTGTCTGCCCCTTAAGCGGGCGTTATGCTTAATCAGCAAAAATCAGTTGGTTGCATCTTTTCTTTGCTCCCTCGGCGTGTTGGTTTTGTGTTTGTCGGCAAGTTGGCTTCAGTGGGCGCTGTTTCCCTGACAACTATTCTTTGGCGCTGGAAATTCAGAGAATTGCCTCAATCAATTTTTGGGCAAGCGCGAGGTTAGGGCGGTTAGCTCAATCAGAAATTTGATCTTAGGTTTTTGAGCATTAGTAGCCAAAGTTTCAAAGTCTGATTTTCAAATCTATGAGTCATTTCAGTTTTTTTGGTTTTTGGGTTTTGTTTGTGAATCAAAGCTGAGTTAATCTTGGTTTTGGTAAAACGTAAGTCATTGAAGCTTAAGCATAACAAACGGTTCAAGAGGGACAGCCAACGCGTGGCATTTTTATTATGCGTTGGTTTTTGTGGTTACGGTGTTATGCGGAAGCTTGGTAATGGCGTTGGCAGCCCCTTAACCGGGCGTTATGTTTAATCACCAAAAATCAGTGGATTATTGTTTTTCTTTGTTCCCTCGGCTGATTGGTTTTGTGTTTGTCGGCAAGTTGGCTTCAGCGGGCGCTGTTTTCCGGACACTTGTTCTTTGGCGCTGGAAATTCAGAGAATTGTAGTGGTCAACTAAAATTGGCCACGGTTTTAGAGTTTTCCCAATACAAGCGTTCCGATTCATTGGGCGTTAACCCACCGTTATACTGATGTGGCCTAAGTTGGCTGTAATATCCAATAATGTATCGAATGATCTCTTGTTGCGCCTCTGCAAAACTACGATAACCCGCCCTGGGAACCCATTCGCTTTTCAGGCTTCTAAAGAAGCGCTCCATCGGCGCATTATCCCAACAATTGCCTAGTCTTGATAGGCTTTGTGTAATCTGACAACGCCATAGTAACTGACGATAATAGCGACTCGTATAATGGCTACCCTGATCACTGTGGAACATGACCCCTTTGGGCCTGCCCCTAGATTCAAAGGCCATCATCAATGCTTTTCCAGTGAGCTTGCTGTCTGGCGATAGTGACATTGCCCAACCAATAGGTTTTCGTGCAAACAGATCCATGACAACAGCCAAATACATCCAACGATGGCCAACCCATACATAGGTGACATCACCAACCCAAACCTGATTCGGTTGAGTCACAGCAAATTGCCGCCCTAAAAGATTGGGGATCTCAAGATGCTCTTGTTCGGCCTTTCTGTATTTATGTTTAGGTGACTGGCAGCTCACTAAGCCTAGTAATTTCATTAGCTTACTTGCTCGATAACGGCTAAGCGGTATGCCCTCAATATTGGTTACCATATCAGCAATCGTACGTGCACCTGCTGAGCCGTGGCTAGCTTCATGCATGTCACTCACAATAGAGTGCAATTTCACCTGCTCTGGCGAGAGTTGTTTGTCTCTGTTACGCCAATACTTGTAGCTACTACGATGAACACTGAACACATGGCATAAGGTTTTTACACTAAAGCTCTTCCTGAGTTTCTCGATCATCGAGAATTGTTCAGTGAGTCCGACATCAAGAGAGCAGTAGCCTTTTTTAAAATTTCATTGTGCTCCTCAAGGTTAGCGATTCTCTTCTTGAGTTCACGAATTTCTATTTGTTCTGGAGTAAGCGGAGAGGCTTTCGGCGATATACCTCGTTGCTCTTGCTTAAGCTGTCGTACCCAGCGATCCATTGCTGATTTACTGACATTCATTGCTTTAGCGGCTTCGGTCACCGAATGGCCGTGCTCTGTTACTAATTGTGCTGCTTCAAGCTTGAACTCTGCACTAAAAGTTCGTCTTGTGCGATTTTTCATAAAGTCACCTATTTGTCTCTGAGATGTATTTTAACACCTCTATTTAGGTGGCCAAATTTACTGTACCACTACAAATTGCCTCAATCAATTTTCGGGTAAGCGCGAGGTTAGGGCGGTTTGGCTCAATCAGTATTTTGAACACAGGTTTTGGGCTTGAATTGCTGAAATTCACAGTCTGTTTTTCAAATCTATGAATCGTTTCAGTTTTTTAGGTCTTGGCTTTTGTTTGTGAATCAAAGCTGAGTTAATCTTGGTTTTGGTAAAACGTAAGTCATTGAAGCTTAAACATAACAAACGGTTCAAGAGGGACAGCCAACGCGTGGCATTTTCACTATGCGTTGGGTTTAGTGGTTAAGGTGTTATGCGGAAGCTTAGTAATGGCGTTGGCTGCCCCTTAACCGGGCGTTATGTGTCTTTCCGGAATTTATCTTTCTAAATCAAAAAGTAAAAATTAGAATTGCGGAAAATGTTTCTAGTGGATTACTAGTATGAATCGTCACAATATCATTGGGTTCTTATCATCGGTTTTATCTTTGAGTACCCTAGTTTTCGTCATCATGGACTGGTCTCACTTTCCGCTTCTCGTTTGGCCTTACGAAGCTTTCCAAGGTTTGGTATTTTCTTTCGTTTGGGGTTTTGGTGTCTCGGCAACAGTTGGTTATTTTTTCTCAATAATAGTTACTGTAGCGGTAGTAAGTTTCGCGGTGGGGCATAAATTATCGCGCTTTGTGGTCAAAACAGGTAATCTTTAACTGTTAATTCAAACACATAACAAGGCGTTTAAGAGGGATTCATGCCGCGTGGCATTTTTGGTATGCGGTTGGTTTTGGTGGTGAAAGTGGTCTGGGGAAGCTTGGTTTATGCGGCACTCACCCCTTAACGCGGCGTTATGTTTAATCACCAAAAATCAGTGGATTATGGTTTTTCTTTGTTCCCTCGGCTGATTGGTTTTGTGTTTGTCGGCAAGTTGGCTTCAGCGGGCGCTGTTTTCCGGACAATTATTCTTTGGCGCTGGAAATTCAGAGAATTGCCTCATTCAATTTTCGAGTAAGCGCTAGTTTAGGGCGGTTGGCGAAATCAGTATTTTGAACACAGGTTTTGGGGCGTGAATTGCCGAAATTCAAAGTCTGTTTTTCAAATCTATGAGTCGTTTCAGTTTTTTAGGTCTTGGCTTTTGTTTGTGAGTCAAAGCTGAGTTAATCTTGGTTTTGGTAAAACGTAAGTCATTGAAGCTTAAACATAACAAACGGTTCAAGAGGGGCAGCCAACGCGCGGCATTTTAATCATGCGTTGGTTTTTGTGGTTACGGTGTTATGCGGAAGCTTGGTAATTGCGTTGGCTGCCCCTTAACCGGGCGTTATGTTTAATCACCAAAAATCAGTGGATTATGGTTTTTCTTTGTTCCCTCGGCTGATTTGTTTTGTGTTTGTCGGCAAGTTAGTTTCAGTGGGCGCGGTTTTCCGGACAATTATTCTTTGGCGCTGGAAATTCAGAAAATTGCCTCAATCAATTTTTGGGCAAGCGCGATGTTGGTTTAGCTGGCTCAATCAGTATTTTGATCACAGGTTTTTGTGATTGAATTGCCGAAATTCAAAGTCTGTTTTTCAAATCTATGAGTCGTTTCAGTTTTTTAGGTCTTGGCTTTTGTTTGTGAGTCAAAGCTGAGTTAATCTTGGTTCTGGTAAAACGTAAGTCATTGAAGCTTAAACATAACAAACGGTTCAAGAGGGACAGCCAACGCGCGGCATTTTTATCATGCGTTGGTTTTTGTGGTTACGGTGTTATGCGGAAGCTTGGTCATGGCGTTGGCTGCCCCTTAACCGGGCGTTATGCTTAATCACCAAAAATCAGTGGGTTATGGTTCTTCTTTGTTCCTTTGGCTTTTCAGTTTTGAGTTTGTCGGCAAGTTGGCTTCAGTGGGCGCTATTTTCCGGACACTTTTTCTTTGGCGCTGGAAATTCAGAGAATTGCCTCAATCAATATTCGGTCAAGTGCGAGGTTAGGGCGGTTGTCTCAATCAGAAATTTGATCTTAGGTTTTTCGGTTTTATCTGCCAAAGTTCAAAGTCTGATTTTCAAAATTATGAGTCATCTCAGTTTTTTGGTTTTCGGCTTTTGTTTGTGAGTTAAAGCTGAGTTAATCTTGGTTTTGGTAAACGTAAGTCATTGAAGCTTAAGCATAACAAAGCGTTCAAGAGGGACTTAGCACGCGTGGCATTTTCAATTTGCGTTGGGTTTAGTGGTTAAGTTGTCATGCGGTCACTTTTGTATTGCGTGCCTGCGCCCCTTAACGCGGCGTTATGTGTTTGATGAGTTTTTAAGGTCAAAACTACGATTTCATTGAGAATTTGTTCCGTGTTTTCGGCAAGTTGGCTTGGTCGAAATGGATTCTTGAACAACCTGAGATTTATCGTTTTGAAGGTTCTTGGGTTGCCTCAATTTAGTTTTGGCTCTGGTTTGTGTTGAGTTTCGGTGGTTTCAAATCGTTTTAATTGAAATGTCTTTTTGACTGACTCTCTTGCTGAAGTTCAGCTCTGAAAGTCTGATGAAGCAAAAGGTTTTATTGTGGCTGAAAGGGCGCTTTCTTTGTTGTTGATTCGTAAGTGGCTCTCTTTGGCTCAGATCGCTGTGAAATTTAGGTTGTGGTAAGCATCGTTTTTGCACGTAACTTATTCAAATTCCTTCGTTTCTACGGTGGTTTACTTTGAATGCATAGTGAAATTCACATAACAAACAATTCAAGTGGATTCTCAACGCGTGGCAGTTTTACTATGCGTCAGGTAAAGTGTTTACGGTGTTATGCAGCGGCTTGGTCAGTGCGTTGTTCACCACTTAATTGGGCGTTATGTTTAATCACGTCAAATCAGTTGGTTGTATCTTTTCTTTGCTCCCTCGGCTTGTTGATTTTGTGCTTGTCGGCAAGTTGGTTTCGTTTGGCGCTGTTTTCCGGACACTTGTTCTTTGGCTCTGGAAATTCAGAGAGTTGCCTCAGTCAATTCTCGGGTAAGCACGAGGTAGGGCGGTTGGCTCAATCAGAAATTTGATCTTAGGTTTTGGGCTTGAACAGTCGAAATTTGAAGTCTGTTTTTCAAATCTATGAGTCATTTCAGTTTTTTTGGTTTTGGCTTTTGTTTGTGAGTCAACGCTGAGTTAATCTTGGTTTTGGTAAAACGTAAGCCCTTGAAGCTTAAACATAACAAAGCGTTAAAGAGGGATTCGTGCCGCGTGGCATTTTTGGTATGCGGTGATTTTGGTGGTGAAAGTGGTCTGCGGAAAGTTGGTTTATGCGGCACTCACCCCTTAACGCGGCGTTATACCAATTCATCGTAATCAGCTCCAACTCAAGAGACTATCGAGAGAAGCTTGGTTTCTATATACTTCCTTATTTCAAAGGAAAACCAAAATGGAAATGATCATCGTTTCATCAGAACAGCAGAAACGTCTAATCATGATCTTTAGTCGTACAACATCACAAATGTCTGATAAAGCACTTCTAAACGATCTAAGCTCATATTCGGTGAATTCCAGCGTTTATCCAGCTTTCAAAGCCGCGTCAGATTTACGAGTAGATCGCATAAAATTACCATTTGGTGATGATAGAAGAGGCTCTTTAGAGGGTGGTGATTTCCTTTATCGTTATCTGTCTAGAGGGTATATCTGCCTTGGTGACTTCACGGGCCAACCTAAGCCAGATTTATCACAATGGGGTGTTCGCTCAGTTCGTAAACTCCCTAAAGTTGGGTTTGGCTTATAAGTTAGGTTGCTTATGATTGGCCCAAAATTGGTATAACAAGGCGTTCAAGAGGGATTCATGCCGCGTGGCATTTTTGGTATGCGGTGATTTTGGGGGGGTGAAAGTGGTGTGCTGAAAGTTGATTTAAGCGGCATTCACCCCTTAACGCGGCGTTATGTGTAGCAAGAGGGAAAGGCATGGAAGTACAGCTTAAAATCGGTAGTGACCCATTATTCGCAGAGTCTTTAACCAAGATAAATATGGCAAGTTATTATCTAACTCGTGGGATTATCTGGGATCACAATCAGTTTCTAAACAGTTGGGAAGAACTAGAAAACTACGAGATTCACCTAGACCAAACCCGTGTAGGTGTTCTTCGTTTTAGCTATAGTGGCGAAACGACCTTTCTGAGAGACTTTCAACTTTTACCGGAGTTTCAAGGTAGAGGAATTGGGGCTAAGTGCCTTGATCTAGTTGTGGGGCATGCACTCAGTCGTAAATCCACTAAGCTAGTTCTACGTGTGTTTAGTGAAAACCCAGCGATCAATCTGTATGAGTCTAGAGGCTTTGTTAGAACATCTGAAGTTAAAGGGTTAGTGGAAATGGAAATCCCTTTAAGTTCAAACACATAACAAACGCTTTAAGACGGATTCGCAACGCGTGGCGTTTTTACCATGCGTTGATTTAAGTGATTAGGGTGGTGTGCGGAAACATCGGTATTGCGTTGCTCACCACTTAAGCGGGCGTTATGTTTAATCACGTCAAATCAGTGGGTTGTATCTTTTCTTTGCTCCCTCGGCTTGTTGATTTTGTGCTCGTCGGCAAAGTGGCTTCACTTGGCGCTGCTTTCCGGACATTTATTCTTTGGCGCTGGAAATTCAGAGTGTTGCCTCAGTCTATTTTCGAGTAAGCGCGAGGTAGGTGCGGCTGGCTTAATCGGTATTTTGACCACAAGTTTTTGGGCTTGAATTGCTAAGATTCGAAGTCTGTTTTTCAAATCTATGAGTCATTTCAGTTTTTTAGGTCTTGGTTTTTGTTTGTGAGTCAACGCTGAGTTAATCTTGGTTTTGGTAAAACGTAAGCCCTTGAAGCTTAAACATAACAAAGCGTTCAAGAGGGACTTGGCACGCGTGGCATTTTCAATTTGCGTTGGGTTTGGTGGTTACGGCATTGTGCGGTAACTTGTGTATTGCGTGCCTGCACCCCTTAACGCGGCGTTAGCTTAAAACAATGAAAATCAATTGATTGCAGCCGGTTTTTTCTTCCCTTGGCAATTAATTCAGGTTTCTCGGCAAATCAACATTGTTTGCCAATTGGAGTTTTAAGCAGTTGCCTCAATTGAGCTTTGAGATTGCGCGAGGTTAGCCAGCTTGGCGCAAAGTCGCTTTAGTAGTTTTGCTTTCGCTTTGAGTTTTCCGAAAATGATTTATCAAAAATTTCGGGTTTTCAAATCGCACGAAAGGTCACAAAGTTTGACCTAATTCGGGTTTCAAAACTCAAGTGGTTTGTTGGTTTTCCAAATCGGTTTAATCTCAGTTTTGGTAAATCTAAGGTGCTGAAATTTAAGCTAACAAACTGCTTAAGCGGGATTCGCAATGCGTGGCATTTTCAGCATGCGGTGAGTTTTGTGATTAGGCGGTGTGCGGTAGCTTTCGTAGTGCATTGCTCACCCCTTAGCAGGGCGTTAGCACAAAATTTTGCGACGATAGCGGAGCAATCAGGTGATTATGAAATTTGGCTTTCGGTTAATATAAAAGTCAAATTTCTAAACGTTAAATGAGCGGATGTTAAAAAAGTACCTACGTATTCTATTGATACTACTATTTTCGCCAATGTTTTTGCTTCTCGTGTATGTCGCTGTTGCAACGCCGATGAAGATTGGATATGGGTGTTATATCTCTCAGAGCTGGGATGTAATTCCAGCGAAGATAATTCACGCAGAAGTTGATTCTATGACATTTGAAGATACGAATCGCCGTAGGAAAATTGCATACGCTCCTAAGGTTTCATATGAATATAACTATGGCAGTAAGGTGTATGTAGGTAATCGTTATTCATGGGTAAAATCATATGATAACGGTGAGTTGCACGATGAAGCCAAAAGGCTTGTGTATACCAAGGATATAGGAAAAGAAATAAAAATCTTTGTCAATCCTGCAAAGCCTAGTGAGTCTGTTGTAGAGCGTATGTGCGATAGTTACCATTTCAAAGTGTATACATATGGAGGCGTTCTCATACTTTCCATCATCAGTATGTTTATAGCTGCATTTGTATTTTCCCGACAAAAAAGAACAATAAATAATTAGGTAGTGAACTTTTGCGCTAACAAGGCGTTCAAGTGGGATTCATGCCGCGTGGCATTTTTGGTTTGCAGTGAGTTTTGTGGTGAAAGTGGTCTGCGGAAGGTTGGTTTATGCGGCATTCACCCCTTAACGCAGCGTTATGTGCTAGGAGGAAAATTGATAAAACAGCCCCCTTACAAAGTTGAGTTTGGCCAGCTAGGAGAGGTTCCACCTATGCACGTTACTTCTATAGACAATACCTCAATACGGTTGAGTGGAAACAGCCAAGATATCCTTGACAGTGGCTATACTGATGCAGTTATGGCTTGTAATGGAATTGAATCCGAAGAAACCAAGAAGGCAATGCTTGAGCTTAATAGACAGGGTTTTGTATTTGCTTACGACTATAAAGCTTATATTTCACCTAGCTACTATATGAAGCAGCTTTTATTAAGTGGTGATTTAACAACTTCATTTAAAGAAATCAGTTGGAGAAACCCAAAGCAATGGTGTCTTACCGAGTATGAGTTTGAACTACGCACATAACAAAGCGTTTAAGAGGGATTCATGCCGCGTGGCATTTTTGGTATGCGGTGGTTTCGGTGGTGAAAGTGGTCTGCGGAAGTTTGGTTTATGCGGCATTCACCCCTTAACGCGGCGTTATGCAACTCAGGTTAATTTAGGGGCTCAATCTTTTGGGATTTCTCCGGCTATTCGTTTTGTGTTGTCGGCAAATGAACTTTTTCACCCTCAGATTCGTGGTTAACTCAAACCGTAAAACAGACAAGATTCTTGGTTTGCCTCAATCATTTTTAGCGTTGGCTTGCTGCCAATTCAGCGGGCGAAAAGTGTGGAAAGGACAATGTTATCGAGCATTTTGTACTTGCTGAAGTTTTCGCTCGTTGAGTTTTCCTAACATAAAAGCTTGGTTTGTTGCTGAAAGGTGGACTTTGTTTTGGTAGCTCATTTATCACGGCTCTTGCTTGGGTTGATTCTTGAATCACTCAACTATTGCAATTGTGGCTTTTGGTCGTGTAAGTTAAGTTTATCTTATTGAATTTGCATAACAAACGGCTCAAGAGGGATTGCCAACGCTTGGCGACTTTAGTGCAAAATTGAAGTTCAGTGTTTACAGTAGTTTTTTTGAGTTCGACGGTGCGTTGTCAACCCCTTAGCCGGGCGTTATACGCTATATGGAAATTTAACAATGGAGTCGTGAAATGAATCAGAATGAAAAGCTGAATTATGTCGAGTTTGCAGCAAAAAATTTAGAGGCAACAAAATCATTTTTCTCTTCAGTTTTTGGCTGGGAATTTACTGATTATGGTCCTGAATATACAGCATTCTCAAATCAGGGTTTAGATGGCGGTTTTTTTAAAGCTGACTGTTGTAGTCAGACAGCATCGGGTGGTGCACTTCTTATCTTTTATAGCTCAAACATAAAAACAACTTTAGCCAAAGTCCAGAATAGCGGTGGCCAAATTATTCGCCCAATTTTTGATTTTCCCGGAGGCTGTCGTTTCCATTTTATTGAGCCAAGCGGTAACGAATTTGCAGTGTGGTCGGAAGCACGCGTATAACAAACGGCTCAAGAGGGATTGCCAACGCTTGGCGGTTTTAGTGCAAAATTGAAGTTCAGTGTTTTCGGTGTGTTTTTTGAGTTCGGCTATGCGTTGTCAACCCCTTAGCCGGGCGTTATGTTTTCGGGATAACTTGAGGAAAAGAGATGGATTTCATTTGGTTGGTTTTAGCTTTTGGCGCGGCTGCAATATTCTACTATTTTGCATCATATTCGAAGCCACAGGATGATGATTGGCACAAATTGCCGACACTTGAGAATTATTTGATAAAGCATCCTGAATGTAAAACAGCAGATCCAGAAAGTGCTAAATGCTTTAGTTGTGGTTCAGACAAAGTGATTTTCCAACCATTAACAGCTCATGCAGATCCTCGTTATAAACATATTTGCTTATCATGCAAAAAAACACTTTTTAGAAGTAAGGCAATAATGTCTTAAACTAGTTGAAATTCCTAAGTTTATTCTTAACAAAATCAGCTGGTTGGAATAAAACATAACAAACGGTTCAAGAGGGACAGCCAACGCGTGGCATTTTTATTATGCGTTGGTTTTTGTGGTTATGATGTTATGCGGAAGCTTAGTAGTGGCGTTGTCTGCCCCTTAACCGGGCGTTATGTGAATTCAGCGGAGATTCGAAGTGAAAAGTAGAATCGAATTATTTCATGATTTTAATAAGCTCCTCGACGGAAAAGAGGAAGGGCAAGTATCTGCTCCATTGGTTTGTTACGGTACAATTCAACAAATGGAGAAAGAAAATATTGTCTTGTCTGAAGGACAGATCGTAACGCTCATAGATCCAGATGGCGTCGATGATAATGGTAATCCTGATCGTCTAGAAGTGGAGGCACGAATCCGATTTAATCAAGAGCATAATTGCTGGGTGGGTGATTTCACGCGTGCAGAATTGAAATATAGGTCAGAGAAATAATGACTCACATAACAAGCTGCTCAATCGGACAAATTACAGTTGGCTTTTGTTCGTACCTCACAAATTTTAGCCAACTGTTATTCGCCGCTTAGCAGGGCGTTAGGTTTACGAAGAGAAAAGCGTAATTTTTGGGAAGAAGATTCGGGGGTTTCTCTGGCCATCCGTTTACAGATGTCAGCAAATCAGCTTTGTTTTCCCAAATCACCACGTTTCTTCAACTTATTCTCATGCCAATGTTCGTGGGTTGCTTCATTGGAAAATGGCGTAGGTTGGTTGAATGTTTCCCTGGCGCAAAGGCGCTTTGGGTTTCTCAATCGCATGAATGAGTTACTTGTTTTAAGTTGATCGCATTGGGCTGCCAAATTGAGTAAAAGGTTTGGGTTTCGTTCATCACAATACGTTAAATTAGTCGTTCTCTGCCAAGTTAATGAATGCGAAACAGTAACACCTAACAAAAAATTCAAGCCTGACTACCAACGCGTGGCTGAATTAGTTCCAAAATGGTTTTGTGATTACGGTGCATTGCTGAAAGTGACATTGTGCGTTGGTAGCAGCTTAATTTGGCGTTATGTGCCTTTCATGTGAAGCGACAAACATTATGTGCAACCATTAACTTATAGAATGGCTAAAATTTCATATTTTAGAGGGTGTTATGTTTTTTAGCAGCAAGGTTAAAGTGGTGATTTCAGTGGTGGCTATAGCATTGTCTTCACTTTTACTGTCTCTTGATATGTTTGGTGTCATTCCATTTCTGATTCTAGTTGTATCATTTTTTACCCTAATTATTCAAGGTGGGCTGTGCTTTCTTGGGTACAAAAATGGTGACGTTTTCGATGCTTATCAAGACCTAGAAAGAACAGAAGCAACGGCACTAACTAATCTGTTCAAAGACAAAAAGGGGTTCATCCGGAAAATCGATACCTGAATGGCTTTTCTGATACCATATCGCCAAAAATAGCCAGTTAATGTCAACTTCACTTCTTTACCATCGCTTTGGAATACGCGGCCCTTTCCATTATTGCTCTACAGAGTTTGATGGTGACGCGACCATCTTTCACGTAGCACACAATCCTCATATTAAATGTCCATCATGTCGTAGTCGTGATGTCATAAAAAAAAGGAGGTAAGGTTCGCCGTTTCATCGCTACGCCAATCGGCACTAGCCCCTGTTACATCCAGATAGCAAACCAGCGGATTGAATGCCGAGCTTGTAATACACTCGGGTATTTGCCGCTTAACTTTGTTCCTCGTCCCAAAGTGCGTTACACAAAGGGCTTTGAACAGTATGTTCTCTCGCTGTCAGCATTGAACGTCACCATCAATGCCATTGCCAAGCTATGTGGTGTCTGTTGGGATACAGTGAAAGATATTCAGAAGCATTACCTGCAAAAGCGATACTCTCAACCTTGTCTTAAAAACGTCACTCACATTGGAATTGATGAGATTTACTGTGGCTCAAAAAGTGGCTTCATGACGGTTGTGATTGATATGAAGACAAGTGCCGTCATTTATACAGAGAAAGGAAAGAAGGCCGAAAGCCTTGACGGTTTTTGGAAACGGAAGCTGCGTTGTAAAAAGCCGATTGAAGCCGTCGCCACCGATATGGGACAGGCATACATCTCTTCGGTAAAACAGCACGCCCCGAAGGCGAAGTTGGTCATTGACCGTTTCCACGTGGTGAAGCGTTTTAATGAAAAGCTGACAGAGTTCAGGCGTGAACTACAAAATTCGATGAGTAACAAAAATGACGCTCAATACCTTAAGAATACTCGTTGGTTATTGGTAAGTAATCCCGATAGGTTAGATGAGCAAGGCCAAGCGAGATTGGAGCGAGCACTCGCAGCCAATCAGCCCTTAGCGGTGGTTTATTATTTAAAAGAGAAGTTAAGAATGCTGTGGTCGCAGCCATCAAAGATAGAGGGTGAGAGATGGCTAGAAAGCTGGATAGATGAAGCGAACCACTCAGGCATTGTGATGCTAGAGAAGTTTACTAAGACCCTGAGGAAGCATAAGGATGGGATATTGGCATTTTATGATGAAAGGATGAATAGTGGTCGAGTAGAGGGTGTGAACAACCGAATAAAGACGCTGAACAAAGTCGCCTATGGGTATCGTGATTGGGAATTTTTTGAGTTAAAAATCAAAGCCAGTCATGAGGCGAAGTATCGATTTTCCGGATGAACCCAAAAAGGATTGTGAAAAACACTAACCGCGGCACATAACAAACAATTTAAGAGGGATTCCCAACGCTTGGTATTTTTGCTTCTACTGCAAGTTTAGTGTTTATGGCACAATGCTTTAGGTTTGGGTGGTAGCGTTGCTCACCCCTTAATTGGGCGTTATATGCCAGTAATCAGAAAGTCGATAGCAGCAATAATCTCATTTCTAAAAGTGCTCAACTCATTCACAGGATCACGCAGGATTTTAGTTGGAACACTCGCCATTTGATGAGTTAGGATTACGAAGTCGCCTTCATCAATGTGGATCACTGGGCACAGGTGGGTAGGGGCTTTCTTCTCTAACATTTCAACTGGTGTTAAGGGAATCACCAGTCGGGTATTCAGCGTATCAAGCATTTCACTTTGAACATCAACAAAGTATGGGTAAGCGGTAGCAGTGCTTTTATCGTTATTTTGGTATAGTGAAAATTGTGACATTAGAATACTCGGTAAGAATCGGAAAACAGGCCGTGATTTTCTGTTAGTTCATTGCAAGCGCTAATAGCATCTGCATTTTGCTCTAACCACTCAGTTTTACGGCGTTGTTTAACTTCTTTTTCAAGAGCTTTTTCCATTGTTGCAGAGAGGTTTATGTTTAGTCGCTTAGCTTCAGCGAGTAGTTCGCTGTTTAAGCTTAAGTTTGCAGCCTTTTTGGGTGCTTGCGTACTATATGAGTTTCTCATGATAATTACCTATGCGTATTTTTAGTGCGCATTAAGTATAGGCGCACGAAAGGCATATAACAAACAATTTAAGAGTGATTCCCCACGCTTGGCATTTTTGGTTTGGGTTTAGTTTAGTGTTTACGGCGTCCAAGTTGAGTGCAATGGTAGCGTGGCTCACACCTTAATTGGGCGTTAGGTTTACGAAGAGAAAAGCATAATTGTTGGGGAAAAGATTTGGGGGTTTCTCTAGCCATTTGTTTACGGATGTCAGCAAATCGGCTTGGTTTGCCCAAATCACCACGTTTCTTTAACTCTTTCCCATGCCAATGTTCGTGGGTTGCTTCATTGGAAAATGGCGTAGGCTGGTTGAATGTTCCACTGGCGCAAAGGCGCTTTGGTTTTATCAATCAAATCAGCAGAATACTTGTTTTAAGTTACTCGCATTTGGCTGCCAAATTGAGTAAAAGGTTTAGGTTTCGTTTATCGTAATGCGTTAAATTAGTCGTTCTTTGCCAAGTTAATGAATGCGAAATAGTAACACCTAACAAAAAATTCAAGCCTGACTACCAACGCGCGGCTTTATTGGTTCCAAAATAGTTTTGTGATTACGGTGCATTGCTTAAAGTGACATTGTGCGTTGGTAGCAGCTTAATTTGGCGTTAGGCTAAAGGAGATAATCATGCGTGATTCATATGTAGCGTTTTTAGATCGTATGGGGCTGACAAAGGATGACTTTTTCGAATTTGGGATTAGCGAAACAATTTATGCGGGAGAGAGTCAAGCAAGTCAGTGCTGGACTGATCTTAAAAAGCGCATCGAAACAAATCAGACTGTATACATCCGAGGGTTCGGTCGGAATGCCAGCGGTACGCATTTATTTCAAAACCTTTATTCGGAAGTGCTCCAAAATCATAATGTGGTGCAAGATTCAACGAATAATGCCGAACCGACCAAACTAATCAGACAGTTAACGGGCTTTTCAAAAACAACAAGTAAACAATATCAGCCATTAAGAAACTATCAAATATCGCACGTATTTGGCAGGACCAAAAACGTATATGCTTTCACAGCCCCTTGGAACATTGTTTATGTACCAAAGTTAATTGATCCTTTCACTGGCCATGAAGCAAAAGGAGACATGGTTGATGAATATACAGTATTGTTTCAAAAATCAGTTTTTGAGCGTTTTGAAAAGTACATCAACGAATTTAATTGTCTTATGACCAACTCAGAGTTTCTTGCTTCTTTGGATGAACACGTCAATAGGCTCCGAGATTCAAACGATGTGTCTGATGATGTCGTAAACAAAATGTGCAAAGCTATTACAGAAGAGTTCGCGCCCATAGAACTTTAGCCTAACAAGGCGTTTAAGCGGGATTCATGCCGCGTGGCATTTTTGGTTTGCAGTGACTTTTGGTGGTGAAAGTGGCCTGCGGAAACTTGGTTTAGGCGGCATTCACCCCTTAACGCAGCGTTATGTACTTTGGAGAAAATATGGAAGTAGTTACTACTGAAAAGCACGTCTCAGAATATCCCAATCCGTTTTATTTGAAACAAGGCGATAAAGTAGCTCTAGGCACAATAGACGACGAGTTTCCCAACTGGATCTTTATAACCAGTAGTGAAGGGGAGCAGGGTTGGGCTCCAGTTCAGTATATCGAAAAGATTGAAGGTGGCTCTGAAGGAATCTTGCTTAAAGATTATGACAATGCTGAACTCAATACTGTTATTGGTGAAAAACTGTCAGTGCTATTCGAACTCAATGAGTGGTATCGAGTTTCGAGGTCAACGGGTGAAATTGGTTGGGTACCAGTGCGCTCGGTACAACGTACATAACAAACAATTTAAGAGGGATTCCCAACGCTTGGCATTTTTGCTTCTACTTCAACTTTAGTGGCTACGGTACAATGCCTTAGGTTGGGTGGTAGCGTTGCTCACCCCTTAATTGGGCGTTATGCAACTCAGGTAAATTTAGGGGTTCAATCTTTTGGGATTTCTCCGGCCATTCGTTTTGTATTGTCGGCAAATGAGCATTTTTACCCTCAAATTCTTGGTTAACTCAACCCGTAAAACAGGCAAGTTTCTTGTTTTGCCTCAATCAGTTTTAGCGTTTGGGCGTTGTCAGTTTAGCGGGTGCAAAGTGTGGAAATGGCAAGTTAGTCGATCATTTCGCATTTGCTGAAAGTCTTGCTCCGTGATTTTGTCTCATTCAAAAGCTTGGTTTGTCGTTGAAAGGTGGACTTTGTTTTGGCGGCTTATTTATCACGGTTCAGGCTTTGGTTGATTCTTGATTCACTTAACCAATATTTTGATTGTTTTCTTAATCAAATTTGGTGTAACTTCTGTTTTATCTTATTGAATTTGCATAACAAAGCATTTAAGACGGATTCGCAACGCTTGGCGGTTTTAGTGTAAATTCAGTTTTTGCGTTTTAAGTGGTTTGTCGAGGCATAGGTGCTTAGCGTCGCTCACCACTTAATGCGGCGTTAGGTTTACGAAGAGAAAAGCATAATTTTTGGGAAAAAGAGTTGGGGATTTCTCCAACCATTCGTTTTCGGATGTCAGCAAATCAGCTTGGTCTGTCCCAATCATCACGTTTCTTTCACTTTTTCTCATGCCAATGTTCGTGGGTTGCTTCATTCAATTTTTGCATCGGTTCGTTGAAAGTTTCACTGGCGCAAAGGCGCTTTGGTTTTCTCAATCAAATCAGCAGAATACTTGTTTTAAGTTACTCGCATTTGGCTGCCAAATTGAGTAAAAGGCTTGGGTTTCGTTTATCGTAATGCGTTAAATTAGTGGTTCTTTGCCAAGTTAATGAATGCGAAACAGTAACACCTAACAAAAAATTCAAGCCTGACTACCAACGCGTGGCTGAATTAGTTCCAAAATGGTTTAGTGATTACGGTGCATTGCTGAAAGTGGCATTGTGCGTTGGTAGCAGCTTAATTTGGCGTTAGGTATTTGGAGGCATCATGAGATCAATCTTGTTGATTATTTGTACTGTTTTATTAAACGGCTGCTTGGGTATGCCCGAATCAGTAAAGCCTGTGTCGGATTTTGAACTGAACAATTATTTAGGTAAATGGTACGAGGTGGCTCGACTTGATCATTCCTTTGAAAGAAGTTTAAGTCAGGTTACTGCGGAATATCGTGTTCGAAATGATGGCGGCGTTTCGGTTCTTAATCGTGGTTATTCCGAAGAGAAAGGTGAGTGGAAAGAGGCTGAAGGCAAAGCTTACTTTGTAAATAGTCCAACAGACGGTTATCTGAAGGTTTCATTTTTTGGTCCGTTTTATGGCTCTTACGTGGTGTTTGAGTTAGAGCGTGAAAACTACAGTTATGCCTTCGTGTCAGGGCCGAATACAGAATATCTGTGGTTACTTTCAAGAACGCCTAGAGTCGAACCAGACATTCTGGAGAAGTTCGTTCAAATGTCGAAAGAGCGTGGTTTTGATACAAATCAGCTCATTTACGTTCAGCAGCAATAAATACCTAACAAACGCTTCAAGAGGGACAGCCAACGCGCGGCATTTTTACTATGCGTTGGTTTTTGTGATTACGGTGTTATGCGGAAAGTTAGTAGTAGCGTTGTCTGCCCCTTAAGCGGGCGTTATGTTCTTTGGAGAAAAATGTGAAAGCTCTATCTGTAGTTGAGCCTTGGGGAACAATGATTGCGAACCAAACCAAGTTGTTAGAAATCAGAACTTGGCGTCCAGAAGTGTTACCAATGCTCAATGTTGCTCTGGTCCAAAATCGCAGACGGCTAACGACAGAAGGTGATGAAGATTTGACAGGGCGGGTTGTCGCTATTGTTGATATTGTCGCGTGTGAGCCGTGGGTAAAAGAGGATTGCGAGCATTCAGGCTGTGATGAATCAGAGTTTGAGAATGGCTGGTTGGCATGGAAATTAAGTAATATCAGAAAGCTAGACAACCCAGTTAAGGCCATAGCAAAACGAAAGTTCTACGATTTAACAGATTCAGAAGCCACCAAAGTCAAACTTGAACTACGAACATAACAAAGCGTTAAAGAGGGACTTGGCACGCGTGGCATTTTCAATTTGCGTTGGGTTTAGTGGTTACGTTGTCATGCGGTTACTTTTGTATTGCGTGCCTGCGCCCCTTAACGCGGCGTTAGCTTAAAGCAATTAAAATCAATTGGTTGTGGTCTCTTCTTTCTTCCATTGGCAATTCGTTCTGGTTTATCGGCAAATCGGCATTTTTTGCCAACGCGATTTTTGAGCTGTTGCCTCAATTGAGTTTTGGGATTGTGCGAGGTTAGCCAGTTTGGCGCAAAGTCGCTTTGGAAGGTTTAGCCTTCGCTTTGAGTTTTGCGAAAACGTGTTTTCAAAATTTACTGGTTTTTAAAGCAAATGAACGGCCACAAAGTTTGAGTCATTTCGGGTTTTAAAACTCAGGTGGTTTGTCGTTTTTCCAAACTGGGTTAGTCTCGGGTTTGGTAAATCTAAGGTGCTGAAATTTAAGCTAACAAACTGCTTAAGTGGGATTCGCAATGCGTGGCATTTTCAGCATGCGGTGAGTTTTGTGATTAAGACGGTGTGCGGTAGCTTTTGTAGTGCATTGCTCACCCCTTAGCAGGGCGTTAGGCAAAGTGAGTTTTTATCAGCTAAATCGAGTTTGAATTGAACGGTAAATTCCATGTTTTCTGGCTTAAGTTAAGCAATAAATAATCATCACGTATTTGTTGTTTCTTGATCGCGTTGGGTTGCTTTTCGTTGTGAGTTTAGCGGCAAAATAACCTTCAGCATCCAAACGTCCGCCGAGCATGCTACGCTCGTCACTTTTCTTCCAAATCGCTCAATTTGAGTTTTTTTGTTTCTTTGCTGATTTAGCATTTTGGTTTATAAATGAGTCGGTTAGTTTGTTTCAAGTTTGCAAAAAAGCTCGTCCTTTGGTTTTGAAAGTCTCGGTGTCAATCTGTTGGCCTAACAAACGGCTCAAGAGGGATTGCCAACGCGTGGCGGCTTTGGTGCAAAATTGAATTTCAGTGTTTACAGTGTGTTTTTTGAGTCCGGTGGTGCGTTGTCAACCCCTTAGCCGGGCGTTATGCAACTCAGGTAAATTTAGAAGTTCAATCTTTTGGGATTTCTCTGGCCATTCGTTTTGTATTGTCGGCAAATGAGCATTTTTATCCTAAAATTCTTGGTTCACTCAAGCCGTAAAACAGACAAGGTTCTTTGTTTGCCTCAATGAGTTTTGGTGCTGTTTTGTTGTCAATTCAGCGTGCGCAAAGTGTGGAAATGGCAAGTTTATCGAGCATTTTTTAGTTGCTGAAGTTTTCGCTCGTTGAGTTTTCCTGATTCAAAAGCTTGGTTTGTTGTTGAAAGGTGGGCTTTGTTTTGGCAGCTCATTTATCACAGTTCTTGCTTGGGTTGATTCTTGAATCACTCAACCATTGCAATTGTGGCTTTTGGTCGAGTAAAGTCAGTTTATCTTATTGAATTTGCATAACAAACGGCTCAAGAGGGATTGCCAACGCGTGGCGACTTTAGTGCAAAATTGCAGTTCAGTGTTTACGGTGTGTTTTTTGAGTTCGGCGGTGCGTCGTCAACCCCTTAGCCGGGCGTTATGTGTTTGTTAAAAGTGAGTAATCATGAATCAGATAGTATTAAAGGCTAGGTATATCTCAAGTGAAAGTTCTCTTGCGTTTAACGAGCCTGTTAAAAATTTCAAATTAGAACAACTAGAAAAAGATATTGTTAAACTTACTTCTCATGAAAAGTTAACTGAAGATCAATCAAGGATTAAAATTCAAGTTTTGATGACCATTGAGCAATTGAAGGCTTTGAGCAGTGAGTCTTTTCTTAATAAATCAGTAGGATTGGAAGGGGCAGGTTGAGCTGCTAGTACGCTCTCTCGAAAGGCACACATAACAAGGCGTTTAAGAGGGATTCATGCCGCGTGGCATTTTTGGTATGCGGTGAATTTTGGTGGTGAAAGTGGTCTGCTGAAACTTGGTTTATGCGGCATTCACCCCTTAACGCGGCGTTAGGTTTACGAAGAGAAAAGCATAATTTTTGGGAAAAAGATTTGGGGATTTCTCTGGCCATTCGTTTACGGCTTTCAGCAAATCGGCTTGGTCTACCCAAATCATCACGTTTCTTTAACGGTTTCTCATGCCAAAATTCGTGGGTTGCTTCATTGGAAAATGGCGTAGGTTGGTTGAATGTTCCACTGGCGCAAAGGTGCTTTGGTTTTCTCAATCAAATCAGCAGAATACTTGTTTTAAGTTACTCGCATTTGGCTGCCAAATTGAGTGAAAGGTTTGGGTTTTGTTCATCACAATGCGTTAAATTAGTCGTTCTTTGCCAAGTTAATGAATGCGAAACAGTAACACCTAACAAAAAATTCAAGCCTGACTACCAACGCGTGGCTGAATCTGCTCTAAAATGGTTTAGTGATTACGGTGCATTGCTTAAAGTGGCATTGTGCGTTGGTAGCAGCTTAATTTGGCGTTATGTGAATGGAGTCAACCTTGAAAATATCAGTTGTCAAAAGTGGTCAGATTGGGGCTTACGAAGCTGAACTTAATGCTCATCTAAACTCCGTTTTTGGCCAAGATTCCATGTTCATTTTCAATCGTGAGTTCGTCTGTGCAATTCTTATTGAAGACGATAATCAGATTATCGCTACTGGTTTTGCTTATAGTCGTTTAATGAAGCAGGGCTCAATAAGCTTCAAAGGGGGCATAATTGGTGGTATTGCCATTACACCAAGTAAGCGTGGTTTGGGCTTGGCTAAAGTCATCGTGAAAGAACTCGATCGATGCTTAGTGTCTTTTGGCGTAACTCATTCTTTTCTCTTCGCTTATGACCCAGATGTTTATCGAAGCTCAGGGTATTCGGAGTTAGTTTTGCCTATCCATTACTTCGACGTGGAGCGGAAAAATTGGAATCAGTTTGTCTACCGTGGAGGTATGGTTAAGTCTTACAATGGCAGTCATGCTTTAAGCGACCAAGTCATTGAATTTAATGGTTGTGTGTATTGAGCGCGCTGGAAAAATTCACATAACAAACGCTTCAAGAGGGACAGCCAACGCGCGGCATTTTTATTATGCGTTGGTTTTTGTGATTACGGTGTTATGCGGTAAGTTGGTAGTAGCGTTGGCTGCCCCTTAAGCGGGCGTTAGGTTTACGAAGAGAAAAGCATAATTGTTGGGGAAAAGATTTGGGGATATCTCCAACCATTCGTTTACGGATGTCAGCAAATCAGCTTGGTCTGCCCCAATCATCATGTTTCTTTAACGGTTTCTCGGTTCATCCGGAAAATCGATACCTGAATGGCTTTTCTGATACCATATCGCCAAAAATAGCCAGTTAATGTCAACTTCACTTCTTTACCATCGCTTTGGAATACGCGGCCCTTTCCATTATTGCTCTACAGAGTTTGATGGTGACGCGACCATCTTTCACGTAGCACACAATCCTCATATTAAATGTCCATCATGTCGTAGTCGTGATGTCATAAAAAAAAGGAGGTAAGGTTCGCCGTTTCATCGCTACGCCAATCGGCACTAGCCCCTGTTACATCCAGATAGCAAACCAGCGGATTGAATGCCGAGCTTGTAATACACTCGGGTATTTGCCGCTTAACTTTGTTCCTCGTCCCAAAGTGCGTTACACAAAGGGCTTTGAACAGTATGTTCTCTCGCTGTCAGCATTGAACGTCACCATCAATGCCATTGCCAAGCTATGTGGTGTCTGTTGGGATACAGTGAAAGATATTCAGAAGCATTACCTGCAAAAGCGATACTCTCAACCTTGTCTTAAAAACGTCACTCACATTGGAATTGATGAGATTTACTGTGGCTCAAAAAGTGGCTTCATGACGGTTGTGATTGATATGAAGACAAGTGCCGTCATTTATACAGAGAAAGGAAAGAAGGCCGAAAGCCTTGACGGTTTTTGGAAACGGAAGCTGCGTTGTAAAAAGCCGATTGAAGCCGTCGCCACCGATATGGGACAGGCATACATCTCTTCGGTAAAACAGCACGCCCCGAAGGCGAAGTTGGTCATTGACCGTTTCCACGTGGTGAAGCGTTTTAATGAAAAGCTGACAGAGTTCAGGCGTGAACTACAAAATTCGATGAGTAACAAAAATGACGCTCAATACCTTAAGAATACTCGTTGGTTATTGGTAAGTAATCCCGATAGGTTAGATGAGCAAGGCCAAGCGAGATTGGAGCGAGCACTCGCAGCCAATCAGCCCTTAGCGGTGGTTTATTATTTAAAAGAGAAGTTAAGAATGCTGTGGTCGCAGCCATCAAAGATAGAGAGAAGTGGCCCCCGATTTTCGGACATGACTTTAAGTGGTCGATCTGTTTTGATAGTACCCAACAATACAGGGACAGATTATGACTAGAAAACGTAGAAACCACTCTCCTGAGTTTAAAGCTAAGGTGGCACTCGATGCCGCTAAAGGCGATAAAACCGTCGCTGAGTTAGCTCAGAAATACAACCTGCACGCTAACCAAATCTCGACATGGAAAAAGGAGCTGCTTGAAAACGCAGCCATGATTTTTGCCACCGAAAATCACACAGGAAAAGAGAATTCCGAAGAAGTGGACAAACTTCACGCCAAGATCGGTCAATTGACCATGGAAAATGATTTTTTGGCCAAAGTGCTCGGTCGTTAGACCGAGCCCAGCGAAAGAGTTCGCTGGTTAAATCCACCCCATTGCCGATAAAGCGCCAGTGTGAGCTGCTCAATATTGCTCGCTCTACCGCTTACTATCAACCCATAGGACTCTCTGCTGAGGAGATTGCGTTGCGCCGTATGATTGACGAAATTCATCTTCAGTATCCGTTTATGGGCAGTCGGCGCATTCGAACTGAGCTGGCTAAGAAGGGTCATAGCGTTAATCGTAAGCGTGTTGTTCGACTCATGCGCGATATGGGGATTGGGGCGATTTACCCCAAGCCCAAAACGACGCTGGCGAACAAAGCACACAAGGTGTATCCCTACCTGTTGCGTGATATCGAAGTCACTTACCCAAACCAAGCTTGGGCGATTGATATCACGTACATCCCAATGGCGAAGGGGTTCCTGTACCTCGTTGCTATTATCGACTGGTATAGCCGCAAAGTGCTGGCTTGGCGACTATCCAACACCATGGACACGAGTTTTTGTATCGAAGCGCTTGAGGAAGCGCTGAAGCATTATGGGCCACCTGATATCTTTAACTCAGATCAAGGCAGCCAGTTTACCAGCACAGAGTTCACACAGAAGTTAATTGAACATGACATACGTATAAGCATGGACGGGAAAGGCCGCTGGGTTGACAATGTTTTCATTGAGCGATTATGGCGAAGCCTGAAATATGAGGAGGTTTACTTAAAGGCTTATACCACGCCCCGTGAAGCCGAGCTTGAAATCGGCAACTACATGGTGTTTTATAATGAAGAGCGTAACCATCAAGGACTCAATAACCTCACTCCTGATGAGGCCTACTTCGGTAGGCAAAGATACGCAGCATGAGCTGGGTCAACCACTTAAGAAATGAGCTTATGCGTCCAACCATTGGGGTCCCACTTCTACCAACGCGCGGCTGAATCTGCTCTAAAGTGGTTTTGTGATTATGGTGCATTGCTGAAAGTGACATTGTGCGTTGGTAGCAGCTTAATTTGGCGTTATGCGATTTGAGATATCACTCAAGTAAGGAATTCTAAAATGGCAATATTTGAATTGTTTTCAAAAAAGCAGAAAAAACTTAGAGGCGATATACCTGATGTATATGTTTATGACTCATTGCCAGAACCGCTACGAGTCCAAATAATTCACATTTGGAATGACTCATTAGGTGACATTCTTCAGTATTTCAGCGTTGAAGATGTCCAAATGGTTTACAAATTTATCGTAGAAACCTTGTGTCGGGAGTATGGGCGATTTGAACTGTCAAGTAGTAAAATTGATAGGGAGCGCGTATATATAACTGAATTAACTAATTATTTTCTCGAGGAGCATGATGTAGAGAAGCAATTGGATGTCGTTGAGATAACTTTCAAGTTAATTGACACAGTTACACGTGACTTTGAATACTTGGCTAAGAATGATGCATCTAAGATAGCCGATAGTGCTATTGATGAACTAAATGCGCGCTTCAAAGAGCATGGGATTGGCTTTCAATTTACAAACAGTGAAATTATCCGAGTAGACTCCGAATTACTTCACACTGAGGCCGTTAAACCAGCTCTTCTTTTACTGAATCAAAGTCATTATGAAGGAGCGCAAGAAGAATTTCTTTTTGCTTATGAACACTATCGTCATGGTCGGCACAAGGAATCACTAAATGATTGCTTAAAGGCTTTTGAAAGCACTATGAAATCAATTTGTGATAAGCATGGTTGGTTCTACCAGCAAAATGCGACAGCTAAGTCGTTAATCCAAATCTGTTTTGAAAGAGGTCTAGTGCCAACATTTTGGCAACAGCAAATGACCTCATTGAGAAGTTTGCTTGAAAGTAGTGTTCCTACAGGCAGAAATAAGCTCAGTGGGCATGGACAAGGCAGCAATACGATCGAGATACCGGATTATTTAGTTGCTTACATGCTTCACATGACCGCTTCAACTTTGGTTTTCTTGACTACTGCTGAATCAAAAATCGCATAACAAAGCGTTAAAGAGGGACTTGGCACGCGTGGCATTTTCAGTTTGCGTTGGGTTTAGTGGTTAAGGTGTTATGCGGTCACTTTTGTAGTGCGTGCCTGCGCCCCTTAACGCGGCGTTAGCTTAAAACACATAAAATCAATTGGTTGTGGTTTTTTCTTTCTTCCCTTGGCAATTCGTTCAGGTTTCTCGGCAAATCAGCATTGTTTGCCAATGTGAGTTTTGAGCCGTTGCCTCAATTGAGTTTTTGGGCTTAACCGAGGTTAGCCAGTTTGGCGCAAAGTCGCTTTGGAAGTGTCGCTTTCGCTTTGAGTTTTGCGAAAACGAGTTTTCAAAATTTATTGGCTTTCAAAGCAAATGAATGGCCACAAAGTTTGAGTCAATTCGGTTTTTCAAACTCAAGCGGTTTGTCGGTTTCCTAAATCGAGTTAATCTCAGTTTTGGCAAATCTAAGGTGTTGAAATTTAAGCTAACAAACTGCTTAAGAGGGATTCGCAATGCGTGGCATTTTCAGCATGCGGTGAGTTTTGTGATTAAGTTGGTGTGCGGCAGCTTTTGTAGTGCATTGCTCACCCCTTAGCAGGGCGTTAGCATTCAATGGAGAAATACATGTCACAGCTAGTTTCAGAGGTCTGCCATTGTTCACAATGTCATGCAGATACAAATCATGTGGTTGTATTGGTTAGAAAGGAAAGTCCATTTAAAGACCAACCGAATAGTAAGTTGAAAGAATTTTGGCATGGTGCAATTAAAGGTTGGTTCCTTGGAGCCTTTGTCGCCGCAATGGATGATTTTTCTCGCCATCGTGTATGTGAAGTATGTGGCCACAAAGAAATAGAAGATTGATAGCAGCAGTTTTTATGTGACTGATTTAAATATAATACAATTCATATGCTTAGGTATTTTAGTCATTAAGTGACGTGGGCAAGAATGCTAACAAACGGTTCAAGAGGGACAACCAACGCGTGGCATTTTTACTATGCATTGGTTTTGGTGATTATGGTGTTATGCGGAAGCTTGGTAGTGGCGTTGGTTGCCCCTTAACCGGGCGTTATGTGAATAGGAGGTTCCAGTGAACAAGGTAGTCAAAGAACGCTTCGACGAATATCCGGAAAAGGCTCGTATTAGGCTAGAGGAACTACGAAATCTAGTCTTTCAAATCGCATCTGATTTGGAGCTGGGTGAAGTCGATGAAACTCTAAAGTGGGGTGAACCTAGCTATAGTGTAAAAACAGGCAGCCCGTTAAGAATGGACTGGAAGCTGAAATCTCCTAACAATTATTACCTGTTCTTTAATTGCCAAACTAAGTTAGTCGATACATTTCGAGAATTGTATGGTGAAGAACTGGTGTTTCAGGGAAACAGAGCAATAGTTCTGTCCTTATCGAAAGCGTTACCAGAAACAACAATCAAGTCCTGTTTAGAGTTAGCTTTAACCTATCAACAGCGTAAAAATTTGCCTCTTTTGGGCGCGTGAAAAAATTCACATAACAAAGCGTTTAAGGCGGATTCCCAACGCTCGGCATTTTCGGTTTGATTCAGCTTAAGTGTTTACGGCACAATGGTTTAAGTAAGGTGGCATGCGTTGCTCACCACTTAACGCGGCGTTATAAGCAAATTCAGCCCCAGAGGATGAAAAATGGAAATCGAGTACAAAGTAAACCATCCAATCTCAGTTGAACAATTCGTGACTTTACTGAAGAAAACATCATTGGGTGAGCGGCGTCCTTTGGGTAATGAGCTAACCATTCAGGGTATGCTCGATAACTCTAATTTAATTGTGACCGCATGGCTGAACGATCAACTTGTCGGTGTTGCTCGTTCAGTGACAGATTTCCATTATTGCTGCTATCTGTCTGATTTAGCTGTTGATGAAAGTGTTCAATCCAATGGTATAGGTAAATATCTGATCTTAGTGACCAAAGAAGAGCTGAGCCCAAGCTGTAAATTGGTTTTACTGTCAGCACCGAAAGCACAAGGTTATTATCCGAAAATTGGTTTTGAAGCTCTTAATAGTGCATGGGTTCTATATCGCGCAGAACAGTTGAAAATCAATTAAATCAATGTGTTATTTGCTTATAACAAAGCGTTCAAGAGGGACAGCCAACGCGTGGCATTTTTATTATGCGTTGGTTTTTGTGGTTACGGTGTTATGCGGAAGCTTGGCAGTTGCGTTGGCTGCCCCTTAACGCGGCGTTATATGCCAATTTGCAATGTCGTAGACTATAAAATAGTCTTAATTAGTCTAATTTAGTCTTTCGAGGGTTGTATGTTAGAACAGTTAAAATTTGAACTTGAAGATATTGCTTTTATGTTGGCTAGAGATCTGAATAAAAAGGAAATACATTCTAAAGTCATTAAGTGCTTAGTCTTGGTTGAAGAGATGAGCTCGAATATGACTACCGAGGTTAGTGATGTTGATGAGATAAATAAGGTTTCTAGGCGATTACGGATGTGGTCAAAGCCGGAGAGGCAGAATCAGTATAATGCTCAAATCTTGAATGCATTTCTTGAACTTTTTATGTCTGGTTATACTCATGTAACAGAGCAAGAACTAAGCAAGAAGTTAGGTAATCCAGAGTGGTTCACTTCCAATTTTATTCAAATGAAAGCAAAAGCAGATAAAAATCACGGTAAAGTTTTTGATACATCATCCGGTTACATTAAAATCTGGGAGCCAATACGATCTGCTGTTGATGAGTATAGAAAAAAGGTTTTTAGAACGGGCATATAACAAACGGTTCAAGAGGGACAGCCAACGCGTGGCATTTTTATTATGCGTTGGTTTTTGTGGTTACGGTGTTATGCACAAGCTTGGTAGTGGCGTTGTCTGCCCCTTAACCGGGCGTTAGCTTAAAACAATTAAAATCAATTGGTTGTGGTCTTTTCTTTCTTCCTTTGGCCATTCGTTCTGGTTTTTCGGCAAATCTGTATTGTTTGCCAAGGTGAGTTTTGAGCTGTTGCCTCAATTGAGTTTTGGGACTGTTCGAGGTTAGCCAGCTTGGCACAAAGTCGCTTTGGAAGTGTTACTTTCGCTTTGAGTTTTCCGAAAATGATTTATCAAAATTTTCGAGTTTTCAAATCGCACGAAAGGCCACAAAGTTTGAGTCAATTCGGGTTTTAAATCTCAGGTGGTTTGTTGGTTTCCCAAATCGGGTTAATCTCAGTTTTGGCAAATCTAAGGTGCTGAAATTTAAGCTAACAAACTGCTTAAGAGGGATTCGCAATGCGTGGCATTTTCAGCATGCGGTGAGTTTTGTGATTAAGGCGGTGTGCGGTAGCTTTGGCAGTGCATTGCTCACCCCTTAGCAGGGCGTTAGCCCTTATAAGGAATATAATGGACATCGTATATGAGATTAATGTAACGGAAGCACAGCATAAAGCTATCGAGACTCTGAGAAATCAGTCCTTTCCCGAGCATAAAGCCAATCGCTCGTATTACAAGCAACTACCTCATATGCGTGCTTTGCAATACGAAGATGACATGCTCGTGGGTTACCTTGGGTTAGATTATCGTGCGGTTAAAGTCGGTGATGAAGTTTACAAAATCTTAGGCATCATTGATTTTTGCGTTGCCGAGCAATATCGAGGTAAAGGTATCGGGTCACTTATGCTTTCTGAAGTGTCTTTGTTTGCAAAGGGGAAAGCAGTTGATTTCATCATGCTTATTTCTGAGCTAGATGAGTTCTATTTGAAGCATGGTTACAGCAAAGTGGAGGCTGTGCATTCTTGGTTGAGGCTTCATGAGCACACAAACTACGGTGTAGCAGTAGAGCATATTGATGAGTTGTTCATAAAGTCAGTAAGTGGCAAGGAGTGGATAAAAGGCCATTTAGATTGGTTGGGTTACATGTATTAATCAGCACAGGGCTAACAAACGCTTCAAGAGGGACAGCCAACGCGTGGCATTTTTACTGTGCGTTGGTTTTTGTGGTTACGGTGTTATGCGGAAAGTTAGTAGTAGCGTTGGCTGCCCCTTAAGCGGGCGTTATGTGAATGGAGGAAACTATGTCATCAGTTCCACAATCAAAAGATGAGTTACTCGCTGCCATCAACTCTATATTTCCCAAACGTGTGGACGATTATCGGATTGTTCCAGAATCATTATCACGTAAGTGTGAAATTGAAGGTAATGTAAAAGGAACACAAATTAGCATTTGTGACACTGTAGCTTATCTTGTAGGTTGGGGGAAGTTGGTCTTGAAATGGCATAGTTTGAAGTCTCAAGGTTTACCAGTAGATTTCCCTGATACTGGTTATAAATGGAATCAACTTGGTTTATTGGCAGTCAGTTTTCACGATCAGTACAGTGACTGGAAATACGAAGACTTACTCAAGGAGTTGGACTTAACCATTAACGAGCTTATCTATCTAGTTTCAAGCTTAGACAATGAAGAATTGTATGAAACGGCATGGTATGAAAAGTGGACGTTGGGTCGAATGATCCAGTTCAATACATCATCACCAATGAAAAATATGCGTACTAAAGTTAGACGATTTAATAAAAACAATGAGTTACGGTGAGCAATTCACATAACAAACGGTTAAAGAGGGACTGCCAACGCGTGGTGGTTTTAGTTCAAATTGGCATTTGTGATTACGGTTGTTATTTTGAGCCCAGTGTTTTGCGTTGTCAGCCCCTTAACCGGGCGTTAGCTGAATATTGGTACAAGTAGCATGATCAAAATTAGAAAATACGAAGAATCTGACGCAAGTGAGTTGTGGGAACTTTTTTATCATACGGTTCGTAACGTGAATCGAAGAGACTATTCCCAAGAGCAAGTTGAGGCTTGGGCACCAGATAATTTTGACCGCGAGATATGGAAGAATAAACTTAACGCTATTTCACCTTTTATTGCAGAAATAGAGGGTGTCATTGTTGGTTATGCTGACCTTCAAGAAAGTGGTTTAATCGATCATTTCTTTTGTCATCATGACTACCAAGGTAAAGGTGTTGCTCGTTGTCTTATGGAGCACGTTTTTAAAGTCGGGAAAGCACGTGGTATTGCCAAGTATTGTTCTGAGGTTAGTATTACAGCTCGACCTTTCTACGAAAAATTTGGTTTTAAGGTTGTGAAAGAGCAAGCGATAGAAGTTCGGGGCCAAAAACTGCAGAACTTTGTTATGGAAAAATTCAGCTAACAAACAATTTAAGAGGGATTCCCAACGCTTGGCATTTCGCTTTTACTTCAATTTTAGTGTTTACGGTACAATGCGTTAGGTTGGGTGGTAGCGTTGCTCACCCCTTAATTGGGCGTTATGCAACTCAGGTAAATTTAGGGGTTCAATCTTTTGGATTTCTCCGGCCATTCGTTTTGTGTTGTCGGCAAATAAACATTTTCACCTTCAAATTCATGGTGAACTCAAGCCGTAAAACAGGCAAGATTCTTGGTTTGCCTCAATGAGTTTTTGGCGCTGGTTTGTTGTCAATTCAGCGTGCGCAAAGTGTGGAAAGGGCAAGTTTATCGAGCGTTTTGCACTTGCTGAATTTTTCGCCCGTTGAACTTGTCTGTTCCAAAAGCTTGGTTTGTTGCTGAAGGGTGAACTTTGTTTTGGCGGCTTATTTATCATGGCTCTGGTTTGGGTTGATTCTTGAATCACTCAACCATTGCAATTGTGGCTTTTGATCGAGTAAAGTCAATTTATCTTATTGAATTTGCATAACAAACGGCTCAAGAGGGATTGCCAACGCTTGGCGACTTTAGTGCAAAATTGAAATTCAGTGTTTACAGTGTGTTTTTTAAGTTCGGCGGTGCGTTGTCAACCCCTTAGCCGGGCGTTATGCAACTCAGGTAAATTTAGGGGCTCAAACTTTTGGGATTTCTCCGGCTATTCATTTTGTGTTGTCGGCAAATGAGCTTTTTTATCCTCAAATTCGTGGTTAACTTAAACCGTAAAACAGACAAGATTCTTGGTTTGCCTCAATCATTTTTAGCGTTTGCTTGCTGCCAATTCAGCGGGCGCAAAGTGTGGAAAGGACAAGGTTATCGAGCATTTTGTACTTGCTGAAGTTTTCGCTCGTTGAGTTTTCCTGACACAAAAGCTTGGTTTGGTGCTGAAAGGTGGACTTTGTTTTGGCGGCTCATTTATCACAGTTCTTGCTTGGGTTGATTCTTGAATCACTCAACCATTGCAATTGTGGCTTTTGGTCGTGTAAATTCGGTTTATCTCATTGAATTTGCATAACAAACGGCTCAAGAGGGATTGCCAACGCGTGGCGACTTTAGTGCAAAATTGCGGTTCAGTGTTTACAGTGTATTTTTTAAGTTCGGCGGTACGTTGCCAACCCCTTAGCCGGGCGTTAGTTTCTCTCAGGAAAGATCATCAAAAATTTACGCCCAAGGTTCTGAAAATTCAGCTTTTGGCGTTCAAACTGCACAACTGGACTTTTAAGTTTGGCTTGATGCTGATTTGGTAGAATGCGTTGAAAGTTCAGTAGTTTCAAAGTCGCTGAAAGCCCAAAAACCTCGATGCTCCAACGTTGTTAGATGTTCTACTCGGAAAGTTTGGTTTCACAAAAGGCAGCATCATCGCTGTGATCTTGCTTTCTTTGTCGCGGACCCTTAACCGTGGCCAACTTAACCTTTATTGTTTTGAGTTTTGGCAGTCAACTTCACAGCTTTTGGCGTTGGACGTGTGCTTGTTCGATGCATTTGCGTAAAATGACTTTCAAGCAAAAGTGTTAAAAGTCATTGCTAAACAATAGGCTACGAAACTAACAAACGCCTCAAGAGGGACTGTCAACGCGTGGCGTTTCCAGTCCCAATGAGCCGTGGTGGTTGCAGTTGTTGTGTTTGAGTTTGGTTGTTATGCGTTGTCAGCCCCTTAGGCGGGCGTTATGCTTAATCACGCAAAATCAGTGGGTTATGGTTCTTCTTTGGTCCTTTGGCTTTTCAGTTTTGTGTTTGTCGGCAAGTTGGCTCCATTGGGCGCGGTTTTCCGGACGCTTGTTCTTTGGCGCTGGAAATTCAGAGTGTTGCCTCAGTCAATTTTCGGGCAAGCGCGAGGTTAGGGCGGTTGTCTCAATCAGCAATTTGATCTCAGGTTTTTGAGTTTTAGCGGCCAAATTTCAAAGTCCAATTTTCAAAACTATGAGTCATTTCGGTTTTCTACGTTTTGGCTTTTGTTTGTAAATCAAAGTCGAGTTAATCTTGGTTCTAGTAAAACGTAAACCATTGAAGCTTAAGCATAACAAGGCGTTCAAGAGGGATTCATGCCGCGTGGCATTTTTGGTATGCGGTGAGTTTTGGTTGTGAAAGTGGTCTGCGGAAGTTTGGTTTATGCGGCATTCACCCCTTAACGCGGCGTTATGCCTAAGGTGAAATTGATGATAAAGCAGCTTGATGCAAATGAAAAATCAGTGGTTGAACTGTCAGAGCGTTGCTTCGACGAACTTCGTCAAGTTTACAGGCCAACTGAGCTCGCAGTTAGCAATAAAAACAGTGCTAAAAGTGAGTGGAGTTGCTTTGGTTTCCATGTTGATGAGGTTTTAGTCGGAGTAGTTGAAGCTAAACAGGTTGACTCAGAGTTACAACTTAGCTCGTTAGCAGTCGCACCAAGTTTTCGCCAAAAAGGTGTAGCGAGAAAGCTCGTCGATTTTGTTGTTACACAGTTTAAGCCTATTGACTCAGTCTCGGTTTGGTGTGTTGAGCAAACAGGTAATGTCGCTGTTTTTAAGGCACTAGGCTTTAATGTGGTTCAACGTTTTGATTCAGACTTTTTCATACTTTCCGACGGTTCAAAAGCGGTAGAAGTTCAGTTAAAACAAAAAGTAACGGCATAACAAACGCTTCAAGAGGGACAGCCAACGCGCGGCATTTTTACTATGCGTTGTTTTTTGTGATTACGGTGTTATGCGGACGGTTAGTAGTAGCGTTGTCTGCCCCTTAAGCGGGCGTTATGCTTAATCACCCAAAATCAGTGGTTTATGGTTTTTCTTTGTTCCCTCGGCTGGTTGGTTTTGAGTTTGTCGGCAAGTTGGCTTCAGTGGGCGCTATTTTCCGGACACTTGTTCTTTGGCACTGGAAATTCAGAGCGTTGCCTCAATCAATTTTCGGGTAAGCACGAGGTTAGGACGGTTGGTTCAATCAGAAATTTTATCTTAGGTTTTAAGTTTTAGCAGCCAAAGTTCAATGTCTGATTTTCAAAATCATGAGTCATTTCGGTTTTCTACGTTTTGGTTTTTGTTTGTGAATCAAAGTCGAGTTAATCTTGGTTTGGGTAAAACGTAAGTCATTGAAGCTTAAGCATAACAAAACGTTCAAGAGGGACTTGTCACGCGTGGCATTTTCAGTTTGCGTTGGGTTTAGTGGTTACGGCACTGTGCGGTAGCTTTTGTATTTCGTGCCTGCGCCCCTTAACGCGGCGTTATGTACTTTGGAGGCAAAATGCCAAAAATGTATTTCGGCTCATGTCATTGTGGGCTGATAAAATTTGAGGTTTTAGCTGATATTGACCATCTTCGTGAATGCAATTGCTCAATCTGTATTCGGAGAGGCGCGCTAAACTTTCGAGTGCCTAAAGAGAATTTAACAGTGCTTACCCAACTGACGGACGTAAGTTTATATCAATGGGGAAGTAGGACCGCGGAAGATTACTTTTGTCCTAAATGTGGCATCCTACCGTTTCGTAAACCAAGCAAGCTAACCGAAGCTGAAAAAGCAGCTGGTAAAGTTGAGTTTACTGGTTGGGCTGTGAATGCCCGCTGTATCAATGACCTGAATTTAAGTGAAATTCCAGTGGTTAAAATAGACGGAGCATCTCTTTAAGCACGTACATAACAAACGGTTCAAGAGGGACAGCCAACGCGCGGCATTTTTATTGTGCGTTGGTTTTTGTGGTTACGGTGTTATGCGGAAGCTTGGTTGTGGCGTTGGCTGCCCCTTAACCGGGCGTTAGGCTCCTAAGCAGGTGTTTTTAGATTAAAGGTGAATATGAGTAAAAATAGTGCTGCTTTTTCTGTGGCAAAAAGAGAGTTTAGTGCTGCGGAAAGGCACTTAAAGAAGATGAAAGAATGTGACTCTTTTGAGGATATGGATATCGAGTGGCGTGGCTTTCTAGTCTCAATCGAAAAGGTGTGGAAGAAAATAGAAAGAGCCGGAGTTGCTGTCAATCAAGGTAGGTTTAGTCAGTTTCAAAAACCATATAAGTTACAAAAAAAGCATGACAGGCTTTTGAGTTATATATTGCATGCCAGAAATAGTGACGAACATAGCGTACAAGAGGTTAGTGGCTACTTAAGCCATTATTCATTTGTTCCAATGGGGATAGTAAGTAGAGGCATGGGTAAACCAGATGTATTTGTACCTATCAATCCATCAGGTAAACCTTCTATACAAATGGACATGAAGTTTGAATTGGTTGATGTGGTAGACCGTGGGCAAACATATTCACCTCCGTGGGGAAATCAAGCTCCAGGTCCAATGTCTCCAATAGAGGCAGCAGATACAGCTTTGAACTTCTATAGAAACTACATGAACGCGTTTACCAATGAGTTCGGAGCCTAACAAACGCTTCAAGACGGATTCGCAACGCGTGGCATTTTCACCATGCGTTGATTTTAGTGATTTAGGTGGTATGCGGAAACGTTGTATTGCGTTGCTCACCACTTAAGCGGGCGTTATGCTTAATCACCAAAAGTCAGTGGTTTATGATTGTTCTTACTTCCCTTGGCTCTTTAGTTTGGTGTTTCTCGGCAAGTTGGCTTCAGTGGGCGCGGTTTTCTGGACAATTATTCTTTGGCGCTGGAAATTCAGCGAATTGCCTCAATCAATTTTCGGGCAAGCGCGAGGTTGAGGCGGTTGGCTCAATAAGCAATCTGATCTTAGGTTTGTTTAGAATTAGCGGTCAAAGTTCAAAGTCTGATTTTCAAAATCATGAGTCATTTCAGTTTTTTGGTTTTTGGGTTTTGTTTGTGAATCAAAGCTGAGTTAATCTTGGTTTTGGTAAAACGTAAGTCATTGAAGCTTAAGCATAACAAACGGTTCAAGATGGACAGCCAACGCGCGGCATTTTTACCATGCGTTAGTTTTTGTGGTTACGGTGTTATGCGGAAGCTTGGTAATGGCGTTGGCTGCCCCTTAACCGGGCGTTAGGTGTTGGTCAGTGAAACGTCTAAAATCATCGTTAGTAAATTGGTCATCAGCAAGGGCACAAACATGATTAGTTGCAGTGATTATGACTACATTGAGATAGTTTGTTTGTTCAAATATCCAGTGGAGCTGACGATGAAATCGGGCTCAATAATCTGTGGAAAGGCTCTAGATACAGCTCGAAATCAAGCTAACGAAGAATGTATCAAACTTCAAACTGAAGGGACTGAAATCTTAGTGGTTTTAAATTCAGTGACCAAGCTAAAAGTATCGGTCAATAATCCACATTTTCAAGAGGTTACCTTTAATTGAGCGCCAGCACCTAACAAGGCGTTAAAGAGGGATTCATGCCGCGTGGCATTTTTGGTATGCGGTTGGTTTTGGTGGTGAAAGGGTCTGCGGAAAGTTGGTTTATGCGGCATTCACCCCTTAACGCAGCGTTATGCAACTCAGGTAAAGTTAGGGGTTCAATCTTTTTAGATTTCTCCGGCCATTCGTTTTGTGTTGTCGGCAAATGAGCTTTTTTACCCTAAAATTCGTGGTTAACTCAAACCGTAAAACAGGCAAGGTTCTTTGTTTGCCTCAATCAATTTTAGCGTTGGCGCGTTGTAAATTCAGTGGGCGCAAAGTGTGGAAAGGGCAAGTTTATCGAGCGTTTTGTACTTGCTGAAAGTCTTGCTCGGTGAGTTTGTCTAATTCAAAAGCTTGGTTTGTCGCTGAACGGTGGACTTTGTTTTGGCGGCTTATTTATCACGGCTCCTACTTGGGTTGATTCTTGAATCACTCAACCATTGCAATCGTGGCTTTTTTTTCGAGTAAAGTTAGTTTATCTCATTGAATTTGCATAACAAACGGCTCAAGAGGGATTGCCAACGCGTGGCGACTTTAGTGCAAAATTGAAGTTCAGTGTTTAAGTGTGTTTTTTAAGTTCGGCGGTGCGTTGTCAACCCCTTAGCCGGGCGTTATGCTTAATCACAAAAATCAGCGGTTTATCATTTTTCTTTGTTCCCTCGGCTGGTTCATTTCGAGTTTGTCGGCAAATTGGCTTCAGTGGGCGCTGTTTTCCGGACACTTATTCTTTAATGCTGAAAACTCTGAGTGTTGCCTCAATCAATTTTCGGGTAAGTGCGAGGCTAGGCCGGTTGGCTCAATCAGCAATTTGATCTTAGGTTTTTGAGTATTAGCGGCCAAAGTTCAATGTCTGATTTTCAAAATTATGAGTCATTTCAGTTTTTTGGTTTTTGGCTTTTGTTTGTGAGTTAAAGCCGAGTTAATCTTGGTTCTGGTAAAACGTAAGTTATTGAAGCTTAAGCATAACAAAGCGTTCAAGAGGGATTCGTGCCGCGTGGCATTTTTGGTATGCGGTGATTTTGGTGGTGAAAGTGGTCTGCGGAAAGTTGGTTTAGGCGGCACTCACCCCTTAACGCGGCGTTATGTTCACGGAGATAAAATGTCACATCCTATTTATTACAATTCGATCGTACATGAGGCGTATTACATTGAACAATTGGCTTCGGCAAGTGCCAATCATGTGCTCAAGTTATTAGAATTGTACAATACAGAAAAAGCGGAAGAATACGTTATTTCTGAATATGAAATAGAGTATGAGTCTTACGTTGAGTGGCTAATAGAAACTGTAAGTAGCCACTTAATTCTATGTGCTACGCGTACGAGGGTTTTACAAGATAGTTACGATTTTTCTAGTGACGATAATCCTCAATATTCGCCAGACCTTGAAGCTTTCGAGCATTTCGAAGAAATAGCAGAAGTAAAAAAAGGAAGCTTCAAACCTTCTCTTCGTGAGTGTTGTAATAAAATTATTCATGCAACCTCGTACGATTTAGTGTTTGCTAAAAATGAAGCTGGTTCTGACTATTGGGTAGGAAAATGTGAGCTCAAAGGTAGCTTCAATAACAAAGAGTGGGTCATTGTGTTGGATGCTACGAAGTTTTGTTTTGCTTTAAGGTATTACATTGATTTGGTTAAGCATCTTTAGCAATGTGAACATAACAAACGCTTTAAGACGGATTCGCAACGCTCGGCGGTTTTGGTTTGATTTAGCTTTTGTGTTTACGGTGCAATAATTGATTTTCGTGGTAGCGTTGCTCACCACTTAAGCGGGCGTTATGTTTAATCACCAAAAATCAGTGGATTATGGTTTTTCTTTGTTCCCTCGGCTGATTGGTTTTGTGTTTGTCGGCAAGTTGGCTTCAGCGGGCGCTGTTTTCCGGACACTTGTTCTTTGGCGCTGGAAATTCAGAGAATTGCCTCAATCAATTTTCGGGTAAGCGCGAGGTTAGGGCGGTTTGGCTCAATCAGTATTTTGAACACAGGTTTTGGGCTTGAATTGCTGAAATTTACAGTCTGTTTTTCAAATCTATGAATCGTTTCAGTTTTTTAGGTCTTGGCTTTTGTTTGTGAATCAAAGCTGAGTTAATCTTGGTTTTGGTAAAACGTAAGTCATTGAAGCTTAAACATAACAAACGGTTCAAGAGGGACAGCCAACGCGTGGCATTTTTATTATGCGTTGGTTTTTGTGTTTACGGTGTTATGCGGAAGCTTGGTAATGGCGTTGGCTGCCCCTTAACCGGGCGTTATGTTTAATCACCAAAAATAAGTGGATTATGGTTTTTCTTTGTTCCCTCGGCTGATTGGTTTTGTGTTTGTCGGCAAGTTGGCTTCAGTGGGCGCTGTTTTCCGGACAATTATTCTTTGGCGCTGGAAATTCAGAGAATTGCCTCAATCAATTTTCGGGCAAGCGCGAGGTTATGGCGGTTGGTTCAATCGGAAATTTGATCTTAGGTCTTTTCGTTTTAGCTGCCAAAGTTCAAAGTCTGATTTTCAAAATTATGAGTCATTTCAGTTTTTGGTTTTTTGGCTTTTGTTAGTGGCTCAAAGCTGAGTTAATCTTGGTTTAGGCAAACGTAACCCCTTGAAGCTTAAACATAACAAACTGCTTAAGAGGGATTCGCAATGCGTGGCATTTTTAGTATGCGGTGAGTTTTGTGATTAAGTTGGTGTGCGGTAGCTTTTGTAGTGCATTGCTCACCCCTTAGCAGGGCGTTATGCTTAATCACGCAAAATCAGTGGGTTATGGTTCTTCTTTGTTCCTTTGGCTTTTCAGTTTTGAGTTTGTCGGCAAGTTGGCTTCAGTGGGCGCTATTTTCCGGACACTTGTTCTTTGGCGCTGGAAATTCAGAGAATTGCCTCAATCAATATTCGGGCAAGCGCGAGGTTAGGGCGGTTGGCTCAATCAGAAGTTTGACCACAAGTTTTTGGGCTTGAATTGCCAAAATTCGAAGTCTGTTTTTCAAATCTATGAGTCATTTCAGTTTTTTGGTTTTCGGCTTTTGTTTGTGAGTTAAAGCTGAGTTAATCTTGGTTTTGGCAAATCGTAAGTCATTGAAGCTTAAGCATAACAAGGCGTTCAAGAGGGACTTGGCACGCGTGGCATTTTCAATTTGCGTTGGGTTTGGTGGTTAAGTTGTCATGCGGTCACTTTTGTATTGCGTGCCTGCGCCCCTTAACGCGGCGTTATGTACTTTTACGGAAAATTAGAAACTTATGGATAAAAATGCTGAAATTTGGCGTCAGTTCTACGAAAAAGCACTATCTCGTCCACATTCAAAAAGTGCTGAGTTTGCAGTTCGTCTCAATGAATCAAATCTCAAAGTAGCTACTGACTGTGGTTGTGGAACAGGCAGCGATATCCAGTATCTAGAACAACAGGGTTTTCGAGTTCATGGCTTCGATATAAATCCTGATTCGGTTGCTATTTGTAGAGACAGGTTTGGTTCAAGGTCGTTAGTGAACATTTCGGAGTCTTCGTTTGAGTCTTTTGACTATCCAAAATCTGGTGTTGTTATCGCAAATTCTAGTCTGTTCTTTGCTGACCCAAACCAGTTTGAAACGACTTGGCGCAACATTAAATCTTCAATTGAAGCCGGTGGGGTATTTTCGGGTGACTTCATGGGATTCAAAGACAGTTGGGCTGAAAACTATCGTAGCCCGACAACACCTTTATCGGAGTTAGAGGTAAAGGGTTTGTTCTCTGACTTTGAAATAGTCAGGTTCTTTGAACGTGATGAAAATGCTAAAACTTCATTGGGTAGAATGAAGCATTGGCACACATATTCCGTGGTGGCGGTGAAACGTACATAACAAACGCTTCAAGAGGGACAGCCAACGCATGGCATTTTTACTATGCGTTGGTTTTCGTGGTTACTGTGTTATGCGGAGAGTCAGTAGTGGCGTTGGCTGCCCCTTAAGCGGGCGTTATGCTTAATCAGCAAAAATCAGTTGGTTGCATCTTTTCTTTGCTCCCTCGGCGTGTTGGTTTTGTGTTTGTCGGCAAGTTGGCTTCAGCGGGCGCTGTTTCCTGGACACTTGTTCTTTGGCGCTGGAAATTCAGAGAATTGCCTCATTCAATTTTCGAGTAAGCGCTAGTTTAGGGCGGTTGGCGAAATCAGTATTTTGAAAACAGGTTTTGGGGCGTGAATTGCCGAAATTCAAAGTCTGTTTTTCAAATCTATGAGTCGTTTCAGTTTTTTAGGTCTTGGCTTTTGTTTGTGAGTCAAAACCGAGTTAATCTTGGTTTTGGTAAAACGTAAGTCATTGAAGCTTAAACATAACAAAGCGTTAAAGAGGGATTCGTGCCGCGTGGCATTTTTGGTATGCGGTGAGTTTCGGTGGTGAAAGTGGTTTGCGGGAAGTTGGTTTAAGCGGCACTCACCCCTTAACGCGGCGTTAGCTTAAAACAATAAAAATCAATTGTTTGTGGTCTGTTTTTTCTTCCTTTAGCAATTTGTTCAGGTTTCTCGGCAAACCAGCATTGTTTTCCAACGCGAGTTTTGAGCAGTTGCCTCAATTGAATTTTTGGATTGCGCGAGGTGAGCAAGTTTGGCGCAAAGTCGCTTTGGAAGTTTTGCTTTCGCTTTGAGTTTTCCGAAAATGATTTATCAAAATTTTCGAGTTTTCAAATCGCACGAAAGGCCACAAAGTTTGAATCAATTCGGGTTTTAAAGCTCAAGTGGTTTGTCGGTTTCCCAAATCGGGTTAATCTCAGTTTTGGTAAATCTAAGGTGCTGAAATTTAAGCTAACAAACTGCTTAAGAGGGATTCGCAATGCGTGGCATTTTCAGCATGCGGTGGGTTTCGTGATTCAGGCGGTTTGCGTTAGCTTTTGCAGTGCATTGCTCACCCCTTAGCAGGGCGTTATGCTTAATCACGCAAAGTCAGTGGTTTATGTTTTTTCTTTGTTCCCTCGGCTGGTTAGTTTTGAGTTTGTCGGCAAGTTTGCTTCAGTGGGCGCTGTTTTCTGGACACTTATTCTTTGGCGCTGGAAATTCAGAGCGTTGCCTCAATCAATTTTCAGGCAAGCGTGAGGTTAGGGCGGTTGGCTCAATCAGAAGTTTGATCTTAGGTTTTTCGGTTTTATCTGCCAAAGTTCAAAGTCTGATTTTCAAAATTATGAGTCATTTCAGTTTTTTGGTTTTTGGCTTTTGTTTGTGAGTTAAAGCTGAGTTAATCTTGGTTTTGGTAAAACGTAAGTCATTGAAGCTTAAGCATAACAAAGCGTTCAAGAGGGACTTGGCACGCGTGGCATTTTCAATTTGCGTTGGGTTTAGTGGTTAAGTTGTCATGCGGTCACTTTTGTATTGCGTGCCTGCGCCCCTTAACGCGGCGTTATGCGCTAATTGGAAAAATGACAGGAGTGAACAGTGAATCAGCATGAAAAGCTCAATTATGTAGAGTTTGCAGCGAAAGACTTAGAGTCAACGAAAGCGTTCTTTTCAAAGGTTTTTGGCTGGGAATTTGTTGATTATGGGTCTGAATACGCAGCTTTTTCAAATGAAGGTTTAGATGGTGGTTTTTTCAAATCTGAGCGTTCTAGTCGGACGGAAAGTGGTGGCGCACTTTTAGTTTTCTATAGTTCAGACATTGAAGCAACATTGGATAAAGTTGTGAAAAATGGCGGTGAAATCATCCGTCCAATTTTTGAATTTCCTGGAGGTTGCCGTTTTCATTTTGTGGAGCCAAGTGGTAATGAATTTGCTGTTTGGTCTGAAGCACGCGCATAACAAACTGTTCAAGCAGATTCGGCATGCGTGGCATTTTTGGTTTGCGTTGGTTTTAGTGATTACGTAGTGTTGCGGAAGCTTTTGTAGTGCATGCCTCACTACTTAACAGGGCGTTAGCTTAAAACAATGAAAATCAATTGATTGCAGCCTGTTTTTTCTTCCCTTGGCAGCTCGTTCCGGTTTCTCGGCAAATCAGCATTGTTTGCCAACGCGAGTTTTGAGCAGTTGCCTCAATTGAGCTTTGGGATTGCACGAGGTTAGCCAGTTTGGCGCAAAGTCGCTTTGGAAGTTTTGCTTTCGCTTTGAGCTCTCCGAAGATGAATTCTCAAAAATTTACTGGTTTCAAAGCAAATGAACGGCCACAAAGTTTGAGTCATTTCGGGTTTTAAAACTCAGGTGGTTTGTCGTTTTTCCAAGCTGGGTTAGTCTCGGGTTTGGTCAATCTAAGGTGCTAAAATTTAAGCTAACAAACTGCTTAAGCGGGATTCGCAATGCGTGGCATTTTTAGTATGCGGTGAGTTTTGTGATTAAGTTGGCGTGCGGTAGCTTTTGCAGTGCATTGCTCACCCCTTAGCAGGGCGTTATGTTTAATCACACAAAGTCAGTTGGTTGCATCTTTTCTTTGCTCCCTCGGCTTGTTGGTTTTGTGTTTGTCGGCAAGTTGGCTTCAGTGGGCGCTGTTTTCTGGACACTTATTCTTTGGCGCTGGAAGTTCAGAGAGTAGCCTCAATCAATTTTCGGGCAAACGCGAGGTTAAGGCGGTTGGCTCAATCAAAAATCAGCTTTCATTTTCATGTTGTCAAAGCTTGAATTGTTAAAAGTCCAAGTCTGATTTTCAAAAGTTATGAGTCATTTCAGTTTTTTAGGTTTTGGCTTTTGTGCGTGAGTCAAAGCCAAGTTAATCTTGATTTTGGTAAAACGTAAGCCCTTGAAGCTTAAACATAACAAAGCGTTCAAGAGGGATTCGTGCTGCGTGGCATTTTTGGTATGCGGTGAGTTTTGTGGTGAAAGTGGTCTGCGGGAACTTGGTTTATGCGGCACTCACCCCTTAACGCGGCGTTATGTTTAATCACGCAAAATCAGTTGGTTGTATCTTTTCTTTACTCCCTTGGCTTGTTGGTTTTGTGCTTGTCGGCAAGTTGGTTTCGTTTGGCGCTGTTTTCCGGACATTCATTCTTTGGCGCTGGAAATTCAGAGAATTGCCTCAGTCAATTTTCGAGTAAGCGCGAGGTTAGGGCGGCTGGCTCAATCAGTATTTTGACCACAAGTTTTTTGGGCTTGAACTGCCAAAATTCGAAGTCTGTTTTTCAATTCTATGAGTCATTTCAGTTTTTTAGGTCTTGGCTTTTGTTTGTGAGTCAAAGCTGAGTTAATCTTGGTTTTAGTAAAACGTAAGTCATTGAAGCTTAAACATAACAAACGGTTCAAGAGGGACAGCCAACGCGCGGCATTTTTATCATGCGTTGGTTTTTGTGGTTACGGTGTTATGCGGAAGCTTTGTAATGGCGTTGGCTGCCCCTTAACCGGGCGTTAGTTGCCTTAACCGATGTGCAGTAATTTAGTTTCTGAAATTGAATGTCGAGTTTGAATTGGTTTGTTTTAGCGCTCAAAAAATGTTGCGTTGAGGGTTTTTTAAGTCTGAGCATAACGCCAAATAATGCTGTCACTAATAGTCGTCTGCGCACGTTGGTTTTATCAGTAGCTTCGCTCCATTAGTTCTTGCTCGTTTATAATGGCGTTATTTCTGTTTCTGGTTTCCAATCGTTGCCGGTGTTAGTTCAAATTTTTATACATAGTGGCTAGTTTTATCTTCCAGTCGGGATAAAACAAAGTAATATCAGCAAGTTGATTAGGGCAGTCTTTAATCCTAAAAGTCAACTAACAAGGCATTTAAGTCGGACTAAAAACAGTGGGCTACTGCGCTGCGCTTGTATTTTAGCCCACAATTTTTAGCCGCTTAATGCGGCGTTATGTAACAAGGAAGGTTCAGTGGAAAAAATATTTTCAGATCGTTTAGTGATGTCTCCGATATCGGAAGATGATTGGTCTCTATTTCACACACTTCATACCGATCCTGAGGTCATTTCACTTTGCTTTGATGAACCGACTTTGCTGGAAATTCAGTCTAAATTTCGTTCTAGGCTTGAACCATGGACACCAGATTCTAGTCATTGCTACTGTTTGGTTGCTTCGGAATTAGAAACGGGTATCAAAGTGGGTATAACGGGTTATTGCATCCAGAATGGAACTGCTGAAGTTGGTTTTATGTTTTTACCTAGTTTCCACGGTCGAGGTTATGGAACTGAATCATTACGAGCTTTAGTCGAATATTCCCGAAAACAGTTTTGCCTAAACAGTTTTTCCGCTGTAGTTACTGAAGGTAATCTGGGTTCGGAAAAAGTATTAATCAAAAGTGGATTCACATTACATAGTGTTATTCCTGATGCATATGGAATTGGTGGTCAAATGTATGCTGATCACATATACCTGATGGAAAATATTGTTACATAACAAACGCTTCAAGAGGGACAGCCAACGCGTGGCATTTTTATCATACGTTAGGTTTCGTGATTATGGTGTTATGCGGGAAGTTAGTAGTAGCGTTGTCTGCCCCTTAAGCGGGCGTTATGTGCATGAGTCAACAATAAATATTATCCATATAATCAGATAGTTGTTTTGAAATAGCAGTATGGAAAAATGTTAGTTTGTATTTTAGTAATCAATCGCAATCATGCAGGTGGTTAAATGGAAAGGCTATTTGAAAATGAGTTGCTTAACGTCAGTGTTTCTCTTCTTATTGCACTGGCAGTGTGCTACGTCATTCAACTACTTTTAACGAAGGTTTTTCAACCGAAAGGCTTAGGATGGGTGTTAATATTATTCGCATCAATTTGCATATTTTTGGTTGCTTCTACAGTGAACTCAAATGAAAGTTATTTCTATTGGCTCATTTCATCGGCAAAGTGGGCATTGGTAGGTATTGCAGGTATTTCGATACAGAAAATACAAGAAAGTTAGCGTATTTTGCACCGATATGCACATAACAAACGCTTCAAGAGGGACAGCCAACGCGTGGCATTTTTACTATGCGTTGGTTTTTGTGATTACGGTGTTGTGCGGAAGCTTGGTAGTAGCGTTGTCTGCCCCTTAAGCGGGCGTTATGCTTAATCACGCAAAATCAGTGGGTTATGGTTCTTCTTTGTTCCTTTGGCTTTTCAGTTTTGAGTTTGTCGGCAAGTTGGCTTCAGTGGGTGCTATTTTCCGGACACTTTTTCTTTGGCGCTGGAAATTCAGAGAAATACCTCAATCAATTTTCGGGTAAGCGCGGGGTTAGGGCGGTTGGCGCAATCAGCAAATTGAACTTAGGTTTTTAAGTTTTAGCAGCCAAATTTCAAAGTCTGATTTTCAAAATCATGAGTCATTTCCGTTTTTTAGGTTTTGGCTTTTGCTTGTGAATCAAGGCCGAGTTAATCTTGGTTTTATCAAAACGTAAGTCATTGAAGCTTAAGCATAACAAAGCGTTCAAGTGGGATTTGGCACGCGTGGCATTTTCAGTTTGCGTTAGGTTTGGTGGTTACGGCATTGTGCGGTAACTTGTGTATTGCGTGCCTGCACCCCTTAACGCGGCGTTAGCTTAAAACAATAAAAATCAAGTGGTTGTGGTCTTTTCTTTCTTCCTTTGGCAATTCGCCCAGGTTTTTCGGCAAATCAACATTGTTTGCCAATGTGAATCTTGAGTTGTTGCCTCAATTGAATTTTGGGATTGCGCGAGGTTAGCAAGCTTGGCTCAAAGTCGCTTTGGAAGTTTTGCATTCGCTTTGAGTTTTCTGAAAGTGATTTCTCAAAATTTTCGGTTTTTCAAATCGCATGAAAGGTCACAAAGTTTGAGCCAATTCGGGTTTCAAAACTCAAGTGGTTTGTTGGTTTTCCAAATCAGGTTAATCTCGGGCTTAGTAAATCTAAGGTGCTGAAATTTAAGCTAACAAACTGTTCAAGCAGATTCGGCATGCGTGGCATTTTTGGTTTGCAGCGGTTTTAGTGATTACGTAGTGTTGCAGAAGCTTTTGTAGTGCATGCCTCACTACTTAACAGGGCGTTATGTTTAATCACGTCAAATCAGTTGGTTGTATCTTTTCTTTGCTCCCTCGGCTTGTTGATTTTGTGCTCGTCGGCAAAGTGGCTTCACTTGGCGCTGCTTTCCGGACATTTATTCTTTGGCGCTGGAAATTCAGAATGTTGCCTCAGTCAATTTTCGAGTAAGCGCGAGGTAGGTGCGGCTGGCTTAATCCGTATTTTGACCACAAGTTTTTGGGCTTGAATTGCCAAAATTCGAAGTCTGTTTTTCAAATCTATGAGTCATTTCAGTTTTTTTGGTCTTGGCTTTTGTTTGTGAGTCAACGCTGAGTTAATCGTGGTTTTGGTAAAACGTAAGCCGTTGAAGCTTAAACATAACAAAGCGTTCAAGAGGGATTCATGCCGCGTGGCATTTTTGGTATGCAGTGAAATTTGGTAGTGAAAGTGGTTTGCAGAAAGTTGATTTATGCGGCATTCACCCCTTAACGCGGCGTTATGCTTAATCATTTTAAAGCAGTGGGTTATGGTTTTTCTTTGCTCCCTCGGCTTGTTGGTTTCGAGTTTGTCGGCAAGTTAGCTTCAGTGGGCGCTGTTTTCTGGACACTTATTCTTTGGCGCTAAAAATTCTGAGATTTGCCTCAGTCAATTTTTGGGTAAGCGCGAGGTTAGGGCGGTTGGCTCAATCAGAAATTTGATCTTAGGTTTTTGAGTTTTGACAGCCAAAGTTCAAAGTCTGATTTTCAAAATTATGCGTCATTTCTGTTTTCTACGTTTTGGTTTTTGTTTGTGAATCAAAGTCGAGTTAATCTTGGTTTGGGTAAAACGTAAGCCATTGAAGCTTAAGCATAACAAAGCGTTCAAGAGGGACTTGGCACGCGTGGCATTTTCAGTTTGCGTTGGGTTTAGTGGTTACGGCAGTGTGCGGTAGCTTTTGTATTGCGTGCCTGCGCCCCTTAACGCGGCGTTATGTGCTAAGTATGAAGGTGAGGTTGAGATGAAAGAGTTTATCATTGCAATAATTACCCTTTTAGGGGGATTTTTTCTAGGTAAGCAGCAAGAACGATGGAAAAGTAAAACTGAGATTGAACGGAAAAAGAAAAAATTATTCTGTCTTATCCGAGATTTAGAATCTAGGAGAGTGAAAGATTTGCAATCGATAAATAGTGCATACTGTTCAGCCATATTAGAAGAGGCAAGTTTAATCAACCAAGGTCAGTTTAAACTATTGTCACTGCCTACAAAAATCGAGGGTAAACCAATCGAAGATACTTTTTACTCAGTAATTGAAGACTTTGAAATTGGCTATAGAGATGGCGTTCGAGCCTTGTTGGCAAATATAGAAGCTGTTAATAAGCAGCTTGTTTTTATAGGCGAAAAATTTAATTCTCAAATAAAGTTGACTAGCAGTGATCTGAATGAAATTCATGGTCAAATTATTATATACAGCTATCTTGTCCATGAGTTAAATATAAAGAAAGAACGTTATATTCACAATGGAATGAGCCATCAAGAAGTGTTAGAGGTTGCGGCAAAGGCATTTGATATCAATTATCATATAGAAGATATAGTTGCAGAAAAATTAAAGCACATAACAAAGCGTTAAAGAGGGATTCATGCCGCGTGGCATTTTTGGTTTGCAGTGAGTTTTGGTGGTGAAAGTGGCCTGCGGAAGCTTGGTTTATGCGGCATTCACCCCTTAACGCGGCGTTAGCTTGCTATCGAAATTTCCAACCAAGAAAACCACAACTGGTGAACTTAATATAAGCCCTTTTGCAAAGAGGACGGGATGCCACTTCTTCAACTACTTCTGCTAAGTAACTTTCTATTGAATGTATCAATAGACCTTTTTGAAGTAAATCCGCTTCGAATAGTTTGCGTGTTTGTTGCGTTTCTTGTGTCTTTGACCTTTATATTGGACGAACAGGTATGGTTTAAATCAAATACTGAAAAGCTTTTAGAATGGCTAAAAACATTATTTGTTAGTTACATAGCATGTGAATTAACTTTGTTTATTAATTTTGTACACCTTTTGGTCAATAAGTACAATGACCCTTCGATGTCTTGGTATTTACCTAGTTTAGTGTTGCTAGGTTTATGGCTGTATGGAAGGTATCAAAGAGCCGGTTAATATCAAGCCGACATTCCGCAGCTAATTTAGGAATAAACTACCTCATAGAATCTACCGAGTAATTTGAGTAGTTGTGTTTGGTGATCTTGAAGTCCAGTGATGAACCGTTGGCCGTTAATCTCTAGCGTATCTATGCCTTCGAATTGCAAGAAGACCCAACGTGCCGTCGGTCTGGAGGTCGTCTTGTTCTTTACCATACTTGGGAAGAACGCTTCGGTTTGTGCGAGTTGCTCTCTGATTTTGTGTTCTAAACTGGCGTAAACAAGCAAGCTCAACGTCATTATCATTAGCAACGCTTCAATGCGTTCAGGCTTTTTCAAGAAGATGGAAGAGGTTAAAAATTCAGGGCTTTTTAGAAAGCGGAAGCCGCGCTCGACTTTTTGTTGCGATTTGTAATGTGCTAGAAGAGCCGTCATGGTGAGTTCTTCATTGTCGGTGTCATTTGTCGCGAGGATAAACATGCCTACTTTGAGCTTAGCCAGTTTTACTTTTTCTAGGTCGGTGAAGGGAGCGGCTTCGATAAAGTATTGGTATCCTGTCGGTGCTTCATCTGTCTTTGGGCGGCCCGAATGAGAGTAAGTCGGCAGTTTGATGAGAGTGCCTTGTTCAAACCCTAGTAAGTCAGATTGTTTCTTGAAATCGTTAAACGCTAATTCTGCGTCAACTTCACAAGCGAATGGTTTTTTACTTAGCTTTTCCAACGCTTTGATTTCTTTTGCTATGTTTTTCTCTAAGTTCTTGAAGAAAGTGATTTCTTCCCGCTTGGTGGCCTGTTCACTGTGAACGAGCAACCAACGTTGATTGACCTTTCCGTAATCCGAGTCTATCCAACATCCTGAGTAGCCATCATCAATAGCGATTAATTGCTCTGGCTCTAGCGCAAACAGTGCTTGTTTTGCGAGCTTGATGGTCATGGGTACACGGGTAATGAACTTTTGATTTTGCTCATCTAGCGAGGAGATGCTTTCTTCGGTGTACAAGGCGGCATCAGCGATAAAGTAACGACTATTTTGCGCGGCTTTTAGGCAATGTATGTGTCTTTTAGTGACTTCAGCGAATGCCTTGGCATCATTGGTGTTGCCACTCAGTGCTTGCATGTAAACAGGAATACCTGCTTGGTTTTCACAGATGAGTTCAAGCACCACTTGGTTAAGCTCTGGCCTATGATCCCGACTGTAGCCTCTTACAAGCTTAATGACGTTGGTGTTTTCATCTTGTGCATACTCACCATCAACGTGGAAGCTAGTGATATCAAGATGAACAGAATCCGTCGTCAAGCCCAGTTTATCAACAACACGCTCAGCAATAACCTGATAGAGCGCTGAGACATCGGCTTCGTATAGAGCATCTAAGGTGCGGCCTAGTACATCATCAGTAAGGTGGTGTGCTTCAATGTCTTTGGCGAGTAGCTTAGACACAGGCTTGGTCTTAAAAAAGTCCGAGAACATGTGCAGTGTTCTGCTATGAAAGCCAAGTCCATTTAGGAGCATGGCCAATACCGCGTCACCATGAGAAACATTGTGGTCAGAATATTTTGGGATAACGGCATCTATCATCCGTGGCAGGCCAATTTCGTGACAAAAGGCGGCAATGAGACCAAGGTGATCTAAGCGTTTAATAACAGGATGGGTAGACATATTTTGAGACCGTCAAATAGCAGTAATAGATCAAAACTGTCGATCGCGGTCAAGATGGTGTCGTGGTTTTTATGAAAAACTGATCGCCAGATCACACTATTTAAATTCTGGAATTAGCTGCGGAATGACGGATCAAGCTAACAAATTGTTCAAGAGGGATTCGCAACGCGTGGCATTTTTACTATGCGTTAGTTTTAGTGGTTAAGGTGGTATGCGGCAGCTTTGGTATTGCGTTGCTCACCCCTTAACAAGGCGTTAGGCACAGGGTGGAAAATTGGAACTACAACAGTTAAATCAGCGCCATGTTAAATGCTTGCTCGACCATATTTGCCTTGACTCAGAATTGACGTTTTGTGAAGGGGCTGTGCCACCAAAGCATGTTCTGATTCGTTCTTATGAGCAGCTCCAAAACTCAAAAGCTGAAATTTGGTCATTACCCTACATGATGTCAGTGGACAATAATGTCGTTGGTTTCTGTGGCTTCAAAGATGAACCTCAAGATGGTGAAGTTGAAATTGGATACAATGTTTCGCCTTATAAACAAGGTCGAGGATTTGCAAAATTGGCAGTCAATCAACTTTGTCAGTTAGCGTTTAATATGGATTCAATTGAAAGTGTTGTGGCTTTGATTTCATCGGCGAACCTCGCTTCGTTGAATGTCGTACGAGCCAACAACTTTGTTTTCATTGGTTTTGTGGTTGATAGCGACAATGAAAAATTGGAAAAATGGGTGCTACAGCGTGCATCCTGTGCCTAACAAACGCCTCAAGAGGGACTGTCAACGCGTGGCGTTTCCAGTCCCAATGAGCCGCGGTGGTTGCAGTTGCTGTGGTTGAGTTTAGTGGTAATGCGTTGCCAGCCCCTTAGGCGGGCGTTAGCTGCTTACAAGTTCGCATGTTCCATTAGCTGTACAAGTTGGTTTTTTAGTCATATACTTGTCTCATTAAATGTACATGTGGAGGTTTTATGAGAATTGTATCTTTTACAGAAGCTAGAAATAGCTTGAAGAGCGTTTTGGATGCTGTTGTTAATGACGCAGATACAACCGTGATCACACGTCGTGATTCTGAAGATGCCGTTGTTATGTCACTGGATTATTACAATAGCTTAATGGAAACGGTTCATTTACTTCGTTCTCCGGCAAATGCTGAGCACTTACATCGTTCAATTGCTCAATTTAAAGCGGGTAAGGCGAGCCAAAGAGATTTAATCGATGAGTAGTCGTTTATTATCTTGGACTGATGAATCTTGGAATGATTATGTTTATTGGCAGACGCAAGACAAGAAAACACTTAAACGTATAAATAAACTCATCACGGATGCTAAGCGTTCTCCTTTCGAGGGCATAGGTAAACCTGAGCCACTAAAAGAAAACTTATCTGGTTTTTGGTCGCGACGAATAGGCGATGCGAATAGGTTAGTTTATGCGGTTGATGATAGTGCTATCACGATTATTTCTTGCCGTTATCACTATTAATTTAGGCTTTATCGTCAGGCAGCTAACAAACGGCTCAAGAGGGATTGCCAACGCGTGGCGACTTTAGTGTAAAATTGAAGTTCAGTGTTTACAGTGTGTTTTTTTGAGTTCGGCGGTGCGTTGTCAACCCCTTAGCCGGGCGTTATGGCGCAAGGTGAAAAATGGATACTATCGTTGATTTAGTTAGAAAAGATCCCGTTCGATTTGAAGCACTGGAATGTGTTTACCAGCTTGAATTGCCTCAGTGCTACATAGCCGCAGGTTTTGTGCGAAACCTTGTCTGGGACTTTTTACATCGCAACGTAAAGCCGACGCCATTAAACGATATTGATGTCATTTTCTTCGATGCTGATTGTGTCGATTCAGATTATGAAAAATCACTTGAACTCAAGTTATCGGAGCAAATGCCCCAGATCAATTGGCAAGTGAAAAATCAAGCCAAGATGCACTTACAAAATGGCGACGATCCTTACCAAAGCACACTGGATGCCATGAGCTATTGGCCTGAAAAAGAAACGGCGGTAGCAGTGAGAAAAGTCGAGCACGATCATTATGAATGTATATCAGCCTTTGGTTTCGAGAGTTTATTTCAAGGTTTAATCACACATAATCCTAAACGAGCATATGGAACCTTCGAAAATCGAGTAAAGTCAAAGGGTTGGTTAGTTATATGGCCTAACTTGAGAATTGCGCCATAACAAACGCTTCAAGAGGGACAGCCAACGCGCGGCATTTTTACTATGCGTTGGTTTTTGTGATTACGGTGTTATGCGGAAAGTTGGTAGTAGCGTTGTCTGCCCCTTAAGCGGGCGTTATAAGCTAAAGAGGAATTATGACCAAAATCTATTTCGTATGTGGCTTTATTGGTTCGGGTAAAACTACCTACTCTAAGAAGCTTGCAAATAAACATGGAGCCTTTCGTTTCTCCATCGATGAATGGATGATTCCTTTATATGGTGAATATATGGAGCGTGAAGTCTTCGATAGCCGTTTGGCTGCGCTTCAAGACTTATTCAAAGACTCTGCTCGCCAGCTTTTTGCTCTTGGTGTCCCAGTTATTTTCGATTTTGGTTTTTGGCGCAAAGCTGACCGAGAAACTTTTACTGGTTGGGCATCAGAGGTGGGTGTTGAGAGTGAAGTTCATTATCTTGATGTTCCCTTCGAAACATGCCAACAAAGGGCACTTTCACGTAATTCAGATTTGGATGGCAAATCGTATGAAATTACACCTGAAATGTTGAAATTGTTCTGGTCTTGGTTTGAAACACCAGCGTCGAATGAAAATGTTGTTTGGGTTCATAGGGATACTCAACCACGCTTATAACAAACGGCTCAAGAGGGATTGCCAACGCGTGGCGGCTTTAGTGCAAAATTGAAATTCAGGGTTTACGGTGTGTTTTTTGAGTTCGGCAGTGCGTTGTCAACCCCTTAGCCGGGCGTTATATGCCAATCGGAGATTATAAGGGAAATCATGCAATTGGAACTAGATGGTTACTATCTTCGTTCACTGGATGTGGAAGATAAGGAAGCATTTTACAAGTGGTCTCGTGACCGTGAAGTTACACTTTATAGCCTTTCTTCATATGCGTACCCTCAATCAAAATCAGATATCGAAAAATGGCTGTTATCCATAAATTCAAACCCTAAAAATGTCTCTTTTGGCATATGTAGTAACGAGAATGATCAGCTACTTGGATATGCTGGCATATCTGGGATCAGTACTCTAAATCGTAGCGGTGAATACTTCATTCTTATTGGAGAAAAAAGCTACTGGGGTAAGGGTTTTGGTACATCAGTAACAAAAATCGTAACAGATTACGCTATACGAACTCTTGGTTTGCACAGAGTTCAGCTTACAGCAAGCTCTCTTAATTACGGTGCAATTAAGGCTTATGAAAATGCAGGTTATCAACATGAGGGCGTGATGCGACAATCAGGTTTTCGCAATGGTGAATTTGTCGATAAAGTACTAATGTCAGTTCTGTCTACAGAGTGGTCAGGCATATAACAAACAATTTAAGAGGGATTCCCAACGCTTGGCGGTTTTGCTTCTACTTCAAATTTAGTGTTTACGGTACAATGCGTTAGGTTGGGTGGTGGCGTTGTTCACCCCTTAATTGGGCGTTATGCTTAATCACGCAAAATCAGTGGTTTATGTTTTTTCTTTGTTCCCTTGGCTTGTGAGTTTTGTGTTTCTCGGCAAGTTGGCATTTGTGAGCGCTGTTTTCCGGACATCAATTCTTTGGCGCTGGAAATTCAGAGAATTGCCTCAATCAATTTTCAGGTAAGCGCGAGGTTAGGGGGCGCTGGCTCAATCAGCAATTTGATCTTAGGTTTTTGAGTTTTAGCGGCCAAATTTCAAAGTCCGATTTTCAAAACTATGAGTCATTTCGGTTTTCTACGTTTTGGCTTTTGTTTGTAAATCAAAGTCGAGTTAATCTTGGTTCTAGTAAAACGTAAACCATTGAAGCTTAAGCATAACAAAGCGTTCAAGTGGGATTTGGCACGCGTGGCATTTTCAGTTTGCGTTGGGTTTGGTGGTTACGGCATTGTGCGGTAGCTTTTGTATTGCGTGCCTGCACCCCTTAACGCGGCGTTAAGTGCAAAGGATATTATGGTGCAAGTTTATAATTTTAAGCCTAAACAACCAGTTTCTTGGTACAGAAAATCACTCGCGAAATCTAATCAGCGATGCCTTTACTGTAACGAAGTTATTGGTTTGAAAAGCAATGTAGACTCAAACAAGGAACACTTGATCGCAAGAGACTTTGTACCTTCAGGATGTTTGTCTGATACTACGTTCAATTTTATCTTTCGTGCATGTGTTGTGTGCAACAATAAAAAGTCGAACTTTGAGCGTCATATATCCAGTGTATCGTTGTTTAATTCATCTGCGCGTACCTATGATAGAGATATTGATGTTCAAGCTATACATAAAGCTAGTAATGATTATCACCCAGATAAAAAAGGTCACCTAGTTAAAGACTCTTCATCAAGCTTTGACCTCGCTGTTCAAAGCAATATGAGTGTAGGGCTAATCGCTCCCCCTCAAATGAATAGGGATTACGTTAAGAGCTTAGCTTTAATGCATATTCAAGGTTTCTTTTCTCTCATCACTACTGTTAATCCATTATGCGAAAACGCTATTAGCACATTGGAACCAGGGCGTTTTTGGTTGCTTGGTCATTATCCAGAACAAGATTGGGGGAACCCGCAGATAATTGAAATAATTAAAAGGACAAAAAACTGGGACTGCTTCTGTAATGTAGTTACAGCAGACGGGTATTTTAAAGTTATTATCAAAAAGAGTTCAGTGAAAAATGATTTTTTTTGGGCTCTTGAGTGGAACAAACATACTAGGGTTGTAGGTCAGGGTTCGCGCATGTTATTGACGCACCTTTTTATCGAATTTCGGGATAAAATTTTTAGAAATAGATTGAATTAGCGATCTTGACGTGATCTTATACTGTTAAAAATAAAGCAGGATAAGACGAATATGGATTACAGCGAATTTAAAGAGCATTTTAGCATATTGAGTGATACTCGTCAGGCAAGAAAATCGACCTATAATTTCTTCGAAGTGATGTTCCAGGTGGTGACAGCGATGCTGTGCGGAATGAAGACTTGGGATGAAATCGAAGGCTTTGGTGAGGAAAATTTAACCTGGTTTCGTAAGTTTAGTGACTACTCTTCTGGTGTGCCTAGTCACGATACCTTGGCGCGAATAGTGGGTTTGATTGATCCAGATGAGTTTTCATTGTGTTTCGTTCGATGGTGTAATGATATTCGGCGAGAAAAATCCTTAGTGACCCATCATGTTGCCATAGATGGCAAGTCATTAAAAGGTACGTATGATTATAGTAAAAACAAATGCTTAACTCATATGGTGAACGCGTATTCTGTAGATACTGGCCTTGTGCTAGGGCAGTTGAAAACGGATGAAAAATCGAATGAGATCACGTTAATTCCCCAGATATTGAAATTAATCCAAGTTGAAGACCGAGTTATCAGCCTAGATGCCATGGGATGTCAAAGAGCCATAGCGGAAGATATTGTTCTTAGAGGCGGTGACTATTTAATGTCCGTTAAGGATAACCAACCTCGTTTACATGCTCTTTTTCAATCTCATTTTTCTTTTGAGAAATTGGCAGAATATTCGTCTCACGCAGTAGAGCAAGAAGAGGCAGGTAAACGTGGTCGCAAGGTGATAAGGACCTACATCACGGTCCCATTTACCCAAGAATTTGGTGATTTTGCTGTTGATTGGAAAGGTTTAAAAACATTATGTATAGCAGTAACTTACCAGAAGTCGAATAGTGAATCATCGGGAAGTCTTGGTATTCGGTATTTCATCTCATCGAAGGAACTGACGCCGGTTAGTTTTGGCGAATTGTGTCGTGGTCACTGGGGTGTAGAGAGTATGCATTGGTGGCTGGATTGTGTGATGGGAGAAGATGATAGCCGCATTACTTATCAGCATGCGGCAGAGAATCTTTCGCGCATACGTCAAATGTGCATGAACTTGATAAAGTTAGTAGAAATGAAAGGCACTTTGAAAAGGCGGCAATTAAAATGTGCGTTAAATACAGAGTTTCGAGAGCACGTGTTATTTGGGACTTAACAATTATTTAACTCATGCGCAAGCCGTGGGTTGTAGGTGCAATATCAAACATCGAATCTCCCCCTGAAGAGTTTTTAAACTTACCTAAAATTGTTGGATTTTCATGGCGGGACAACGCTGGAAATATGTATAAAGTTGCTAAGCAAACGAAGTTAGAATGTGAAGATGAACTTTTTATTGGGGAGTTACCTGAATTTTGCACTTAACAAACGCTTCAAGAGGGACAGCCAACGCGTGGCATTTTTACTATGCGTTGGTTTGTGTGGTTACGGTGCTATGCGGTAAGTTGGTAGTAGCGTTGTCTGCCCCTTAAGCGGGCGTTATATGCTTTATCAATTCAGGAGAAGAAATGGATATTTTAGTTGAACAAGAAATCGAACTTCACCAGTATGAGATACGAAAAAATAGAGCAGATATTGAACGCCTAATTCACCCGAGTTTTACTGAGGTTGGTAAATCAGGTAACAGTTTTAACTTTGACTCGATAATCGAAATGATGAGTTCAGAAAAGCCTTCGGATTTGCATGTTCATTCGCAAAAATACGAATGTATTCAACTTGAACCGTCAGTTCAGCTTCTTAAATATGAATCAGCTTTAGTCAAAGAATCTGGTGAAGTAAGCGATTATGCTAAACGTGGTTCTATTTGGGCATTTACTGGTAGCGGTTGGCAGTTGAAGTATCATCAAGGAACGCCATGTGCGGCTTTTGAATTGATATAAAACTAGGCTTGGTGGTCAGGCATATAACAAACGCTTCAAGAGGGACAGCCAACGCGTGGCATTTTTACTATGCGTTGGTTTTTGTGATTACGGTGTTGTGCGGAAAGTTAGTAGTAGCGTTGGCTGCCCCTTAAGCGGGCGTTATGCTTAATCACGCAAAATCAGTGGTTTATGGTTTTTCTTTGTTCCATCGGCTGGTTGGTTTTGAGTTTGTCGGCAAGTTGGCTTCGTTTGGCGCTGTTTTCCGGACACTCATTCTTTGGTGCTGGAAATTTAGAGAATTGCCTCAATCAATTTTCGAGTAAGCGCGAGGTTTGTGCGGCTGGCTCAATCAGTATTTTAACCACAAGTTTTTGGGCTTGAATTGCCAAAATTCGAAGTCTGTTTTTCAAATCTATGAATCGTTTCAGTTTTTTGGTTTTCGGCTTTTGTCTGTGAGTTAAAGCTGAGTTAATCTTGGTTTTGGTAAAGTGTAAGTCATTGAAGCTTAAGCATAACAAAGCGTTCAAGAGGGACTTGGCACGCGTGGCATTTTCAATTTGCGTTGGGTTTAGTGGTTAAGTTGTCATGCGGTCACTTTTGTATTGCGTGCCTGCGCCCCTTAACGCGGCGTTATGCTCTCAGAGGAAATGTATGAACTTTATTCGACTTTTTATTGCTGGATTGCTTGCTTCTTTGTTAGTGAGTTTTGTTCTTGGTGAATCACCAACTGGCTACAGAGGTTTTGCCTCGATAGGCGTATATGCACTTTCGATTTTAGGTTTGAACTATATCCTTGAACCTATCTTCAAAAGATTTTCACCATCTAGAAAATGACCTTATTTAAGGGTAGTAGCGTAATCAACTAAGAGCATAACAAACGCTTCAAGAGGGACTTCCAACGCGCGGCATTTTTATTGTGCGTTGATTTTAGTGGTTTCAGTGTTATGCGGAAACTTGGTAGTAGCGTTGTCAGCCCCTTAAGCGGGCGTTATGTGGCAAGAGAGAAAATATGACCCCAGCAGCAGTTCTTATTCATGTCCCTAATGTAGAACAGGGGTTAAGTTGGTATCAAAAAGCCTTTTCTGACGCGAAGCCTGTTTATCACTCAGATTTTGATTTTACAGTGTTAGACCTTAATGGCTTTTTTATTGAAATAGTGCAAGCTGATGAAAAGGTGGGCTCTGGTAAAAATGGTACTGTTCTTTATTGGTCGGTAAACGATTTATCCAAGTCATTAACATACTTTGAGGCTCTTGGCGCAAAGCTATACAGAGGCCCAATGGAAATAGAAAATGGGCTTTCAATGTGTCAAGTAGAAGACCCATTTGGTAACTTAATTGGCTTACGAGGCAAAGCCACATAACAAACGCTTCAAGAGGGACAGCCAACGCGTGGCATTTTTACTATGCGTTGGTTTTTGTGGTTACGGTGTTATGCGGAAAGTTGGTAGTAGCGTTGTCTGCCCCTTAAGCGGGCGTTAGCTTCTTAAAGGCTAAAATCATCAAAATCCCAACTTCTTGTTCTGAAAAATCAGCTTTTAGTGTTCAAATTGCACAATTTGGTATTTGAATTTTTCTAGATGCTGATTTGGTAGAAAGTGTTGGAAGTTCCGCAGTTTCAAAGCCGCTGAAAGCCAACAAGCCTCGATGCTTCAAAGTTGTTGGATGTTCAACTCGGTCAACTTGGTTTCACAAAAAGCAGCATTGTCGCTGAAATCGCGCTTTCTTTGTCGGAAATTCGGTAAGTGGCCAACGTAACCTTGATCGCTGAGAGTTTTGGCAGCTCACTTCACAGCTTTTGGCGTTAGACGTGTGTTTGAGTGATGCTTTTGCGTAAAATGCATTTCAAGCAAATGTGTTTAAAAAATCATTGGTAAACAATGGGCTACGAAGCTAACAAACGCCTCAAGAGGGACTGTCAACGCGTGGCGTTTCCAGTCCCAATGAGCCGCGGTGGTTTCGGTTGTTGTGTTTGAGTTTAGTTGTTGTGCGTTGTCAGCCCCTTAGGCGGGCGTTAGGCATATAGAGAGTGTTTATGACACTAGAAGAAATAAGAAATTTGGCACAAATTGCTCAAGCATTAGCAGTCTCTTTTGGTGCTGCTGTCGCTAGCTTTTGGGCTATTTACACATTTATGGCTTTACGTGCCAAAAGTAAAGCTGAGTTGGAGTTAGTAAAGTTAGAAGTTGAGTTAGAAAAAACGAGAAAAGAACTCTCCTCGCAACCAATGATTAAGGTTGTGGTAACACCAAGAGCCGTAAGGAATTCTCAAAGCGCATTATTCGGTATAGTACTCTCTATTAAACTAGAGAACACGGGAAACGTTTTTGAGTTTATTGATCTCAAAGCATCCTCAATTCAGGCGCAATTATACAACTCAAATGTTGAGCCTATTGTTGGCTCTTTCGCTAGAGTCGATCAGTCCGCAGAAGGCTTTGCATTATGGTCCGGTGAATGTGCTCATGAAGAGGTCTTTATTCCTACAACAGAAGAAGGCTTATATACCGTAAACTGTTCATTTGTTGTTAGCCAAGAATCTAATGATTGTATAACTCGTCAAGCGAATAGGAATGGCGATTATTCCTTGTCTTTCGGTAGTGGATTATATTTTAGTACATATGCCTAACAAACGTAAGCGCATCATAAACCCCGCATTCTAATCGTCTAGCCCGAATAATAAGATCAAACCTCCAACCCAAAGGAGATTTGAAATGGCCAAACGACGCACTAACCAAGAATGGCGAACCCTGTTCGAACACTATGAATCCAGCCAGCTATCACAACGATTATTCTGTGAACGTAACGGACTGAGCCTTTCCACTTTTTACGCTAAGCGCCAACAGTTAAAGCACATCGAAAAACCGAACACGGTTGGCTTTGTTAAAGCAGAAGTCGTTGAAAAGACGACAAAGTATCAAGCCACTCACGTTGTCGTTGCCAACATGACACTACTTGTAAACAATGTTGAACTGAGCATCCCACAAGGCACACCAGCGACCTATCTCGCAGAGCTTATCGGTGCGTTATCATGAAACGCATGCTCAGCGCTCCAAAGATTTACTTGTATCGTGAAAGCGTCGATTTTAGAAAGTCCATCAACGGCCTCGCTGCGATTATCGAAAATGACACCGACTTGCCCTTGGGCAGCGGCGCACTGTTCCTGTTCACCAACAAACAGCGCGACAAAATCAAAGTGTTGTACTGGGATAAAACAGGCTTTGCTCTTTGGTATAAGCGCCTTGAAAAAGCCAAGTACAAGTGGCCATCAAAAGAGCAAAATGAGGTGTTTACCCTAACTCAATTCGAGCTTGATAGACTGCTTTCTGGCTTCACGATTATCGGCCATAAACCCGTTAGAATAAACGATTTTACAATGACTTAAGCGATAATAAAGTCTTATCCACCAAGCATTAACGGCATGATTTTAGTATCATCAATGCCATGAAAAAGACGCCAAATATCAACCCAGAAAGCCAAGATGTTGCCGAGCTACAAGCGATGGTGAAAGCACTGTTGGCGTCAGAAAACCAATTGAAACAAGAGCGCCAATCGCTGCTTGAACAACTCAAACTTGCCTTCGACCGTCAGTTCGCTAAACGCTCGGAGGCGTTAAAGCCTTACAATGAATCACAAGGTGTAGTGGTCAACTAAAATTGGCCACGGTTTTAGAGTTTTCCCAATACAAGCGTTCCGATTCATTGGGCGTTAACCCACCGTTATACTGATGTGGCCTAAGTTGGCTGTAATATCCAATAATGTATCGAATGATCTCTTGTTGCGCCTCTGCAAAACTACGATAACCCGCCCTGGGAACCCATTCGCTTTTCAGGCTTCTAAAGAAGCGCTCCATCGGCGCATTATCCCAACAATTGCCTAGTCTTGATAGGCTTTGTGTAATCTGACAACGCCATAGTAACTGACGATAATAGCGACTCGTATAATGGCTACCCTGATCACTGTGGAACATGACCCCTTTGGGCCTGCCCCTAGATTCAAAGGCCATCATCAATGCTTTTCCAGTGAGCTTGCTGTCTGGCGATAGTGACATTGCCCAACCAATAGGTTTTCGTGCAAACAGATCCATGACAACAGCCAAATACATCCAACGATGGCCAACCCATACATAGGTGACATCACCAACCCAAACCTGATTCGGTTGAGTCACAGCAAATTGCCGCCCTAAAAGATTGGGGATCTCAAGATGCTCTTGTTCGGCCTTTCTGTATTTATGTTTAGGTGACTGGCAGCTCACTAAGCCTAGTAATTTCATTAGCTTACTTGCTCGATAACGGCTAAGCGGTATGCCCTCAATATTGGTTACCATATCAGCAATCGTACGTGCACCTGCTGAGCCGTGGCTAGCTTCATGCATGTCACTCACAATAGAGTGCAATTTCACCTGCTCTGGCGAGAGTTGTTTGTCTCTGTTACGCCAATACTTGTAGCTACTACGATGAACACTGAACACATGGCATAAGGTTTTTACACTAAAGCTCTTCCTGAGTTTCTCGATCATCGAGAATTGTTCAGTGAGTCCGACATCAAGAGAGCAGTAGCCTTTTTTAAAATTTCATTGTGCTCCTCAAGGTTAGCGATTCTCTTCTTGAGTTCACGAATTTCTATTTGTTCTGGAGTAAGCGGAGAGGCTTTCGGCGATATACCTCGTTGCTCTTGCTTAAGCTGTCGTACCCAGCGATCCATTGCTGATTTACTGACATTCATTGCTTTAGCGGCTTCGGTCACCGAATGGCCGTGCTCTGTTACTAATTGTGCTGCTTCAAGCTTGAACTCTGCACTAAAAGTTCGTCTTGTGCGATTTTTCATAAAGTCACCTATTTGTCTCTGAGATGTATTTTAACACCTCTATTTAGGTGGCCAAATTTACTGTACCACTACAAGGTGACCTCTTCAACGAAGCGGAATGTGAAGCCGCTAAGGAAGAAGAGGTTGAAGTTGTCACAACGACCATCACAACGAAGAAACGCGGTAAACGTCAGCCACTGCCAAAGACCTTGCCTCGTGAGGTTATCGAACTCGATTTAGACGACGATGAAAAGCAGTGCGCTTGCTGCCAACATAGTCTGCATAAAATCGGTGAAGACCGTAGCGAGAAACTTGAGTTCACACCTGCGGTACTTAAAGTGTTGGAATATGTTCGTCCTAAATATGCTTGCCGCCAATGCGAGCAAACTCAGGACAACAGCCGCATTGTTCAAAAGCCAGCGCCGCAAAGCATTATCCCGAAGAGCTTCGCCACAGAAAGCTTGTTGACCAATATCATCCTCGGCAAATACCAATATGCGATGCCACTTTACCGTCAAGAATCCCTGTTTACCCAGTCGGGTATCGAACTCTCACGAACCACCATGGCAAGGTGGATTATCCAAGTCAGTGAGAAGTTCGCTCCACTTTACGCGGCCTTAAAAACGCACCTACTTGAGCAAGTGGTGATTCAGGCGGATGAAACGCCGCTCAATGTCCTCAAAGAAGATAAACAGTGTTATATGTGGCTTTACTGCTCGGGCGCAGACTCGCCAGATGCCGCCCTCCCTAATGTGAGAAATATCGTCTTGTACGACTATCAAAACAGTCGAGCTAGGGCGTGCCCTGTTGCCTTCTTGGGGGATTACAGTGGTTATCTACAAACCGATGGCTATGGTGTTTATGATGGGCTTCATCTCGTCACCAATGTCGGTTGCTTCGCGCATGCTCGGCGCAAGTTCATGGAGGCGAAGAAGCTTCAAGGCAAAGGCAAGTCAGGTAAAGCGGATAAAGCGCTGGCCAAAATCCAGAAGCTTTATGGAATAGAATCACGCTTAAAAGGTGAGTCTGCGGAAAAACGAAAAGCAGAGCGCCAAGAGCATGCTAAGCCGATACTGGATGAGCTTTATGAATGGATGACAACTCAGAAAGTGCTTGAGTCTAGCCCGCTGGGTAAAGCGATAAAATACACGCTCGGCCAATGGCCGAAGCTCACCCGCTATATCGATGACGGTCACTTATCGATAGACAACAACCGAGCTGAACGCGCAATAAAACCGCTGGTTATTGGGAGAAAGAACTGGCTCTTCTCGACCAACCCTAACGGGGCGGAAGCGAGCGCGATGCTTTACAGTATCGTCGAGACAGCGAAAGCCAACGGCCTTATCCTTTACGACTACATGGTCAAGTGCATGCAGGAGTTAGCGAAAGCGGAACCTGATATCGATGCACTCCTGCCTTGGAACTTCAAACACTAACAATATCGCCCCGTGGGTTCATGGGGCGGATACGGCTTATCCGTTCCAATTTGGGTTTTGGCTGAGCCATGGCCTAATAAATCGGTTAAGGACCGCATGAACAGACTTATTGCTGAATCAATAGGTTCAAACACATAACAAGGCGTTTAAGAGGGATTCATGCCGCGTGGCATTTTTAGTATGCGGTGAGTTTTAGTGGTGAAAGTGGTCTGCGGAAAGCTGGTTTATGCGGCATTCACCCCTTAACGCAGCGTTATGCATGTTGGCCACCAATATAATAAGGCGTATTGTTCATGAGTAAAAATAGCTCGCAGAGTGCGTTCGCATTGATAAAGTTCTTTAGTCAAAAGGAGCATTATCTAAGTTTTTTAGCAGGAACAAGTTTGTTTCGTACGCCTCATTACTACCGTACTTGTGAAGATATTGGTCGAGGTGATCGAAATGAATCTTGCATACTATTTTGGGATAGAAAGCTTGGTGGACCTAAGCCTAAGTTCATTAGGCCAGATGGCTTAGAAATGAATGATAAAGAGTTCGAAAGTGTATTAGTTTATCCTGTTCATGAGCAACATGATGCTTGGATGCAATCTTGGGCTATTATGGGCCCTCACAATGATTTTGAGGGAGCTTTGGAGCGGATGCAGCAAGAATTCGGGCTGTTTTTCGTTATTTTGCCTGCGAATAGAATTCAGGACTACGCACAGTTAGTAGAAAAAGCTAGTGGCTTAAAAGTCAGTTTTGGTGCAGTTCAATACTCAGAAGATCCAACAGAGCGCTCTCTGACAGTAAAAGATTCCAGATTTAGCTATCAAAAAGAGTTTAGGTTTTTTGCTGGGTATTGCCCCAAAGGAGAGTTGGAAGAAAAGTTTTTTGAATTACCTGAACTTAGAAATTTGTTGTTAAATGCTCAGAGTTTAAAGTTTACTTCACCAAATGGTGTTGTTAAATACTGTTCAGTCGGACATGGTCGTACAGTAACTGTGAAGCCCTGAGCTTTGGTTGAAAAACATGCATAACAAAGCGTTTAAGAGGGATTTGGCACGCGTGGCATTTTCAGTTTGCGTTGAGTTCGGTGATTACGGCACTGTGCGGTAGCTTCTGTATTGCGTGCCTGCACCCCTTAACGCGGCGTTAGCTTCTTAAAGCAAAAACCATCAAAATCTGGGTTTAATTGTCCTGAAAATTCAGACTTTAGCGTTCAAATTGCACAATTTGGCTTTTGGGCTTTTTCTTGATGCTGATTTGGTCGAACGTGTTGAAAGTTCAGTGGTTTCAAAGTCACTGAAAACTAGCAAGCCTCGATGCTTCAATGTTGTTGGATGCTCCACGCGGAAAGTTTGGTTTCACAAAGGCTGCATCATCGCTGAAAGTATGCTTTCTTTGTCGCGGACTCTTAACCGTGACCAACTTAGCCTTGACCGTTTTGAGTTTTGGCAGCCAACTTCACAGCTTTTGGCGTTGGACGTGTGTTTGTGTGATGCTTCTGCGTAAAATAATTTTCAAGCAAATGTGTTTAAAAATCATTGCTAAACAATCGGCTACGAAGCTAACAAACGCCTCAAGAGGGACTGTCAACGCGTAGCGTTTCCAGTCCCATTGAGCCGCGGTGGTTGCAGTTGTTGTGTTTGAGTTTAGTGGTAATGCGTTGCCAGCCCCTTAGGCGGGCGTTAACTGTCTGGGAGGAATATGAATATAAAAACAGATTATCCGAGAATCTCTAACTTGCCAAAAGAGCACCTTAGAGAGCTGTGGTTGGTTTCAAGTGATGAAGATTTTGACCAATTAATAAACAATAGTAATGGGAAAGAAATTGCTCGTGTCTTTTCTGTATTGGATGAAGTAAGTTTACGCCGCTTTTTTTCCGTCGCTAAACCGGCAACGATAGAAAAGGTCTTTTCTACTATTCCCCCGAGGAATATAAATAAATATTTGTTCATGCTATCTAACGAGAATATCAAAAAGATCTTCTCTGCCCTAAGTCCTGATACTCAAGGTGTAGTGCTTAAGTCTGTGTAGGAAAGTCAGCGGAACCGATTGTTAAAATTATTGCCTCATAATATGAGACTTCAATGGAAGGATTATATTCAACAGGAACTAAATTTAGACTCAGAGTACAATCATCTGTTGAATAGTAATATTGAAAACTCAATTGAGTTTGAGGCATTGCAAAGGCTTAAACGCATTGAGCAACAAATTGAATATCGAGAGCAGCATCATGAAATAAAAGTGGAACAACAATCAAAACAACTAGAAGCAATACAGCAACAGATTGTTGAAGCAGAAAAGCACTTACATCAACAACAAGTACAGTCAAAGCGAAAGGCTCAAGAGCTAAGCAATCGTGAAAAAGAAATATCAAGAAGGCTCGCTGAACTCCAACTAGAGCATGATAAAAAGATACAAGAACGCATTGATATTAAGGTTCCGGAGTATGTTTCTGATGCTATTGATATCCTGGATGAAAAAGCGCAAGAATTTCAGTTGGAGGCTAAAGCGTGGAACGAGCGTGGAACTTCAGCTTTAAAATGGTCAATTGGTGCAGCTATTGCTGCTCTGGCTTATGGGGCTTACTCGTTTAACGTAGCATCAAAAGAAAACATTGACTGGCTATTTTTCATTTACCTTATCCTCAAAGGGTTGATTGTAATTGGTTTGTTAGGTGCATTTGCTAAGCATTGCTTTAATCAAGGTAATGCCCATTTACATGAAGCACTTAAACGAAGTGACCGTGTTCATGCTATTCGGTTTGGAAAACTATACTTGGAAATCTATGGGAATAATGTTGATAAAGAAGATATGAAGTCTATCTTTGAGAACTGGAACTTTGACAGTGATAGTGCATTTACCAAGATTCCTTCACCAAATTTTGACCCCAAAGCATTTGAGCATATGAAAAGTATTTTCGAGAAAAGTAGTCCCAATAAGGCATAGTGACTAGCCAGTTAACAAAGCATTTAAGAGTGATTCCCAACGCTCAGCATTTTTCATTCCATCCTTGGGTTTGGTGTTTACGGTGGTATGGTTTAGTTTAGTGGCAGCGTTGCTCACACCTTAATGCGGCGTTATGCAACTCAGGTAAATTTAGGGGCTCAATCTTTTGGGATTTCTCTGGCCATTCGTTTTGTGTTGTCGGCAAATGATCTTTTCTATCCTCAAATTCGCGGTTAACTCAAGCCGTAAAACAGGCAAATTTCTTTGCTTGCCTCAATTGGTTTTAGCGTTTGTACGTGGTCAATTTAGTGAGCGCAAAGTGTGGAAAGGGCAAGTTAATCGAGAATTTCGAGTTCGCTGAATATTTTGCTCGTTGAGTTTTTCAGATTCAAAAGCTTGGTTTGTTGCTGAAAGGTGGACTTTGTTTTGGTGGCTTATTTATCACGGTTCAGGCTTGGGTTGATTCTTGGTTCACTTAACCAACATTTTGATTGTTTTCTTAATCAAATGTAGTGTAACTTCTGGTTTATCTTATTGAATTTGCATAACAAAGCATTTAAGACGGATTCGCAACGCTTGGCGGTTTTAGTGTAAATTCAGTTTTTGCGTTTTAAGTGGTTTGTCGAAGCATTGGTGTTTAGCGTCGCTCACCACTTAATGCGGCGTTATGCAACTCAGGTAAATTTAGAAGTTCAATCTTTTGGGATTTCTCTGGCCATTCGTTTTGTATTGTCGGCAAATGAGCATTTTTATCCTAAAATTCTTGGTTCACTCAAGCCGTAAAACAGACAAGGTTCTTTGTTTGCCTCAATGAGTTTTGGTGCTGTTTTGTTGTCAATTCAGCGTGCGCAAAGTGTGGAAATGGCAAGTTTATCGAGCATTTTTTAGTTGCTGAAGTTTTCGCTCGTTGAGTTTTCCTGATTCAAGAGCTTGGTTTGTTGTTGAAAGGTGGGCTTTGTTTTGGCAGCTCATTTATCACAGTTCTTGCTTGGGTTGATTCTTGAATCACTCAACCATTGCAATTGTGGCTTTTGGTCGAGTAAAGTCAGTTTATCTTATTGAATTTGCATAACAAACGGCTCAAGAGGGATTGCCAACGCGTGGCGACTTTAGTGCAAAATTGCAGTTCAGTGTTTACGGTGTGTTTTTTGAGTTCGGCGGTGCGTCGTCAACCCCTTAGCCGGGCGTTAGGCAAAGTGAGTTTTTATCAGCTAAATCGAGTTTGAATTGAACGGTAAATTCCATGTTTTCTGGCTTAAGTTAAGCAATAAATAATCATCACGTATTTGTTGTTTCTTGATCGCGTTGGGTTGCTTTTCGTTGTGAGTTTAGCGGCAAAATAACCTTCAGCATCCAAACGTCCGCCGAGCATGCTACGCTCGTCACTTTTCTTCCAAATCGCTCAATTTGAGTTTTTTTGTTTCTTTGCTGATTTAGCATTTTGGTTTATAAATGAGTCGGTTAGTTTGTTTCAAGTTTGCAAAAAAGCTCGTCCTTTGGTTTTGAAAGTCTCGGTGTCAATCTGTTGGCCTAACAAACGGCTCAAGAGGGATTGCCAACGCGTGGCGGCTTTGGTGCAAAATTGAATTTCAGTGTTTACAGTGTGTTTTTTGAGTCCGGTGGTGCGTTGTCAACCCCTTAGCCGGGCGTTAGGCAACATGAGTTTTTATCAGCTAAATCGAGTTGGAATTGAACGGTGAATTCAAGGTTTTCTGGCTTAAGTTAGGTAATAAATAGTCATCACATATTTGTTGTTTCTTGATCGCGTGGGTTGTTTAGCGTTATGAATTTAGCGGCAAAATAACCTTCAGCATCCAAACGTCCGCCGAGCATGCTACGCTCGTCACTTTTCTTCCAAACCGCTCAATTTGAGTTTTTTGTTTCTTTGCTGATTTGGCATTTTGGTTTATAAATGAATGGGTTAGTTTGTTTTGGTTTGCAAAAAAGCTTTGTTCAGAAGTGGCCCCCGATTTTCGGACATGACTTTAAGTGGTCGATCTGTTTTGATAGTACCCAACAATACAGGGACAGATTATGACTAGAAAACGTAGAAACCACTCTCCTGAGTTTAAAGCTAAGGTGGCACTCGATGCCGCTAAAGGCGATAAAACCGTCGCTGAGTTAGCTCAGAAATACAACCTGCACGCTAACCAAATCTCGACATGGAAAAAGGAGCTGCTTGAAAACGCAGCCATGATTTTTGCCACCGAAAATCACACAGGAAAAGAGAATTCCGAAGAAGTGGACAAACTTCACGCCAAGATCGGTCAATTGACCATGGAAAATGATTTTTTGGCCAAAGTGCTCGGTCGTTAGACCGAGCCCAGCGAAAGAGTTCGCTGGTTAAATCCACCCCATTGCCGATAAAGCGCCAGTGTGAGCTGCTCAATATTGCTCGCTCTACCGCTTACTATCAACCCATAGGACTCTCTGCTGAGGAGATTGCGTTGCGCCGTATGATTGACGAAATTCATCTTCAGTATCCGTTTATGGGCAGTCGGCGCATTCGAACTGAGCTGGCTAAGAAGGGTCATAGCGTTAATCGTAAGCGTGTTGTTCGACTCATGCGCGATATGGGGATTGGGGCGATTTACCCCAAGCCCAAAACGACGCTGGCGAACAAAGCACACAAGGTGTATCCCTACCTGTTGCGTGATATCGAAGTCACTTACCCAAACCAAGCTTGGGCGATTGATATCACGTACATCCCAATGGCGAAGGGGTTCCTGTACCTCGTTGCTATTATCGACTGGTATAGCCGCAAAGTGCTGGCTTGGCGACTATCCAACACCATGGACACGAGTTTTTGTATCGAAGCGCTTGAGGAAGCGCTGAAGCATTATGGGCCACCTGATATCTTTAACTCAGATCAAGGCAGCCAGTTTACCAGCACAGAGTTCACACAGAAGTTAATTGAACATGACATACGTATAAGCATGGACGGGAAAGGCCGCTGGGTTGACAATGTTTTCATTGAGCGATTATGGCGAAGCCTGAAATATGAGGAGGTTTACTTAAAGGCTTATACCACGCCCCGTGAAGCCGAGCTTGAAATCGGCAACTACATGGTGTTTTATAATGAAGAGCGTAACCATCAAGGACTCAATAACCTCACTCCTGATGAGGCCTACTTCGGTAGGCAAAGATACGCAGCATGAGCTGGGTCAACCACTTAAGAAATGAGCTTATGCGTCCAACCATTGGGGTCCACTTCTGTTCTTTAGTTTTGAAAGTGAAGGTGTCAATTGGTTGGCCTAACAAACGGCTCAAGAGGGATTGCCAACGCGTGGCGACTTTAGTGCAAAATTGAAGCTCAGTGTTTACAGTGTGTTTTTTGAGTTCGGTTATGCGTTGTCAACCCCTTAGCCGGGCGTTAGCCGACTTCTACCACCTTACTCATCAGTAAGTGTATACTTAGCCAAGTTTTACTTACATTGAAGAAGACCACCATGACAGCATTGACAGATAACATGTGGAATATGAAACCAAATATACCGTTGGCTAAACAACTTGCCAAAAGAGATGTTCCAGCTTTGGTTTATGACGCTGTTAACCTCGAGGGTGTAGCAATGACTTTGCCTGAGGTGCAAACGATTCTTGATGGGATCACCGTAGGTGGCCATCGAATTAGTGATCAAAATATGGCAATGAACCAAGCTCGAGCATGGGAACTTATTTTTGGCTTAGTTGATCAAGGTGAGTTTCAATTTAATAAAGAAACCGCTTTGAGAATTCACAATATAGCTGGCAAAGAAGAAGCGTTAGAGTGGGGTAAGTTTCGCTCTGGTTACGTTTCCATTACGGGTTCAGAGTATGAGCCCCCCGCTCCAGATGAGTTGGACGATAAATGGCTTGAAGTTGAGAGTCAGGTTAATAGTGAATCTGATGTTTACGATCAAGCAATTACTGCATTTTTACAAATGGCACGCGCTCAATTTTTTTGGGATGTTAACAAACGTACCGGTCGGTTCATGATGAACGGTATTTTGTTGGCTAATGGTTTTCCTATCATTAATGTGCAAGCCAAGCGTCAGCAAGAGTTTAATACGCTCATGCTCGATTTTTACTATTCTAATGACATGACACAAATGAATAAGTTTTTACGAAGCTGTTTGGATGAAAAGATTATTCGTAATTTCAAGCTAGACCTGAAAATCGGCTAACAAACGCTTCAAGAAGGACAGCCAACGCGTGGCATTTTTATCATGCGTTGGTTTTTGTGATAATGGTGTTATGCGGAAGCTCGGTAGTAGCGTTGTCTGCCCCTTAAGCGGGCGTTAGGTGCTAGAAATATCGTACTTCATACTTGTTTTCTTGCATATGAGACCACATATAAAAAATGGGTATCTAATCGAAAGGAATCTAAATGGAACAATACAACCTTCAACTATCTTCAGTAAAACATACTGCTCCTGACGGAATTGAAATGGGGGTAATGAACAACGGCACTCCGTATCTTGGTGCTCGTGGTTTGGCTGCCTTATGTGGTGTTGCACCAAGTGTAATAATCACTCTTGTAAAAGATTGGGAAGCAGATTTGCGCTTTAAGCCTCGTGGTCAGGCTATTGAGCGGTTGATTCTGGAGCAAGGTGGTGACCCAAATAGTTTATATGTTCCAATTACCGTCGATGGGAAAACTTACCATGCAATCAACGATGTTAATTGCATGGCAATACTTGAATACTATGCGTTCGAGTCTCAAACACCACAGGAACAGGCCACACGTAATTATCGTAGCCTTGCCAGACTAACTCTTCGTACATTCATTTATGAACGCACAGGCTACAATCCTGAAGACTCGCTGCCACAATATTGGAAAACTTTTCACGAGCGTATAACACTTAACGAGTTACCGTCAGGTTACTTCAGTGTTTTTTCTGAGATTGCTAATTTAGTAATCTCCGGTATTAGAGGTGGTATGCCTTTTGACAGTAATACGATGCCAGATATAAGCGTTGGTATGGCTTGGGGCAAACATTGGTGTGGCAATAGCTTTGATGAAAAATACGGTCTTCGTCGAAAACACCTTCACGTATTTCCGGAAGATTTCCCCCAAAAAGATCCAATGGCATGGATTTATCCTGTTGAGGCTTTAGGTGAGTTCCGTCTTTGGATGGACGACATTTATGTCACCGAGAAGTTTGGCACTTATTTGAACAATAAGGCAAAAAAAGGTGGTTTAAACAATGTCGATATACAAGCTTTGGTTCAAGCAGTTCAACCTGCACGATTGAACTAGTTAGAGTGGGCAATTAGCACCTAACAAACGCTTCAAGAGGGACAGCCAACGCGTGGCATTTTTATTATGCGTTGGTTTTTGTGGTTACGGTGTTATGCGGAAGCTTGATAGTGGCGTTGTCTGCCCCTTAACCGGGCGTTAGTTGCCCACCGACTACAATCAATCGGTAGGGAATTTCTGCTTCTGGTGTAGAACTCGCATTATGCGAATAATTGAACCTTCTACCCAGTACGAAACGATCATTGAGATTTCGGGAATAATGAGTAATCGTCCTCGAATTCCATCTCGTTGAACACCCATCAATGGTTGTTCGAGTAAGTTTTCTACTTTAGCCTCAATAATGTCATCAGTTTTTTCAGCCGCATCAGGGTTAAAGTCATAAAGAAACTCAAAGATCTTCTCTCGATCATTTAGCGATTCTTCTTCCCATAAAATCATTGCTGGCCTCGATTACGAATTTTGGCCTTTCGTTCAGTCATTCGTGCTTTAGCTGAATTATGTTCAACAAATGAAGATTTTCCTGAGTCAAACTTCTCAAATGCTAGGTTTATTTGTTCAGTTAACCAAGCGTCATGAGATAATGTTTTTCTTTGTTGCTCAGCCATTTGTTCAGTAAGTTCACGGCAAGCATCGCTGAGTGTGCGACCTTGGCTCTCAGCCATTTGTTGGGCTAAACGTTTAATTTCGTCATCAACACGAAATTGAATTCTAGTGTCCATAAGTAGTTCCTAAGTTTGCGTGTGTACAAATGTTAGCACTGGAGTTGGGCAAGGGCAACTAACAAACGGCTCAAGAGGGATTGCCAACGCTTGGCGGCTTTGGTGCAAAATTGAAGTTCAGTGTTTACAGTGTTTTTTTGAGTTCGGCTATGCGTTGTCTAACCCCTTAGCCGGGCGTTATGTTTCAGAGTACCCCACGTTTAGTAGATACTTTACTAAACCAGATCATGAAAGGAAGTCGTATGTATATTGAAGAACTAAAGTCTCTTGACTCTACCCAGTGGGAGTTCTTTGCAGAAGATGTGCTCTGGTATATAGGGTATGAAATAATTGGAAGACCATCTGAGGGAAACGATCAAGGTAAAGACTTGATCGTAAGAAAATCTGGAATTACTTATTTGGTTAGTTGTAAGCATTATGCGAATTCGGGTAAAGCCATCGGTCCAGATATCGAAAAAAACATATCAGACCGAGTCTTGAGGCACGAGTGTGATGGTTTCATTGCTTTTTATTCAACCCATGCCACAAGCAATTTGGAGTCACAGTTTGAGCAATTAAGTAATAGAAAGAAGATGCCGATTGAATGTATAAAGTTTTATCAAAGTGATATTCTAGACATCATTCCAAATATGACAGGATATACGTTACAAAAGTACTTTCCTGAACCTCATAAGCTCCATCATCATGTTAATAAAACTGATTGGGATTACTTTCCCCTTAAGTGTCAAAATCCCAAATGTAATAGGGATGTTATTTCTAAAGAAAATATTGTATGGTCTAGAGTCCAGTTACTTAGAATTAATGGTGTATTAGAACTAATGTATGGGTGTAAATTTTGCTTACCTGATTTTGGCGACTCAGCAATAGTATACAATGGAGATATTGATACCCTAAAATATTTTGATGGTAATATTGAAATTTATTGGTGGGAATTTAGTCAGATACGCTATATTGAAGAACTAATAAGCTTAAATAACCTTATCAATATATGCTCGGTTCATCCAGATTTTAGTGGAACATCAGCACATTTATATAAGTCTTGGTCAGAGGTTCAAAGCGCAATGCTTCAAATTCAAGTACCAATACACTGGGGAAAGTGGATTGATCCGAAAAGGGTGTTTAGTGTGCCTGAAATAACAGGTAACCATTTTACAGACCTAATGTTACATGCTAAAAATAATAAGCAATTTTTGAATGAGCTCATTGAAAAATCGACGAACAGAAAAACATAACAAACAATTCAAGCAGACCCTCAACGCGTGGCATTTTTGTTTTGCGTTGAGTTTGGTGATTACGGTGTTGTGCAGGAAGTTGGTAGTCGCGTTTCGGACTACTTAATTGGGCGTTAGCTGAGGTTAATAAAAATCATGAAATTACGTGTTTATTTTTCTTAGTCTGAGGTTCTAGCTTTACACCTGAAAGTCATCATTTTTCCGCGTATCTCGCCAGTGGCACTGTTTGTGAAGCGGTTGAACTAACCGAAGTCTTCTGACGGGAAGTGGTGTGTTTGTTTATTTCTTTGGTGTGGCTTCTTTGGTTTTGAAGCTCTTTTGCGCTTAAATGGATTTCGCGCACTTGGTTGTTGGTTTCTTCGACATAATTCTTTGTAAATTTAAGCTCTAGAAGCTCGTCAAGTTTTCCTGTTATTTCTTCTTTGCCAAGTGCGTTTCGTGGATTAGGTTTTAGTTTCTCAGTTGTCCGTTTTACTTTGTCGTTTGAAAGCAATAATGTGTTTTAAATTAGGCTATTGGTTAGTCAATCTCCGGCTAAAGTGTAGCAGCTAACAAACGGCTCAAGAGGGATTGTCAACGCGTGGTGACTTTAGTGCAAAATTGAAATTCAGAGTTTACAGTGTGTTTTTTAAGTTCTGCGGTGCGTTGTCAACCCCTTAGCCGGGCGTTAGGCTATTCAGAGGATACGATGATAGATTTAAAAAATAATGAGCAATATTTCGACGTTTCTTTTGAGAAGCTTTCCTCACCTGATGAGAAATATAGCGACGTCGAGTTTGAAGATTGCCAATTCTCCGACTGCGATTTTTCAGCGGTTAAATTCCAGAAATGTAAGTTTACAAACTGAACATTTGAACGCTGCAATTTGAGTTTGGTGGATTTTACAAACTCAAAGCTCTTTGAGCTTAAATTTCAAGACAGTAAGTTAGTTGGCGTTGATTGGACGAAAGCGACATGGCCAGTTTATCACTCAGACTTTGAGCTAAGTTTTAAGCGTTGTATTTTAAATGACTCGTCTTTCTTTGGCCTGACCTTAAATGAATTGGTTTTGGATGAATGTAAGTTGCATGATGTTGATTTCCGTGAAGGTAACTTTGCAGGTTCAATAATGATTTATAGTGATCTTAGCCACAGTTTATTTATGAGAACAAATTTGCAAGGGGTTGATTTCAGTGAATCAATAGCATACTCCATTAACGTACTAGAAAATAACGTTAAAAAGGCTAAGTTTTCACGATATGAAGCGTTGAGCTTATTAGAAAGCTTAGGTATTGAATTGGTGGATTAATAGCCTAACAAACGGCTCAAGAGGGATTGTCAACGCTTGGCGACTTTAGTGCAAAATTGAAGTTCAGGGTTTACGGTGTGTTTTTTAAGTTCGGTGGTGCGTTGTCAACCCCTTAGCCGGGCGTTATAAGCTTCGAGGAAAATTATGGAAAGTCTCATCAAACAAGCGATTGAATTGCGGAAAAAGGCTAAGTATCAAGAGTCGAGAGCTTTACTAAAAACGTTATTAAATGATGAGGCTTATTCTGCTAAGGCTCACTTGCAAATTGCTTGGTCGTACGACAATGAGGGTAAAGAGCAAGAAGCGGTTGCTCATTATCTGTTGTCTCTTTCGGGTCTACTTTCGTCGGTAGAAAGGTTTGATGCTTTGTTTGGGCTAGCGAGCACTTATCGAACCCTTGGCATGTATTCAGAGGCGTTAAGCTATTTCGAGCAAACTCTCAGTGACTACCCTGGTTCTATTGAAGTTCAGCCTTTCTATGTCATGTGCCTCTACAACTTGGGACGCTATAAAGAAGCGATATCATTGCTACTTGGACTTCTAGTATCGACCAAGAATAGTGATGCAATGTAAGCGCATCATAAACCCCGCATTCTAATCGTCTAGCCCGAATAATAAGATCAAACCTCCAACCCAAAGGAGATTTGAAATGGCCAAACGACGCACTAACCAAGAATGGCGAACCCTGTTCGAACACTATGAATCCAGCCAGCTATCACAACGATTATTCTGTGAACGTAACGGACTGAGCCTTTCCACTTTTTACGCTAAGCGCCAACAGTTAAAGCACATCGAAAAACCGAACACGGTTGGCTTTGTTAAAGCAGAAGTCGTTGAAAAGACGACAAAGTATCAAGCCACTCACGTTGTCGTTGCCAACATGACACTACTTGTAAACAATGTTGAACTGAGCATCCCACAAGGCACACCAGCGACCTATCTCGCAGAGCTTATCGGTGCGTTATCATGAAACGCATGCTCAGCGCTCCAAAGATTTACTTGTATCGTGAAAGCGTCGATTTTAGAAAGTCCATCAACGGCCTCGCTGCGATTATCGAAAATGACACCGACTTGCCCTTGGGCAGCGGCGCACTGTTCCTGTTCACCAACAAACAGCGCGACAAAATCAAAGTGTTGTACTGGGATAAAACAGGCTTTGCTCTTTGGTATAAGCGCCTTGAAAAAGCCAAGTACAAGTGGCCATCAAAAGAGCAAAATGAGGTGTTTACCCTAACTCAATTCGAGCTTGATAGACTGCTTTCTGGCTTCACGATTATCGGCCATAAACCCGTTAGAATAAACGATTTTACAATGACTTAAGCGATAATAAAGTCTTATCCACCAAGCATTAACGGCATGATTTTAGTATCATCAATGCCATGAAAAAGACGCCAAATATCAACCCAGAAAGCCAAGATGTTGCCGAGCTACAAGCGATGGTGAAAGCACTGTTGGCGTCAGAAAACCAATTGAAACAAGAGCGCCAATCGCTGCTTGAACAACTCAAACTTGCCTTCGACCGTCAGTTCGCTAAACGCTCGGAGGCGTTAAAGCCTTACAATGAATCACAAGGTGACCTCTTCAACGAAGCGGAATGTGAAGCCGCTAAGGAAGAAGAGGTTGAAGTTGTCACAACGACCATCACAACGAAGAAACGCGGTAAACGTCAGCCACTGCCAAAGACCTTGCCTCGTGAGGTTATCGAACTCGATTTAGACGACGATGAAAAGCAGTGCGCTTGCTGCCAACATAGTCTGCATAAAATCGGTGAAGACCGTAGCGAGAAACTTGAGTTCACACCTGCGGTACTTAAAGTGTTGGAATATGTTCGTCCTAAATATGCTTGCCGCCAATGCGAGCAAACTCAGGACAACAGCCGCATTGTTCAAAAGCCAGCGCCGCAAAGCATTATCCCGAAGAGCTTCGCCACAGAAAGCTTGTTGACCAATATCATCCTCGGCAAATACCAATATGCGATGCCACTTTACCGTCAAGAATCCCTGTTTACCCAGTCGGGTATCGAACTCTCACGAACCACCATGGCAAGGTGGATTATCCAAGTCAGTGAGAAGTTCGCTCCACTTTACGCGGCCTTAAAAACGCACCTACTTGAGCAAGTGGTGATTCAGGCGGATGAAACGCCGCTCAATGTCCTCAAAGAAGATAAACAGTGTTATATGTGGCTTTACTGCTCGGGCGCAGACTCGCCAGATGCCGCCCTCCCTAATGTGAGAAATATCGTCTTGTACGACTATCAAAACAGTCGAGCTAGGGCGTGCCCTGTTGCCTTCTTGGGGGATTACAGTGGTTATCTACAAACCGATGGCTATGGTGTTTATGATGGGCTTCATCTCGTCACCAATGTCGGTTGCTTCGCGCATGCTCGGCGCAAGTTCATGGAGGCGAAGAAGCTTCAAGGCAAAGGCAAGTCAGGTAAAGCGGATAAAGCGCTGGCCAAAATCCAGAAGCTTTATGGAATAGAATCACGCTTAAAAGGTGAGTCTGCGGAAAAACGAAAAGCAGAGCGCCAAGAGCATGCTAAGCCGATACTGGATGAGCTTTATGAATGGATGACAACTCAGAAAGTGCTTGAGTCTAGCCCGCTGGGTAAAGCGATAAAATACACGCTCGGCCAATGGCCGAAGCTCACCCGCTATATCGATGACGGTCACTTATCGATAGACAACAACCGAGCTGAACGCGCAATAAAACCGCTGGTTATTGGGAGAAAGAACTGGCTCTTCTCGACCAACCCTAACGGGGCGGAAGCGAGCGCGATGCTTTACAGTATCGTCGAGACAGCGAAAGCCAACGGCCTTATCCTTTACGACTACATGGTCAAGTGCATGCAGGAGTTAGCGAAAGCGGAACCTGATATCGATGCACTCCTGCCTTGGAACTTCAAACACTAACAATATCGCCCCGTGGGTTCATGGGGCGGATACGATGCAATTAAAGAGTACCAGCGAGCTATTTCTTTATACGCACAAGACTTAGATAAAACATGGTAAAACGAAGCACGCTTATAACAAACGGCTCAAGAGGGATTGCCAACGCTTGGCGACTTTAGTGCAAAATTGAAGTTCAGTGTTTACAGTGTGTTTTTTGAGTTCGGCTATGCGTTGTCAACCCCTTAGCCGGGCGTTAGTATAAGCGCTTGCAGCAGGTAAGGTTGTATTGTTATTGAAATAAGGCTCGTGGAACTGAGCCTCTTCCATTGGATTAAAGTACGCCAACCTCTTTCAATATAGCTTTGATTTTTTCAGGGTTTTGCAAATCTCGAGCTGTATGAAGCATAAAAACAAATGATGAAAGAGCTAACACTCCAGTATAGCCTTGTGGGTCATTATTATATGTATCTAAATTGTTCAAGACTTGGTTTTTTGCTTTTTCAGGTAAACGGGAAAGTGTTTTATCCCAACTTTCCGAGTTATCGATTATCTCTGATAAATCGGCTAAAACTGATTTATAACGAGGAAGATCTTTATCATTCTCATCTATTTTTTCAATCTCAGAGATTAAAAAAATAAACTTGGATTTTGCATTTTCCAATGATTCTAAGTTTCTTGTTACGAAGTCCATTAGTGTATGTATTCCTTGATTGTTTGAATATACGGAGTTGTGAGAGTCGAGAAATTACTCGAGATTACACGTAGTTTTATCTGTAATCAACTAGTTGAGTATGTCATTGTTCTCATTATACTAACAAACTGTTTAAGAGTGATTCGCAACGCGTGGCATTTTTGCTATGCGTTGCGTTTAGTGTTTAAGGAGGTATGCAGGGGGCTTCGGTATTGCGTTGCTCACACCTTAACAGGGCGTTATGTGCTAGTGTACGCCGAATTCTTTACTATGATTTCGTTAATAAAGACTACTGCGGAAATGTGATAGGATTTTTGTTATGGAGGATAGGAAAATGAGTGAGGTCCCCAAGTCACCGTGCATTAGACAGTGCTGTTTAGATGAAATGGATATTTGTTTGGGATGTTTCAGATCGTTGAATGAAATTATTGACTGGCATTCTTCAACGATAATTGAAAAGAACAAGATTCTTATCGCATGCCGTCAAAGAAGGGAATTGGCTCAAAAATCGAGGTTTTAGCTTTCTCTAAAAGTATTACTGGTGATAATTTTGTCTAAGTTGGCTGAGAATTTGTTAGAAAATGAGCATATAAAAACGGCCCTTGACGTCGTGGGCCGCTGATATTTAGTAATGCAAGGCTAGTGCTCAGGTGTTTCTAGCAGCTTAATTGCACTTTCAACTGCATTATTGATCGCTTGGTCATTTTCAAGTTTTCCTGAACTTGCTGGCCCAAGAGCTCTAGAGTATAGAGCTAATTGTTTGTCCAAAGGCAAGCCCAACTGTTCATACAGATTTTCGCGAATTTTTGCATGTTGTTCAGGGTCTTGGTTTGCAAGGCTAATAAGTGTTTCATAAATAAGAGCTTTCATATCATGTCCATTTTATTATAGTTAACTTGGTGCGTATGGATTATAGCTGAGCCCTTAATGTAAATCTTGTGCAACAATCACATAACAAACGGCTCAAGAGGGATTGCCAACGCTTGGCGATTTTAGTGCAAAATTGAAGTTCAGTGTTTACAGTGTGTTTTTTGAGTTCGGCAATGCGTTGTCAACCCCTTAGCCGGGCGTTATGGCTCCCAAATTGAGTTGGTCACGAATGTCGATAAATTGGTTCAAATTGGAGTACCATTCTGTGATTACACTGATTTGAAGAACACGATGACAATTCCAATTAAAAATGTATCTAGTACGGAAATTTCTTGCTCAAACTGTCAGGCTTGTTGCTGTCGTTTAGAGGTCATGATCATTACAGATACCGGTGTGCCAGAGCAACACATTGCTTTCGACCAATGGGGTGGGGAAACCATGCTACGTTTGGCGGATGGTTGGTGCTCAGCTTTAGACCGAGAAACATTCATGTGCACGATTTATGAGAATCGACCTTGGATTTGTCGAGAGTTTGAAATGGGCTCTTATGAATGTCGAGATGAAAGGTCAGATTTACCTTGAAAGTTTTGTTCGATAAATCAGAGAGTTGTTAGCCATAACAAACGGTTAAAGAGGGACTGCCAACGCGTGGCGGTTTGTGTTCAAATCGGCCTTTGTGATTACGGTGGTTATTTGGAGTTCAGTGGTTTGCGTTGTCAGCCCCTTAACCGGGCGTTATGTGTTGGATGAGTTTTTAAGGTCAAAGCTACGATTTCATTGAGAATTCGTTCCGTATTTTCGGCAAGTTGGCTTGGTCGAAATGGATTCTTGAACAACCTGAGATTGATCGTTTTTAAGGTTCTTGGGCTGCCTCAATTGAGTTTTGGATCTGGTTTGTGTTGAATTTCGTCAGTTTCAAATCGCTTTAATTGAAATGTCTTTTTGACTGATTTGCTTGCTGATATTCAACTCTGAAAATCTGGTGAAGCAAAAGGTTTTGTTGTAGCTGAAAGGGCGCTTTCTTTGTTGTTGATTCTGCAAGTGGCTCTCTTTGGCTAAGATCGCTGTGAAATTTAGGTTTTGGTAAGCATTGGTTTTTCACGTAACTTATTAAAATTCCTTCGTTTCTACGGTGGTTTACTTTGAATTCACGGTAAAATTCACATAACAAACAATTTAAGTGGATTCTCAACGCGTGGCAGTTTTACTATGCGTCAGGTAAAGTGTTTACGGTGCAATGCAGTGGCTTGGCCAGTGCGTTGTTCACCACTTAATTGGGCGTTAGCTTAAAACAAGTAAATTAAATTGGTTGTGGTCTGTTCTTTCTTCCTTTGGCCATTCGTTCTGGTTTCTCGGCAAATCAGCATTGTTTGCCAACGCAAGTTTTGAGCAGTTGCCTCAATTGAATTTTGGGATTGCTGCGAGGTTAGCAAGCTTGGCGCAAAGTCGCTTTGGAAGTTTTGCTTTCGCTTTGGGTTTCCCGAAAGTGATTTATCAAAATTTTCGGGTTTTCAAATCGCATGAAAGGCCACAAAATTTGAACCAATTCGGGTTTCAAAACTCAGGCAGTTTGCTGGTTTCCCAAATCAGGTTAATCTCAGGTTTGGTCAATCTAAGGTGCTGAAATTTAAGCTAACAAACTGCTTAAGAGGGATTCGCAATGCGTGGCATTTTCAGCATGCGTTGGGTTTTGTGATTAAATCGGTGTGCGGTAGTTTTTGTAGTGCATTGCTCACCCCTTAGCAGGGCGTTATGCCTGTTAATGGACAAGGAGAGTTAAATGAAGATTTTAAAGGCTTCAATCTCTGAATTAGATCAGATTGTGAGTTTATTTGATGATTATCGTCGGTTTTATGGGCAAAAATCGGATATTGATGCCGCTAGAGAATTTTTGAGAAACCGGTTCGCTAATAATGAATCTGTGATTTTTTTAGCTATGACCGAAAGCAATGAAGAGAAGTGGACCCCAATGGTTGGACGCATAAGGGTTCATCCGGAAAATCGATACCTGAATGGCTTTTCTGATACCATATCGCCAAAAATAGCCAGTTAATGTCAACTTCACTTCTTTACCATCGCTTTGGAATACGCGGCCCTTTCCATTATTGCTCTACAGAGTTTGATGGTGACGCGACCATCTTTCACGTAGCACACAATCCTCATATTAAATGTCCATCATGTCGTAGTCGTGATGTCATAAAAAAAAGGAGGTAAGGTTCGCCGTTTCATCGCTACGCCAATCGGCACTAGCCCCTGTTACATCCAGATAGCAAACCAGCGGATTGAATGCCGAGCTTGTAATACACTCGGGTATTTGCCGCTTAACTTTGTTCCTCGTCCCAAAGTGCGTTACACAAAGGGCTTTGAACAGTATGTTCTCTCGCTGTCAGCATTGAACGTCACCATCAATGCCATTGCCAAGCTATGTGGTGTCTGTTGGGATACAGTGAAAGATATTCAGAAGCATTACCTGCAAAAGCGATACTCTCAACCTTGTCTTAAAAACGTCACTCACATTGGAATTGATGAGATTTACTGTGGCTCAAAAAGTGGCTTCATGACGGTTGTGATTGATATGAAGACAAGTGCCGTCATTTATACAGAGAAAGGAAAGAAGGCCGAAAGCCTTGACGGTTTTTGGAAACGGAAGCTGCGTTGTAAAAAGCCGATTGAAGCCGTCGCCACCGATATGGGACAGGCATACATCTCTTCGGTAAAACAGCACGCCCCGAAGGCGAAGTTGGTCATTGACCGTTTCCACGTGGTGAAGCGTTTTAATGAAAAGCTGACAGAGTTCAGGCGTGAACTACAAAATTCGATGAGTAACAAAAATGACGCTCAATACCTTAAGAATACTCGTTGGTTATTGGTAAGTAATCCCGATAGGTTAGATGAGCAAGGCCAAGCGAGATTGGAGCGAGCACTCGCAGCCAATCAGCCCTTAGCGGTGGTTTATTATTTAAAAGAGAAGTTAAGAATGCTGTGGTCGCAGCCATCAAAGATAGAGGGTGAGAGATGGCTAGAAAGCTGGATAGATGAAGCGAACCACTCAGGCATTGTGATGCTAGAGAAGTTTACTAAGACCCTGAGGAAGCATAAGGATGGGATATTGGCATTTTATGATGAAAGGATGAATAGTGGTCGAGTAGAGGGTGTGAACAACCGAATAAAGACGCTGAACAAAGTCGCCTATGGGTATCGTGATTGGGAATTTTTTGAGTTAAAAATCAAAGCCAGTCATGAGGCGAAGTATCGATTTTCCGGATGAACCCGCATAAGCTCATTTCTTAAGTGGTTGACCCAGCTCATGCTGCGTATCTTTGCCTACCGAAGTAGGCCTCATCAGGAGTGAGGTTATTGAGTCCTTGATGGTTACGCTCTTCATTATAAAACACCATGTAGTTGCCGATTTCAAGCTCGGCTTCACGGGGCGTGGTATAAGCCTTTAAGTAAACCTCCTCATATTTCAGGCTTCGCCATAATCGCTCAATGAAAACATTGTCAACCCAGCGGCCTTTCCCGTCCATGCTTATACGTATGTCATGTTCAATTAACTTCTGTGTGAACTCTGTGCTGGTAAACTGGCTGCCTTGATCTGAGTTAAAGATATCAGGTGGCCCATAATGCTTCAGCGCTTCCTCAAGCGCTTCGATACAAAAACTCGTGTCCATGGTGTTGGATAGTCGCCAAGCCAGCACTTTGCGGCTATACCAGTCGATAATAGCAACGAGGTACAGGAACCCTTCGCCATTGGGATGTACGTGATATCAATCGCCCAAGCTTGGTTTGGGTAAGTGACTTCGATATCACGCAACAGGTAGGGATACACCTTGTGTGCTTTGTTCGCCAGCGTCGTTTTGGGCTTGGGGTAAATCGCCCCAATCCCCATATCGCGCATGAGTCGAACAACACGCTTACGATTAACGCTATGACCCTTCTTAGCCAGCTCAGTTCGAATGCGCCGACTGCCCATAAACGGATACTGAAGATGAATTTCGTCAATCATACGGCGCAACGCAATCTCCTCAGCAGAGAGTCCTATGGGTTGATAGTAAGCGGCAGAGCGAGCAATATTGAGCAGCTCACACTGGCGCTTTATCGGCAATGGGGTGGATTTAACCAGCGAACTCTTTCGCTGGGCTCGGTCTAACGACCGAGCACTTTGGCCAAAAAATCATTTTCCATGGTCAATTGACCGATCTTGGCGTGAAGTTTGTCCACTTCTTCGGAATTCTCTTTTCCTGTGTGATTTTCGGTGGCAAAAATCATGGCTGCGTTTTCAAGCAGCTCCTTTTTCCATGTCGAGATTTGGTTAGCGTGCAGGTTGTATTTCTGAGCTAACTCAGCGACGGTTTTATCGCCTTTAGCGGCATCGAGTGCCACCTTAGCTTTAAACTCAGGAGAGTGGTTTCTACGTTTTCTAGTCATAATCTGTCCCTGTATTGTTGGGTACTATCAAAACAGATCGACCACTTAAAGTCATGTCCGAAAATCGGGGGCCACTTCTAAGCTCTTGGTTTTGTGCAACTTTACCCGTCATTCTCATCTGTCGCAATGAAACCGATGTGGTATCTCAATGATCTATTCGTTTCTGATGGATCCCGAAACCAAGGAGTTGCGAGAGCATTGCTCCAAAAAGTGAAATGTTTTGCGAAAGAAACGAACGCGTTAACCGTTAAATTAGCGACGTCAGCAACTAACGATAAAGCAAAATCACTCTATGAATCTGAAGGTTATGATAAGATTGTTGCTTTTGAACACTACACCCAAAAGGTAAAACAGGCATAACAAACGCTTCAAGAGGGACAGCCAACGCACGGCATTTTTACTATGCGTTGGTTTTTGTGATTACGGTGTTATGCGGTAAGTTAGTAGTAGCGTTGGCTGCCCCTTAAGCGGGCGTTATGCTTAATCACGCGAAATCAGTGGTTTATGGTTTTTCTTTGTTCCCTCGGCTGATTGTTTTTGTGTTTATCGGCAAGTTGGCTTCATTGGGCGCTGTTTTCCGGACACTTATTCTTTGGCGCTGAAAATTCAGAGAATTGCCTCAATCAGTTTTCAAGCAAGCGCGAGGTTAGGGCAGTTGGCTCAATCAGAGCTTTTAACTTAGGTTTTTGAGTTTAGGCAGCCAAATATCAAAATCTGATTTTTAAAAATTATGAGTCATTTCAGTTTTCTAGCTTTTGGCTTTTGTTTGTAAATCAAAGTCGAGCTAATCTTGGTTTTATTAAAACGTAACCCATTGAAGCTTAAGCATAACAAGGCGTTCAAGAGGGATTCATGCCGCGTGGCATTTTTGGCATGCGGCGAGTTTTGGTGGTGAAAGTGGTCTGCGGGAAGTTGGTTTGGGCGGCATTCACCCCTTAACGCGGCGTTATGTTTAATCACGTCAAATCAGTTGGTTGCATCTTTTCTTTGCTCCCTCGGCTTGTTGGTTTTGTGCTTGTCGGCAAGTTGGCTTCGTTTGGCGCTGTTTTCCGGACATTTATTCTTTGGCGCTGGAAATTCAGAGAGTTGCCTCAGTCAATTTTCGAGTAAGCGCGAGGTAGGTGCGGCTGGCTCAATCAGTATTTTGACCACAAGTTTTCGGGCTTGAATTGCCAAAATTCGAAGTCTGTTTTTCAAATCTATGAGTCATTTCCGTTTTTTAGGTCTTGGCTTTTGTTTGTGAGTCAACGCTGAGTTAATCTTGGTTTTGGTAAAACGTAAGCCCTTGAAGCTTAAACATAACAAAGCGTTAAAGAGGGATTCGTGCCGCGTGGCATTTTTGGTATGCGGTAATTTTTGTGGTGAAAGTGGTCTGCGGAAAGTTGGTTTGTGCGGCACTCACCCCTTAACGCGGCGTTATGCTTAATCACGATAAATCAGTGGTTTATGTTTTCTCTTTGTTCCCTTGGCTGATTGGTTTTGAGTTTGTCGGCAAGTTGGCTTCAGTGGGCGCTATTTTCCGGACACTTGTTCTTTGGCGCTGGAAATTCAGAGCGTTGCCTCAATCAATTTTCGGGCAAGCGCGAGGTTAGGGCGGTTGGCTCAATCAGAAATTTGATCTTAGGTTTTTGAGTTTTGGCAACCAAAATTCAAAGTCTGATTTTCAAAATTATGAGTCATTTCAGTTTTTTGGTTTTCGGCTTTTGTTTGTGAATTAAAGTCGAGTTAATCTAGGTTCTGGTGAAACGTAAGTCATTGAAGCTTAAGCATAACAAAGCGTTTAAGAGGGACTTGGCACGCGTGGCATTTTCAATTTGCGTTGGGTTTAGTGGTTAAGGTGTTATGCAGCAACTTTTGTATTGCGTGCCGGCGCCCCTTAACGCGGCGTTATGTGAATAGGAGATTCCAATGGACAAGGTAGTCAAAGATCGGTTTGATGAGTATCCGGAAAATGCTCGTGTTAGGTTAGAAGAGCTGCGAAATTTAGTCTTTCAAGTCGCATCTGAGTTGAAACTGGGTGAAGTCGATGAAACTCTAAAATGGGGAGAGCCAAGCTACAGTGTAAAAACGGGCAGTCCGTTAAGAATGGACTGGAAGCTTAAGTCTCCTAATAATTATTACCTATTCTTTAATTGCCAAACTAAGCTAGTCGATACATTTCGGGAGTTGTATGGTGACGAGTTGGTGTTTCAGGGAAATAGAGCAATAGTCCTGACCTTATCTAAACCGCTACCAGAAACGGTCATCAAGTCCTGTCTAGAGTTAGCTTTAACCTATCATCAGCGTAAAAACCTGCCTCTTTTGGGCGTGTGAAAAATTCACATAACAAACGCTTCAAGAGGGACAGCCAACGCGTGGCATTTTTACTATGCATTGGTTTTTGTGGTTACGGTGTTATGCAGTAAGTTGGTAGTAGCGTTGGCTGCCCCTTAAGCGGGCGTTATGTTTTCGTGATAACTTGAGGAAAAGAGATGGATTTCATTTGGTTGGTTTTAGCTTTTGGCGCGGCTGCAATATTCTACTATTTTGTATCATATTCGAAGCCACAGGATGATGATTGGCACAAATTGCCGACACTTGAGAATTATTTGATAAAGCATCCTGAATGTAAAACAGCAGATCCAGAAAGTGCTAAATGCTTTAGTTGTGGTTCAGACAAAGTGATTTTCCAACCATTAACAGCTCATGCAGATCCTCGTTATAAACATATTTGCTTATCATGCAAAAAAACACTTTTTAGAAGTAAGGCAATAATGTCTTAAACTAGTTGAAATTCCTAAGTTTATTCTTAACAAAATCAGCTGGTTGGAATAAAACATAACAAACGGTTCAAGAGGGACAGCCAACGCGTGGCATTTTTATTATGCGTTGGCTTTTGTGGTTATGATGTTATGCGGAAGCTTAGTAGTGGCGTTGTCTGCCCCTTAACCGGGCGTTAGTTTCTCTCAGGAAAAATCATCAAAAATTCACGCACAAGGTTCTGAAAATTCAGCCTTTATCGTTCAAGCTGCACAATTTGGCTTTTGGTTTTTCCTGATGCTGATTTGGTAGAACGCGTTGAAAGTTCAGCGGTTTCAAAATCGCTGAATCATCGCTGTGATCTGGCTTTCTTTGTCACGGACACTTAACGTTTTGGCAGCCAACGTCACGGCTTTTGGCGTTGGACGTGTGTTTGCGTGATGCTTTTGCGTAAAATGCCTTTCAAGAAAAAGTGGTTAAAAGTCATTTTGAAACAATAGGCTACGAAACTAACAAACGCCTCAAGCGGGACTGTCAACGCGTAGCGTTTCCAGTCCCATTGAGCCGCGGTGGTTACGGCTGTTGTGTTTGAGTTTAGTGGTAATGCGTTGCCAGCCCCTTAGGCGGGCGTTAGCATAAATTTTTATAAAAGGAGTAGTAATAAAAATGGATAAACTAAGTTCTGATGTTTCATTCTATGTAGTATCACCTAAAAAATTTACGGTAATGTATATTGGAACCCTAGGTTTCTATGGGTTTTATTGGATGTATAAAAATTGGTCTATATACAGAGCAGCTTCCGGTGAAAAAATTTGGCCTATAGCACGAGCGATATTTTTTATTTTCTTCTTACATTCACTGTGCTCTAAGGTGACCCAAAGTGAAAGTTTGTCGTCCCAAGGAGATTTGCCAAAATCACTGGAATGGGATGCGACAAAATATGTTTTATTGAGTATTCTTGGCCAAATTTCAGATCGTCTTTCTGAGAATGAAATAGCATTACCATACAGTTTTTTTGTAAGTTTGGTGCTTTTTCCTTTTATGTGTCAAATTCTTTACAAAATACAGTTGGTTATTAATGAATCTCAAAATGATATGTTTGGTGACACCAACAAAAAGTTAAGTTGGCTTAACTATGTGTGGCTATCTCTGGGGGGAGCGTTGTGGTTAATGGTAATTTTTGGTGGCTATTTAACCATTGTTGGCGAAATTTAAGCTAACAAAGCGTTCAAGTGGGATTCATGCCGCGTGGCATTTTTGGTATGCAGTGAGTTTTGGTGGTGAAAGTGGTGTGCGGAAAGTTGGTTTATGCGGCATTCACCCCTTAACGCGGCGTTATGCGTCACGAGGGAATTCATGTCAGAAGTAACATTAAAAGGTTTTATTTTAGTTCCTGAATCGGATCTTGAATTGGTAAAAAATGAGTTGGTGAACCATAAGCGTCTTACTCTAGAAGAGATTGGTTGTATTACGTTTAGCGTCACTGAAAATTCAGAGAATCCTCTTCGTTTTGACGTTTATGAAGAGTTCACTGATAAAGCTGCTTTCGAGCGCCATCAAAAAAGAGTTAAGGCTTCTAACTGGGGCAAAGTGACGGTAAATGTTGAACGTTACTATGAAATCTTTGAGTAAACGCATAACAAACGCTTCAAGAGGGACAGCCAACGCGCGGCATTTTTACTATGCGTTGGTTTTTGTGATTACGGTGTTATGCGGTAAGTTGGTAGTAGCGTTGGCTGCCCCTTAAGCGGGCGTTAGGTGCCAATCAGTTATCATCAGTTTTCAAGAAATAAATCGTGGAGAAAAAATGCAGTTTGCTAGTGCGTTTCAATATAAAAAATGGGCAAACGATGAGTTGCTTGAGTTAGGTGAAAAACAATTTTCACAGTTACCAGAAAACGATGCGACCTTTTTCGTTCGGATTTTGAATCACACAACGGTCGTGGATAGTCTTTTTATCAGTCGTATTTTAGGTGAGCCTGAAAAGTACAGTGGTGACAATACCGTCGAGACTCCTTCATTGTCTGAGTTACGACGAATAATAAATGAGCATGACTCATGGCTTATTGATTTTACAAAATCAGTGAGTGTAGACGAACTCAAACGTAATGTGATTTTCCGTTTTATCGATGGTGGTTTTGGACAGTTAACAATAGAAGAAATTTTGCTTCATTTACTGACGCATGGCAGTAATCATCGAGGTATGGCCTCAAGAGTGTTAGCCGAAAATGGCCTTGAGCGTCCGAAAGATACTTTTACTCGATACTTGCATGAAACAGAGCCAAAAAGACGATTGTGTTCAGGCACCTAACAAACGCTTCAAGAGGGACTTCCAACGCGTGGCATTTTTACTATGCGTTGATTTTTGTGGTTACGGTGTTATGCGGAAACTTAGTAGTAGCGTTGTCAGCCCCTTAAGCGGGCGTTATGTTTAGTCACGTAAAATCAGTTGGTTGCATCTTTTCTTTGTTCCTTCGTATTTCTAATTTTGGTCTTGTCGGCAAGTTAACTTCAGCGGTCGCTGTTTTCTGGACTCCAATTCGTGGGCGCTAAAAAGTTCAGAGAGTTGCCTCATTGAAATCCAGAGTGTATGCGAGGTGAGTGAAGTGATTTTGATTTCAAAGTTAAAGCCCCAGATTTTCGATTTCTCACGTTATAACTCAAAGTCGGCACAATCAAAATTATGATTTAATTCAGCTTTTTAGCGTCTGGTTTTGGTTTGCAAAGGTAAGTCGAGGTAAGCTATTGGTATCGCAAACTTAACCCTTTGAGCCTTAAACATAACAAAGCGTTAAAGAGGGATTCGTGCCGCGTGGCATTTTTGGTATGCGGTAATTTTTGTGGTGAAAGTGGTCTGCGGAAAGTTGGTTTGTGCGGCACTCACCCCTTAACGCGGCGTTATGCCTCAATATGGTAAAAGGAATTACTATGTATCCAGATGTAATCTTGTTTAATGGAACTGGAAGCTCAGGAAAAACGAGTCTGGCAAAAGAGTTACAGGAACTGTTGGCAACGCAGTATTTGAACTTTAGTGTAGACAGCGTTCTCTATGCATTACCGCCTTCGGACCTAAAATGTATGATGGTTGGTAAACCTATTGACCGAGCCGGTTATGATTATGCGCAGTTAGTCGATGGCTATCATCGTTGTGTCAGAGCAATCTTAGAGTCGGGATGCAAAGTTATCATCGACAATGCCTGGGTAAACAAAGACGAAATAGACGCGCTTGCGTATTTCGGAGCATTCCGATCAGTCATTTCCCCCCTGTGTCAGCATAGTTGTCGCCTAGATTTTTAAGGAGATAACTATGCCAGCCAATCCAGTTCCAATTGATGTGAAAACGAAAGGCCAAACTTGGCTGTTACCACCATATAATTGGTCTCATCGAAGAATTGCTAAAGAATTAGATGTGAGTCCATCCGTGGTATCTAAGTGGAGAAATGAACTTGTTGAAAGCGGCCTATTGTCTACAGAGCTGCCCTTAGAAAATGCTACTACTGATTATTCAGCGGAGCAGAGATTTTTCATAGTGATTGAAACTGCAACAATGTCTGAACGCGAGTTAGCTGAATACTGTAGGTCTAAAGGGTTATTTGTCGATGACGTTAAAACCTGGCGAGCACTGTCTATCAAGGCGCAGAGTACAACATCGGCTTCAATGTCACACAAAGAAAATAAGCTACTACGTGATGAACGCAGAAAGGTAAAAGCGTTGGAGAAGGAGTTGGCACGTAAAGATAAAGCACTTGCTGAAACGGCTGCGCTACTGGTTTTGCGGGAAAAGTTCAATGCCCTCTGGGAAATCAACGAGGAAGACTTATTCCTATCTCAGAGCGGCTTAAAATAGTCACACTTGTTGATGAAGCTGTACGTAAAGGGGCAACAAAGACAAAGGCTTGTTCCACCGTTGGGTTATCAATACGAACGTTCCAGCGTTGGACACGGAACTCTGCCGAAATCACAAGTGATATGCGTCAGCATCCTCGGCAGCACGAGCCTCATAATAAGCTATCAGAAGCCGAAAGGCAGCAGATATTAGATATCTGCAATACACCAGAGTATGCCGATTTACCTCCGAATATCATCGTTCCAATGTTGGCTGATGAAGGCATTTACATTGCCTCAGAGTCCACATTTTATCGTGTATTAAAAGCAAACAACCAGCTAGGTAAGCGAACTCGTAACAAAGCTGGCACAAGTCCTTCTCGACCAAAGGTTCAAAAAAGCCTGCAAACCAAATCAGGTATGGAGCTGGGATATCAGTTATCTGCCATCGAAAATACGAGGAAGCACTATTACCTCTATTTGATAATGGATATCTTCAGTAGAAAAGTAGTAGGTGCAGAAGTGTATGATCAGGAGCTAGGCGAATATGCAGCGGAGTTACTCCAAAGAACAACATGGCGGGAAAAGTGTGTGCAAGGCAACATTACTTTGCACTCTGACAACGGTGCTCCTATGAGAAGTTACACCATGCTTGCAAAGATGTATGACCTTGGGATTGCAAGCTCTTACTCTAGGCCAAGAGTAAGCAATGACAACCCATACTCTGAGTCGTTGTTCAAAACAATAAAGTATTGTCCTTCATGGCCAATGGATGGGTTTTCTTCCATTGAAGACGCTCGGTGTTGGGTTGGTAATTTTGTTGATTGGTATAACAATGAGCATAAACACAGTGGCATAAAGTATGTAACACCTCAGCAGAGGCATTGCGGGGAGGATAATGAAATTCTCCGACAGCGTATGCAAGTCTACCGACGTGCTCAATTGACTCATCCAGGCAGATGGAGTCGGCAAACGAGAGACTGGAGTTATATCGATGAGGTGTACTTGAACCCTGAAAAGTGTGCAGCGTAATCATTCACGTTACTAAATTGTAAAAAAGACGACAACTTGCTTGAAAAACAGCGGAAACGAGCGATCGCAATCACCGAAATACGCAACGCGCTTTTTAAGCTTCTCGAAAATTTCAAAGTTGTTTGTGTAAAAGTGCAATGTAGCTTAGAGGTTTGTATGGCTCGCGAGATTGCTCGTGGTGATAGAGCAATTGGTTTGGCAGAGTGGGAGTATCCACTTGTACATAATCATATGACTTATGATGTAACGGTAGATACGAGTAATGTCTCACCAAAAGTGGCGGCAAGGGAACTGGCTCAGAAACTTGGTCTTCTGGTAGTGCAAGAGGCATAACAAAGCGTTAAAGAGGGACTTGGCACGCGTGGCATTTTCAGTTTGCGGTAAGTTTAGTGGTTAAGGTGTGATGCGGTCACTTTTGTATTGCGTGCCTGCGCCCCTTAACGCGGCGTTATGTTTTCGGGATAACTTGAGGAAAAGAGATGGATTTCATTTGGTTGGTTTTAGCTTTTGGCGCGGCTGCAATATTCTACTATTTTGCATCATATTCGAAGCCACAGGATGATGATTGGCACAAATTGCCGACACTTGAGAATTATTTGATAAAGCATCCTGAATGTAAAACAGCAGATCCAGAAAGTGCTAAATGCTTTAGTTGTGGTTCAGACAAAGTGATTTTCCAACCATTAACAGCTCATGCAGATCCTCGTTATAAACATATTTGCTTATCATGCAAAAAAACACTTTTTAGAAGTAAGGCAATAATGTCTTAAACTAGTTGAAATTCCTAAGTTTATTCTTAACAAAATCAGCTGGTTGGAATAAAACATAACAAACGGTTCAAGAGGGACAGCCAACGCGTGGCATTTTTATTATGCGTTGGTTTTTGTGGTTATGATGTTATGCGGAAGCTTAGTAGTGGCGTTGTCTGCCCCTTAACCGGGCGTTAGGCTAGTCGGTAACATCACTAACTGACTCGCATTAATGACGTAATTTTTGTTCTTTCTTTGTTCGGGGCTATCATATTTTCGACGAATGTTGTTGCCACTTTCGATAGGTAAGTTGATGGGTATATTAGTTTTTATTGCAACGATAGTTTTGGTGAAATTTGTAGAAGCGCAACTTGGTTTCACATACAACATTTTCTCAGATCCATTTAACGTAAAACTGGCTGCATTAGACTTAGTGTTGTTTGTGTCTATTTATGCTGCGTTAACATTGGTCTATGAAAAAAGTGGCAAGTACCTAAGAAAGAAGCAGCAAAGCTAAGGGTTCATTGCTAACAGTCAGCACAAGCCTAACAAACTGCTTAAGAGGGATTCGCAATGCGTGGCATTTTCAGCATGCGGTGAGTTTTGTGATTAAGTTGGTGTGCGGTAACTTTTGTAGTGCATTGCTCACCCCTTAGCAGGGCGTTATGGCACCGGTAATCAAAAGGTTTGGTGGTATTAATGAAGAAAATAATTGCGGCTTGCTCTTCTGAGGTTAGTGTGGTTATTGATTTGTTTTCAATTTTAAAAAACGCTAGGTTTGAATACCAACAATTTAGAGTTGAAAGTTTTTTAACGAGTGTACAATTAAATACTGAACGAATGACGGAAAAAGAGAGAGTAGAGTTTAAAAATAAGTGTTTAAGTAAAGAAGGGCAAAAATTGGCAGCTGATTTTGCTTTAGCTGTAACAGAAACACCAAGTGAAATTATACTAGGGGCTTATTCATTACTTTTCTTATCTGATCCTCAATTTTCATTTACAGATGTACAAATTGAGCGATTTGTATTATGCACAAAGGGCTTAAGTGATCGAAAAATTAAACTATTCATGAAACTCTGTGCGTTAAGACCGATTAGTTATGAATTAGTCTATCCGATATATTCAGTTGGAAGTCATAATTACAATGATGCTAATTTTGAATTCGAAGTTGATGAAATATATGCATATGTGCAAGAATTTTTCAATCGTGGGTTGTTATTACAAGATCCTCAGGCTGATTTTGGTGTTAGCTACACGGGAGACGACGTGCCGTCAAAAGATTCATGGCTCATCAATTTTGGGGTTAGTGATACTCTAAAGAGATATTCAGCGTTATTAAATAAAGTAGAATATATAATCAATAAATAGTGCCATAACAAACGGTTTAAGAAGGACTGCCAACGCGTGGCGGTTTTTGCTTAAATCAACATTTGTGATTACGGTTGCTATTTTAGGTTCGGTGTTTTTGCGTTGTCAGCCCCTTAACCGGGCGTTATGTTTAATCACGTCAAATCAGTTGGTTGTATCTTTTCTTTGCTCCCTCGGCTTGTTGGTTTTGTGCTTGTCGGCAAGTTGGTTTCGTTTGGCGCTGTTTTCCGGACACTTGTTCTTTGGCGCTGGAAATTCAGAGCGTTGCCTCTGTCAATTTTCGGGCAAGCGCGAGGTTAGAGCGGTTGGCGCAATCAGTATTTTGAACACAGGTTTTGGGGCTTGAATTGCCGAAATTCAAAGTCTGTTTCTCAAATCTATGAGTCGTTTCAGTTTTCTGGGGTTTGGCTTTTGTTTGTCAGTCAAAACCGAGTTAATCTTGGTTTTGGTAAAACGTAAGTCATTGAAGCTTAAACATAACAAACGGTTCAAGAGGGACAGCCAACGCGCGGCATTTTTATTATGCGTTGGTTTTGGTGGTTACGGTGTTATGCGGAAGCTTGGTTGTGGCGTTGGCTGCCCCTTAACCGGGCGTTAGGGCAATTCTAGTTTGGCGGAAGGAGTAAAAATGGCAAATATAGGTACAATTGATTTCTATATCGGAGTGCCAAGTTTACCTCGCGAGGACTTTGAAAACTATTCGACACAGCTTTTTGACGAATGGGAAGCTTATGTTGGCCAAAACTTGGAGCTAAGTGACTACTCTCTTGTTCTAGAAGTTGAGGAAGGTTCAATAAAAGCCAAAGGTAAAATACTTGCTACCGCGAGTGTTTTGTATTTTGGTATTGCCCAATATGGTTCATTCATCTCCGGTCTACAAACAATAAATAATCAAGTTAAGGCTGTTGGTGATTATCTAGGCGAAAGAGCTAGTTCACCATTTGATCTAAGTCGAGTTCAGCCTAAGTTGCGAAAACGAGGGGAATCTCTTGCTCGTCTAGAAAACCTTTTTATCAAAGTTCAGCGCGGTGAATTAACTGTCGAAATGGCAATGCAAGAAACGGAAGCTATCTTCGGTGCAGAGCTAGAGGAGGCTCCAGAGTTTTATAATGACCTCAAAGAATCTTTGGAGAAAACACAAGTAATTCCACAGCAAATGGAATTGAAGCTAGTTGACGTGAATGGAGAAGAGTTAGCCATTCCTCATCTGCCCCAAAAGCAACCACGGAAGCCTCAACAACCTAGAAATCCAGCTCCTGCTGTAGATCAGTTTAGAGTAGAGGTTTGGCGTGAAACGAAAAATAGTAAGAGGAATGTCAAAGTTACAAGCCTATAAAAATTGCCCTAACAAACAATTTAAGAGTGATTCAGCACGCTTGGCATTTTTAGTTTGGGTTAAGTTCGGTGATTACGGCGGTTAAATTGAGTGTTGTGGTTGCGTGCTTCACACCTTAATTGGGCGTTATGCATTACATCAAATTCAGCGTTAAAAGGATGAATAATGAGCGTTCAAAAAGTAGTTGTTATTACTGGCGGTAGCCGAGGGATTGGTGCAGCGACAGCAAAGCTTTTTGCTCAAAACGGTTTTTCCGTATGCATAAATTACAAATCTAATGCTGAGGCTGCTAATACTCTCGTGGAAGAAATCAAAGCGTTAGGTGGTCATTGTATTGCGGTTCAAGCTGACGTTTCCAAAGAAGGTGATGTTGTTAAACTGTTTGAAACCGTTGACCAAGAGCTTGGTGTTGTTTCTGTTCTTGTCAATAATGCTGGTATCTTAAAGAAGCAGATGCGCTTAGACGAAATGAGCGCAGAGAGGATTAACTCAATTCTCATAAACAATGTGACAGGTTATTTCTTGTGTTGTCGTGAAGCAGTGAAACGAATGTCAACTCGTCATGATGGTCTCGGAGGTGTCATAGTTAATGTTTCTTCGGGAGCCGCTCGAACAGGTTCACCGAATGAATACATCGATTATGCAGCGTCAAAAGGTGCAATTGACACGTTAACAAAAGGTCTGTCGTTGGAAGTTGCTGCGGAAGGTATCAGAGTTAACTGTGTTCGCCCTGGATTGATTTATACCGATATGCACGCTGACGGTGGAGAGCCTGACCGTATAGAACGACTCAAAAATAAAATTCCAATGCAACGGGGTGGTTTGCCTGCTGAAGTCGCTGAGGCCATTTATTGGTTAGCGTCTGAAAAATCATCATTTTCTACAGGTAACTTTCTGGATTTAGCCGGTGGTTTGTAATGCATAACAAAGCGTTCAAGAGGGACTTGGCACGCGTGGCATTTTCGGTTTGCGGTTTGTTTAGTGGTTAGGGCGTGATGCGGTCACCTTTGTAGTGCGTGCCTGCGCTCCTTAACGCGGCGTTAGCTTAAAACAATGAAAATCAATTGATTGCAGCCTGTTTTTTCTTCCCTTGGCAGCTCGTTCCGGTTTCTCGGCAAATCAGCATTGTTTGCCAACGCGAGTTTTGAGCCGTTGCCTCAATTGAGTTTTGGGATCGCGCGAGGTTAGCCAGTTTGGCGTAAAGTCGCTTTGGAAGTTTTGCTTTCGCTTTGAGTTTTCCGAAAATGAGTTATCAAAATTTTCGGGTTTTCAAATCGCATGAAAGGCCACAAAGTTTGAGTCAATTCGGGTTTCAAAGCTCAAGTGGTTTGTTGGTTTTCTAAATCGGTTTAATCTCAGGCTTGGTAAATCTTAAGGTGCTGAAATTTAAGCTAACAAACTGCTTAAGCGGGATTCGCAATGCGTGGCATTTTCAGCATGCGGTGAGTTTTGTGATTAAGTTGGTGTGCTGTAGCTTTTGCAGTGCATTGCTCACCCCTTAGCAGGGCGTTATGTGCCTTTCCTGTGAAGCAAACAACATTATGTGCAACCATTAACTTATAGAATGGCTAAAAATTCATATTTTAGAGGGTGTTATGGTTTTTAGTAGCAAAGTTAAATTGGTAATTTCAGCTGTAGCTATAGCGCTGTCTTCGCTTTTACTGTCTCTTGATATGTTTGGTGTCATTCCATTTCTGATTCTAGTTGTGTCATTTTTCACCCTAATTATTCAAGGCGGGCTGTGCCTTCTTGGGTACAAGGATGGTGACATTTTCGATGCTTATCAAGATCTAGAGAGAACGGAAGCGACGGCATTGACGAATCTGTTCAAAGATAAAAAGGATTGTGAAAAACATTAGCCACGGCACATAACAAACGCTTCAAGAGGGACAGCCAACGCGCGGCATTTTTACTATGCGTTGGTTTTTGTGGTTACGTTGTTATGCGGAAAGTTGGTCGTGGCGTTGGCTGCCCCTTAAGCGGGCGTTATGCTTAATCACCCTAAATCAGTGGTTTATGGTTTTTCTTTGTTCCCTCGGCTGGTTGGTTTTGAGTTTGTCGGCAAGTTGGCTTCAGTGGGCGCTGTTTTCCGGACACTTGTTCTTTGGCGCTGGAAATTCAGAGCGTTACCTCAATCAATTTTCGGGTAAGCACGAGGTTAGGGCTGTTGGTTCTATCAGCAATTTGATCTTAGGTTTTTGAGTTTTAGCGGCCAAATTTCAAAGTCTGATTTTCAAAAATTATGAGTTGTTTCGGTTTTCTACGTTTTGGCTTTTGTTTATGAATCAAAGTCGAGTTAATCTTGTTTTTAGTAAAACGTAACCCATTGAAGCTTAAGCATAACAAGGCGTTAAAGTGGGATTTGGCACGCGTGGCATTTTCAGTTTGCGTTGGGTTCAGTGGTTACGGCACTGTGCGGTAGCTTTTGTATTGCGTGCCTGCACCCCTTAACGCGGCGTTATGCAAATATTCAAATTAGCCCATTTCCCAGTGCTTATATCTTAGGCTGCGGATGTAAATAAATTGGCTAACTGGTTGAAGCATTCTGGTAAACTGCGTCCAAACTAAGCATTATTATTAGGACCCAAGCAATGAGCCAAGAGCAGCAAAACAACCCTTTGCACGGTTTAACCTTAGAGAAAATTCTTGTTCGTTTACAAGAGCACTATGGCTGGGAAGGGTTAGATAGAGAAATCAAAATTAACTGTTTTTACAGCAATCCATCAATCAAGTCTTCTCTTAAGTTTTTGCGTCGTACGCAGTGGGCGAGAGACAAGGTTGAGGCTTTGTATATAGATACATTTTGCCGTTAAGAACATTTGCATAACAAAGCGTTAAAGAGGGATTCATGCCGCGTGGCATTTTTGGTATGCGGTGATTTTGGTGGTGAAAGTGGTCTGCGGAAAGTTGGTTTATGCGGCACTCACCCCTTAACGCGGCGTTATAACACAGAATCAATTCCTTGCTCGTAAATCTCAATTGAACTACTATTTGTACGTTAAATTGTACTAAATGGAGTTCATTATGAGCCGTATTCACCTTGATCAAGATATTCAGCCTTTGTCTGAGTTCCGTGCTGGCGTTGCATCATTTATCAAACAGATCAATGAAACTCGTCGACCATTAGTTATTACACAACGAGGTAAAGGTGTAGCCGTTGTTCTTGACGTTGCGGAGTATGAAGCAATGCAAGAGAAAATCGAATTACTTGAAGAAATGCGTACTGCAGAAGCTCAATTGGCTGCAGGTTTGGGTGTATCAAACGAAGATGCTCGTTCACAAATTCTGGGACGCATCATCAAATGAAAGTAGTTTGGTCACCTCTAGCGTTACAAAAACTTGGTGATGCCGCAGAGTTTATTGCTTTGGATAACCCCTCAGCTGCAGAAAAGTGGGTGAATGATGTGTTCGACAAAACGGAATTGCTCGGCTCAATGCCAGAAATGGGCCGCATGGTTCCTGAAATGCCTCATACGAACTACCGTGAAATAATTTTTGGCCATTACCGCATTATTTATAGTTTGGGCCTCGAAATACGTGTTCTAACAGTCCGTAACTGTCGTCAATTGCTCACGGAACATGATGTGTGAAACTGTGTTATAACAAACGCTTCAAGAGGGACAGCCAACGCGTGGCATTTTTGCTATGCGTTGGTTTTTGTGGTTACGGTGTTATGCAGTAAGTTGGTAGTGGCGTTGGCTGCCCCTTAAGCGGGCGTTAGGCATCAGAGGTAACTATGAATCATCAATCAGCATTTAAATCACTAATCGTTTTACAATTGTTCTTTTTACTTGTGTCTGTCGGGAGTGATTTTTATTTTTTAGACAGCTTACCAGTTGCATTAAAAGAATATGTTCAATTTGAACAAAACATTAATTTGAATACTTTTGGAGAAGTGTTGTTGCTTTCATTTATTCCTTTGTCACTGGTTTATATCGTTGCTTCAATATACTTATACCGACTAAAAAGTTGGGCTATAAAACCATATATTTATACTAATATCGCTTTGTTTGTGATGTCTGCATTTATATCTCCTACAGTGGGCCATGCAGTTACAATAGCTTCAGGATCTATATTTTCAGCGTTAATTGGTTTAACTGTTGGCTTCATATATTTAAGTGATGTGTTTAATACATCAGAGTAAATGCCTAACAAGGCGTTTAAACGGAACTAAAACAGTGGGTTACGTTTCGCTTCGCTACACATTATAACCCACAATTTTAGTCCGCTTAACGCGGCGTTAGTTGGCCGTAATGTTGATTGGCTTTGCATTAACAGATCAGGCAGTTATGAATTTGTTTTGAGTTATGAAATACTCATCCATTCTAATCTGCTGGCAGTTACAAGACTGCTCATTCAGCCGCAGTGTTGAGTCTGCCGCTAATAGAGCTTCGCTTTTTATTAAAACCTTAGCGGCATAAAGCTCACCAGACTTTTGCATGCTAAATACGGGCTTCATTCTTGTATTGGCTTTCGGCAACAAGCGGGGCAGTTGGGTTTTAGTAAAGTGTAATGTGTTGCAGTTTGTGTCGTTACAAAACGGCAACTAACAAGGCACTCAAACGGACTAAAAACAGTGGGCTACTGCGCTTCGCTTGTATTTTAGCCCACTATTTTTAGCCGCTTAGTGCGGCGTTAGGCGTACAATACGAGGTCACATGTTTATATTAAAGCATCAAGATGAAGATATTAAATACACCTTCAGCAAAGGCGGTTTTGCTATTGCCGATGGTAAGTTATTCTTATCTCTTGAATCTAAAGCTGTCGATGAAGAAGCATTTCCTGATTGCTATCTTTTTGCTATTGATGGTTTTGAACTTAGCAATGGCATAGAGAGCCAAATCATTAATATTTCGACGAATCCAAATGACGAAGCTCCAAATATTTATGTTTATACTTCCTTTCATGCCTGTGAAGTGAACGCTGAAATAAATTTAAAAGTACTTGATAGTACTCATATAGAAATTGAGTTTAACGTAATATCCGAAGATGTTAATTATTATAATGAAAAAGCAAAACCGAATCCGTTTATTGGTTCAACAAAGCTAACTCAAAAAAATAAAAACGAGCTGTGGTTGCCAGTGTAGCGCCTAACAAGCAATTTAAGTCGGAACTCCAACAGTTGGCTGAGTTCCGCTTCGCTCCACATTATAGCCAACTGTTTCCGTCCGCTTAATTGGGCGTTAGTTGGCCGTAATGTTGATTGGCTTTGCATCAACAGATCAGGCAGTTATGAATTTGTTTTGAGTTATGAAATACTCATCCATTCTAATCTGCTGGCAGTTACAAGTCTGCTCATTCAGCCGCAGTGTTGAGTCTGCCGCTAATAGAGCTTCGCTTTTTGTTAAAACCTTAGCGGCATAAAGCTCACCAGACTTTTGCATGCTAAATACGGGCTTCATTCTTGTATTGGCTTTCGGCAAAAAGCGGGGCAGTTGGGTTTTAGTAAAGTGTAATGTGTTGTAGTTTGTGTCGTTACCAAACGGCAACTAACAAGGCACTCAAACGGACTAAAAACAGTGGGCTATTTCGCTGCGCTCATATTTTAGCCCACTATTTTTAGCCGCTTAGTGCGGCGTTAGTTGGCCGTAATGTTGATTGGCTTTGCATTAACAGATCAGGCGGTTATGAATTTGTTTTGAGTTATGAAATACTCATCCATTCTAATCTGCTGGCAGTTACAAGCCTGCTCATTCAGCCGCAGTGTTGAGTCTGCCGCTAATAGAGCTTTGCTTTTTATTAAAACCTTAGCGGCATAAAGCTCACCAGACTTTTGCATGCTAAATACGGGCTTCATTCTTGTATTGGCTTTCGGCAACAAGCGGGGCAGTTAGGTTTTAGTAAAGCGTAATGTGTTGCAGTTTGTGTCGTTACAAAACGGCAACTAACAAGGCACTCAAGCGGACTAAAAACAGTGGGCTACTGCGCTTCGCTTGTATTTTAGCCCACTATTTTTAGCCGCTTAGTGCGGCGTTAGTTGGCAACGAAATCTGTGGTTTAGTGAGTTTACTAAACTGGCGGTAGCGTGGGTAAAGGTTGAAAATCGAAGCGGTTATGGCTCTGTTTTTGTGTCGTGCTTTCGTCAATCGGTTTCCGCGTTACGAATTGATTTTTGTGATTGTTACGTTGCCGGTCGTTGGCAGTTTTGTGTAAACCAGCCGCGTTTAAGCTGGAAATTTGTAGCAGTTGGTGAAACGGTTTTTGTATAACCATTTCGTCAATACTGTTCTGCTTTAGCAAAGCTATTTTTTATTTGTTACGTTATCGCTTGTTTGTGCATCGTAACTTGGAAATGGTTTCGTTAAAGATTTGCAAGGGCATTCCAACATTGAAATTGCCTACTAACAAAGCACTTAAACGGACTAAAAACAGTGGGCTATTTCGCTGCGCTCATATTTTAGCCCACTATTTTTAGCCGCTTAGTGCGGCGTTAGTTTTTTAATAGGAATCGGAGCTAAAGTTTGAGTAAAGAGCTCATAGATGTATTTTGTCCTGACTGCAATATGATGGTTGTAAGTGATGTAGTGCTACAGGGGGTAGGTCGATTTCAGAGTGAAGCGAAAAACCCACTAGATGAAGTTGATTCTATTTACCATTCTGATTACTACCTAGTTTCATTGTGTAAAAAGTGTGACCATCCGTTTTTCATAAGAAAAAAATTAATGGGAATCCCTGCAGAGTTTGAAGAAGTGGTAGAAGAAGAACTGTTATACCCGGTACTTAAATCTACTGAGTTGGTGAACTTACAGAAGTGGACCCCAATGGTTGGACGCATAAGCTCATTTCTTAAGTGGTTGACCCAGCTCATGCTGCGTATCTTTGCCTACCGAAGTAGGCCTCATCAGGAGTGAGGTTATTGAGTCCTTGATGGTTACGCTCTTCATTATAAAACACCATGTAGTTGCCGATTTCAAGCTCGGCTTCACGGGGCGTGGTATAAGCCTTTAAGTAAACCTCCTCATATTTCAGGCTTCGCCATAATCGCTCAATGAAAACATTGTCAACCCAGCGGCCTTTCCCGTCCATGCTTATACGTATGTCATGTTCAATTAACTTCTGTGTGAACTCTGTGCTGGTAAACTGGCTGCCTTGATCTGAGTTAAAGATATCAGGTGGCCCATAATGCTTCAGCGCTTCCTCAAGCGCTTCGATACAAAAACTCGTGTCCATGGTGTTGGATAGTCGCCAAGCCAGCACTTTGCGGCTATACCAGTCGATAATAGCAACGAGGTACAGGAACCCCTTCGCCATTGGGATGTACGTGATATCAATCGCCCAAGCTTGGTTTGGGTAAGTGACTTCGATATCACGCAACAGGTAGGGATACACCTTGTGTGCTTTGTTCGCCAGCGTCGTTTTGGGCTTGGGGTAAATCGCCCCAATCCCCATATCGCGCATGAGTCGAACAACACGCTTACGATTAACGCTATGACCCTTCTTAGCCAGCTCAGTTCGAATGCGCCGACTGCCCATAAACGGATACTGAAGATGAATTTCGTCAATCATACGGCGCAACGCAATCTCCTCAGCAGAGAGTCCTATGGGTTGATAGTAAGCGGTAGAGCGAGCAATATTGAGCAGCTCACACTGGCGCTTTATCGGCAATGGGTGGATTTAACCAGCGAACTCTTTCGCTGGGCTCGGTCTAACGACCGAGCACTTTGGCCAAAAAATCATTTTCCATGGTCAATTGACCGATCTTGGCGTGAAGTTTGTCCACTTCTTCGGAATTCTCTTTTCCTGTGTGATTTTCGGTGGCAAAAATCATGGCTGCGTTTTCAAGCAGCTCCTTTTTCCATGTCGAGATTTGGTTAGCGTGCAGGTTGTATTTCTGAGCTAACTCAGCGACGGTTTTATCGCCTTTAGCGGCATCGAGTGCCACCTTAGCTTTAAACTCAGGAGAGTGGTTTCTACGTTTTCTAGTCATAATCTGTCCCTGTATTGTTGGGTACTATCAAAACAGATCGACCACTTAAAGTCATGTCCGAAAATCGGGGGCCACTTCTGCATTCGTGCCTTGGGCAATGATGCTGCTCACGCAATCACTGCCAATGTCAGTAAAGAGGATGCTAAAGACTGCCTCGATTTGACCGAAGCTTTATTGATTTACATATACTCTCTTGGTCATCGATTTGAAGAGTTTGAGCTTAGGCGGCAGAAAAACTAACAAACTGCTTAAGAGGGATTCGCAATGCGTGGCATTTTCAGCATGCGGTGAGTTTTGTGATTAAGTTGGTGTGCGGTAGCTTTCGCAGCGCATTGCTCACCCCTTAGCAGGGCGTTAGGTGCTAGTCTCAAAATTGGAAGTTTATCTCAGTTTTGCAGTGTGCTGTGTTGCATAATTGGCGCAATGATTAAAATGTATATTTTCAATTTGGGAAATGGAGAGCAATTATGTCAATACGTCGAATAATGCCACTAACTATGGCAAAAGGTAAAAAATGTCCAAGCTGTGGGCAGTGGACAATGCACGAGAAGAAACCCGGTTATTGGTATTGCTCAAACTGTAACGCGACTACTTTTGAGTAATTCTTAGAGGGTAAAAAATGTCATTTTGGAAAAAAGCATTAAATGTTGCTAAAGATGTAGGAACCGCGGTCGTAAGTGAGGTAGAAAAACAAGCAAATGAAGCCAGAGAGATAAAACAAAAACTTGAAAAAATGTCAGATGACGAATTATTTAAAGTCGTTAAGAATGACGGTTTTTTTGGTAGTTCTCAAAAAGAAAAGGGTACGGCATTCAGCCTGTTGAAGCATCGAGGTTATAGCGTCGAAGATATCAACCAACGCACCTAACAAAGTATTTAAGAGTGATTCCCAACGCTTGGCATTTCTGTCTCCGCGTTGGGTTTTGTGTTTATGGCACAAGAGTTTAGTTTGGTGGTGGCGTTGCTCACACCTTAATACGGCGTTATGTTTAATCACGTCAAATCAGTTGGTTGCATCTTTTCTTTGCTCCCTCGGCTTGTTGGTTTTGTGCTTGTCGGCAAGTTGGCTTCGTTTGGCGCTGTTTTCCGGACATTTATTCTTTGGCGCTGGAAATTCAGAGTTTTGCCTCAGTCAATTTTCGAGTAAGCGCGAGGTAGGTGCGGCTGGCTCAATCAGTATTTTGACCACAAGTTTTTGGGCTTGAGTTGCCAAAATTCGAAGTCTGTTTTTCAAATCTATGAGTCATTTCCGTTTTTTAGGTCTTGGCTTTTGTTTGTGAGTCAACGCTGAGTTAATCTTGGTTTTGGTAAAACGTAAGTCCTTGAAACTTAAACATAACAAAGCGTTAAAGAGGGATTCGTGCCGCGTGGCATTTTTGGTATGCGGTAATTTTTGTGGTGAAAGTGGTCTGCGGAAAGTTGGTTTGTGCGGCACTCACCCCTTAACGCTGGGATTGGTGTGTGTTACTCGGTAAACAACAAAGAACAGAAAAGATATTTAATGTAATGTAAAACAATGCTTTAACTATTGATTGCTTGTTTATTGTTGTTCATTTAAATGCCTGCGTATACAATAATTCTGCTACATAATCGCTACACAAGGAATCTGTGTCATGGCTATCAAGCAGAAAATCACCGCCAGCTCTATCAAAAATCTCACCATCGCGGACGAGCGATTGAACGACACCGAAATCAGCGGATTTCATGCGAGGATTTCCCCAAAAGGGGTGATCAAGTATTACCTCTACTATCGAATTCACGGCAAGCAGCGCAATTTCTTGCTCGGTTCAGCCAATGCTTTAACGCCAGCGCAAGCGCGAGACTTAGCCAAAGAAAAAGCAGGGCAAGTCGCGGCGGGGGAAGATGTGCAAGTCACTCGTTATGAAGCCAAAAAGCGAGAGCAGCGCAACAGCCTGACACTGAGTAAATTCCTAGAGGAACATTACTCCGCCTATCTCATGTCGATTAATGCAAAAACGGCGCAAAAGTCGTTAATGTGCATTCAAAGCAACTTCAAACATTTATCCACTAAGCCACTGGTCGATATTACCGCTTGGGACATTCAGCAGTGGGTGGCCGAACGAAGCAAAGTAGGTCGCGCCCCCGCCACCATTTCCTATGCCTACAACCGCCTAAGAGCGGTGTTTAATCGGGCGGTGGAGTGGGGTTTTATCGATTCTCACTCTCTTGATAATGTGAAAATCCCTCGCATTGATAACAAGCGTATTCGTTACCTGTCGGTGAGTGAAGAGGCTGCGTTGCTGGATAGCCTTAAAGCGCGTGATGCGCGTTTAAAAGACGAAGCATTGCAAAGGTACGGCAAGCGCGCTCAAGGCATAATGTCATGGCGCTATGTGGATTTCTTAGAGCCGTTGATTGTGCTGGCACTGAATACTGGCATGCGCAAAGGCGAAATGCTGTCGCTGAAGTGGTCACACATCAACATGGAAGACAGGTATTTGACCATTCGCTCTGAGAATGCCAAATCGAAAAACAAACGCACCATTCCACTCAATAACACGGCGTATACCATGCTACAGGCTTGGCATGAGCAAAATCCGGATACCGAATTGGTGTTTGAGCGAAATGGCAAACCACTCGACTCTTATCAATATCAGTGGGAGTCGTTGCTCAAAGAGGCGGGAATCGAGAATTTCCGTTTTCACGACTTGCGCCACCACTTCGCCAGTAAGTTGGTGATGAAAGAAGCGGATTTGAACGTGGTTCGTGAATTGTTGGGCCATGCGGATTTAAAAATGACGCTGCGCTATGCGCATCTTGCGCCCGAACATAAGGCCAGTGCGGTGAATCTCATCGGCTGATAGGGTGAAGGATTTACAATCCAGTTCACAAAACAGATTGTGAATCTTTCTAAATCGTTTTGAAGCGCATTTACGCACTCGGTAGAGTATTTAGAATGGGTTCAGAATCCGATTCTAAATGTTGATCTTTCTGTGTGAGCCGATAACAAGGAACCCGTGTGATGATACAAGAACAGCGAGGGAGCGAAGTGCAAAGACGATTTATCCGATTGGACGAGATTGAACAAAAAACAACAATGACAAAAGGGGATGTTTTCGCAGCCATTGAGCAAGGTCAATTGCCCCTCTGTGCTGGCGTTGAGGCGGACAATCTTGGCGCATTGACAAGCAAAGACGGTCAGAAAGTGCTTTGTGCGGCGTTTGGCTACTTCGGAGTGGTTAGGCTGCTTTCAGACGTTTCAAAGCGCCTCATCTTTACCCAAAGCAACCAAACCACTAATACAGTGATTGTGCTTGAACCTGACAAGGTGAAAGGTTGGCGCGCCATTGCGGACGCGTTTCCAAATATTGAAGAGTCTCAATACCAATATTCTAAAAACGCCCCTTCAAACCCGCCTGAAATGGTGTTTGCCGCTTGTGCAGGACTGAAAACACAAGCAACACTGCAAAATAACTTGGGAAAATTGGCCAAGGTGTTTTCTTACGCACTCTCTGAAGAGCAGCGCACCGAAATCGAAAGCCAGTACCCTGAAGTGCCGTCAGAGCGTTTGCTTGTCAGCGGCATCACGATTGAACCGCATGCATTGCGTGTGGATTTGGAAGACGTTCAGCGAGTGTTTGGTCGGGAAGTGATAAGAGGTGAAAGTCAGCGTTTACCGAATCATAACGTGAAACAACATCAAGCCCGATTGCCATTGCTTCATCCGATAGAGCAGATTATCTATCGTGTTTTGATGGATCAACCGAATGCCAAATCAAATCACATCTGGAATCTATTGCGTCAAGAGTGCAACAGTGATGAAGAGCCCATTTACGATATTGATAGCATCATTGACTCCATCACTACAACCACGTTGACGTGGGCAAGAAAAGATGAGGGCGAAGCATCGATGAGTTATTACTCATTTCGTAAAAATAGAGTGAACAGCGTGAAACGGTACATTCAAGCTGAATGTGGCCAGATAGAAGCCTGTGAGGATTTAACCGAATAGCAGCGCTGCTTAAGCGGTTGAACTACCGCTAGAGTGCGCTGATCACATCGGTAACTCACCGCTACGTTTCCGGTTAATGTTTCGTTTCAACGCATTGTTTAACCGAAAGCATAGGGCGGTTGCGGATTTCTAGCGCTCAACCCCGCCCTATCAAGGTTGGCCAGCGCACGCTTAACGGTTAAATCAACCGTTATTCTTGATTTGACGCGATAAGTTGATGCCATTCTTTTCAGACAATACGATGTTTCTACTCAGATTATCGGTTGGCCAACCGATCCCATTCAAGGCGTTCATCGGTTAACGCACCGCTATGTTCCGGTTAACGTTGCGTTTTCAATGCACTGATCAACCGAAAGCGTGGTGAGGGTGTTGGCAACTAGCGCTTAGACCCGTCATTCCAAGGTTAGCCAGCGCACGCTTAACCGTTAAATCAACGGTTGGTTAACCGCTGATAGTCGGTTGAACTTACCGTTTCAGTCTTTACACACTCATTTAACGCGATAACCAGTTTGAACAAACTTGAATGCCGCTGTTGCAACGGTTGAGTCAACCGTGATTCTAACCGAAGGAAGCGTAACGGCTGACGGTTTGAAAAAGGTGTTTGAACATCATAAAAAGGGTGGCAACCAATCTTTAAAAAAAGATGGAAAAAAATGTCTTCGAAAACGTCCTTGAAAACGGCATATGCCGTTTTTCGCGATTAAGTTTGAGTCTCCATCAACACAAGGAGATACTCAAATGACAAAAATGACCGTTGAGAAACGTGCGTACACAGAGCAAGAAACCGCCGCTTACATTGGCATGAGCCGTTCTTTCTTACGTCAGGCCCGTATGGAAGGGCAGCGTAAAAATCGTACTCTTGCGCCACCGTTCATTAAAATTGGTCGTGCGGTTCGCTACCTCAAAGAAGACCTAGACGCATGGCTTGATAGCCAAACCAAACTTAACCACCTTTCTCAAGGAGGGTGGCTGCATGGTTAATTTAACACCGGATCAAATCACGCTACTGAAATGGATGAGAACAGGGCGCACCTTTCAGGTGTGCTCGGATTACTGCCCCCATAATGGCGATGTGCAACCGAAATCCCGTTTGCCAATCCAAGTGCATCACAAAGCCATCCACAAACTGATGAAAGAGGGGCTTATCCGCTATACCTCCCAACAGTTTTTCGGTTTGCGTTGGGATGTCTTCTCTATCACCGAAAAAGGGAAGGGCATTCGATGAGCACACTCGACCTTTCTTGCATTGACCGTGACGACAGAGCCTTTGTACAGCAAAGGCTTTTGCCATTTTCAGACGTCATTCAGCGTTTGCTACTTAAAGAATATTTGAGCTATCCGACCAAGTTTGAACGTAATACCTACCTTAGAACCACGGTCGATGCGATTGCGGCCAAGTTGTCGCTGCCGATTGACAAAATCACGCTCAACGTCAGTGAAGAAGACTTGCGCGCAAAAGCCAAAACGAACGCTGCGGAAGTTTTGGAGCGCCGCCGCCGTTTTCGCAATGACGAACGCGCATTAAGTGTGTTGCGTGAGTTTGTCGCCCAAAAAGGGTTAACGCCCTATGAGGGGCAATATTCGCTCAGGGGTGAAGTGGCTCGATACAGTGACCGCAAATGGTGGCTGCGAGGATTACGCAAGGCGTTACGACGTAACACGGAACTGGTTTTGCATCACATTAACCAAGTGAACAAACACAAAAGCCTCTATTGCTCGATGCCAACACTGATGGCAAGACGTCACCAGAAAGCCTATCAAAAGGCGTATTTAGAAAACACCATCGCCACCAACGAGCTAGGACAGTCCTTCTCTTTACTGGAACTGTCACAAAAAGGCGTTTCTGACCCAACCATTCGCAAAGGTGAGCTGATGGTCAGAGCCAGAGGTTTTGAAGACCTAGCCAAAGAACTCGGTCATGTAGCAACCTTTCTCACGATTACTTGTCCGTCAAAGTACCATCGCAGTTACTCCACATCGGGACAGGTGAACCCAAAATGGGCAGGGTATACCCCGCTGGACGGGCAAACCTACCTTAATGACATCTGGAAACTGATGCGCTCAACGCTCAACCGTTTGGGCGTGCGTTTCTACGGTTTTCGTGTAGCAGAGCCGCAACATGACGGCACACCGCACTGGCATTTGCTGCTGTTTGTCGAGCCCAAACACTATGACCTGATGGTGCAAACCATGCGTGATTACGCCATGCGCGAAGAGGGAGAGGAAAAGGGCGCAACGGAGCATCGTTTTACTGAAGTGAAAATCGACCCCGCCAAAGGCAGCGCTACCGGATACATTGCCAAATACATCTCGAAAAACATTGATGGCAGTGACCTTGATTGTGGTGTCTATGGTGAAGACCCAAAGGACGCCGCCGCAAGAGTAGATGCATGGGCTTCCTGCTGGGGTATTCGCCAGTTTCAACAGCTCGGGGGCTGCTCTGTCACAGTATGGCGAGAGCTGCGCCGCCTTAAAGAAATGCAAGATTTGCCAGCAGTAGCAAAAGAGATTGTCGAAGCGGCGGATAAAGGCGACTGGAAGCGATTCACGCAGCGCATGGGCGGTGTGTTCAGCACACGCAAAGCGCAAGTGTTTAAACCGCACTATGCGTTTTCCATCGACACGGAGACAGGCGTTATCAAAACCACGTTGTACTGTGCCAACGAGCTGGTTAGAGCGTTGAAAGGGGTGGCCATTGAAGGGCGTGAAATCATCACTCGTCTGTTTAAGTGGCGCATCGAATCTAACATGCGTCACGCTTTTTAACTTGGAGTTCTGTGAATAACTGTATTTTTGACGTCTAGAAAGCGAAGTGCGCGATAAATCAAAGTAAGAACACCGTTGATATGGTTTAATACTCATATCAAATCAATGAATAAAAAAACAGTATGGCAAGAAAGAACGATGGGCTGCTATGGCATCTTATGGATGCCCCGTGGTGGGTAAGTGTGCTTTTCGCAGCGATAGCCTACGTATTGATTATCTGTAAGTTAGCCTATATATCCATTAATCTTTAGTTCTGATTTTTAGGGAGTTATTATGGAATTTATCACTAGTGCAGTACTTGGTGGATTACTTTGGGATTTCATCAAGTATCAAGCCGCTCCAACTGTAAAAAATATTCGAGAAACGGTGAGTAAGGTAGTCAACCTTGATGAAACAATTGAATCAGCACTAAGTACAGAATTGACAAAAATGAGCATCAACCAATGCAAATCCCAAGACGAAGTGATACAACAACTTGAATCATCAACACAAATTCAAGCATTACTAAGTCAGCTTAATCAATCAAATTCCCCTAAAGTAATTGTTCAAACTTTCGGTAGTGGTGATGCTGTTTATGGTGACAAGGTGATGGGGGACAAGATCATGGGTAACAAGGTGTTCACAGATAAATAAAACACCTAGCAGAGATAGTATATGACCGAAAAACCAGAGAATCTTACAAACAGCAATACTACAGGTGTACTAGCGAAGAACGGTAGTGACGCAGTATATGGCGACAAGGTAATGTTAGCTCCGAACACTGGTGATGCAGTGTTTGGTGATAAAGTAATGAGAGACAAGTACGTCACCATAGTACAAAGTGACGTATCTTTAGAGTTACTTAAACCTGTGCTGTTAGATGTTGTCCACAAACTCGGTGAAGGTGAGAAGGAACAAGCAGTAGCTTCACTAAACACCTTAAGTATGCTGGGAAATCTAAACTCATCAACAAAAGTTGCTATCGCATGTTTAAAAGCGGTAAGTTCGTTGGAACTGACTGGCGAGGAAAAAGACTTAATAACAAGCACTTACCAGTTAAATTCTAGTTCTGATAAAGATTTTCAAGACTTTTTAAATGCCGCAGCAATTAACCTGCTAAAAGAACAAAAATCTGAGCAAGAGTTAAAGGATTTTTATTGCGCCCTTCCAGCAAATATCTGCTCAGATATCGCATATTATAGTACATTAAATCAGATAAGCTCACTCGATGATATTTCTAGAGAATTAGATACCTTCTCTTTTCCTGTCCTCCATTTACTACTGGAAAAAGCATTTGCTTCAGGGCAGGTAGATGTATGTCAACAAGTATTTGATGAACTAAAGAAGAAAGCCATTTTCACTGATTTATCAGGACAAGAAATAATTTTAGAATGCATCTCAATTAATAATTTTAAAGTTAATGACTACTTGTTATTATCAACGGAACAAAAGCAACATCTTGATAGCATTATTGAAAATCTAATTGAATACGCTGCTGGCCAACGAGTTCTTGATAAGCGGTATATCGGTATAGCTGGTCAATTATTGAATTATACTAAATTAAGTAACTCTAAACTCCTCAAGTTAGTTCAAGACCACCGTTCCCTACTCAACCAAATAGACTTCATAGGTAAAGAGGTTGTCGTATCATATTTAGATCATGAAGAACCTAGGCAAACTTTACAAACGCAGAAATCTGCTCATGATATAGCTCTTGAAATCATCGAAGATGTTAAAGCTGGAGTGTTTTCTACCCAAAAAATACTCTCATTATGTGAACTAAAAAGTGCAGAATGGGTGGAGTTCACTCTTAGTGAACTATTAAAGCTAGAAAGAACTAACGAAAGCTTGGGGTACTATTGTGCGCTCGCTGCAAAAGCTGCTGACTTTTTAGACAAAAATAAATTTCCTTCGATTGAGGTTGAAACTATTCTTACAGATGACTTTAAGGAAACAAGGCTTCATTCTGACTTTTTAGTTCCAACTGCTAATCTGCTATCTATGGCAGGTCATAATGGTTTGGCATTGTGTGCTCTGGAATTGTTATTTAAAAATAGTCGTCCGTGGATATCGGATACATACGTACAATATCTTTCATTATTATACGAAAATGAACAATTCAACTCCTTAAACTCGCGTCTAAGTACAATGAACGACCAAGAGCAGTCTCACCCTGAAATTGCCAACCTAAAATCATGTATTGCTACTAGAGAAGATAAATTCCCCGAAGCAGTAAAGCTCATCGAAGAGCTATTAGAAAAATATCAAGACAAAGAGCTATCTGAATCAGAGAAAAAACATTGCATATATCTCTGGCTAAATCTATTGGTTAATTTAAGTAACGCCACGTCTAACGCCTCTGTAACGGAATATGTAAAGAAAATACCAATCTCTATCTTTACCACACCTGACAATGAACTCGCGTGGGATCTCATATCCTTCTTTGGAGAACGATATGTAGAAGTTGAGGATATGGTCTTAACTTGGTTTTTTAAAGACCCAAACAGGTATGCTAACAAGTTATTTAAAGTGTTTATGAATATACCTTTTAATATATCGAATATAGGGTATAACAGTAAAGTTTTCAAAAAAGGTTATCTATATACAGAAAACCGCCAAGCAAAGTACCGTATAGAAGTTGATGACCAAATATTAGCAACTGAACATCCACAGTACTTGATTCATTCAAGTACTGACCTCGCCAATACACTACAAAGTAAAGCAATAAATACTTACTTTCTGAACAGAACTAAACATTGCTCAATTAAAGAGATACTGCCACCGACATTAGCAGCATACCGTATTGCAATTGAAATTTTGGATAATGATGAAAATCAATGCTTTTCTCTGCTGTCTCTACCGGAAAATCCTACGGCTGAAGAAATATTAAATATTATTAACAGTATTGTAGAGAGCAGATACAGCTATACACCTGCTATGAAAGAGTGTTTAAGTGGTAACTTTCCTTGTATATTTAAATATAATTTCATAAAAGGTAATAGCTCATACGGTAAAGCCCTTACGGCAATGCTTTCTAAGAAAGTTTATATGGAGTTATTCAGTGGTAATAATATCTCTTTTAATGAGTCGAATAGTAATGATATCGTTCTTGATGAAGTCTCCTTCGCATTCCTTGTTGTGTCCGGCCTCTCAAAAAAAATAGAGTGCAACATACATGTAACAAGTGAAACAGATAAAAAAATAAAAGAATGGTGCTGTTCTTATGGGGATTTTGGTATTGATTTTGATCCCCAAAAAGATGACTTTGTTGCTGTAGGAGATGAAGAAAAGCTAGCACAAAAGTTAAAGCTGAGAAACGTAACAGAAGAACTTTTAGAAAAATGTAACGTTCATAATGATCGTAATTATAATGTTCCTTTAAAATTAACAATTTTTGCTAATGATCTGCTAACTTCTAGCACCAAAAGCTCTCTTGGTTTAGCAGCTACCAATGGTTTTAGTTACTTTACCGTTGACAATCAACTAAGAGGGTTCTTATCCAGACCTGAATTTATTAAAGTCAATGTTGCACCAGCAGATGTAAAAGCCTTTATGTTCGATAATTCTGATGCTGAAACAATCGGACATATACTGCTTCTTCATCAGCATAACTTCAATTTATTGGTTCCTTGGGTAGCCTTTGATGAGGTTTGTGTTAATGGTTCTGAGGAATCACTACATAACCTAGAACTATTCGTTCGTGATATATCAAACGACGACAAAGGTGTAATTAAGCACAATATAGAAAAAATAACAAAAAGTATAATTTTAAAATGCTTATATGATTCGCCAATTCAGGCGAGTACTGGCCTCCTTGAATCTATTTTCATTAAATGGCTTGAGTCTAATAGAGACTCTACCGCAATTGCTCACGCATTTTTAAGTATGTTACCTTCAATTATTCTGCAACCATTTGAAAATGATTTGTCGAAAAATTACACATGGCAGAAATTAGGGCAGGCAAGTAAAGTGACGACAAATGCATACATTGAGGCATTCTCTGGTGCAGTAAAAAAGTCGTCTCATAACTTAAAAAAAATCTGGATTGAAATAGAGGCTCTTTGCTAACTCATTAAATCTGTAAAGCCATCTTCCCGCCCAGCTAAGGGCGGGTAATCTCGAACTGACTGAACGAAATACTAAAAAATACACAATAATCAAGAATCCAGCATTGGTGGTGCAGATCAACTAAATCAAACCAGTTTGTTAGCCACGGGATTCATCAGGATCAACTATTGCCTTTTGCTTCGTAACGTTTTGACTTACTTTGCCTAATCGAAATTAACTAAACAAGAGCATTCCTTATAAATTATTTATGTCTCCAATGGTTAGGTGACGAGAGATATTGGGAAGCTACATGTTTGCTACATTGGTATGGGGGTGTGATTCGTTTTTTTATATAAATCTATGAAATATAAGTGTTAATTATCTTTGTGGCATCCCCTTAACGCGGCGTTATATGCAATTCGACGGTGATACCCAAAAAGGAGAAGGTTTACGATGATTTTTGAATATTGGAACAATGTAATCGATGATCAGTCGGGTCGATATATCCATCCAGAAGATGAAAATATCTTAATCGAACTTAGTCACCTCGTTGAGAATGATATGGACTTTTCATTCCCTCCGGGTCCAATATTTGGTCCTCTAAAAACTGCAAAAATTGTACTATGTTATGCGAACCCCGGAATCGATGATTTGTCATTAAATACAATTCAAGATTCTGAGTTTAAAGACGAACTATTTAAGCAATTAACAGGTGTTCATAAATATCCGCACCATTTGGCTGGTTGGAATGAATGGTTCAGTCCCAGAGCTAATAGCTTGTTTGATGGTGACATTGAACTCGCATGTGAATATATGTCTGTTTTCAATCTGGTCCCTTATGCGTCTAGAAATATGGACAAAGTGGAAAAAATTGCCAATTGTCTCCCAAGTGTCTGGATAGCGCAAAACTACCTTAGAACAGTCCTTATCCCAAAGGCTAAAGCGGGTGATATTTTACTCATCATGTGTAGATCAAGTCATTTATGGGGTCTAAAGTCGGCACATGGGAGTGACAATATCTTAATGAACAATGTTCGTTCTGGGTTTAGCCAAGACGTTAAGACAAAAGTTAAAGAATGGCGTCATTTAAAAGGCATATAACAAAGCGTTAAAGAGGGACTTGGCACGCGTGGCATTTTCAATTTGCGTTGGGTTTAGTGGTTAAGGCGTAATGCGGTCACTTTTGTATTGCGTGCCTGCGCCCCTTAACGCGGCGTTATGCAACTCAGGTTAATTTAGGGGCTCAATCTTTTGGGATTTCTCCGGCTATTCGTTTTGTGTTGTCGGCAAATGAACTTTTTCACCCTCAGATTCGTGGTTAACTCAAACCGTAAAACAGACAAGATTCGGTTCATCCGGAAAATCGATACCTGAATGGCTTTTCTGATACCATATCGCCAAAAATAGCCAGTTAATGTCAACTTCACTTCTTTACCATCGCTTTGGAATACGCGGCCCTTTCCATTATTGCTCTACAGAGTTTGATGGTGACGCGACCATCTTTCACGTAGCACACAATCCTCATATTAAATGTCCATCATGTCGTAGTCGTGATGTCATAAAAAAAAGGAGGTAAGGTTCGCCGTTTCATCGCTACGCCAATCGGCACTAGCCCCTGTTACATCCAGATAGCAAACCAGCGGATTGAATGCCGAGCTTGTAATACACTCGGGTATTTGCCGCTTAACTTTGTTCCTCGTCCCAAAGTGCGTTACACAAAGGGCTTTGAACAGTATGTTCTCTCGCTGTCAGCATTGAACGTCACCATCAATGCCATTGCCAAGCTATGTGGTGTCTGTTGGGATACAGTGAAAGATATTCAGAAGCATTACCTGCAAAAGCGATACTCTCAACCTTGTCTTAAAAACGTCACTCACATTGGAATTGATGAGATTTACTGTGGCTCAAAAAGTGGCTTCATGACGGTTGTGATTGATATGAAGACAAGTGCCGTCATTTATACAGAGAAAGGAAAGAAGGCCGAAAGCCTTGACGGTTTTTGGAAACGGAAGCTGCGTTGTAAAAAGCCGATTGAAGCCGTCGCCACCGATATGGGACAGGCATACATCTCTTCGGTAAAACAGCACGCCCCGAAGGCGAAGTTGGTCATTGACCGTTTCCACGTGGTGAAGCGTTTTAATGAAAAGCTGACAGAGTTCAGGCGTGAACTACAAAATTCGATGAGTAACAAAAATGACGCTCAATACCTTAAGAATACTCGTTGGTTATTGGTAAGTAATCCCGATAGGTTAGATGAGCAAGGCCAAGCGAGATTGGAGCGAGCACTCGCAGCCAATCAGCCCTTAGCGGTGGTTTATTATTTAAAAGAGAAGTTAAGAATGCTGTGGTCGCAGCCATCAAAGATAGAGGGTGAGAGATGGCTAGAAAGCTGGATAGATGAAGCGAACCACTCAGGCATTGTGATGCTAGAGAAGTTTACTAAGACCCTGAGGAAGCATAAGGATGGGATATTGGCATTTTATGATGAAAGGATGAATAGTGGTCGAGTAGAGGGTGTGAACAACCGAATAAAGACGCTGAACAAAGTCGCCTATGGGTATCGTGATTGGGAATTTTTTGAGTTAAAAATCAAAGCCAGTCATGAGGCGAAGTATCGATTTTCCGGATGAACCCAAGATTCTTGGTTTGCCTCAATCATTTTTAGCGTTGGCTTGCTGCCAATTCAGCGGGCGAAAAGTGTGGAAAGGACAATGTTATCGAGCATTTTGTACTTGCTGAAGTTTTCGCTCGTTGAGTTTTCCTAACATAAAAGCTTGGTTTGTTGCTGAAAGGTGGACTTTGTTTTGGTAGCTCATTTATCACGGCTCTTGCTTGGGTTGATTCTTGAATCACTCAACTATTGCAATTGTGGCTTTTGGTCGTGTAAGTTAAGTTTATCTTATTGAATTTGCATAACAAACGGCTCAAGAGGGATTGCCAACGCTTGGCGACTTTAGTGCAAAATTGAAGTTCAGTGTTTACAGTAGTTTTTTTGAGTTCGACGGTGCGTTGTCAACCCCTTAGCCGGGCGTTAGCTGGGGTTAAGAAAAACGGTGAATTTGGGGTGGAAAGGCTTTGGGTTTTCTAGCTACACACCGGATAATTCTCAGTTTCTTAACTATCTCGCCAGTGGCACTTTTCGGGAAGTGTTTGAACTTAGCGAAGTCTGCTTACGGGAAGTGTTGTGTTTGTTAAGTTCGTTGGTGTGGTTTCTTTGTTGTTGAAATTCATGAATGCCTAAATTCGTTTTGTGTGCTTTGTCGTTGGCTTTTTCGATAGAATTCTTTGCAAATTACCGAGCTCAGGAATGGTGATTTCCTCGGTCATTTCTTCTTTGCCAAGCGCATTTCGTGGATTGGGTTTTAATTTCACAGCTGTCTGTTTTACTTTGCCGTTTGAAAGCAATAATGTGTTTCAAATTAGGCATTTTGGCGTAATTTGCTAGCGAAAGTGAAGCAGCTAACTAGGCGTTTAAGACGGATTCCCAACGCTTGGGAGTTTCGACTCTAGGTTGAGTTTTGTGTTTAAGGCGCAATGGTTTAGGATTGTGGTCGCGTTGCTCACCACTTAACGCAGCGTTATACGCTATATGGAAATTTAACAATGGAGTCGTGAAATGAATCAGAATGAAAAGCTGAATTATGTCGAGTTTGCAGCAAAAAATTTAGAGGCAACAAAATCATTTTTCTCTTCAGTTTTTGGCTGGGAATTTACTGATTATGGTCCTGAATATACAGCATTCTCAAATCAGGGTTTAGATGGCGGTTTTTTTAAAGCTGACTGTTGTAGTCAGACAGCATCGGGTGGTGCACTTCTTATCTTTTATAGCTCAAACATAAAAACAACTTTAGCCAAAGTCCAGAATAGCGGTGGCCAAATTATTCGCCCAATTTTTGATTTTCCCGGAGGCTGTCGTTTCCATTTTATTGAGCCAAGCGGTAACGAATTTGCAGTGTGGTCGGAAGCACGCGTATAACAAACGGCTCAAGAGGGATTGCCAACGCTTGGCGGTTTTAGTGCAAAATTGAAGTTCAGTGTTTTCGGTGTGTTTTTTGAGTTCGGCTATGCGTTGTCAACCCCTTAGCCGGGCGTTATGTGATCTTGTAAATTCAGCTACATAAAGGAGAATTTAGTGGCTAATTCAGTGATAATTCAGCAATTAGATAATCAATTGAAAGTAAATTCAGATGCTTATGATTTAAGTCGAATTGTTGGTGTTGAAGTGAAAGTTTTGACGTTCAAAGACTATCTTATGAGAATGTTTCTGTTGGGTGCAATTACATCGAGTTTACTTTTTATCTTTATCCCATCAGAGCATCAGGAATATGGATTAGCGTATGCATCCTTTTTGCCATTGGTAGCATTTGTATTCGGTGCATTTTTGGGTTTTGTTAGCAGTAATAAGTATGAATTTCGTTTAGAGTTTAATCACTTAGATGAAACTGGGGTTCAATGGTTTACAGCGGCGAAGAGTAGAAAATCTAGTGATTACGTTTTGTTCAAAGAGCAAGAAATGGAGTTAAAACGAAAAATCACATAACAAACGGCTCAAGAGGGATTGCCAACGCGTGGCGACTTTAGTGCGAAATTGAAATTCAGTGTTTACAGTGTGTTTTTTGAGTTCGGCGGTGCGTTGTCAACCCCTTAGCCGGGCGTTATGTGCTAGGAGGAAAATTGATAAAACAGCCCCCTTACAAAGTTGAGTTTGGCCAGCTAGGAGAGGTTCCACCTATGCACGTTACTTCTATAGACAATACCTCAATACGGTTGAGTGGAAACAGCCAAGATATCCTTGACAGTGGCTATACTGATGCAGTTATGGCTTGTAATGGAATTGAATCCGAAGAAACCAAGAAGGCAATGCTTGAGCTTAATAGACAGGGTTTTGTATTTGCTTACGACTATAAAGCTTATATTTCACCTAGCTACTATATGAAGCAGCTTTTATTAAGTGGTGATTTAACAACTTCATTTAAAGAAATCAGTTGGAGAAACCCAAAGCAATGGTGTCTTACCGAGTATGAGTTTGAACTACGCACATAACAAAGCGTTTAAGAGGGATTCATGCCGCGTGGCATTTTTGGTATGCGGTGGTTTCGGTGGTGAAAGTGGTCTGCGGAAGTTTGGTTTATGCGGCATTCACCCCTTAACGCGGCGTTATGTTTAATCACGTCAAATCAGTTGGTTGCATCTTTTCTTTGCTCCCTCGGCTTGTTGGTTTTGTGCTTGTCGGCAAGTTGGCTTCGTTTGGCGCTGTTTTCCGGACATTTATTCTTTGGCGCTGGAAATTCAGAGTGTTGCCTCAGTCAATTTTCGAGTAAGCGCGAGGTAGGTGCGGCTGGCTCAATCAATATTTTGATCACAGGTTTTTGGGCTTGAATTGCCGAAATTCAAAGTCTGTTTTTCAAATCTATGAGTCGTTTCAGTTTTTCAGGTTTTGGCTTTTGTTTGTCAGTCAAAACCGAGTTAATCTTGGTTTTGGTAAAACGTAAGTCATTGAAGCTTAAACATAACAAACGGTTCAAGAGGGACAGCCAACGCGCGGCATTTTTATCATGCGTTGGTTTTTGTGGTTACGGTGTTATGCGGAAGCTTGGTAATGGCGTTGGCTGCCCCTTAACCGGGCGTTATGTTCACATGAGGAAACATGGAAGTTTATTGTAAAATTTTAAAGCCACAAGATAGCCTGAAATATCGAGAGTTACGGTTAGAAAGCTTACGGTTATACCCTGAGGCATTTGGATCTGATTACAAAACTCAATCCCAATTGCCGAAGTTGTTCTTCGAACAAATGATCGAAAAGGAGAGCAATGATCACATTATGCTGGGTGCTTTTTACAATAAGGAATTAGTCGGGTTATGTGGCTTGATTTCCTTGGAACAATCGCACTCATTAGAGCTAGTTCAAATGTACGTATCACCAAATGCACGTGGGAAGTCAATCGGACAAACTCTTTTAACTAAAGCCAAGTCGGTGTTACAGGATCGCAATGAGGATAGGCTAGAGTTAACGGTTTATTCCGGTAATCTTGCTGCCATTAAATCTTATGAAAAATTTGGTTTTGTCCGTGTTGCAAGTCAACCTAAAGAAATTGTTATGCATTTTAAACTGTGAACATAACAAACAGTTCAAGAGGGATTCAGCACGCGTGGCATTTTTGGTATGCGTTGGTTTCGGTGTTGAAGAGCAATGCAGTGGCTTGGTCATTGCGTGCTTCACCCCTTAACTGGGCGTTATATTTTTTTAAGTTCAGCAATCAAAAGGATTCATGATGAACGTGGATAAAGCGAAAAAACGCATATTGAAACGAGTACAAAGAGGTTTCAAAGGTTATCCGCAAATATCTTTAGAGTATTTCGGGAAAACGACAGATTTTGCTACCGAAGTAGTCATCACTTTTGTTCCTGAAGAAAACGCTGAAGCGCAAATTCAGAGATTTACGAGTGATAAGGATGTTCGTGAAGATGAAGCAATTCAATCGGTATTGTTGAAAATTATTGAGCGAGCCGACGCAGCTACGGTTTTAGAAAGTCGAGAAGTATCAGTTTGTTAATGGTTTTTCTGTAATCTTAAGTTGTTGGTCACATTAGTGCTGAGAGCGAAAATATAACAAACGGTTCAAGAGGGACAGCCAACGCGCGGCATTTTTACTATGCGTTGGTTTTTGTGATTACAGTGTTATGCGGAAGCTTGGTAGTGGCGTTGTCTGCCCCTTAACCGGGCGTTAGCTTAAAACAAATAAAATCAATTGGTTGTGCTCTTTTCTTTCTTCCATTGGCAATTCGGTCAGGTTTCTCGGCAAATCAGCATTGTTTGCCAACGCGAGTTTTGAGCCGTTGCCTCAATTGAGTTTTGGGATCGCGCGAGGTTAGCCAGTTTGGCGCAAAGTCGCTTTGGAAGTTTGGCGTTCGCTTTGAGTTGTGCGAAAACGGGTTGTCAAAATATTCTGATTTTTAATGTAAATGAACGGCCACAAAGTTTGCGTTATTTCGGGTTTCAAAGCTTAAGTGGTTTGTTGGTTTTCCAAATCGGTTTAATCTCAGGCTTGGTAAATCTAAGGTGCTGAAATTTAAGCTAACAAACTGCTTAAGAGGGATTCGCAATGCGTGGCATTTTTAGCATGCGTTGGGTTTTGTGATTCAGTCGGTGTGCAGTAGCTTTCGCAGTGCATTGCTCACCCCTTAGCAGGGCGTTAGGTTGCTTGAGAATTTAAAGGAACAACACCTAACACCTGATACCCTTGTTCCTTTGATAATGATTCTCATTAATCGCTCTGTAATCAATTTTGAGTGATTTTCTGGCTATGGTCTAGGGTTGGTATTGGTTGTTGTGTTTTGTTTGTCCTGATGCGTTCTAGGTGGCTTATTTTTGATGTATATGTTTTATTTGTGAGTGACCTATGTTTTTCCCTGAAATATTGAAAGCTTTTGTCTCAAATTTACACAAATATGCGCAGTGAGTGAAAATAGCCTTCTTTGATTCAGGTTCATTCCTGTTTATAAAATTGAAATTAGGGTTGCTGTCACAAAGGTTCACGAGTGCGGTTTCTTGAGTGTTCAAAATGCCACACCAAATTTCATTGACAGTTTTCATTAAACCAGCTGCCTTGTATCCATTGGGGAATCCGGCATATCGAGTTTTGTTATAATCGAGAAGTAAAAGGCAGTGGTAATGTGGTTTGGAAGATGTATCTATCTCACGCACCCAGAAGTATTTGGCATTGGTTTGGTTGTATTTCTTAGATTTTAAAATGTTGTTGAGTTTGGCGAAAAACTCGGATATGGCTTTTCCATCATATTCACCTTGTTGTTGGAATCGTAAGTCAAATCTGACGTAGAGAACTCGCTTGTACTGTGTGGTTATTTCTTCAATAATGTAGTTTAGTTTATCTAGGTATTCGGTGATGTACGTCTTACTTGGATGCAATTCATAATCTAGATAATTACCTGTTGTAATATGGTAGTTTTTATCCAATGGAACTCCTTATATCAATATGTATATATGTATATATGTATATTACTATTTACCTTCAAGTATTTTGGGCATGCGAAAGTCCTTACGGCAGGACGCGTATGGCTTGGTGAGGTGTTTGGTGTTATATTTGAGACGAAAAGATAGCGGAATAAGCTACATTTTTAATTATATCACAAAGTCAAATGATTCAGAAATTTGACACTGCTACCTAACAAGCAATTTAAGAGGGATTCCCAACGCTTGGCATTCTTGCTTCTACTTCAATTTTAGTGGTTACGGTACAATGCTTCAGGTTGGGTGGTAGCGTTGCTCACCCCTTAATTGGGCGTTATAACTTGTCTGTCCAATCATGATTATTGGGGTGAACCATGTACTCTTACAAAATGTCTAACATTGTTAGATATTCAAATATTGAGGCTCCGATGAAATTTCTCCGTAAGTATAAAATAAGCGTTCTTTTCTGTGTCAGTGGTATTTTGTGTTTAATTGCTTATAACACCATCGGTTCATACGTAGATGAGAATGGCTTCTTAGTTGAGCCATTTGGGTTCATTCCTTTATTTTGGCTTTTTCAGCTACTGGCGTTAGTGGCTTTGGTTGTTACCTTCGTTAAACATAGAAAGGTTCAGTAAACGGGTTAGTTAAGCCACAAGCGCACTAAGAAGCTTCGTTATAACAAAGCATTTAAGAGTGATTCCCAACGCTTGGCATTTTTCATTCCATCGTTGGGTTTTGTGTTTACGGTGCAATGGTTTAGGCTTGGTGGTAGCGTTGCTCACACCTTAATGCGGCGTTATGCTTAATCACCAACAATCAGTGGTTTATGGTCTTTCTTTGTTCCCTTGGCTTGTGAGTTTTGTGTTTCTCGGCAAGTTGGCTTCAGTGGGCGCTGTTTTCCGGACAATGATTCTTTGGCGCTGGAAATTCAGAGAATTGCCTCAATCAATTTTTTGGCAAGCGCGAGGTTAGGGCGGTTAGCTCAATCAGAAATTTGATCTTAGGTTTTTGAGCATTAGTAGCCACAGTCTCAAAGTCTGATTTTCAAATCTATGAGTCATTTCAGTTTTCTGGTTTTTGGGTTTTGTTTGTGAATCAAAGCTGAGTTAATCTTGGTTTAGGTAAAACGTAAGTCATTGAAGCTTAAGCATAACAAACGCTTCAAGAGGGACAGCCAACGCGTGGCATTTTTACCATGCGTTGGTTTTTGTGATTGCGGTATTGTGCGGTAAGTTAGTAGTAGCGTTGGCTGCCCCTTAAGCGGGCGTTATGTTTAATCACGTCAAATCAGTTGGTTGTATCTTTTCTTTGCTCCCTCGGCTTGTTGGTTTTGTGCTTGTCGGCAAGTTGGTTTCGTTTGGCGCTGTTTTCTGCGTATTTCGGTGATTGCGATCGCTCGTTTCCGCTGTTTTTCAAGCAAGTTGTCGTCTTTTTTACAATTTAGTAACGTGAATGATTACGCTGCACACTTTTCAGGGTTCAAGTACACCTCATCGATATAACTCCAGTCTCTCGTTTGCCGACTCCATCTGCCTGGATGAGTCAATTGAGCACGTCGGTAGACTTGCATACGCTGTCGGAGAATTTCATTATCCTCCCCGCAATGCCTCTGCTGAGGTGTTACATACTTTATGCCACTGTGTTTATGCTCATTGTTATACCAATCAACAAAATTACCAACCCAACACCGAGCGTCTTCAATGGAAGAAAACCCATCCATTGGCCATGAAGGACAATACTTTATTGTTTTGAACAACGACTCAGAGTATGGGTTGTCATTGCTTACTCTTGGCCTAGAGTAAGAGCTTGCAATCCCAAGGTCATACATCTTTGCAAGCATGGTGTAACTTCTCATAGGAGCACCGTTGTCAGAGTGCAAAGTAATGTTGCCTTGCACACACTTTTCCCGCCATGTTGTTCTTTGGAGTAACTCCGCTGCATATTCGCCTAGCTCCTGATCATACACTTCTGCACCTACTACTTTTCTACTGAAGATATCCATTATCAAATAGAGGTAATAGTGCTTCCCTCGTATTTTCGATGGCAGATAACTGATATCCCAGCTCCATACCTGATTTGGTTTGCAGGCTTTTTGAACCTTTGGTCGAGAAGGACTTGTGCCAGCTTTGTTACGAGTTCGCTTACCTAGCTGGTTGTTTGCTTTTAATACACGATAAAATGTGGACTCTGAGGCAATGTAAATGCCTTCATCAGCCAACATTGGAACGATGATATTCGGAGGTAAATCGGCATACTCTGGTGTATTGCAGATATCTAATATCTGCTGCCTTTCGGCTTCTGATAGCTTATTATGAGGCTCGTGCTGCCGAGGATGCTGACGCATATCACTTGTGATTTCGGCAGAGTTCCGTGTCCAACGCTGGAACGTTCGTATTGATAACCCAACGGTGGAACAAGCCTTTGTCTTTGTTGCCCCTTTACGTACAGCTTCATCAACAAGTGTGACTATTTTAAGCCGCTCTGAGATAGGAATAAGTCTTCCTCGTTGATTTCCCAGAGGGCATTGAACTTTTCCCGCAAAACCAGTAGCGCAGCCGTTTCAGCAAGTGCTTTATCTTTACGTGCCAACTCCTTCTCCAACGCTTTTACCTTTCTGCGTTCATCACGTAGTAGCTTATTTTCTTTGTGTGACATTGAAGCCGATGTTGTACTCTGCGCCTTGATAGACAGTGCTCGCCAGGTTTTAACGTCATCGACAAATAACCCTTTAGACCTACAGTATTCAGCTAACTCGCGTTCAGACATTGTTGCAGTTTCAATCACTATGAAAAATCTCTGCTCCGCTGAATAATCAGTAGTAGCATTTTCTAAGGGCAGCTCTGTAGACAATAGGCCGCTTTCAACAAGTTCATTTCTCCACTTAGATACCACGGATGGACTCACATCTAATTCTTTAGCAATTCTTCGATGAGACCAATTATATGGTGGTAACAGCCAAGTTTGGCCTTTCGTTTTCACATCAATTGGAACTGGATTGGCTGGCATAGTTATCTCCTTAAAAATCTAGGCGACAACTATGCTGACACAGGGGGGAAATGACTGATCGGAATGCTCCGAAATACGCAGTTTTCCGGACACTTGTTCTTTGGCTCTGGAAATTCAGAGAAAGCGCGAGGTAGGTGCGGCTGGCTCAATCAGTATTTTGACCACAAGTTTTCGGGCTTGAATTGCCAAAATTCGAAGTCTGTTTTTCAAATCTATGAGTCATTTCAGTTTTTTAGGTTTTGGCTTTTGTTTGTGAATCAACGCTGAGTTAATCTTGGTTTTGGTAAAACGTAAGCCCTTGAAGCTTAAACATAACAAAGCGTTAAAGAGGGATTCGTGCCGCGTGGCATTTTTGGTATGCGGTGAGTTTCGGTGGTGAAAGTGGTTTGCGGAAGGTTGGTTTATGCGGCACTCACCCCTTAACGCGGCGTTAGGTGTCTTTAGTAACGCAGCCATCAATTGAACTTATTTTTCAAAATGTCCGTAAAATAATGAATTCATAATATTACGGAGTTAAAAATGAATCAGATTAATCCGGCAAAATTGTGTAATAGCAAATGGACAGCTGTAAAACCGATAAATCGAGAGAAACACTTTTTGGTGTCAGAGGTTGACTATGAAGAAGACGGTTCAGTAACTTTGTGTAAGTTAGAATCTATTCTTTCCAAAAATGAATATTCCATTGATTGGCTTGAGTTAAAAAATGAAGAAAAATGGTCTCAAGGTTGGACATAATCGGCATTTGGGTAATACACCTAACAAACGGCTCAAGAGGGATTGCCAACGCTTGGCGACTTTAGTGCAAAATTGAAGTTCAGTGTTTACAGTGTGTTTTTTAAGTTCAGCGGTGCATTGTCAACCCCTTAGCCGGGCGTTAGCAGCTATAGAGGAAGAGAAATGATCCGGCACATATTGCTTATAAAGTTTAAAGCGTCGGCAGAGCCATCCGAAATTGAAAAATTAAAAGGCTTGTTTGCTTCAATGCCGGATAAAGTGGATGGAGTTTTATCTGTTGAGTGGGGAGAAAATGATAGTCCTGAAGGTAAAAATCAAGGCTATTCACATTCGGTTTTAATGACATTTTCAGATGAGAAAGGCAGGCAAAATTACTTGCCTCATCCAGAGCATGAAGTCCTGAAAAAAGTCTTTCGTCCGTTGCTTGAGGATATCGTGGTTTTTGATTACACAATTTAATCTTTGGCACGCAGCTAACAAACGCCTCAAGAGGGACTGTCAACGCGTGGCGTTTCCAGTCCCATTGAGCCGCGGTGGTTACGGTTGTTGTGATTGAGTTTAGTGGTAATGCGTTGCCAGCCCCTTAGGCGGGCGTTATGCAACTCAGGGAAATTTAGGGGTTCAATCTTTTTAGATTTCTCCGGCCATTTGTTTTGCATTGTCGGCAAATGAGCACTTTCACCCTCAAATTCGTGGTGAACTCAAGCCGTAAAACAGGTAAAGTTCTTTGTTTGCCTCAATCAGTTTTAGCGTTGGTTTGTTGTGAATTTAGCGGGCGCAAAGTGTGGAAAGGGCAAGTTTATCCAGCATTTTGTACTTGCTGAAGGTTTCGCTCGTTGAGCTTTCCTGACACAAAAGCTTGGTTTGTTGCTGAAAGGTGGACTTTGTTTTGGCGGCTCATTTATCACAGATCTGGCTTGGGTTGATTCTTGAATCACTCAACCATTGCAATTGTGGCTTTGGGTCGTGTAAAGTCAGTTTATCTCATTGAATTTGCATAACAAACGGTTAAAGAGGGACTGCCAACGCGTGGCGGTTTTTGTTCAAATCGGCCTTTGTGATTACGGTTGTTATTTTGAGTTCAGTGTTTTGCGTTGCCAGCCCCTTAACCGGGCGTTATGTTTAATCACGCAAAATCAGTTGGTTGTATCTTTTCTTTGCTCCCTTGCCTTGTTGGTTTTGTGTTTGTTGGCAATCTGGCTTCATTTGGCGCTGTTTTCTGGACATTTATTCTTTGGCGCTGGAAATTCAGAGCGTTGCCTCAGTCAATTCTCGGGCATGCGCGAGGTTAGTGCGGTTGGCTCAATCAGTATTTTGACCACAAGTTTTTAGGCTTGAATTGCCAAAATTCGAAGTCTGTTTTTCAAATCTATGAGTCATTTCGGTTTTCTACGTTTTGGTTTTTGTTTATGAATCAAAGTCGAGTTAATCTTGGTTTTGGTAAAACGTAAGCCCTTGAAGCTTAAACATAACAAAGCGTTAAAGAGGGATTCATGCCGCGTGGCATTTTTGGTATGCAGCGAATTTTGGTGGTTAAAGTGGTTTGCAGAAAGTTGGTTTATGCGGCATTCACCCCTTAACGCAGCGTTATGTTTAATTACGTAAAATCAGTTGGTTGCATCTTTTCTTTGTTTTCTCGACTTTCTAATTTTGGTCTTGTCGGCAAGTTGACTTCAGTGGTCGCTGTTTTCTGGACTCTAATTCGTGGGCGCAAAAAATTCAGAGAGTTGCCTCATTGAAATGCAGTGTTTGGGTGAGGTGAGTGCAGCTTGCTCAGTTTCAAAGTTAGAGCTTCAGCTTTCGTTTCTCACGTTGAGACCCAATGCAAATTCAATCAATTTTATGAGTTAATTCAGTTTTTTAGCCTATGGTTTTGGTGTGCAAAGGTAAGTCGAGTTAAGCTCTTGGTATCGTAAAACTTAATCCTTTGAGTCTTAAACATAACAAGGCGTTCAAGAGGGATTCATGCCGCGTGGCATTTTTGGTTTACTGTGAGTTTTGGTGGTGAAAGTGGCTTGCGGAAAGTTGGTTTATGCGGCATTCACCACTTAACGCAGCGTTATATTTTTAATCAATTTTCGAGTCAAAATCATGGATGAAAGAGGTAGAGTTTATCTGGAACAATATCTGAACTCTTTACCTGATGAAGTCGCTTCCAAATACACTTCGTTCAGCTCAGACTATTTCTGTGCAGATGAACGCAATGCAAATCTCTGTGCCGAGTTAATCCTTCGTGGTGAAAAGCGTGCATCATGCAGCTTAGACTATTGGTACAGCGAAAAATGCGAGCCAATGCCAGTTGTTGGGCACCTTCAAGTGGTGACAAATTGGGATGGTATGCCTATTTGTATTATAGAAATGACGTCTGTAACCAAGCAAAAATACAGCGAAGTAACACCTGAGTTCGCGGCTTTAGAAGGTGAGGGTGACAAGACTTTAGCTTGGTGGCGGGAGGCGCATTGGAACTTCTTCTCGAGAGAGTGCGTAGAGCTAGGAATATCACCGTCGGAAGATATGCTGCTAGTTCTAGAACAGTTCAAAGTGGTGCACAAATAAAAATATAACAATGCGTTCAAGTGGGACTTGGCACGCGTGGCATTTTCAGTTTGCGTTGAGTTTTGTGGTTACGGTACTGTGCGGTAGCTTTTTTATTGCGTGCCTGCGCCCCTTAACGCGGCGTTAGGAATATTGAAATGAAGCAACATAGTGTACAAGAAGCATACTTAAAATCCTTTGAAGATAATGGCCGCATCTGGGCTCATGAAATGGCGACAAAACCTCCACGTCATATACCAGCAAAAAAATGCACTATGGAGGTTGATTTTCAGAATCACGATACCGAGCACTTTCAAAATCGAAATATTGAGAAGCCAGCAATTGAAGTTATACGTGCTCTACAAAAAGGTGAACCGATAGACAACGATAAGGCCGAAAAGCTATTTATGTGGTCTGAACTTCATTTATTGAGGAATCAAAAGTTTAGGTCATATGACGAAATGGACTATTCTAAAAATTATCATTATCTGACCGAAATTGAATCTAAGTTTCGTAGATACTTTTGCTATTTATCTGTTTATAGGTGTTCTGGTGAAGAGTATTTTATAACATCAGATAACCCAGTAATGGATCTTTCTGTTAATGGTTTTTTGGTACGGATCTTTTCTTTGTCACCAGATTGTTTGGTGTTGATGTCACCGATTCCCGAACTTTTGAAAACAGACATTAGTTTTCCAGAAATGGTTAACTCGTCACTATATGCTAATAGGTATAAGTATGTGTTTAGCAATAGGAGAGTTTTGCCTCTGGAAAGTTACGAACTTAATGCTACGAAATTCAGGCTAAAAGGTTCATTAACAACTCAAACCGTCATTCCGCAGCTAATTCCAGAATTTAAATAGTGTGATCTGGCGATCAGTTTTTCATAAAAACCACGACACCATCTTGACCGCGATCGACAGTTTTGATCTATTACTGCTATTTGACGGTCTCAAAATATGTCTACCCATCCTGTTATTAAACGCTTAGATCACCTTGGTCTCATTGCCGCCTTTTGTCACGAAATTGTAAGCGCATCATAAACCCCGCATTCTAATCGTCTAGCCCGAATAATAAGATCAAACCTCCAACCCAAAGGAGATTTGAAATGGCCAAACGACGCACTAACCAAGAATGGCGAACCCTGTTCGAACACTATGAATCCAGCCAGCTATCACAACGATTATTCTGTGAACGTAACGGACTGAGCCTTTCCACTTTTTACGCTAAGCGCCAACAGTTAAAGCACATCGAAAAACCGAACACGGTTGGCTTTGTTAAAGCAGAAGTCGTTGAAAAGACGACAAAGTATCAAGCCACTCACGTTGTCGTTGCCAACATGACACTACTTGTAAACAATGTTGAACTGAGCATCCCACAAGGCACACCAGCGACCTATCTCGCAGAGCTTATCGGTGCGTTATCATGAAACGCATGCTCAGCGCTCCAAAGATTTACTTGTATCGTGAAAGCGTCGATTTTAGAAAGTCCATCAACGGCCTCGCTGCGATTATCGAAAATGACACCGACTTGCCCTTGGGCAGCGGCGCACTGTTCCTGTTCACCAACAAACAGCGCGACAAAATCAAAGTGTTGTACTGGGATAAAACAGGCTTTGCTCTTTGGTATAAGCGCCTTGAAAAAGCCAAGTACAAGTGGCCATCAAAAGAGCAAAATGAGGTGTTTACCCTAACTCAATTCGAGCTTGATAGACTGCTTTCTGGCTTCACGATTATCGGCCATAAACCCGTTAGAATAAACGATTTTACAATGACTTAAGCGATAATAAAGTCTTATCCACCAAGCATTAACGGCATGATTTTAGTATCATCAATGCCATGAAAAAGACGCCAAATATCAACCCAGAAAGCCAAGATGTTGCCGAGCTACAAGCGATGGTGAAAGCACTGTTGGCGTCAGAAAACCAATTGAAACAAGAGCGCCAATCGCTGCTTGAACAACTCAAACTTGCCTTCGACCGTCAGTTCGCTAAACGCTCGGAGGCGTTAAAGCCTTACAATGAATCACAAGGTGACCTCTTCAACGAAGCGGAATGTGAAGCCGCTAAGGAAGAAGAGGTTGAAGTTGTCACAACGACCATCACAACGAAGAAACGCGGTAAACGTCAGCCACTGCCAAAGACCTTGCCTCGTGAGGTTATCGAACTCGATTTAGACGACGATGAAAAGCAGTGCGCTTGCTGCCAACATAGTCTGCATAAAATCGGTGAAGACCGTAGCGAGAAACTTGAGTTCACACCTGCGGTACTTAAAGTGTTGGAATATGTTCGTCCTAAATATGCTTGCCGCCAATGCGAGCAAACTCAGGACAACAGCCGCATTGTTCAAAAGCCAGCGCCGCAAAGCATTATCCCGAAGAGCTTCGCCACAGAAAGCTTGTTGACCAATATCATCCTCGGCAAATACCAATATGCGATGCCACTTTACCGTCAAGAATCCCTGTTTACCCAGTCGGGTATCGAACTCTCACGAACCACCATGGCAAGGTGGATTATCCAAGTCAGTGAGAAGTTCGCTCCACTTTACGCGGCCTTAAAAACGCACCTACTTGAGCAAGTGGTGATTCAGGCGGATGAAACGCCGCTCAATGTCCTCAAAGAAGATAAACAGTGTTATATGTGGCTTTACTGCTCGGGCGCAGACTCGCCAGATGCCGCCCTCCCTAATGTGAGAAATATCGTCTTGTACGACTATCAAAACAGTCGAGCTAGGGCGTGCCCTGTTGCCTTCTTGGGGGATTACAGTGGTTATCTACAAACCGATGGCTATGGTGTTTATGATGGGCTTCATCTCGTCACCAATGTCGGTTGCTTCGCGCATGCTCGGCGCAAGTTCATGGAGGCGAAGAAGCTTCAAGGCAAAGGCAAGTCAGGTAAAGCGGATAAAGCGCTGGCCAAAATCCAGAAGCTTTATGGAATAGAATCACGCTTAAAAGGTGAGTCTGCGGAAAAACGAAAAGCAGAGCGCCAAGAGCATGCTAAGCCGATACTGGATGAGCTTTATGAATGGATGACAACTCAGAAAGTGCTTGAGTCTAGCCCGCTGGGTAAAGCGATAAAATACACGCTCGGCCAATGGCCGAAGCTCACCCGCTATATCGATGACGGTCACTTATCGATAGACAACAACCGAGCTGAACGCGCAATAAAACCGCTGGTTATTGGGAGAAAGAACTGGCTCTTCTCGACCAACCCTAACGGGGCGGAAGCGAGCGCGATGCTTTACAGTATCGTCGAGACAGCGAAAGCCAACGGCCTTATCCTTTACGACTACATGGTCAAGTGCATGCAGGAGTTAGCGAAAGCGGAACCTGATATCGATGCACTCCTGCCTTGGAACTTCAAACACTAACAATATCGCCCCGTGGGTTCATGGGGCGGATACACGAAATTGGCCTGCCACGGATGATAGATGCCGTTATCCCAAAATATTCTGACCACAATGTTTCTCATGGTGACGCGGTATTGGCCATGCTCCTAAATGGACTTGGCTTTCATAGCAGAACACTGCACATGTTCTCGGACTTTTTTAAGACCAAGCCTGTGTCTAAGCTACTCGCCAAAGACATTGAAGCACACCACCTTACTGATGATGTACTAGGCCGCACCTTAGATGCTCTATACGAAGCCGATGTCTCAGCGCTCTATCAGGTTATTGCTGAGCGTGTTGTTGATAAACTGGGCTTGACGACGGATTCTGTTCATCTTGATATCACTAGCTTCCACGTTGATGGTGAGTATGCACAAGATGAAAACACCAACGTCATTAAGCTTGTAAGAGGCTACAGTCGGGATCATAGGCCAGAGCTTAACCAAGTGGTGCTTGAACTCATCTGTGAAAACCAAGCAGGTATTCCTGTTTACATGCAAGCACTGAGTGGCAACACCAATGATGCCAAGGCATTCGCTGAAGTCACTAAAAGACACATACATTGCCTAAAAGCCGCGCAAAATAGTCGTTACTTTATCGCTGATGCCGCCTTGTACACCGAAGAAAGCATCTCCTCGCTAGATGAGCAAAATCAAAAGTTCATTACCCGTGTACCCATGACCATCAAGCTCGCAAAACAAGCACTGTTTGCGCTAGAGCCAGAGCAATTAATCGCTATTGATGATGGCTACTCAGGATGTTGGATAGACTCGGATTACGGAAAGGTCAATCAACGTTGGTTGCTCGTTCACAGTGAACAGGCCACCAAGCGGGAAGAAATCACTTTCTTCAAGAACTTAGAGAAAAACATAGCAAAAGAAATCAAAGCGTTGGAAAAGCTAAGTAAAAAACCATTCGCTTGTGAAGTTGACGCAGAATTAGCGTTTAACGATTTCAAGAAACAATCTGACTTACTAGGGTTTGAACAAGGCACTCTCATCAAACTGCCGACTTACTCTCATTCGGGCCGCCCAAAGACAGATGAAGCACCGACAGGATACCAATACTTTATCGAAGCCGCTCCCTTCACCGACCTAGAAAAAGTAAAACTGGCTAAGCTCAAAGTAGGCATGTTTATCCTCGCGACAAATGACACCGACAATGAAGAACTCACCATGACGGCTCTTCTAGCACATTACAAATCGCAACAAAAAGTCGAGCGCGGCTTCCGCTTTCTAAAAAGCCCTGAATTTTTAACCTCTTCCATCTTCTTGAAAAAGCCTGAACGCATTGAAGCGTTGCTAATGATAATGACGTTGAGCTTGCTTGTTTACGCCAGTTTAGAACACAAAATCAGAGAGCAACTCGCACAAACCGAAGCGTTCTTCCCAAGTATGGTAAAGAACAAGACGACCTCCAGACCGACGGCACGTTGGGTCTTCTTGCAATTCGAAGGCATAGATACGTTAGAAATCAACGGCCAACGGTTCATCACTGGACTTCAAGAGCACCAAACACAACTACTCAAATTACTCGGTAGATTCTATGAGGTAGTTTATTCCTAAATTAGCTGCGGAATGTCGGTTGCAAAGACTATGGGCTAAAGCTTTAGCTGGTGAGTTGGCTAGTCCGGGTTCATATTCACTTAGAACCCTTGAGTTTATTAAAAACATCTCTAAATCAGAGGCTCATGAAATATCTAGGCTTGCGCCTTTTGCTATTTCAGATAGTGTTTACCAAGTTAAAGCCATTGAAGATGCAGGGTTGGATTTTAGTTACTTTTTAGAAATGGAAGATATTGGTATTCTAAGTGGTGTCAAAGGAGGTGGGTTACAGCTTACACTAGGTACCCGCATTGCTGATTCATATGAGCAAGTCCTTTTCCATAACAATAAAATTCTCCGATTTACTCATGAAAGTAGTAGTAAAAAAGCCCAGTTTGAAATTTACAAAGTAACTAAGCTTGGCTTGGAGGTCTTGAGGTTAGGTGTATTCCCAATGAACACAGACTACTTGGAACAAATTGGTAATAAAATCAAAACACAAGGCTTTAAAGTAATCATTGCTGACTGGGTACAAACTACGAAGACTCACGGTCAGTACTTTCATGCACGTGAGCTATAAAGTTCTAACAAAGCATTTAAGAGTGATTCGCAACGCTCGCCGTTTTCGCTTCGCTCAAAGTATAGGCGAGCGCTGCTCACACCTTAATGCGGCGTTAGCTTCTTAAAGGCTGGAATCATCAAAATCCAAACTCAATCGTTCTGAAAAATCAGCTTTTAGCGTTCAAGTAATACTATTTGGCTTTTTAGTTTTGCCTGATGCTGATTTGGTAGAAAGTGTTGAATGTTAAGCAGTTTTCAAGTCGCTGAAACCCATCAAGCTTCGATGCTTCAGTGTTGTTGGACATTCAGCGCGGTCAGCTTAGTTTTACAAAATGCTGCATCATCGCTGTGATCTGGCTTTCTTTGTCGCGGACTCTTAACCGTGGCCAACTTGGCTTTGAGCGTTTTGAGTTTTGGCAGCCAACTTCACAGCTTTTGGTGTTGGACGTGTGTTTGAGTGATGCTTTTACGTAAAATATTTTTCAAGCAAATGTGTTTAAAAGTTATTGCTAAACAATAGGCTACGAAGCTAACAAACGCCTCAAGCGGGACTGTCAACGCGTGGCGTTTCCAGTCCCATTGAACCGCGGTGGTTGCAGTTGTTGTGTTTGAGTTTAGTGGTAATGCGTTGCCAGCCCCTTAGGCGGGCGTTAGTTTGCTAAAGGTAGTGGATAACTAGCCTAAGCTTGCTCTGATATCAGCAATGGTGATGAAGAGTTTGTTTTCGGCATCTTGAAACGCTTGAAACCCATAGCGCTCATAGAAATGTTTTGCACCATCTTTGGCATCAACGATCACAACAGGGAACGCTACGCTGTCACTGGCTGCGAGTAGCTTTCTGAGAGCGTCAATGAGTAGCCACTCACCAAAACCTTTTCCTTTGTATCTATCGTCGACAGCTAAACGAGCAATGAGCCCTCCAGAGGTTGAAGATTGGTGCTTCTTTTGTAACTTGTCGGGCAAGGCTTTCAAATCAATGGGTGTCAAAGTCAGAGTGTAAAAGCCGATGATATAAGCACTATTATTGTCATCTTCCAAAACGAAGGTTCTGGTGTTGTCTTTTTTGGCTTGCTGACTCGCCATTACTTTTAAGTAATTGTTGAGGGCTTCAATGCCACAATTGAAACGGTTCCTATCGTGCTTATCTTTATCGAGAAGTACCGTATTCATCATTGAGTTTTGCTCTCATAACGTTCGGATGCCAATTTGAGCTTTGCATTTACTACCGCTGGATTATCAAGAGCTTCCATCAGCAATACGGCATCAGCTTGGCTAAGCTTTAGAGCTTGCTCACGTTCAATGACTTGTTTTGCTTTTTCGATTGCTGCATTCAAAACAAATGAGTTAATACTAGACATGCCAGCAAGAGCAGCAGCCTTAGCGAGTAAATCTTGAGTATCGACATCAACTCTAGCGGTGATGCGAGGCAAAGTCGTTGCCATAGTTTTATCTCCTGTTGTGTCAAACTGTCACATGGGCATTATGGCGTTAAAGTGTTCAATAAGCAATCTTTGTGTCACTTTGGCACGCAAACTAACAAACGCCTCAAGAGGGACTGTCAACGCGTGGCGTTTCCAGTCCTATTGAGCCGCGGTAGTTGCAGTTGTTGTGTTTGAGTTTGGTGGTCATGCGTTGCCAGCCCCTTAGGCGGGCGTTAGTTGCCAATCAGCAACAAATCAGTCGTTTGGAAATTTTTGTTTCTGATGTAGTACACGCATTATTCGAATTTTAGAACCATCAACCCAATACGAAACAATCATTGATATCTCAGGGATAATAAGCAATCTGCCTCTAATGCCATCACGCTGAACACCCATTAGTGGTTGCTCAAGCAAATTTTCGACTTTGGCTTCTATGAGCTCATCCGTTTTTTCAGCGGCTGCTGGGTTAAAGTCGTAGAGAAATTCGAAAATTTTCTCACGATCATTGAGAGATGCTTCTTCCCAGAAAATCATGCGTGGCCTCGATTTCGGATTTTAGCTTTACGTTCAGCCATTCGTGCTTTGGCGATGTCATGTTCAATGAATACTGCTTTTCCTGAGTCGAACTTCTCAAATGCTTGATTCACTTGTTCAGTTAGCCATGCATCGTGAGATAATGCCTTGCGTTGCTGCTCAGCTAATTGTTCAGTGAGTTCACGGCAAGCATCGCTAAGAGTTCGACCTTGGCTTTCAGCCATTTGTTGAGCTAAACGTTTTGTTTCTTCGTCTACACGAAATTGAATTCTAGTATCCATGGTGAGCTCCTTTGTTGTGCGTACGAATGTTAGCACTGGTGTTGGGGTAGGGCAACTAACAAACGCCTCAAGAGGGACTGTCAACGCGTGGCATTTTAACTATGCGTTGGTTTTTGTGATTACGGTGTTATGCGGAAAGTTGGTAGTAGCGTTGTCTGCCCCTTAAGCGGGCGTTAGCTTAAAACAATGAAAATCAATTGATTGCAGCCTGTTTTTTCTTCCCTTGGCAGCTCGTTCCGGTTTCTCGGCAAATCAGCATTGTTTGCCAACGCGAGTTTTGAGCCGTTGCCTCAATTGAGTTTTGGGATCGTGCGAGGTTAGCCAGTTTGGCGCAAAGTCGCTTTGGAAGTTTTGCTTTCGCTTTGAGTTTTCCGAAAATGAGTTATCAAAATTTTCGAGTTTTCAAATCGCATGAAAGGCCACAAAGTTTGAGTCAATTCGGGTTTTAAATCTCAGGTGGTTTGTTGGTTTTCCAAATCGGGTTAATCTCAGTTTTGGCAAATCTAAGGTGCTGAAATTTAAGCTAACAAACTGCTTAAGAGGGATTCGCAATGCGTGGCATTTTTAGCATGCGGGGAGTTTTGTAATTAAGGTGGTGTGCGGTAGCTTTTGCAGTGCATTGCTCACCCCTTAGCAGGGCGTTAGCTTCTTGAAGCAAAATTCATCAAAGTCTGGGTTTAATTATTCTGAAGATTCAGCTTTTAGCGTTCAAGTTGCACAATTTAGCTTTTGAGTTTTGCCTGATGTTGATTTGGTAGAGCGTATTGAAATTTCAGCAGTTTCAAAGCCGCCGTAAGCTAACAAACTTCGATGCTTCCATTTTGTTGGATGCTCCACACGGAAAGTTTGGTTTCACAAAGGCTGCATCATCGCTGAAAGTGTGCTTTCTTTGTCGCGGACTCTTAACCGTGGCCAACTTAGCCTTGAGCGTTTTAAGTTTTGGCAGCTAACTTCACAGCTTTTGGCGTTGGACGTGTGTTTGCGTGATGCTTTTTCGTAAAATCGCTTTCAAGCAAAGGTGTTTAAAAGTTATTGGGAAACAATAGGCTACGAAGCTAACAAACGCCTCAAAGGGACTGTCAACGCGTGGCGTTTCCAGTCCCATTGAACCGCGGTGGTTACGGTTGTTGTGTTTGAGTTTAGTGGTAATGCGTTGCCAGCCCCTTAGGCGGGCGTTATGTTTAATCACGTCAAATCAGTTGGTTGCATCTTTTCTTTGCTCCCTCGGCTTGTTGGTTTTGTGCTTGTCGGCAAGTTGGCTTCGTTTGGCGCTGTTTTCCGGACATTTATTCTTTGGCGCTGGAAATTCAGAGAATTGCCTCAATCAATTCTCAGGCAAGCGCGAGGTTAGGGCGGTTGGCTCGATCAGAAACCAGTTTTAAGTTTCAGTTTGTCAAAGCTTGAAATGTTAAAAGCCCAAGTTTGCTTTTCAAAAGTTATGAGTCAATTCAGTTTTTTAGGTTTTGCCTTTTGTTTGTGAGTCAATGCTGAGTTAATCACGGTTTTGGTAAAACGTAAGTCATTGAAGCTTAAACATAACAAACGGTTCAAGAGGGACAGCCAACGCGCGGCATTTTTATTATGCGTTGGCTTTTGTGGTTACGGTGTTATGCGGAAGCTTGGTTGTGGCGTTGGCTGCCCCTTAACCGGGCGTTATGCTTAATCACGATAAATCAGTGGTTTATGTTTTCTCTTTGTTCCCTTGGCTGATTGGTTTTGAGTTTGTCGGCAAGTTGGCTTCAGTGGGCGCTATTTTCCGGACACTTGTTCTTTGGCGCTGGAAATTCAGAGCGTTGCCTCAATCAATTTTCGGGCAAGCGCGAGGTTAGGGCGGTTGGCTCAATCAGAAATTTGATTTTAGGTTTTTGAGTTTTGGCAACCAAAATTCAAAGTCTGATTTTCAAAATTATGAGTCATTTCAGTTTTTTGGTTTTCGGCTTTTGTTTGTGAATTAAAGTCGAGTTAATCTAGGTTCTGGTGAAACGTAAGTCATTGAAGCTTAAGCATAACAAAGCGTTCAAGAGGGACTTGGCACGCGTGGCATTTTCAATTTGCGTTGGGTTTAGTGGTTAAGTTGTATGCGGTCACTTTTGTATTGCGTGCCGGCGCCCCTTAACGCGGCGTTATGTTTAATCACCAAAAATCAGTGGATTATGGTTTTTCTTTGTTCCCTCGGCTGATTGGTTTTGTGTTTGTCGGCAAGTTGGCTTCAGCGGGCGCTGTTTTCCGGACAATTATTCTTTAGCGCTGGAAACTCAAAGAGTTGCCTCAGTCAATTTTCGAGTAAGCTCGAGGTTGGTGCGGCTGGCTCAATCAGAAATTTGAACTGTAGGTTTTTGAGTATTGGCGGCCAAAGTTCAAAACTTGATTTTCAAATTATGAGTCGTTTCGGTTTTTTTGGTCTTGGCTTTTGTTTGTGAGCCAAAGCTGAGTTAATCTTGGTTTTGGCAAAACGTAAGCCCTTGAAGCTTAAACATAACAAAGCGTTCAAGAGGGACTTGGCACGCGTGGCATTTTCAATTTGCGTTGGGTTTAGTGGTTAAGTTGTCATGCGGTCACTTGTGTAGTGCGTGCCTGCGCCCCTTAACGCGGCGTTATGCTTAATCACGCAAAGTCAGTGGTTTATGGTTTCTCTTTGTTCCCTCGGTTGGTTGGTTTTGAGTTTGTCGGCAAGTTGGCTTCAGTGGGCGCTGTTTTCCGGACACTTTTTCTTTGGCGCTGGAAATTCAGAGCGTTGCCTCAATCAATTTTCGGGCAAGCGCGAGGTTAGGGCGGTTGGCTCAATCAGAAATTTGATCTTAGGTTTTTGAGTTTTGATTGCCATAGTTCAAAGTCTGATTCTTAAAAATTATGAGTCATTTCAGTTTTCTAGCTTTTGGCTTTTGTTTGTGAATCAAAGTCGAGTTAATCTTGTTTCCAGAAAAACGTAACCCATTGAAGCTTAAGCATAACAAGGCGTTCAAGAGGGATTCATGCCGCGTGGCATTTTTTGTATGCGGTGATTTTTGGTGGTGAAAGCGGTCTGCGGAGACTTGGTTTATGCGGCATTCACCCCTTAACGCGGCGTTATAACGCTAAAGGAGTACAGAGTGAAAATAGGCATTGTTCAGATGCAAATGAGATGGACTGTTGCACAAAACCTTTCGACAATATCTGGGTACATTAAAAGGCTAGGTGCACTAGATGTCCTAATTTTCCCTGAACTCGCATTAAGTGGCTTTCATAGAAATATAAAAGCTGAGTGTAAAGAACTCTTAATTCAAAATGCCATAGTCGAACTACAAAATTTAGCGAAAAAGTATCGAACAAGTCTGTTTTTTGGTGCACCTAAAGTAGTTGGGTCAAATGTGTTCAATAGTTATTTGTGCATCAGTAAAACTGGTCAGGTCATAGCACAATGGGACAAGGCTGGATTAACTGAAAGTGAATCCCAGTTTTTTGCTAAAGGTGGTAATAGAAGCGTATTTGATCTTGATGGCACTCGCTGTACCACGGTAATTTGTAGAGAAGTCGAGGATGCCGACTGGTTTATCTCTCAAGTTCGTTCCTGCTCTCCAGAAATCATAGTTTGGCCTAGCTATATCAGGCAGAGCGGCAATGACAATACCTTAACAGGCTATTTTTCAGCGGCTTCTGAAATAGCTAAGGAACTCGATGCGTTTGTTTTACAGTGCAACTGGCCAAAAGCGCTCAACGATCAGAACATTCGCGGATTAGGTGGTAGCCGTATATTTGGAACCGATGGTAAATGTCTTTTGTCCATGCCTTTAGATCAACTTGCGATAAGTATCTTGGAGTTTTCTAAGGGGGAGTTGAGGTCAGTTGAGACTATGAGTTCACTGGAAACCGCGTTATAACAAATTGTTCAAGAGTGATTCGGCTCGCGTGGCATTTTTACTATGCGTTAGTTTTGGTGGTTAAGGTGGTATGCGGAGGCATCGGCATTGCGCGCCTCACACCTTAACAAGGCGTTATGCGCCAAAAATTGGATTCACATCCATGCTTTTGTGAAGGATACGGATAATCTCAATATTTTGACTGCCGATCTGACGATAAAATATTACGTGGCTTCCTTGTGGAAACTTTCTGTAGCCATCGCGAATTTCGTCACAGGTTTTACCAATGTCAGGATTTTCGGCTAACAGCCAAAATGAGTCATCAAACTGTTTTAGATAAATATTTCGCTGTTCGCGACCCCAACGTCGAGAGGTAAACAAGGCTATATCTCTTAAATCAGATTTCGCCTTGTTAGTTAACTGAAATGGTCTCATTTTCTCTCTTCGCTATCTAACTCATTGATAAACGAATCAAGGTCATAATCCGCAACTCCACTTTCTTCGCCCTCAACAAGCAACTGGCGCAAAGTGTTCATTTTAGTTTCTTGGGTTTCAAGTAAACGTAAAGCAGAACGAATAACTTCACTTGCAGAGCCATAGCGGCCGCTTTGGATTTGATTAGCAATAAAACCGTCAAAATGGTCACCCAAAGTAATACTAGTGTTCTTAGCCATAACTTAGTCCTCAGTACCAATAGATACCTAATTATGGTATTAGTTGGGCTTGGATGCAAGGCGCATAACAAAGCGTTCAAGTGGGACTTGGCACGCGTGGCATTTTTGGCTTGCAGTTTATTTAGTGGTTAGGGTGTGATGCGGTAACGTTTGTAGTGCGTGCCTGCGCCCCTTAACGCGGCGTTATGCAACTCAGGTAAATTTAGGAGTTCAATCTTTTGGGATTTCTCCGGCTATTCGTTTTGTGTTGTCGGCAAATGAGCATTTTTACCCTCAAATTCTTGGTTAACTCAAACCGTAAAACAGGCAAATTTCTTTGTTTGCCTCAATTGGTTTTAGCGTTGGCGCGTTGTCAGTTTTGCGGGTGCAAAGTGTGGAAAGGGCAAGTTAATCGATCACTTCGCATTTGCTGAAAGTCTTGCTCGGTGAGTTTTTCTCATTCAAAAGCTTGGTTTGTCGCTGAAAGGTGGACTTTGTTTTGGTGGCTTATTTATCACGGTTCAGGCTTTGGCTGATTCTTGGTTCACTTAACCAATATTTTGATTGTTTTCTTAATCAGATTTAGTGTAACTTCTGGTTTATCTTATTGAATTTGCATAACAAAGCATTTAAGACGGATTCGCAACGCTTGGCGGTTTTAGTGTAAATTCAGTTTTTGCGTTTTAAGTGGTTTGTCGAGGCGTTGGTGTTTAGCGTCGCTCACCACTTAATGCGGCGTTATGCTTAATCACGCAAAATCAGTGGGTTATGGTTCTTCTTTGTTCCTTTGGCTTTTCAGTTTTGAGTTTGTCGGCAAGTTGGCTTCAGTGGGCGCTATTTTCCGGACACTTGTTCTTTGGCGCTGGAAATTCAGAGAAATACCTCAATCAATTTTCGGGCAAGCGCGAGGTTATGGTGGTTGGCTCAATCAGCAATTTGATCTTAGGTTTTTGAGTATTAGCGGCCAAAGTTCAATGTCTGATTTTCAAAATCATGAGTCATTTCCGTTTTTTAGGTTGTGGCCTTTGCTTGTGAATCAAGGTCGAGTTAATCTTGGTTTTATCAAAACGTAAGTCATTGAAGCTTAAGCATAACAAACGGTTCAAGAGGGACAGCCAACGCGCGGCATTTTTACCATGCGTTAGTTTTTGTGGTTACGGTGTTATGCGGAAGCTTGGTAATGGCGTTGGCTGCCCCTTAACCGGGCGTTATGGCTATCAAGTTGAGTTCATCATTAATGTCGGTAAATTGGCTTAAATTGGAGTACTATTCTGCGATTAAACTCGCTGAAGAACTCGATGACAATCCCAATTAAAAATGTATCAAATCCGGAAATATCGTGCTCAAACTGCCATGCTTGTTGTTGCCGTTTGGAGGTTATGATCATTACCGATACAGGTGTACCAGAGCAACATATTGCATTCGATGAATGGGGTGGAGAAACGATGCTGCGTTTGTCAGATGGTTGGTGTTCAGCTCTAGATCGTGAAACGTTCATGTGCACAATTTACGAAAATCGCCCTTGGATTTGTCGAGAATTCGAAATGGGCTCTTACGAATGTCGAGATGAACGGATAGATCTTTCTTAAAGTTTTACCTAATAAATCAGTGAGTTGTTAGCCATAACAAACGGTTCAAGAGGGATTCCCAACGCTCGGTATTTTGGGTTTGATTCAGCTTTAGTGATTACGGCACAATGGTTTAGGTTGGGTGGTCTGCGTTGCTCACCCCTTAACGCGGCGTTATGCTTAATCACGCAAAGTCAGTGGTTTATGTTTTTTCTTTGTTCCCTCGGCTGGTTAGTTTTGAGTTTGTCGGCAAGTTTGCTTCAGTGGGCGCTGTTTTCTGGACACTTATTCTTTGGCGCTGGAAATTCAGAGCGTTGCCTCAATCAATTTTCGGGCAAGCGTGAGGTTAGGGCGGTTGGCGCAATCAGCAAATTGAACTTAGGTTTTTAAGTTTTAGCAGCCAAATTTAAAAGTCTGATTTTCAAAATCATGAGTCATTTCCGTTTTTTAGGTTTTGGCTTTTGCTTGTGAATCAAGGTCGAGTTAATCTTGGTTTTATCAAAACGTAAGTCATTGAAGCTTAAGCATAACAAAGCGTTCAAGTGGGATTTGGCACGCGTGGCATTTTCAGTTTGCGTTAGGTTTGGTGGTTACGGCATTGTGCGGTAACTTGTGTATTGCGTGCCTGCACCCCTTAACGCGGCGTTAGGCAAAGTGAGTTTTTATCAGCTAAATCGAGTTGGAATTGAACGGTAAATTCCATGTTTTCTGGCTTAAGTTAAGCAATAAATCGTCATCACATATTTGTTGTTTCTTGATCGCGTTGGGTTATTTAGCGTTGTGAATTCGTCGGCAAAATAACCTTTAGCATCCAAACGTCCGCCGAGAATGCTACGCTCGTCACTTTTCTTCCAAACCGCTCAATTTGAGTTTTTTTGTTTCTTTGCTGAGTTGGAGTTTTGGTTTATAAATGAATAGTTTAGTTTGCTTAAAATTTACAAAAAAGCCTTGTTCTTGGGTTTTGAAAGTGTCGTTGTCAATCGGTTGGCCTAACAAACGGTTAAAGAGGGACTGCCAACGCGTGGCGGTTTTTGTTCAAATCGGCCTTTGTGATTACGGCTGTTATTTTGAGTTCAGTGTTTTGCGTTGTCAGCCCCTTAACCGGGCGTTATATGTCATCTAGTTCTGCGCTCTATACCGCATATGAAATAGCATCTTTACTTTGTTGAGCGGTAGGATTGTATTGTCTACAATAGCGCACTTTTTTACATATTTTAGGTTATGAATATGAACGACACTACAGCTAAACCCGCTTTGCCGGATCACCTTGCCGGTAATCCTCGCAGCCCACACTATGTAGCGGAGTGCTTTGAACATCACATTGGCATTCGTCTAGATGGCAAAGAGCGTACTGATGTTGAAGAATACTGCATTAGTGAAGGGTGGGTGAAAATTCCGTCACCGAAAGCTAAAGATCGTTTTGGCCAGCCGATGCTGATTAAGTTAAAAGGTGAAGTTGAAGCTTTTTATAAATAAGCTGCATTTTATACCGTCCGCATGCAATGTGTTGATAACTATGTAATTCAATGCATTGCATTGCATTCAAGATCTAGCTAGGTTTCTCATCCAAACATATAACAAACGGCTCAAGAGGGATTGCCAACGCTTGGCGACTTTAGTGCAAAATTGAAGTTCAGGGTTTACGGTGTGTTTTTTAAGTTCGGTGGTGCGTTGTCAACCCCTTAGCCGGGCGTTATGCTCTAGGAGTAAAAATTGACCGAATTGATGAGAAAAGTCTTTTTAATCAATATAGTGGCCTTTTTGATTGTTTTCGCTTTATCTAATTATGTTCCTCTTTTTGTTACAACGCGGCCAGCTGATTTTTTGTTTTTTGTCGTGATTGTTATTTGGCTTTTAGCAAAGTTAATGTGGGAAGGTGGTATACACAGCAAAACGACACGATTAGATGATCCGGTTACCGATAAAGTATACAAAATGGTAAAGGGACATGATTTTGAAGAAGAGCAAGTTGAGCATTATCGAGCTAACTACCAAACAGGCTTGGTTCTCTTTATTGCAGGTTTACCCGCATTAATTGGTTGTCTAGTTCTGCAGTTTACTTGAGCACAAGCATAACAAACGGCTCAAGATGGATTGCCAACGCTTGGCGACTTTAGTACAAAATTGAAGCTCAGTGTTTACAGTGTGTTTTTTTAAGTTCGGCGGTGCGTTGTCAACCCCTTAGCCGGGCGTTATGCTTAATCACGTAAAATCAGTGGTTTATGGTTTTTCTTTGTTCCCTCGGCTTTTCAGTTCGGTGCTTGTCGGCAAGTTGGCTTTTGTGAGCGCTGCTTTTCGGACATTTATTCTTTGGCGCTGAAAAATCAGAGAGTTGCCTCAGTCAATTTTCGGGTAAGCGCGAGGTTAGGGCGGTTGGCTCAATCAGAAATCCATTTCTAGGTTTTCAAGCTTCAAACTAGATCTGCCAAAATCCTTAACCTGAATATTAAAATTATGATTCATTTCGGTTTTCTAAGTTTTGGCTTTTGTTTCTGAATCAAAGTCGAGTTAATCTTGTTTCCAGAAAAACGTAACCCATTGAAGCTTAAGCATAACAAAGCGTTTAAGAGGGATTTGGCACGCGTGGCATTTTCGGTTTGCGTTGGGTTCAGTGATTAAGTCGCTGTGCGGTAGCTTTTGTATTGCGTGCCGGCACCCCTTAACGCGGCGTTATGTTTTTAAGAGGAAATCATGTTTATATTGGATGTTGATACCGATCTGAAACTGGCTTTGGTTACTCCCCAGGGCGTCCGCATGAATGGTTAGAATTTAGTCATTGACTTAAATCCAGCAACTAAGACTTGCTCCAAGAAGCCGGGGTTCATCATGCAACGTTTCTGCTTCATTGGCACACTAATTTTGCTTGGCTCAGCTCTTAGCATGTTAAGTGCCATGTGTCTTAAACCTGCCAAATTTTCAGCCGCGTTTTGTCGGTAAATCTGACAAGCGTCTTCTCGCATGCTCACATCTAAAATCCAGTGCATTGACTCTATGCCCCAGTGGGCTCGAATGGCATTTCCTGCCTGCTCCGCGGTCAGGTCTGCTGAACTTATGTAGTAGCGGTACTCCAACTTTGGCGCTTTACCTTTGGCTACTCGGTAATTTTCAACCATGACAATACTGGTGAGTCCGCTCCACGTTGAGAAGTCACCCTCTAACTCACTAGCCTTGAGTACATGGCAAGTACGTGCTTCAACGCGGCCTTTTTGTTTCTCGATTTGATAGGTGGTTTTGTCAATTGGGGCACGGCGGTGTGGGGCGAAGGCTGTCTGTATGGCTGCCGACAACTTGCCTTGATTCCCCTTTACTGCCAACAAGTAATCACCGCCCTTGCTAGTGATCGCCTTGGCAATCTTGGTCTGGCAGGCCATCGCATCAATCGTCACGATAGCTCCTCGCAAGTCGAGCATCTTAATAAGCTCTGGAATCGCGGTAATTTCATTGCTTTTATTGTTGGTTTTGAGTTGACCCAGTACCATTTGGTTAGCACTTGCATAGGCGCTCACCATATGGATGGTGCTTTGCCTGTCGTCTCTATCGTAGGAGCCGCGCAAAGTCTTGCCATCAATGGCAACCACCTCACCAAACGTCATGGTATGTACCGCATTCATCCAACCCAGGAAGCAGTCGCGAAACTCGGCAGGATCAATATTTGCAATCAAACGAGCAAAGGTATCGTCGACAGGCACACCGTTTTCAAACAGCCCCTGTTTAAGAAACCACTCATGGTGGCCAAGAACATATTCACGAATGTCAGTCCAGCCTTGACCTCCGGCTATCACGGCACAGATAGACCCAAACAAAATATCAAACAGAGGATAATCAACTTTTGCACTTTGCCGTTTGTCACGGATGATACTGAAATGCGCTTTGATGGTATTAATATTCATGGTCGCTCCCCAAAAGAAGAGCATAAGATCACAGACCGTGCTTCAGGTCAAATTTAACCTTGCGTTGTACAAGAAATGTTCATGATCTTGCCCTGGGTTACTCCCAAGTTTGCTTCGGCCTATCTTGAAATTGTCAGTCGAGAGAGGGAATACTTGAGTCAATGGTTAGCTTGGCCTCCTCATGCAAGCAATGAAGAGTTTTTTCTTAGCTTTATCAAAAGTTCATTGCATGATTATGCTGATGGAAAATCCTTGGTTTGTGGGATGATTTACCAAGATAAGTTGGTTGGAAATATCAGTTTTAACAGTATTAACCGTCAACTTAAAAAAGTAGAGATTGGCTACTGGTTAAGCTCTGAATACCAAGGTAAAGGTATCGTGAGTAAGTCGGTTTTAAAACTGACCGACTTGGCTTTTACTGAGTTTGATATGGAAAAAGTTCAGATATCAGCAGCAAGCGAAAATATTCCAAGTCGTAATGTATGTGAACGTTTAGGTTTCTCGCTTGAGGGCATAATCAGTCGCGCAGAAAATTTGAATGGCCGAGTTGTAGATCATGCTGTTTATGGTCTAAATCGTACCCATTGGCCCAAAACATAACAAACGCTTCAAGAGGGACAGCCAACGCGCGGCATTTTTACTATGCGTTGGTTTTTGTGATTATGGTGTTATGCGGAAAGTTGGTAGTAGCGTTGTCTGCCCCTTAAGCGGGCGTTATACGCATTCAGTAAAGTGTCAATTTTCAAGTGAGATTTATGAATAAGAGTGACCCAACTCAGGAACAAGAAGACACAGAAGTAACTAGTGAAAGTCGATTTGTTAAATTGGCTAAAAATCAATCTCTACCTATATTGATTTCAATATTTGCTGTATTTATCTCATGCATTAGTGCTTTTTTTTCGTATCAAGCTAACCAGTTAGCAATAGCTCAGTACAAACAGGAAAGGTTATTAATATTAAAGGGAGTGTTTTCTGGAGAAGACAAGTTCAGCATGTCTGTTTTACCAATTTCAGATAGCGCTCATTTTATGAAAGGGCAAGTTGTCTTTCCATCAAAGATATACGGTGAGCCTGCACCTATAGCCTCTGACGGACAGGTGTTACGAATGGGTGCCGTTATGTTTGACTTAGAAGAGCTTTTTCTCGAATCAGTAAAGCCAGAAAGCGGCTTTGTGAAAATTGCAGATAGGGAAGTCCCGATAATTATCACAACATATTATGCGTCAAATGGTATCGGATATACTGACACGTCGCTATATATGCTTGGGATGCAAATTGTACTCGGAGAAGAAGAGTATGCTCGCCCTGAGGTAGACTTAAACAGCCTGTCGTTCATCATGCGCTTTGATGATCAAGAGTCGATACCCAATGGATTACTTGATGACTTACTCTCGGGAAAGAAATATATAAACTTACCTTCCGGAGTTCTTTGAAATGCGCATAACAAAGCGTTTAAGACGGATTCCCAACGCTTGGCATTCTCAGTTTGCTTCTACTTAAGTGTTTACGGCACAATACTTTAGGTCTAGTTGTCTGCGTTGCTCACCACTTAACGCGGCGTTATGCTTAATCACGCAAAATCAGTGTGTTATTGTTCTTCTTTGTTCCTTTGGCTTTTCAGTTTTGTGTTTGTCGGCAAGTTTGCTTCAGTGGGCGCTGTTTTCTGGACACTTATTCTTTGGCGCTGGAAATTCAGAGCGTTGCCTCAATCAATTTTCGGGCAAGCGTGAGGTTAGGGCGGTTGGCTCAATCAGAAGTTTGATCTTAGGTTTTTCGGTTTTATCTGCCAAAGTTCAAAGTCTGATTTTCAAAATTATCAGTCATTTCAGTTTTTTGGTTTTTGGTTTTTGTTTGTGAGTTAAAGCTGAGTTAATCTCAGTTTGGCAAAAGGTAAGTCATTGAGGCTTAAGCATAACAAAGCGTTCAAGAGGGATTCGTGCCGCGTAGCATTTTTGGTATGCGGTTGGTTTTGGTGGTGAAAGTGGTCTGCGGAAAGTTGGTTTATGCGGCACTCACCCCTTAACGCGGCGTTATGTTTAATCACCAAAAATCAGTTGGTTGCATCTTTTCTTGCTCCCTCGGCTTGTTGGTTTTGTGTTTGTCGGCAAGTTGGCTTCGTCTGGCGCTGCTTTCTGGACATCTATTCTTTGGCGCTGGAAATTCAGAGAATTGCCTCAATCAATTTTCGAGTAAGCGCGAGGTTTGTGCGGCTGGCTCAATCAGTATTTTAACCACAAGTTTTTGGGCTTGAATTGCCGAAATTAAAAGTCTGTTTTTCAAATCTATGAGTCGTTTCAGTTTTTCAGGTCTTGGCTTTTGTTTGTCAGTCAAAACCGAGTTAATCTTGGTTTTGGTAAAACGTAAGTCATTGAAGCTTAAACATAACAAACGGTTCAAGAGGGACAGCCAACGCGCGGCATTTTTATCATGCGTTGGTTTTTGTGGTTACGGTGTTATGCAGAAGCTTGGTAATGGCGTTGGCTGCCCCTTAACCGGGCGTTAGCTTAAAACAAATAAAATCAATTGGTTGTGGTTTTTCATTTCTTCCTTTGGCAATTCGTTCAGGTTTTTCGGCAAATCCGCATTGTTTGACAACGCGAGTTTTGAGCTGTTGCCTCAATTGAGTTTTGGGATTGTGCGAGGTTAGCCAGTTTGCCGCAAAGTCGCTTTGGAAGTTTTGCTTTCGCTTTGAGTTTTCCGAAAATGAGTTATCAAAATTTACTGGTTTTCAAAGCGCATGAACGGCCACAAAGTTTGAGTAATTTCGGGTTTTAAAACGCAGGTGGTTTGCTGGTTTCCTAAATCGGGTTAATCTCAGGTTTAGTAAATCTTAAGGTGCTGAAATTTAAGCTAACAAACTGCTTAAGCGGGATTCGCAATGCGTGGCATTTTTAGCATGCGGTGGGTTTTGTGATTCAGGCGGTGTGCGTTAGCCTTGGTAGTGCATTGCTCACCCCTTAGCAGGGCGTTAGTTTTTTCAGGTCAAATCAATACAAACGTAGTTGGTCGATAAAATGAAAAATAAAAATGGATATGTAAGTGTTAGTGGCTCCGAGATTTATTACGAGCTTTCAGGTAATCATGATGGCAAGCCTTTATTGATGCTTCATGGCGGTCTTGGTTCATTGAATGAGTTAAGTTCAATTCATAAATATGTAGCTGCTGACTATCAATTGATAAGTATAGATTTCCGTGGTCACGGGAAGTCTCTTTTAGGTGATCGTCCACTTAATTACATGCAATATCAACAAGATGTTCAGCATGTTCTGAGCCATTTGGGTATTGATAAATATTCAATTTTTGGTTTCAGTGACGGTGGTATCGTAGGTTATCGGTTAGCAATACAAGAGCCGAAAAGGGTATCTTGTTTGGTGACACTTGGCTCGCAGTGGCGATTAGAGGCAGATGATCCATCGGTTGAATTACTAAGTGGTTTGACGGCTGAATTTTGGTTATCAAGGTTTGCAGATGATGTTGCTTTATATGAGGCGTCAAATCCTAAACCGGATTTCCCTAAACTCGTAGACGCTGTGAAAGCAGTCTGGCTTGATACAACAGAATCTGGTTATCCACATAAATTAGTTGAAAAAATTAGCTGCCCGACATTAGTAATGCGAGGTGATAATGACTTCTTGTTTTCGTTGGAAGAGGCAGCGGCTTTAAAGTCGAAAATTACAGGTTGTAGTTTTGCGAATATCCCATTGACAGGACATTCTTCGCATCAAGAATCTCCGGAATTGGTTGGTAAAATGTTAGAGCAGTTCTTGTTGCAGCACAAAAACTAACAAACGCTTCAAGAGGGACAGCCAACGCGTGGTATTTTTACTATGCGTTGGTTTTGGTGATTACGGTATTATGCGGAAAGTTAGTAGTAGCGTTGTCTGCCCCTTAAGCGGGCGTTATGTTTAGTCACGTAAAATCAGTTGGTTGCATCTTTTCTTTGCTTTTTCAGCTTTCTAATTTTGGTCTTGTCGGCAAGTTACGTTTAGTGGTCGCTGTTTTCTGGACTCCAATTCGTGGGCGCTAAAAATTCAGAGAGTTGCCTCATTAAAGTTCAGTGCGTTTGTGAGTCGAATGAAGCGATGTTAGTTTCAACGTTTTTGCACCAGCTTTCGGTTTTTCACGCTAAAACCTCAATATCAGTACAATCAAATTTATGAGTTAATTCAGCTTTTTAGCTTCTAACTTTGGTTTTCAAAGATAAGTCGAGTTATGCTCTTGGTATCGCAAAACTTAACCCTTTGAGTCTTAAACATAACAAGGCGTTTAAGAGGGATTCATGCCGCGTGGCATTTTTGGTTTGCGGTGAGTTTTGTGGTGAAAGTGGTCTGCGGGAAGTTGGTTTAGGCGGCATTCACCCCTTAACGCAGCGTTATGTAACAAGGAAGGTTCAGTGGAAAAAATATTTTCAGATCGTTTAGTGATGTCTCCGATATCGGAAGATGATTGGTCTCTATTTCACACACTTCATACCGATCCTGAGGTCATTTCACTTTGCTTTGATGAACCGACTTTGCTGGAAATTCAGTCTAAATTTCGTTCTAGGCTTGAACCATGGACACCAGATTCTAGTCATTGGTACTGTTTGGTTGCTTCGGAATTAGAAACGGGTATCAAAGTGGGTATAACGGGTTATTGCATCCAGAATGGAACTGCTGAAGTTGGTTTTATGTTTTTACCTAGTTTCCACGGTCGAGGTTATGGAACAGAATCATTACGAGCTTTAGTCGAATATTCCCGAAAACAGTTTTGCCTAAACAGTTTTTCTGCTGTGGTTACTGAAGGTAATCTGGGTTCGGAAAAAGTGCTAATAAAAAGTGGATTCACATTACATAGTGTTATTCCTGATGCTTATGGAATTGGTGGTCAAATGTATGCTGATCACATATACCTGATGGAAAATATTGTTACATAACAAACGCTTCAAGAGGGACAGCCAACGCGTGGCATTTTTATCATGCGTTAGGTTTCGTGATTATGGTGTTATGCGGGAAGTTAGTAGTAGCGTTGTCTGCCCCTTAAGCGGGCGTTAGGCTAGTCGGTAACATCACTAACTGACTCGCATTAATGACGTAATTTTTGTTCTTTCTTTGTTCGGGGCTATCATATTTTCGACGAATGTTGTTGCCACTTTCGATAGGTAAGTTGATGGGTATATTAGTCAGGGTTCGCGCATGTTATTGACGCACCTTTTTATCGAATTTCGGGATAAAATTTTTAGAAATAGATTGAATTAGCGATCTTGACGTGATCTTATACTGTTAAAAATAAAGCAGGATAAGACGAATATGGATTACAGCGAATTTAAAGAGCATTTTAGCATATTGAGTGATACTCGTCAGGCAAGAAAATCGACCTATAATTTCTTCGAAGTGATGTTCCAGGTGGTGACAGCGATGCTGTGCGGAATGAAGACTTGGGATGAAATCGAAGGCTTTGGTGAGGAAAATTTAACCTGGTTTCGTAAGTTTAGTGACTACTCTTCTGGTGTGCCTAGTCACGATACCTTGGCGCGAATAGTGGGTTTGATTGATCCAGATGAGTTTTCATTGTGTTTCGTTCGATGGTGTAATGATATTCGGCGAGAAAAATCCTTAGTGACCCATCATGTTGCCATAGATGGCAAGTCATTAAAAGGTACGTATGATTATAGTAAAAACAAATGCTTAACTCATATGGTGAACGCGTATTCTGTAGATACTGGCCTTGTGCTAGGGCAGTTGAAAACGGATGAAAAATCGAATGAGATCACGTTAATTCCCCAGATATTGAAATTAATCCAAGTTGAAGACCGAGTTATCAGCCTAGATGCCATGGGATGTCAAAGAGCCATAGCGGAAGATATTGTTCTTAGAGGCGGTGACTATTTAATGTCCGTTAAGGATAACCAACCTTGATGGTGCAGATTTAAACGACATCGTAAAGTATGTTCTGTTTTTCGCCTTGCCAATCAGTGTTTCTATAGGCTTGCTCGGATCTGTTCAAGGTTTGTTATTCTTTCACCTTAACCGTTGGCAGTTAGCCAGCTAACAAACGCTTCAAGAGGGACAGCCAACGCGCGGCATTTTTACCATGCGTTGGTTTGAGTGATTACGGTGTTATGCGGGAGCTTAGTAGTAGCGTTGTCTGCCCCTTAAGCGGGCGTTATATTCTCCCTCGTTCCGTAAACTTTCCGTACTAATTGAATGTGCTTTAAGTTTGGACTATAATCTCTCAACATTACGGAATGTATCCGTACATAGGAGGGGTTATGGCAACGGCACGTTTAGATATCCGCCTTGATGAAGAGATCAAGGCAAAAGCCGAAAAGGCATCGGCTTTACTTGGTTTAAAAAGTCTCACTGAATATGTGGTGAGGCTTATGGACGAAGATGCGACTCATGTTATTGAGGAGCATGAAAGTATTATGGTTAAAGACAGTGTTTTTGACGAGTTTATGGCTGCGTGTAATAAAGTAAAAGTACCGAATCAAGCTTTGCTTGAAGCTGTTAAATATACAGAGAAGAGCGGTATCAAGTGAGTTGGGGCAAAGAGTTTGTAGAACTTAGTAAATCAAAGCATGACCGCGACTCATTTGACTGTGGTGAGCAAGAGCTAAACACATTTATCAAAACTCAAGCTGCAAAGCACATGCAAGCAGGTATTAGCCGAACAATGGTTTTACCTAGTGCTCAGCCACTGTTAAATCAAAAATTTGCTATTTGTGCATTTTATAGTGTTGCCCCGAGCTCAATCAGCCGAGAAACATTACCGACACAATTAGCAAAGAAACTACCGAGATATCCAATCCCTGTTTTTCTGTTGGCTCAATTAGCGGTGCACAAAGAATTTCACGGTTCTGGACTTGGAAAGGTCAGTCTAATTCGTGCGCTGAAGTACTTGTGGGAAGTGAATCATCACATGAGGGTATACGCAATTGTTGTGGACTGTCTGACAGACTCCGCTCAAGCGTTCTATACGAAGTTCGGTTTTGAAGTGTTGTGCGAACATAATGGGCGTATTCGTATGTTCTTACCAATGAAAACGGTAGAACAGCTTTTTAATCAATAGGCTACGAATATAACAAACAATTCAAGTGGATTCTCAACGCGTGGCGGTTTTACTATGCGTCAGGTAAAGTGCTTTACGGTGCAATGCCGCGGCTTAGCCAGTGCGTTGCTCACCACTTAATTGGGCGTTAGCCGTCATCAATAAACAAAGTTTGCCTAATGAGTAAAAAGGGTGTGGTTTTTACTCATGATTAAATTTGAATTTGATGAAAACAAAAGCAGAAGTAATCTCGAAAAGCACGGTATTGATTTTCATACAGCTCAAGGGTTGTGGAATGATTCAGATCTTATCGAGATCCCTGCTAACACGAGTGATGAGCCCAGATATTTGGTTGTCGGCTTACTAAACGGTAAGCATTGGTCAGGAGTAATTACCTACCGAGGTACGAATATCAGGATCATCTCAGTTCGGCGTTCACGGAAAGCGGAGGTAAGCCTTTATGAAAGCGCATGAATTTGATGCCAAGTTTGAAAGTGACGACGATGATATCGTAATGGACTTGGATCTATCGCAAGCTAAAAGACCGATGCATAAGCAAAAACGAGTCAATGTAGATTTTCCAGCCTGGATGCTTGAGTCATTGGACAGAGAAGCGAGTCGTATTGGTGTAACACGTCAATCAATCATTAAAATTTGGTTGGCAGAAAGGTTAGAGAGCGTGTCTCATCATTCAAGTGTGAGATAAACGGCTAACAAAGCATTTAAGAGGGACTCACAACGCGTGGCATTTTTGCCATGCGTTTGTTTTTGTGATGAATTTGCTATGCATTGAGTGCTTTTGTGCGTTGTTCGCCCCTTAATGCGGCGTTAGGCGCTATTCACTTTAGGATTAGGGATGAACGTAGAATTTAAAGTGATCAATTTGGCGCAAGATTATGATTTTTGCGTAGCTGCTCGAAAGGACGCTTACTATTGCAGCTTCAAAACCTATTCGGGTTTTGATGATTTCATAGCAGGTTATCGAGAACGAATCCAAGAAAGGCAATCTGAAGCAGGTTGGTTTTACATCCATATCTGGTTGGATGGGCAATTGGTAGGGCAGTTAGAGTTTCGTTCTTTTTCGCCCGAGCCAGATACCGGTTATGTCCATTTGATTTACTTGTTGCCTGAAATTCGAGGTTCCGGTTTGAGCCAGCAAGTTCAGCTCTACATCGAAACAGAATTGACACGAGCTGGTTGTAATCGTGCTGTGCTTTCCGTGAGTAGAACGAACACAAGGGCGTTAAGGTTCTATAAGCGTAATGGTTGGGTATATTGCTGCCCTAATCTAAAGCACGATGAAACTGATTTTTACCAATTACAACTGCGCGCCTAACAAACTGCTTAAGAGGGATTCGCAATGCGTGGCATTTTCAGCATGCGGTGAGTTTTGTGATTAAGGCGGTGTGCGGTAGCTCTTGTAGTGCATTGCTCACCCCTTAGCAGGGCGTTAGGTTTACGAAGAGAAAAGCGTAATTGTTGGGGAAAAGATTCGGGGATTTCTCTAGCCATTCGTTTACGGATGTCAGCAAATCGGCTTGGTCTGTCCCAATCATCACGTTTCTTTCGCTTTTTATCATGCCAATGTTCGTGGGTTGCTTCATTGGAAATCGTAGTGGTTGGTTGAATGTTTCACTGGCGCAAAGGCGCTTTGGTTTTCTCAATCAAATCAGCAGAATACTTGTTTTAAGTTGATCGCATTTGGCTGCCAAATTGAGTGAAAGGTTTGGGTTTCGTTTATCGTAATGCGTTAAATGAGTGGTTCTTTGCCAAGTTAATGAATGCGAAACAGTAACACCTAACAAAAAATTCAAGCCTGACTACCAACGCGCGGCTGAATCTGCTCTAAAATGGTTTTGTGATTATGGCGCATTGCTTTAAGTGGCATTGTGCGTTGGTAGCAGCTTAATTTGGCGTTATGTTTAATCACCAAAAATCAGTGGATTATTGTTTTTCTTTGTTCCCTCGGCTGATTGGTTTTGTGTTTGTCGGCAAGTTGGCTTCAGCGGGCGCTGTTTTCCGGACACTTGTTCTTTGGCGCTGGAAATTCAGAGAATTGCCTCAATCAATTTTCGGGTAAGCGCGAGGTTAGGGCGGTTTGGCTCAATCAGAAATCAGTTTTAAGTTTCTAGTTGTCAAAGCTTGAAATGTTAAAAGCCCAAGTCTGCTTTTCAAAAGTTATGAGTCAATTCAGTTTTTTAGGTTTTGCCTTTTGTTTGTGAGTCAATGCTGAGTTAATCTCGGCTTTGGTAAAACGTAAGTCATTGAAGCTTAAACATAACAAACGGTTCAAGAGGGACAGCCAACGCGTGGCATTTTCACTATGCGTTGGTTCTTGTGGTTACGGTATTATGCGGAAGCTTGGTAATGGCGTTGGCTGCCCCTTAACCGGGCGTTATGTTTAATCACGTAAAATCAGTTGGTTGCATCTTTTCTTTGCATTTTCGGCTTTCTAATTTTGGTCTTGTCGGCAAGTTAACTTCGTTGTTCGCTGTTTTCTGGACTCCAATTCGTGGGCGCTAAAAGTTCAGAGAGTTGCCTCATTTAAGTTCAGTGCGTTTGTGAGTCGAATGAAGCGATCTTAGTTTCAAAGTTTGAGCTCAAGTTTTCGGTTTCTCACGCTAAAATTCAAAGTCATTACGACTAAATTTATGAGTTAATTCAGCTTTTTAGCGTCTGGTTTTGGTTTTCAAAGGTAAGTCGAGTTAAGCTCTTGGTTTCGTAAAACTTAACCCATTGAGTCTTAAACATAACAAGGCGTTTAAGAGGGATTCATGCCGCGTGGCATTTTTGGTATGCGGTTGGTTTTGGTGGTGAAAGTGGCTTGCGGAAGGTTGGTTTATGCGGCACTCACCCCTTAACGCAGCGTTAGCTTAAAACAATAAAAATCAAGTGGTTGTGGTCTTTTCTTTCTTCCTTTGGCAATTCGCCCAGGTTTTTCGGCAAATCAACATTGTTTGCCAATGTGAATCTTGAGTTGTTGCCTCAATTGAATTTTGGGATTGCGCGAGGTTAGCAAGCTTGGCTCAAAGTCGCTTTGGAAGTTTTGCTTTCGCTTTGAGTTTTCCGAAAGTGATTTATCAAAATTTGGTTCATCCGGAAAATCGATACTTCGCCTCATGACTGGCTTTGATTTTTAACTCAAAAAATTCCCAATCACGATACCCATAGGCGACTTTGTTCAGCGTCTTTATTCGGTTGTTCACACCCTCTACTCGACCACTATTCATCCTTTCATCATAAAATGCCAATATCCCATCCTTATGCTTCCTCAGGGTCTTAGTAAACTTCTCTAGCATCACAATGCCTGAGTGGTTCGCTTCATCTATCCAGCTTTCTAGCCATCTCTCACCCTCTATCTTTGATGGCTGCGACCACAGCATTCTTAACTTCTCTTTTAAATAATAAACCACCGCTAAGGGCTGATTGGCTGCGAGTGCTCGCTCCAATCTCGCTTGGCCTTGCTCATCTAACCTATCGGGATTACTTACCAATAACCAACGAGTATTCTTAAGGTATTGAGCGTCATTTTTGTTACTCATCGAATTTTGTAGTTCACGCCTGAACTCTGTCAGCTTTTCATTAAAACGCTTCACCACGTGGAAACGGTCAATGACCAACTTCGCCTTCGGGGCGTGCTGTTTTACCGAAGAGATGTATGCCTGTCCCATATCGGTGGCGACGGCTTCAATCGGCTTTTTACAACGCAGCTTCCGTTTCCAAAAACCGTCAAGGCTTTCGGCCTTCTTTCCTTTCTCTGTATAAATGACGGCACTTGTCTTCATATCAATCACAACCGTCATGAAGCCACTTTTTGAGCCACAGTAAATCTCATCAATTCCAATGTGAGTGACGTTTTTAAGACAAGGTTGAGAGTATCGCTTTTGCAGGTAATGCTTCTGAATATCTTTCACTGTATCCCAACAGACACCACATAGCTTGGCAATGGCATTGATGGTGACGTTCAATGCTGACAGCGAGAGAACATACTGTTCAAAGCCCTTTGTGTAACGCACTTTGGGACGAGGAACAAAGTTAAGCGGCAAATACCCGAGTGTATTACAAGCTCGGCATTCAATCCGCTGGTTTGCTATCTGGATGTAACAGGGGCTAGTGCCGATTGGCGTAGCGATGAAACGGCGAACCTTACCTCCTTTTTTTTATGACATCACGACTACGACATGATGGACATTTAATATGAGGATTGTGTGCTACGTGAAAGATGGTCGCGTCACCATCAAACTCTGTAGAGCAATAATGGAAAGGGCCGCGTATTCCAAAGCGATGGTAAAGAAGTGAAGTTGACATTAACTGGCTATTTTTGGCGATATGGTATCAGAAAAGCCATTCAGGTATCGATTTTCCGGATGAACCGCACTTCTGCAAGTGTTACGTTTGGGTAAGATCCCAGCCCCATTTTTTTTCGCTTTTTCGTGATAAGGTCAGGGTAAATAAATTGCCAATTTTTTGAGCCGTTTTTTCGGACTCGAAGATAAAGATTGCCACCATCGGAAAGCGAGTATTCTTTATCACTTGATGCTGCATTTTTTACTTGTGTGTTACTTAATCTATTGATACCAGCCATGCTGTTATACTCCATTTATTTGAGTGTTCCCCTTCAAGTTAACAACGGTTTTAGGGGGACGCAAGGGGGGGGCGGAGCTGTGAGATGTAGTGAGGGGATGTGATGTTGAAAGAGGTTTAAATTATTTTAAATCAATGATTTATAGTTAAATTTGGCGCTTGGTGAGATGGTGTGAAACGTAATTGGTAATTCTCAAGAGGGACAGCCAACGCGTGGCATTTTTATTATGCGTTGGTTTTTGTGATTACAGTGTTATGCGGAAGCTTAGTAATAGCGTTGGCTGCCCCTTAAGCGGGCGTTATGCTTAATCACCCAAAATCAGTGGGTTATGGTTTTTCTTTGTTCCCTCGGCTGGTTGGTTTTGAGTTTGTCGGCAAGTTGACTTCGTTTGGCGCTGTTTTTTGGACACTTATTCTTTGGCGCTGAAAATTCAGAGAGTTGCCTCAATCAATTTGCGGGCAAGCGCGAGGTTAGGGCGGTTGGCTCAATCAGAAATTTGCTCTTAGGTTTTTCGGTTTTATCCGCCGAATTTCAAAATCTGATTTTCAAAACTATGAGTCATTGCGGTTTTCTGCGTTTTGGTTTTTGTTTGTAAATCAAAGTCGAGTTAATCTTGTTTTTAGTAAAACGTAAGTCATTGAAGCTTAAGCATAACAAAGCGTTTAAGTGGGATTTGGCACGCGTGGCATTTTCGGTTTGCGTTGGGTTTGGTGATTAAGTCGCTGTGCGGTAGCTTTTGTATTGCGTGCCTGCACCCCTTAACGCGGCGTTATGTTTTTTATCACGTTTTGGGGCTATAATCAGCCTAACCTTTGTTGATAGTAGGTGTGATATGAATCGAAAAGTTGAAGCTTACGGCGTTGATGCTGTTGAAAGACCGAAAATTAAGGCTAGTAAAAAGCTTGATTTGACTGGTGATGCTGGTCGTCAAATTGTGAAGTCTGAAACTAAACTTGCTTTGCGTACCCATCAGAAGACATTCACTAAATTGGCTGATATGTAATGGATATCATCTGTTTTCCTTTTGAACGAGTGATCGAGATTAATGCTTTGATCCTAAAAACAGAACCAGGAATGAAAGGAGCAGTTGATATCCCCAAGCTTCAGGGAGCATTAGGTCGAATCGATAATGCCATCGTTTATGAAGGACTGGATGATGTTTTTGAAATCGCTGCTAAATACACTGCTTGTATAGCGGTTTCACATGCGCTACCTGATGCGAACAAGCGCACAGGTTTGGCTGTGGCACTTGAATATTTATCACTTAACGATTTTGAGCTTACGCAGGAAAACGATTTACTTGCGGATGCAGTTCGAGATCTTGTTATCGGCATTATCAACGAAACAGATTTTGCCGACATTCTCTACGCACAATACGCAAAAGAACAAAATTCAGCTCTCTAAACATAACAAACGCTTCAAGAGGGACAGCCAACGCGTGGCATTTTTACTGTGCGTTGGTTTTTGTGGTTACGGTGTTATGCGGAAAGTTGGTAGTAGCGTTGTCTGCCCCTTAAGCGGGCGTTAGCGGTTATCAAAATCTTGAGTTCAATGCTCTTGAAAAATCAGCTTCATGCTTTGAAAGTTCACGAATCAGCCTTTGCGTTTCAGTCGGATATTTACGTAGCAGAAAGCGTTGATAATTCAACAATTTCAAAGTTGCTGAAAGCCAACAAGTCTCGATGCTTCAAAGTTGTTCGATGTTCAACACTGCCAACTTGGTTTCACAAAAGGCTGCATCGTCGCTGAAATCGCGCTTTTTTTGTCGGAAATTCGGTAAGTGGCCAACTCAACCTTGAACGCTGTGAGTTTTGACAGCTCACTTCACAGCTTTTGGCGCTGGACGTGTGTTTGCTTGATGCTTTTGCGTAAAATGACTTTCAAGCAAATGTGTTTGAAAAATCATTGCTAAACAATAGGCTACGAAGCTAACAAACGCCTCAAGAGGGACTGTCAACGCGTGGCGTTTCCAGTCCCATTGAGCCGCGGTGGTTTCGGTTGTTGTGTTTGAGTTTAGTAGTAATGCGTTGCCAGCCCCTTAGGCGGGCGTTATGCTTAATCACGCAAAGTCAGTGGTTTATGGTTTCTCTTTGTTCCCTCGGCTGGTTGGTTTTGAGTTTGTCGGCAAGTTTGCTTCAGTGGGCGCGGTTTTCCGGACACTTGTTCTTTGGCGCTGGAAATTCAGAGAATTGCCTTATTCAATTTTCGAGTAAGTGCGAGGTTAGGGCGGTTGGCGCAATCAGTATTTTGAACACAGGTTTTGGGGCTTGAATTGCCGAAATACAAAGTCTGTTTTTCAAATCTATGAGTCGTTTCCGTTTTTTAGGTCTTGGCTTTTGTTTGTAAATCAAAGCTGAGTTAATCTTGGTTTTGGTAAAACGTAAGTCATTGAAGCTTAAGCATAACAAACGGTTCAAGAGGGACAGCCAACGCGTGGCATTTTTACCATGCGTTGGTTTTTGTGGTTACGGTGTTATGCGGAAGCTTGGTTATGGCGTTGGCTGCCCCTTAACCGGGCGTTATGCTTAATCACCAAAAATCAGTGGTTTATGATTTTTCTCTGTTACCTCGGCTTTTCAGTTTTGTGTTTGTCGGCAAGTTGGCTTTTTTTGGCGCTGTTTTTCGGACTCTTATTCTTTGGCGCTGGAAATTCAGAGAATTGCCTCAATCAATTCTTGAGCAACTACGTGGTTAGGGAAGTTGGTTCAATCAGAATCCATTTTTTGTTTTTAAACTCCAAGCCAGTTTTGCCAAAATTCCAAGTCTGATTATCAAAACTATGATTCATTTCGGTTTTCTAATCTTTGCCTTTTGTTTGTGAATCAAAGTCGAGTTAATCTTGGTTTTGGTCAAACGTAAGTCATTGAAGCTTAAGCATAACAAAGCGTTTAAGTGGGATTTGGCACGCGTGGCATTTTCAGTTTGCGTTGGGTTCAGTGATTAAGTCGCTGTGCGGTAGCTTTTGTATTGTGTGCCTGCACCCCTTAACGCGGCGTTATGTTTAATCACGCAAAATCAGTTGGTTGTATCTTTTCTTTGTTCCCTCGGCTGATTGGTTTTGTGTTTGTCGGCAAGTTGGCTTCAGCGGGCGCTGTTTTCTGGACACTTGTTCTTTGGCGCTGGAAATTCAGAGAATTGCCTCAATCAATTTTTGGGCAAGCACGAGGTTAGGTCGGTTGGCTCAATCAGAAATTTGATCTTAGGTTTTTTCGTTTTAGCGGCCAAAGTTCCAAGTCTGATTTTCAAAATGATGAGTCATTTCAGTTTTTTTGGTTATTGGGTTTTGTTTGTGCATCAAAGCTGAGTTAATCTTGGTTTTGGTAAAACGTAAGTCATTGAAGCTTAAGCATAACAAACGGTTCAAGAGGGACAGCCAACGCGTGGCATTTTTATTATGCGTTGTTTTTTGTGGTTACGGTGTTATGCGGAAGCTTGGTTGTGGCGTTGGCTGCCCCTTAACCGGGCGTTATGCCTGTTAATGGACAAGGAGAGTTAAATGAAGATTTTAAAGGCTTCAATCTCTGAATTAGATCAGATTGTGAGTTTATTTGATGATTATCGTCGGTTTTATGGGCAAAAATCGGATATTGATGCCGCTAGAGAATTTTTGAGAAACCGGTTCGCTAATAATGAATCTGTGATTTTTTTAGCTATGACCGAAAGCAATGAAGCTCTTGGTTTTGTGCAACTTTACCCGTCATTCTCATCTGTCGCAATGAAACCGATGTGGTATCTCAATGATCTATTCGTTTCTGATGGATCCCGAAACCAAGGAGTTGCGAGAGCATTGCTCCAAAAAGTGAAATGTTTTGCGAAAGAAACGAACGCGTTAACCGTTAAATTAGCGACGTCAGCAACTAACGATAAAGCAAAATCACTCTATGAATCTGAAGGTTATGATAAGATTGTTGCTTTTGAACACTACACCCAAAAGGTAAAACAGGCATAACAAACGCTTCAAGAGGGACAGCCAACGCACGGCATTTTTACTATGCGTTGGTTTTTGTGATTACGGTGTTATGCGGTAAGTTAGTAGTAGCGTTGGCTGCCCCTTAAGCGGGCGTTATATAGCTTTCGAGCAGTGTTTTAGTGTATGGTTTCATAAGTCAGATTTGAGTATGTTTTTTTGCGGAGCGGGTATTTCCTTCGTTGATAAATTTTCTAAATCAGCAAATTTAGCACCACCTAAAATGTAATTCGCAGCTCACCAACTTGTGTCATTCTAAGTGCGGTAGCGTGCATGGTTTTCAAAACCACGTTAGTACCTTGTATGTTAAAAATGGGTTTAGCTTCGTTCGTCAACTAGCTTTGTTGCGTTTGAAATAAAACCTAAAAAGGGCTGTTTTATCGTAATGTGTTTTCCCACGCATTGTGCATCAAGTGGCTATATAACAAGGCATTTAATCGGACTAAAAACAGTGGGCTACTGCGCTTCGCTTGTATTTTAGCCCACAATTTTTAGCCGCTTAATGCGGCGTTATGCAACTCAGGTAAAATTAGGGGTTCAATCTTGTGGGATTTCTCCGGCCATTCGTTTTGTGTTGTCGGCAAATGAGCTTTTTGACCATAAAATTCGTGGTTCACTCAAGCCGTAAAACAGACAAGGTTCTTTGTCAGGGTTCGCGCATGTTATTGACGCACCTTTTTATCGAATTTCGGGATAAAATTTTTAGAAATAGATTGAATTAGCGATCTTGACGTGATCTTATACTGTTAAAAATAAAGCAGGATAAGACGAATATGGATTACAGCGAATTTAAAGAGCATTTTAGCATATTGAGTGATACTCGTCAGGCAAGAAAATCGACCTATAATTTCTTCGAAGTGATGTTCCAGGTGGTGACAGCGATGCTGTGCGGAATGAAGACTTGGGATGAAATCGAAGGCTTTGGTGAGGAAAATTTAACCTGGTTTCGTAAGTTTAGTGACTACTCTTCTGGTGTGCCTAGTCACGATACCTTGGCGCGAATAGTGGGTTTGATTGATCCAGATGAGTTTTCATTGTGTTTCGTTCGATGGTGTAATGATATTCGGCGAGAAAAATCCTTAGTGACCCATCATGTTGCCATAGATGGCAAGTCATTAAAAGGTACGTATGATTATAGTAAAAACAAATGCTTAACTCATATGGTGAACGCGTATTCTGTAGATACTGGCCTTGTGCTAGGGCAGTTGAAAACGGATGAAAAATCGAATGAGATCACGTTAATTCCCCAGATATTGAAATTAATCCAAGTTGAAGACCGAGTTATCAGCCTAGATGCCATGGGATGTCAAAGAGCCATAGCGGAAGATATTGTTCTTAGAGGCGGTGACTATTTAATGTCCGTTAAGGATAACCAACCTCGTTTACATGCTCTTTTTCAATCTCATTTTTCTTTTGAGAAATTGGCAGAATATTCGTCTCACGCAGTAGAGCAAGAAGAGGCAGGTAAACGTGGTCGCAAGGTGATAAGGACCTACATCACGGTCCCATTTACCCAAGAATTTGGTGATTTTGCTGTTGATTGGAAAGGTTTAAAAACATTATGTATAGCAGTAACTTACCAGAAGTCGAATAGTGAATCATCGGGAAGTCTTGGTATTCGGTATTTCATCTCATCGAAGGAACTGACGCCGGTTAGTTTTGGCGAATTGTGTCGTGGTCACTGGGGTGTAGAGAGTATGCATTGGTGGCTGGATTGTGTGATGGGAGAAGATGATAGCCGCATTACTTATCAGCATGCGGCAGAGAATCTTTCGCGCATACGTCAAATGTGCATGAACTTGATAAAGTTAGTAGAAATGAAAGGCACTTTGAAAAGGCGGCAATTAAAATGTGCGTTAAATACAGAGTTTCGAGAGCACGTGTTATTTGGGACTTAACAATTATTTAACTCATGCGCAAGCCGTGTATTCTGTAGATACTGGCCTTGTGCTAGGGCAGTTGAAAACGGATGAAAAATCGAATGAGATCACGTTAATTCCCCAGATATTGAAATTAATCCAAGTTGAAGACCGAGTTATCAGCCTAGATGCCATGGGATGTCAAAGAGCCATAGCGGAAGATATTGTTCTTAGAGGCGGTGACTATTTAATGTCCGTTAAGGATAACCAACCTCGTTTACATGCTCTTTTTCAATCTCATTTTGGTTCATCCGGAAAATCGATACTTCGCCTCATGACTGGCTTTGATTTTTAACTCAAAAAATTCCCAATCACGATACCCATAGGCGACTTTGTTCAGCGTCTTTATTCGGTTGTTCACACCCTCTACTCGACCACTATTCATCCTTTCATCATAAAATGCCAATATCCCATCCTTATGCTTCCTCAGGGTCTTAGTAAACTTCTCTAGCATCACAATGCCTGAGTGGTTCGCTTCATCTATCCAGCTTTCTAGCCATCTCTCACCCTCTATCTTTGATGGCTGCGACCACAGCATTCTTAACTTCTCTTTTAAATAATAAACCACCGCTAAGGGCTGATTGGCTGCGAGTGCTCGCTCCAATCTCGCTTGGCCTTGCTCATCTAACCTATCGGGATTACTTACCAATAACCAACGAGTATTCTTAAGGTATTGAGCGTCATTTTTGTTACTCATCGAATTTTGTAGTTCACGCCTGAACTCTGTCAGCTTTTCATTAAAACGCTTCACCACGTGGAAACGGTCAATGACCAACTTCGCCTTCGGGGCGTGCTGTTTTACCGAAGAGATGTATGCCTGTCCCATATCGGTGGCGACGGCTTCAATCGGCTTTTTACAACGCAGCTTCCGTTTCCAAAAACCGTCAAGGCTTTCGGCCTTCTTTCCTTTCTCTGTATAAATGACGGCACTTGTCTTCATATCAATCACAACCGTCATGAAGCCACTTTTTGAGCCACAGTAAATCTCATCAATTCCAATGTGAGTGACGTTTTTAAGACAAGGTTGAGAGTATCGCTTTTGCAGGTAATGCTTCTGAATATCTTTCACTGTATCCCAACAGACACCACATAGCTTGGCAATGGCATTGATGGTGACGTTCAATGCTGACAGCGAGAGAACATACTGTTCAAAGCCCTTTGTGTAACGCACTTTGGGACGAGGAACAAAGTTAAGCGGCAAATACCCGAGTGTATTACAAGCTCGGCATTCAATCCGCTGGTTTGCTATCTGGATGTAACAGGGGCTAGTGCCGATTGGCGTAGCGATGAAACGGCGAACCTTACCTCCTTTTTTTTATGACATCACGACTACGACATGATGGACATTTAATATGAGGATTGTGTGCTACGTGAAAGATGGTCGCGTCACCATCAAACTCTGTAGAGCAATAATGGAAAGGGCCGCGTATTCCAAAGCGATGGTAAAGAAGTGAAGTTGACATTAACTGGCTATTTTTGGCGATATGGTATCAGAAAAGCCATTCAGGTATCGATTTTCCGGATGAACCCTCATTTTTCTTTTGAGAAATTGGCAGAATATTCGTCTCACGCAGTAGAGCAAGAAGAGGCAGGTAAACGTGGTCGCAAGGTGATAAGGACCTACATCACGGTCCCATTTACCCAAGAATTTGGTGATTTTGCTGTTGATTGGAAAGGTTTAAAAACATTATGTATAGCAGTAACTTACCAGAAGTCGAATAGTGAATCATCGGGAAGTCTTGGTATTCGGTATTTCATCTCATCGAAGGAACTGACGCCGGTTAGTTTTGGCGAATTGTGTCGTGGTCACTGGGGTGTAGAGAGTATGCATTGGTGGCTGGATTGTGTGATGGGAGAAGATGATAGCCGCATTACTTATCAGCATGCGGCAGAGAATCTTTCGCGCATACGTCAAATGTGCATGAACTTGATAAAGTTAGTAGAAATGAAAGGCACTTTGAAAAGGCGGCAATTAAAATGTGCGTTAAATACAGAGTTTCGAGAGCACGTGTTATTTGGGACTTAACAATTATTTAACTCATGCGCAAGCCGTGGCCGTGGCTCTGGCTTGGGTTGATTCTTGAATCACTCAACCATTGCAATTGTGGCTTTTGGTCGTGTAAAGTCAGTTTATCTCATTGAATTTGCATAACAAACGGTTAAAGAGGGACTGCCAACGCGTGGCGGTTTTTGTTCAAATTGGCATTTGTGATTACGGTTGTTATTTTAGGTTCAGTGTTTTTGCGTTGTCAGCCCCTTAACCGGGCGTTATGCAACTCAGGTAAATTTAGGGGTTTAATCTTCTTGGATTTCTCCGGCCATTTGTTTTGTGTTGTCGGCAAATGAGCATTTTCGGCTTCAAATTCGTGGTTAACTCAATCCGTAAAACAGATAAGATTCTTTGTTTGCCTCAATCAGTTTTAGCGTTGGTGCGTTGTCAATTTAGCGGGTGCAAAGTGTGGAAAGGACAAGTTAATCGATCATTTTGTACTTGCTGAATATTTTGCTCGTTGAGTTTTGCTGATTCAAAAGCTTGGTTTGTTGCTGAAAGGTGTGCTTTGTTTTGGCGGCTTATTTATTACGGTTCGGGCTTGGGTTGATTCTTGGCTCACTTAACCAACATTTTGATTGTTTTCTTAATCAAATTTAGTGTAACTTTATGTTTATCTTATTGAATTTGCATAACAAAGCATTTAAGACGGATTCGCAACGCTTGGTGTTTTTAGTGTAAATTCAGTTTTTGTGTTTTAAGTGGTTTGCCGAGGCATTAGTGTTTAGCGTTGCTCACCACTTAATGCGGCGTTATAAAGCTCGAAGAAAGAGGACATTTTGTGGAAATTCTAACAGGTGAATTTGAAGATGTTGCGGGCATTACCGACATCTTTAACTTTTATATTGAACATACCAATGCACGCTTTGAGGAATTTCCATTTACTCTGGAAAATCGTGAGGAATGGTTCTCTCAGTTCTCTAGAACCACCAAATATCAAATATATGTGGCTGTAGAAAACGGTGTGTTGCAAGGTTTTGCATGTTCCCAAAAGTACAGAGCAATACCAGCTTTTGATGACACTGTAGAGGTGAGCGTTTATCTGGCACAAGAAGCTAAAGGGAAAGGTTTAGGTTCGAAGCTTTATACTCAGCTGTTTTCATCCATTCGTGCTTATGGCGTCCATCGTATATTGTCGGGTGTTGCATTACCAAACGACGCATCAGTAGCATTACATAAACGGTTTGGTTTCCGAGAAGTCGGTATTTTCAACGAATATGCCAAGAAACATGGCCAGTACATCAGCTCGGTGTGGTTAGAAAAAGCGCTTAACGTAGAGTCCGCTTTATAACAAACGCCTCAAGAGGGACTGTCAACGCGTGGCGTTTCCAGTCCCATTGAGCCGAAGTGGTTTCGGCTGTTGTGATTGAGTTTAGTGGCATGCGTTGCCAGCCCCTTAGGCGGGCGTTAGCTGCCTACTGGCGAATATGTTCCTTTAGCTGTACAAGTTGAGTTGTGAATACTATACTTGTTCCGTAAACAGTACATGTGGGAGGTTCTATGAGAATCGTTTCTTTTACAGAAGCTAGGAATAGTTTAAAAGCAGTCTTGGATGCCGTTGTGAATGATGCGGATACAACCGTCATCACTCGACGTGATTCAGAAGATGCCGTGGTTATGTCGCTGGATTGTTACAATAGTCTAATGGAAACCGTACATTTGCTTCGCTCTCCAGCGAACGCTGAACATCTAAACCGTTCAATTGCCCAGTTCAAAGCGGGAAAAGTTACCCAAAGAGATCTGATTGATGAGTAGTCGTTTACTGTCATGGACAGATGAGTCCTGGGATGACTACTTGTACTGGCAAACACAAGACAAAAAAACACTCAAGCGGATCAATAAAATCATCAATGATGTTAAGCGTTCACCGTTTGAAGGCATTGGTAAACCAGAGCCTCTAAAGGAAAATCTATCTGGTTTTTGGTCTCGACGGATCGATGATACAAATAGACTGGTTTATGCTGTTGATGATAATGCAATAACGGTTATTTCGTGTCGCTACCATTATTGAACCAAGTGACTAAAGGCAGCTAACAAACGCTTCAAGAGGGACAGCCAACGCGTGGCATTTTTACTGTGCGTTAGTTTCAGTGGTTACGGTGCTATGCGGAAAGTTAGTAGTAGCGTTGGCTGCCCCTTAAGCGGGCGTTAGCTGAATGGTGGTAAATATCAGCATGATCGAAATTAGAAAGTATCAAGAATCAGATGCGCTTGATTTATGGGCTATTTTTTATCATACGGTTCGTAATGTGAACTTACGTGATTATTCACAAGCCCAAGTTGAAGCATGGGCTCCAGATGATTTTTCTTCAGAGATTTGGCAACGAAAAATGAACTTGCTGTCACCTTTTGTTGCTGAAATTGATGGGAAAATTGTTGGTTATAGTGATCTTCAAGAAAATGGATTAATTGATCATTTCTTTTGTCATCATGAACATCAAGGTAAAGGAGTCGGACGCCAGTTAATGGAATATGTACTCAGAGTGGGTGAGTTACAAGGAATTACTAGGCTTTACTCTGAGGTGAGTATTACAGCTCGTCCGTTTTACGAGAGATTTGGCTTCAAGGTTATAGAAGAACAAACCATAGAAGTTCGCGGTCAAAAGCTGTGCAACTTTGTCATGGAGAAATTCAGCTAACAAACGGCTCAAGAGGGATTGCCAACGCTTGGCGGCTTTAGTGCAAAATTGAAGTTCAGTGTTTACAGTGTGTTTTTTGAGTCTGGCGGTGCGTTGTCAACCCCTTAGCCGGGCGTTAGCTGAATATTGGTACAAGTAGTATGATCAAAATTAGAAAATACGAAGAATCTGACGCAAGTGAGTTGTGGGAGCTTTTTTATCATACGGTTCGTAACGTGAATCGACGAGACTATTCCCAAGAGCAAGTTGAGGCTTGGGCGCCAGATAATTTCGACTGCGAGATATGGAAGAATAAACTAAACGCTATTTCACCTTTTATTGCAGAAATAGAGGGTGTCATTGTTGGTTATGCTGACCTTCAAGAAAGTGGTTTAATCGATCATTTCTTTTGTCATCATGACCACCAAGGCAAAGGCGTTGCTCGTTGTCTTATGGAGCACGTTTTTAAAGTTGGTACATCTCGTGGCATTACCAAGTATTATTCTGAGGTCAGTATTACAGCTCGACCTTTCTACGAAAAATTTGGTTTTAAGGTTGTAAAAGAGCAATCGATAGAAGTTCGGGGCCAAAAACTGCAGAACTTTGTTATGGAAAAATTCAGCTAACAAACAATTTAAGAGGGATTCCCAACGCTTGGCATTTTTGTATCTACTTCAAATTTAGTGTTTACGGTACAATGCGTTAGGCAAGGTGGTAGCGTTGCTCACCCCTTAATTGGGCGTTATGCCCTTATCGTAATTTACTCAATAATTAACAATTTTCGTTAAATTTGGGTTTAATCAAATTGCAAGGTTTCCAACAACGTTATTGTCGAGTTTAAATTGAAATAACTTGGAACTGGCTTCAATGGAACGTTGCGGAAAATGTAAGCAATTCACTCGAACAAAAGAGAATGACAAGGATTTATGCGGAGCTTGGGAACAGCCAACTACAGCAGATAGGCAGGCTTGTCAGTTTTATATACCCAAAAATTTGAGCTTTTTCCAAAGCAAGCAGGATTCAAAATCGTAGCAAACAAAAGGCACGGGCATAACAAACTGTTCAAGCAGATTCGGCATGCGTGGCATTTTTGGTTTGCGTTGGTTTTAGTGATTACGTAGTGCTGCGGAAGCTTTTGTAATGCATGCCTCACTACTTAACAGGGCGTTATGTTTAATCACGCAAAATCAGTTGGTTGCATCTTTTCTTTGCTCCATCGGCTTGTTGGTTTTGTGTTTTTCGGCAATCTGGCTTCGTTTGGCGCTGTTTTCCGGACAATTATTCTTTAGCGCTGGAAACTCAAAGAGTTGCCTCAGTCAATTTTTCAGTAAGCACGAGGTTGGTGCGGCTGGCTCAATCAGAAATTTGAACTGTAGGTTTTTGAGTATTGGCGGCCAAAGTTCAAAACTTGATTTTCAAATTATGAGTCGTTTCGGTTTTTTTGGTCTTGGCTTTTGTTTGTGAGCCAAAGCTGAGTTAATCTTGGTTTTGGTAAAACGTAAGCCCTTGAAGCTTAAACATAACAAAGCGTTCAAGAGGGACTTGGCACGCGTGGCATTTTCAATTTGCGTTGGGTTTAGTGGTTAAGTTGTCATGCGGTCACTTGTGTAGTGCGTGCCTGCGCCCCTTAACGCGGCGTTATATTTATTGGAGATTTTGGTGAAAATAAAGAATGTGTTTGCTATTTTACTGATAGTGTATCTGATACCAATAGCCGTATGGTATTTTGTAATGGTTGTTGTTAATGATTATGCTTTAAGCACATTAAATTCTGACTGGGGAGCGTTTGGGTCATTTGTTGGCGGTGTACTATCTCCTATATTTTCCTTGGTTTCTGTTCTTTTTGTAATTAAATCAATTAATGAAAATAATACAAACAACAATATTGAAATTGAATTAATAAAAAAACAAGATAGAAGAAACTATCTTATTAGTTTAATAGCTATATTTAACAATAACATGCTGCCAAATATTGACAGCTATCTAAATGCATTTGATAGACCTATTCAAATTGCTGATAACAAATTTCATATGTTTACTGATGAAAGTGTAAAGGTTTCTCTAATGAAGTATATGTCTATTAAGGACTCTATTAATGTTAACAATAAGCTAATTTTTGACATGATTAATAATTTTACTGCTAATTGTGAGATTTCATTCAGCATAATACTTAAATATGTTAATTCAATTGAAAGTCTTGATGAGGTCAATGAATTTATGGATGTCGTAGAAGCTGCTTTAGATAATAATTTTATTAATGCATTATTAAGTTTTAGGCTATATGAGCAGGCATGCGGATGGAGTCAAAAATCTCCATTGCTTGATCAGCTTGTATCTATTAATAATAAGACAAGATATAAATCTGAGTGGGTTGAAAGGTATCAAGAACAAATTGGTGCTAAATAAATATAACAAACGCTTCAAGAGGGACAGCCAACGCGCGGCATTTTTATAATGCATTGGTTTATGTGGTTACTGTGTTATGCGGAATCTTGGTAGTAGCGTTGTCTGCCCCTTAAGCGGGCGTTATGCAACTCAGGTAAAATTAGGGGTTCAATCTTGTGGGATTTCTCCGGCCATTCGTTTTGTGTTGTCGGCAAATGAGCTTTTTGACCATAAAATTCGTGGTTCACTCAAGCCGTAAAACAGACAAGGTTCTTTGTTTGCCTCAATCAGTTTTAACGTTGGCGCGTTGCTAATTTTGTGGGCGCAAAGTGTGGAAAGGGCAAGTTTATCGAACATTTTGTACTTGTTGAAAGTCTTGCTCGGTGAGTTTGTTTCATTCAAAAGCTTGGTTTGTTGTTGAAAGGTGGGCTTTGTTTTGGCGGCTCATTTATCACAGTTCTTGCTTGGGCTGATTCTTGAACCACTCAACCATTGAAATTGTGGTTTTTGATCGAGTAAAGTCAGTTTATCTTATTGAATTTGCATAACAAACGGCTCAAGAGGGATTGCCAACGCGTGGTGGTTTTAGTGCAAAATTGAAGTTCAGCGTTTACAGTGTGTTTTTTGAGTTCGGTGGTGCGTTGTCAACCCCTTAGCCGGGCGTTAGCTTCTTAAAGGCTAAAACCATCAAAATCTAAGCTCAATTCTTCTTAGAGCTCAGCTTCTAGCGTTCAAGTCGCACAATTTGGCTTTCTAGTGTTTCTGATGCTGACTTGGTAGAAAGTGTTGAATTTTCAGCAGTTTCAAAGTCGCTGAAAACTATCAAACCTCGATGTTTCAATGTTGTTGGATGCTCCACACGGAAAGTTTGGTTTTACAAAGGCTGCATCATCGCTGAAAGTGTGCTTTCTTTGTTGCGGATTCTTAACCGTGGCCAACTTAGCCTTGACTGTTTGAGTTTTGGGTTCATCCGGAAAATCGATACCTGAATGGCTTTTCTGATACCATATCGCCAAAAATAGCCAGTTAATGTCAACTTCACTTCTTTACCATCGCTTTGGAATACGCGGCCCTTTCCATTATTGCTCTACAGAGTTTGATGGTGACGCGACCATCTTTCACGTAGCACACAATCCTCATATTAAATGTCCATCATGTCGTAGTCGTGATGTCATAAAAAAAAGGAGGTAAGGTTCGCCGTTTCATCGCTACGCCAATCGGCACTAGCCCCAGGGCGTCCGCATGAATGGTTAGAATTTAGTCATTGACTTAAATCCAGCAACTAAGACTTGCTCCAAGAAGCCGGGGTTCATCATGCAACGTTTCTGCTTCATTGGCACACTAATTTTGCTTGGCTCAGCTCTTAGCATGTTAAGTGCCATGTGTCTTAAACCTGCCAAATTTTCAGCCGCGTTTTGTCGGTAAATCTGACAAGCGTCTTCTCGCATGCTCACATCTAAAATCCAGTGCATTGACTCTATGCCCCAGTGGGCTCGAATGGCATTTCCTGCCTGCTCCGCGGTCAGGTCTGCTGAACTTATGTAGTAGCGGTACTCCAACTTTGGCGCTTTACCTTTGGCTACTCGGTAATTTTCAACCATGACAATACTGGTGAGTCCGCTCCACGTTGAGAAGTCACCCTCTAACTCACTAGCCTTGAGTACATGGCAAGTACGTGCTTCAACGCGGCCTTTTTGTTTCTCGATTTGATAGGTGGTTTTGTCAATTGGGGCACGGCGGTGTGGGGCGAAGGCTGTCTGTATGGCTGCCGACAACTTGCCTTGATTCCCCTTTACTGCCAACAAGTAATCACCGCCCTTGCTAGTGATCGCCTTGGCAATCTTGGTCTGGCAGGCCATCGCATCAATCGTCACGATAGCTCCTCGCAAGTCGAGCATCTTAATAAGCTCTGGAATCGCGGTAATTTCATTGCTTTTATTGTTGGTTTTGAGTTGACCCAGTACCATTTGGTTAGCACTTGCATAGGCGCTCACCATATGGATGGTGCTTTGCCTGTCGTCTCTATCGTAGGAGCCGCGCAAAGTCTTGCCATCAATGGCAACCACCTCACCAAACGTCATGGTATGTACCGCATTCATCCAACCCAGGAAGCAGTCGCGAAACTCGGCAGGATCAATATTTGCAATCAAACGAGCAAAGGTATCGTCGACAGGCACACCGTTTTCAAACAGCCCCTGTTTAAGAAACCACTCATGGTGGCCAAGAACATATTCACGAATGTCAGTCCAGCCTTGACCTCCGGCTATCACGGCACAGATAGACCCAAACAAAATATCAAACAGAGGATAATCAACTTTTGCACTTTGCCGTTTGTCACGGATGATACTGAAATGCGCTTTGATGGTATTAATATTCATGGTCGCTCCCCAAAAGAAGAGCATAAGATCACAGACCGTGCTTCAGGTCAAATTTAACCTTGCGTTGTACAAGAAATGTTCATGATCTTGCCCTGATCATTTCCAAGGTTCTTGGGTTGCCTCAATTAAGTTTTGGGTTTGGTTTGTGTTGAGTTTCGCCAGTTTCAAATCGCTTTAATTGAAATGTCTTTTTGACTGATTTGCTTGCTGACATTCAGCTCTGAAAATCTGGTGACGCAAAAAATTTAGCGGTTGCTGAAAAGGCGCTTTCTTTGTTGTCGATTCTGTAAGTGGCTCTCTTTGGCTCAGAACGCTGTGAAATTTAGGTTTTGGTAAGCATCATTTTTGTACGTAACTTATTCAAATTTCTTCATTTCTACGGTGGTTTACTTTGAATTCCCGGTAAAATTCACATAACAAGCAATTCAAGTGGATTCTCAACGCGTGGCAGTTTTACTATGCGTCAGGTAAAGTGTTTTACGGTGCAATGCAGCGGCTTGGCCAGTGCGTTGTTCACCACTTAATTGGGCGTTATGTGCCAAGGCAAAGTTAGTTTGAATGCCTACAATTTATGACGGTTTTTAAGGTCTTGTTTTTGTTCTAAATTATTGTTTTTCATCTGCTAAATTGATGGTTTTTCCTTTTGCTGTTAAAATTAAAATGTGTGTTTTAGTAGGTGCATTTTATGAAACTTGAAACTCGTATAAGACAATCGATCATACATCGTAAAGGTGCTGTTTTTTCACGGTCAGACTTAGCTTCACTCGGTAGCCCGTCTCAGGTGACTTTCGTTTTATCTAAGCTAATTGATAATGGTGAGTTGTTGAGAATTTCACGAGGTTTTTATGCAAAAGCTCAACCTAAGGGTGGGGATGTGAAAACTTGTGCTCCTACAGATCAAGTAGTTAGAGACATCGTGAAAAAGCTAGGCTTACAATTGCACGGTAACTTATCTAAAGAACTCAAAAACGCCAAACCAAAGTCCACATTGGTAATTGAAACAAAGTCCTCTCGCACGGATAGAATTTTGAAGTTGAATGATATACAAATCATACTGAGAAACCATAAAACGAGTCATAGTTGTAAGAATGGTGTTGTTGCGCCGATTGGACGCATGCCGACAAAAAACATTGAAGAGTACGTCTTCAAGTTGGCTAAGCAATATAATGTGTCTTACGCATACAACTCAATAGACCAATTTGCTGATTCTGTAACTTCATTGGCAGGGGATGAAGTCAAACACGATCCTGTTGAAGATTTATTAGTTGCATTAAAAAGAGCAGGAAAGCTAACAATGCAACAAGTTGCTCTGTTGTCAGTTAATTATCTAAGGGAACGTCATGTCAGTTTTTGACCCTTTTTTAGACTTTGAGGAAAATGGTTACTTACAAAACAGATTCAAAGAAAAAGATCCTAATGTAATTAGAGAACTAGAACATACGATGTTTCGTGCGGGTCTAGATGATGCTTTAGAATACCTCTCAAAAAGAGATGAAATTACATATAGGGACTTCTTAGAGGTTCATAAGATATTATTCTCTGAAATTTATCCATGGGCTGGTAAGGATAGAAATGAATTAGTTCCAGATAAAGCTATATCTAAAGCAGGGGTTAAGTTTTGTCATCCTATGGAAATACAGCGTTCAATTGACTATGGTTTGCGGTTGGGTCAAGACAAAGAATATATGCGAGCTAACCCTGGTGAAGTAATGGGCTTATTTGCTTATGGTCACCCATTTCTAGATGGAAATGGTCGAACAATGTTGTTGATTCATACGGAGTTGTGTCACCGTGCTGGGTTTTCAATTGAGTGGGAAAAAACGACGAAGTTTGATTATTTGACTGCTTTAAGTAAGGAAATTGAGAAGCCAAGAGATAAAACTTTAAACGCATATTTGTCTCAATTTGTCGGCTCGTCTAGAAATCGTGACTCGTGGGGCGGCTCAATTAAAAGTATCAAAGGACTAGATGGTGTGGGGCAAACAAATAACGTTGATGGAGATTATTCTGATGAACAAGTATCCCGAGAGTATCGAGCGTATAAATTAGAGCGAGAGCGTACAGAGTAACAGTTTTTGGCTGCATCTCCAGGCACATAACAAAGCATTTAAGAGTGATTCCCAACGCTTGGCATTTTTTATTCCATCGTTGGGTTTTGTGTTTACGGTGGTAAGGTTAAGTTTCGTGGTTGCGTTGCTCACACCTTAACGCAGCGTTATGTTTAATCACGTAAATTCAGTGCTTTGTGATTTTTCTTTGTACCATCGGCTTGTTAGTTTCTAGTTTTTCGGCAAGTTGGCTTCGTTTGGCGCTGTTTTCTGGACATTTATTCTTTGGCGCTGGAAATTCAGAGAATTGCCTCAATCAATTTTCGGGCAAGCGTGAGGTTAGGGCGGTTGGCTCAATCAGAAGTTTGATCTTAGGTTTTTCGGTTTTATCTGCCAAAGTTCAAAGTCTGATTTTCAAAATTATGAGTCATTTCAGTTTTTTGGTTTTTGGCTTTTGTTTGTGAGTTAAAGCGGTTCATCCGGAAAATCGATACCTGAATGGCTTTTCTGATACCATATCGCCAAAAATAGCCAGTTAATGTCAACTTCACTTCTTTACCATCGCTTTGGAATACGCGGCCCTTTCCATTATTGCTCTACAGAGTTTGATGGTGACGCGACCATCTTTCACGTAGCACACAATCCTCATATTAAATGTCCATCATGTCGTAGTCGTGATGTCATAAAAAAAAGGAGGTAAGGTTCGCCGTTTCATCGCTACGCCAATCGGCACTAGCCCCTGTTACATCCAGATAGCAAACCAGCGGATTGAATGCCGAGCTTGTAATACACTCGGGTATTTGCCGCTTAACTTTGTTCCTCGTCCCAAAGTGCGTTACACAAAGGGCTTTGAACAGTATGTTCTCTCGCTGTCAGCATTGAACGTCACCATCAATGCCATTGCCAAGCTATGTGGTGTCTGTTGGGATACAGTGAAAGATATTCAGAAGCATTACCTGCAAAAGCGATACTCTCAACCTTGTCTTAAAAACGTCACTCACATTGGAATTGATGAGATTTACTGTGGCTCAAAAAGTGGCTTCATGACGGTTGTGATTGATATGAAGACAAGTGCCGTCATTTATACAGAGAAAGGAAAGAAGGCCGAAAGCCTTGACGGTTTTTGGAAACGGAAGCTGCGTTGTAAAAAGCCGATTGAAGCCGTCGCCACCGATATGGGACAGGCATACATCTCTTCGGTAAAACAGCACGCCCCGAAGGCGAAGTTGGTCATTGACCGTTTCCACGTGGTGAAGCGTTTTAATGAAAAGCTGACAGAGTTCAGGCGTGAACTACAAAATTCGATGAGTAACAAAAATGACGCTCAATACCTTAAGAATACTCGTTGGTTATTGGTAAGTAATCCCGATAGGTTAGATGAGCAAGGCCAAGCGAGATTGGAGCGAGCACTCGCAGCCAATCAGCCCTTAGCGGTGGTTTATTATTTAAAAGAGAAGTTAAGAATGCTGTGGTCGCAGCCATCAAAGATAGAGGGTGAGAGATGGCTAGAAAGCTGGATAGATGAAGCGAACCACTCAGGCATTGTGATGCTAGAGAAGTTTACTAAGACCCTGAGGAAGCATAAGGATGGGATATTGGCATTTTATGATGAAAGGATGAATAGTGGTCGAGTAGAGGGTGTGAACAACCGAATAAAGACGCTGAACAAAGTCGCCTATGGGTATCGTGATTGGGGATTTTTTGAGTTAAAAATCAAAGCCAGTCATGAGGCGAAGTATCGATTTTCCGGATGAACCGTTAAAGCTGAGTTAATCTCGGTTTTGGTAAACCGTAAGTCATTGAAGCTTAAGCATAACAAGGCGTTCAAGAGGGACTTGGCACGCGTGGCATTTTTGGCTTGCAGTTTGTTTAGTGGTTAAGTTGTATGCGGTCACGTTTGTAGTGCGTGCCTGCGCCCCTTAACGCGGCGTTATGCAACTCAGGTAAATTTAGGAGTTCAATCTTTTGGGATTTCTCCGGCCATTCGTTTTGTGTTGTCGGCAAATGACATTTTTACCCTCAAATTCGTGGTTAACTTAAACCGTAAAACAGGCAAGGTTCTTTGTTTGCCTCAATCAGTTTTAGCGCTGGCGCGTTGTAAATTCAGTGGGCGCAAAGTGTGGAAAGGGCAAGTTTATCGAGCATTTTGCATTTGCTGAAAGTCTTGCTTGTTGAGTTTTCCTGATTCAAAAGCTTGGTTTGTTGTTGAAAGGTGGACTTTGTTTTGGCGGCTTATTTATCATGGCTCTGACTTGGGTTGGTTCTTGAATCACTCAACCATTGCAATTGTGGCTTTTGGTCGTGTAAAGTCGGTTTATCTCATTGAATTTGCATAACAAACGGCTCAAGAGGGATTGCCAACGCTTGGCGGTTTTAGTGCAAAATTGTAGTTCAGTGTTTAAGTGTGTTTTTTGAGTTCGGCGGTGCGTTGTCAACCCCTTAGCCGGGCGTTATGCAACTCAGGTAAAATTAGGGGTTCAATCTTGTGGGATTTCTCCGGCCATTCGTTTTGTGTTGTCGGCAAATGAGTATTTTTACCCTAAAATTCGTGGTTTACTCAAGCCGTAAAACAGGCAAGGTTCTTTGTTTGCCTCAATCCGACATTCCGCAGCTAATTTAGGAATAAACTACCTCATAGAATCTACCGAGTAATTTGAGTAGTTGTGTTTGGTGCTCTTGAAGTCCAGTGATGAACCGTTGGCCGTTGATTTCTAACGTATCTATGCCTTCGAATTGCAAGAAGACCCAACGTGCCGTCGGTCTGGAGGTCGTCTTGTTCTTTACCATACTTGGGAAGAACGCTTCGGTTTGTGCGAGTTGCTCTCTGATTTTGTGTTCTAAACTGGCGTAAACAAGCAAGCTCAACGTCATTATCATTAGCAACGCTTCAATGCGTTCAGGCTTTTTCAAGAAGATGGAAGAGGTTAAAAATTCAGGGCTTTTTAGAAAGCGGAAGCCGCGCTCGACTTTTTGTTGCGATTTGTAATGTGCTAGAAGAGCCGTCATGGTGAGTTCTTCATTGTCGGTGTCATTTGTCGCGAGGATAAACATGCCTACTTTGAGCTTAGCCAGTTTTACTTTTTCTAGGTCGGTGAAGGGAGCGGCTTCGATAAAGTATTGGTATCCTGTCGGTGCTTCATCTGTCTTTGGGCGGCCCGAATGAGAGTAAGTCGGCAGTTTGATGAGAGTGCCTTGTTCAAACCCTAGTAAGTCAGATTGTTTCTTGAAATCGTTAAACGCTAATTCTGCGTCAACTTCACAAGCGAATGGTTTTTTACTTAGCTTTTCCAACGCTTTGATTTCTTTTGCTATGTTTTTCTCTAAGTTCTTGAAGAAAGTGATTTCTTCCCGCTTGGTGGCCTGTTCACTGTGAACGAGCAACCAACGTTGATTGACCTTTCCGTAATCCGAGTCTATCCAACATCCTGAGTAGCCATCATCAATAGCGATTAATTGCTCTGGCTCTAGCGCAAACAGTGCTTGTTTTGCGAGCTTGATGGTCATGGGTACACGGGTAATGAACTTTTGATTTTGCTCATCTAGCGAGGAGATGCTTTCTTCGGTGTACAAGGCGGCATCAGCGATAAAGTAACGACTATTTTGCGCGGCTTTTAGGCAATGTATGTGTCTTTTAGTGACTTCAGCGAATGCCTTGGCATCATTGGTGTTGCCACTCAGTGCTTGCATGTAAACAGGAATACCTGCTTGGTTTTCACAGATGAGTTCAAGCACCACTTGGTTAAGCTCTGGCCTATGATCCCGACTGTAGCCTCTTACAAGCTTAATGACGTTGGTGTTTTCATCTTGTGCATACTCACCATCAACGTGGAAGCTAGTGATATCAAGATGAACAGAATCCGTCGTCAAGCCCAGTTTATCAACAACACGCTCAGCAATAACCTGATAGAGCGCTGAGACATCGGCTTCGTATAGAGCATCTAAGGTGCGGCCTAGTACATCATCAGTAAGGTGGTGTGCTTCAATGTCTTTGGCGAGTAGCTTAGACACAGGCTTGGTCTTAAAAAAGTCCGAGAACATGTGCAGTGTTCTGCTATGAAAGCCAAGTCCATTTAGGAGCATGGCCAATACCGCGTCACCATGAGAAACATTGTGGTCAGAATATTTTGGGATAACGGCATCTATCATCCGTGGCAGGCCAATTTCGTGACAAAAGGCGGCAATGAGACCAAGGTGATCTAAGCGTTTAATAACAGGATGGGTAGACATATTTTGAGACCGTCAAATAGCAGTAATAGATCAAAACTGTCGATCGCGGTCAAGATGGTGTCGTGGTTTTTATGAAAAACTGATCGCCAGATCACACTATTTAAATTCTGGAATTAGCTGCGGAATGACGGCTCAATGAGTTTTGGTGCTTGTTTGTTGTGAATTTAGCGGGCGCAAAGTGTGGAAAGGGCAAGTTAATCGAGCATTTCGCATTTTCTGAAAGTCTTGCTTGTTGAGTTTTCCTGGTTCAAAAGCTTGGTTTGTTGTTGAAGGGTGGACTTTGTTTTGGCGGCTAATTTATCACGGCTCCTACTTGGGTTGTTTCTTGAATCACTCAACCATTGCAATCGTGGCTTTTGATCGAGTAAAGTCAGTTTATCTTATTGAATTTGCATAACAAACGGCTCAAGAGGGATTGCCAACGCTTGGCGACTTTAGTTCAAAATTGAAGTTTAGTGTTTACAGTGTGTTTTTTAAGTTCGGCAGTGCGTTGTCAACCCCTTAGCCGAGCGTTATATTTTTTTAAGTTCAGCAATCAAAAGGATTCATGATGAACGTGGATAAAGCGAAAAAACGCATATTGAAACGAGTACAAAGAGGTTTCAAAGGTTATCCGCAAATATCATTAGAGTATTTCGGTAAAACGACGGATTTAGCGACTGAAGTCGTTATCACCTTTTTACCTGAGGAGAATGCCGAGCCTCAAATACAACGCTTTACAAGTGACAAAGATGCCCGCGAAGACGAAGCGATTCAATCTGTATTGTTAAAAATCATTGAGCGTGCGGAAGCTGCTACAGTTTTGGAAAAGCAAGAAATATCAGTTTGTTAATGGTTTATCGGCAATCCTAAACAGTCGGTCACGTTAGTGTAGATAATGAAAATATAACAAACGGCTCAAGAGGGATTGCCAACGCGTGGCGACTTTAGTGCAAAATTGAAATTCAGGGTTTACAGTGTGTTTTTGGTTCATCCGGAAAATCGATACCTGAATGGCTTTTCTGATACCATATCGCCAAAAATAGCCAGTTAATGTCAACTTCACTTCTTTACCATCGCTTTGGAATACGCGGCCCTTTCCATTATTGCTCTACAGAGTTTGATGGTGACGCGACCATCTTTCACGTAGCACACAATCCTCATATTAAATGTCCATCATGTCGTAGTCGTGATGTCATAAAAAAAAGGAGGTAAGGTTCGCCGTTTCATCGCTACGCCAATCGGCACTAGCCCCTGTTACATCCAGATAGCAAACCAGCGGATTGAATGCCGAGCTTGTAATACACTCGGGTATTTGCCGCTTAACTTTGTTCCTCGTCCCAAGGTGCGTTACACAAAGGGCTTTGAACAGTATGTTCTCTCGCTGTCAGCATTGAACGTCACCATCAATGCCATTGCCAAGCTATGTGGTGTCTGTTGGGATACAGTGAAAGATATTCAGAAGCATTACCTGCAAAAGCGATACTCTCAACCTTGTCTTAAAAACGTCACTCACATTGGAATTGATGAGATGCGTATTTCGGTGATTGCGATCGCTCGTTTCCGCTGTTTTTCAAGCAAGTTGTCGTCTTTTTTACAATTTAGTAACGTGAATGATTACGCTGCACACTTTTCAGGGTTCAAGTACACCTCATCGATATAACTCCAGTCTCTCGTTTGCCGACTCCATCTGCCTGGATGAGTCAATTGAGCACGTCGGTAGACTTGCATACGCTGTCGGAGAATTTCATTATCCTCCCCGCAATGCCTCTGCTGAGGTGTTACATACTTTATGCCACTGTGTTTATGCTCATTGTTATACCAATCAACAAAATTACCAACCCAACACCGAGCGTCTTCAATGGAAGAAAACCCATCCATTGGCCATGAAGGACAATACTTTATTGTTTTGAACAACGACTCAGAGTATGGGTTGTCATTGCTTACTCTTGGCCTAGAGTAAGAGCTTGCAATCCCAAGGTCATACATCTTTGCAAGCATGGTGTAACTTCTCATAGGAGCACCGTTGTCAGAGTGCAAAGTAATGTTGCCTTGCACACACTTTTCCCGCCATGTTGTTCTTTGGAGTAACTCCGCTGCATATTCGCCTAGCTCCTGATCATACACTTCTGCACCTACTACTTTTCTACTGAAGATATCCATTATCAAATAGAGGTAATAGTGCTTCCCTCGTATTTTCGATGGCAGATAACTGATATCCCAGCTCCATACCTGATTTGGTTTGCAGGCTTTTTGAACCTTTGGTCGAGAAGGACTTGTGCCAGCTTTGTTACGAGTTCGCTTACCTAGCTGGTTGTTTGCTTTTAATACACGATAAAATGTGGACTCTGAGGCAATGTAAATGCCTTCATCAGCCAACATTGGAACGATGATATTCGGAGGTAAATCGGCATACTCTGGTGTATTGCAGATATCTAATATCTGCTGCCTTTCGGCTTCTGATAGCTTATTATGAGGCTCGTGCTGCCGAGGATGCTGACGCATATCACTTGTGATTTCGGCAGAGTTCCGTGTCCAACGCTGGAACGTTCGTATTGATAACCCAACGGTGGAACAAGCCTTTGTCTTTGTTGCCCCTTTACGTACAGCTTCATCAACAAGTGTGACTATTTTAAGCCGCTCTGAGATAGGAATAAGTCTTCCTCGTTGATTTCCCAGAGGGCATTGAACTTTTCCCGCAAAACCAGTAGCGCAGCCGTTTCAGCAAGTGCTTTATCTTTACGTGCCAACTCCTTCTCCAACGCTTTTACCTTTCTGCGTTCATCACGTAGTAGCTTATTTTCTTTGTGTGACATTGAAGCCGATGTTGTACTCTGCGCCTTGATAGACAGTGCTCGCCAGGTTTTAACGTCATCGACAAATAACCCTTTAGACCTACAGTATTCAGCTAACTCGCGTTCAGACATTGTTGCAGTTTCAATCACTATGAAAAATCTCTGCTCCGCTGAATAATCAGTAGTAGCATTTTCTAAGGGCAGCTCTGTAGACAATAGGCCGCTTTCAACAAGTTCATTTCTCCACTTAGATACCACGGATGGACTCACATCTAATTCTTTAGCAATTCTTCGATGAGACCAATTATATGGTGGTAACAGCCAAGTTTGGCCTTTCGTTTTCACATCAATTGGAACTGGATTGGCTGGCATAGTTATCTCCTTAAAAATCTAGGCGACAACTATGCTGACACAGGGGGGAAATGACTGATCGGAATGCTCCGAAATACGCAATGAGATTTACTGTGGCTCAAAAAGTGGCTTCATGACGGTTGTGATTGATATGAAGACAAGTGCCGTCATTTATACAGAGAAAGGAAAGAAGGCCGAAAGCCTTGACGGTTTTTGGAAACGGAAGCTGCGTTGTAAAAAGCCGATTGAAGCCGTCGCCACCGATATGGGACAGGCATACATCTCTTCGGTAAAACAGCACGCCCCGAAGGCGAAGTTGGTCATTGACCGTTTCCACGTGGTGAAGCGTTTTAATGAAAAGCTGACAGAGTTCAGGCGTGAACTACAAAATTCGATGAGTAACAAAAATGACGCTCAATACCTTAAGAATACTCGTTGGTTATTGGTAAGTAATCCCGATAGGTTAGATGAGCAAGGCCAAGCGAGATTGGAGCGAGCACTCGCAGCCAATCAGCCCTTAGCGGTGGTTTATTATTTAAAAGAGAAGTTAAGAATGCTGTGGTCGCAGCCATCAAAGATAGAGGGTGAGAGATGGCTAGAAAGCTGGATAGATGAAGCGAACCACTCAGGCATTGTGATGCTAGAGAAGTTTACTAAGACCCTGAGGAAGCATAAGGATGGGATATTGGCATTTTATGATGAAAGGATGAATAGTGGTCGAGTAGAGGGTGTGAACAACCGAATAAAGACGCTGAACAAAGTCGCCTATGGGTATCGTGATTGGGAATTTTTTGAGTTAAAAATCAAAGCCAGTCATGAGGCGAAGTATCGATTTTCCGGATGAACCGTTTTTGTGATTGAATTGCCGAAATTCGAAGTTTGTTTTTCAAATCTATGAGTCGTTTCAGTCTTCTGGTTTTTGACTTTTGTTTGTCAGTCAAAAACGAGTTAATCTTGGTTTTGGTAAAACGTAAGTCATTGAAGCTTAAACATAACAAACGGTTCAAGAGGGACAGCCAACGCGCGGCATTTTTATCATGCGTTGGTTTTTGTGGTTACGGTGTTATGCGGAAGCTTGGTAATGGCGTTGGCTGCCCCTTAACCGGGCGTTAGCTTCTTAAAGGCTGGAATCATCAAAATCCAAACTCAATCGTTCTGAAAAATCAGCTTTTAGCGTTCAAATTGCACAAGTTGGCTTTCGAGTTTGTCGGATTCTGACTTGGTAGAAAGTGTTGAATGCTCAGCAGTTTCAAAGTCGCTGAAAACCATCAAGTTTCGATGCTTCAATGTTGTTGGATGCTCCACACGGAAAGTTTCGTTTCACAAAGGCTGCATTGTCGCTGAAATCGCGCTTTCTTTGTCGGAAATTCGGTAAGTGGCCAACTTAACCTTGATCGCTGCGAGTTTTGGCTGCTCACTTCACAGCTTTTGGTGTTGGACGTGTGTTTGAGTGATGCTTTTGCGTAAAATGCATTTCAAGCAAATTTGTTTAAAAATCATTGGTAAACAATGGGCTACGAAGCTAACAAACGCCTCAAAGGGACTGTCAACGCGCGGCGTTTCCAGTCCCAATGAGCTGCGGTGGTTGCAGTTGTTGTGTTTGAGTTTAGTGGTCATGCGTTGCCAGCCCCTTAGGCGGGCGTTAGGCGCTATTCACTTTAGGATTAGGGATGAACGTAGAATTTAAAGTGATCAATTTGGCGCAAGATTATGATTTTTGCGTAGCTGCTCGAAAGGACGCTTACTATTGCAGCTTCAAAACCTATTCGGGTTTTGATGATTTCATAGCAGGTTATCGAGAACGAATCCAAGAAAGGCAATCTGAAGCAGGTTGGTTTTACATCCATATCTGGTTGGATGGGCAATTGGTAGGGCAGTTAGAGTTTCGTTCTTTTTCGCCCGAGCCAGATACCGGTTATGTCCATTTGATTTACTTGTTGCCTGAAATCCGAGGTTCCGGTTTGAGCCAGCAAGTTCAGCTCTACATCGAAACAGAATTGACACGAGCTGGTTGTAATCGTGCTGTGCTTTCCGTGAGTAGAACGAACACAAGGGCGTTAAGGTTCTATAAGCGTAATGGTTGGGCATATTGCTGCCCTAATCCAAAGCACGATGAAACTGATTTTTACCAATTACAACTGCGCGCCTAACAAACTGCTTAAGAGGGATTCGCAATGCGTGGCATTTTCAGCATGCGGTGAGTTTTGTGATTAAGGCGGTGTGCGGTAGCTCTTGTAGTGCATTGCTCACCCCTTAGCAGGGCGTTAGCTTAAAACATTAAAAATCATTGTTTGCTGCTTGTTCTTTCTTCCTTCGGCCATTCGTTTAGGTTTTCGGCAAATCAGCATTGTTTGCCAACGCAAGTCTTGAGCAGTTGCCTCAATTGAGTTTTGGGAATGCGCGAGGCTAGTCAGTTTGGCGCAAAGTCGCTTTGGCAGTTTTGCTTTCGCTTTGAGTTTTCCGAAAGTGATTTATCAAAATTTTCGGGTTTTCGAATCGCATGAAAGGCCACAAAGTTTGAATCAATTCGGGTTTTAAAACTTAGGCAGTTTGCCGGTTTCCTAAATCGGGTTAGTCTCAGGCTTGGTAAATCTAAGGTGCTGAAATTTAAGCTAACAAACTGCTTAAGCGGGATTCGCAATGCGTGGCATTTTCAGCATGCGGCGGGTTTTGTGATTAAAGTGGTGTGCGGTAGCTTTGGTAGAGCATTGCTCACCCCTTAGCAGGGCGTTATGCTTAATCACGTAAAATCAGTGGTTTATGGTTTTTCTTTGTTCCCTAGGCTTGTTTGTTTCGAGTTTTTCGGCAAGTCAGCTCCAGTGGACGCTATTTTCCGGACACTTATTCTTTGGCGCTAAAAACTCTGAGAATTGCCTCAATCAATTCTCGGGCAAGCGCGAGGTTAGGGCGGTTGGCTCAATCAGCAATTTGATCTTAGGTTTTTCGTTTTGACTGGCAAAGTTCAAAGTCTGGTTTTCAAAATTATGAGTCATTTCAGTTTTTTGATTTTTGGCTTTTGTTTGTGAGTCAAAGCCGAGTTAATCTTGATTCTGTTAAAACGTAAGTTATTGAAGCTTAAGCATAACAAACGGTTCAAGAGGGACAGCCAACGCGTGGCATTTTTATTATGCGTTGGTTTTTTGTGGTTACGGTGTTATGCGGAAGCTTTGTAATGGCGTTGGCTGCCCCTTAACCGGGCGTTATGTTTTAAGGATAAAAATGAAACAATCAGTTTTTATGAGTTTAGTATTTTTGACTGGGTGTGCCGCTAGTCAGGCAGCACCAATAGAAGTTCTCAGTTATGAAGTTGATGATAACGATTACACATGGATAGCTATTAGTGAAAAGAATCTAACAAGTTCAAATGTTGAAATTGATAGTATTTTCGTGGAAAAAATTAATGAGCTTTGCCCACATGGTTATTTAGTTTCGGAACCAACAGAAGATAAAGGCCATGACGCTACATCGCTAAGAAGGCGTATGGAGCACTATATAAGAGTGAACAATGTCAAAATTGCTCATTCTTACTCTAAAAGTGTAAGTTGTACGCTTTGATTACAAACATAACAAAGCGTTCAAGTGGGATTCGTGCCGCGTGGCATTTTTGGTATGCGGTGATTTTGGTGGTGAAAGTGGTTTGCGGAGAGCAGGTTTAGGCGGCACTCACCCCTTAACGCGGCGTTATGTGTCCTAAGTGAAAATAAGACGGAACTATGTTCATAGAATCATTAAAAATCAGGCTTCGCTCACTTGAAGTTGAGGATGCTGAATACTTTTATCAGTGGTCTGGTGATAGGGAAGTGACACAATTCAGCCTGTCAGCTTATGCCTATCCGCAATCTCGTTCAGATATTGCTAAGTGGCTGTCGGACATTAACTCAAGTTCAAAGACGATTTCTTTTGGTATCGAGTGTAGAGAAAGCCAAAAACTGATTGGTTATGCTGGTATTTCAGGGATTAGCTCACTTAACCGAAGTGGTGAGTATTTTATCCTCATTGGTGATAAAGCACTTTGGGGCAAGGGGCTAGGAACAGAAGTCACGCGTTTAGTCACTAATTATGGATTCCGAGAGCTTGGCTTACATCGAATAGAATTGACCGCATATTGTGACAACGTAGCGGCAATCAAAGCGTATGAAAATGCTGGCTATCAGCACGAAGGTATCAAAAGAGAATCGGGTTATCGCAATGGCCGATTCATGGACAAAGTCCAAATGTCCGTTTTATCGCGAGAGTGGCCGGCCACATAACAAACGCCTCAAGAGGGACTGTCAACGCGTGGCGTTTCCAGTCCCATTGAGCCGCGGTGGTTTCGGTTGTTGTGTTTAAGTTTAGTGGTAATGCGTTGTCAGCCCCTTAGGCGGGCGTTAGCATGTGGGTGCAAAATGAATAAAATTCTCATTGTTGGCAATTCTGGTTCAGGTAAGAGTTGGTTGTCAGCGCAGTTGTCTCGAAAGCTCCAATTACATGAAGTTAACCTAGACTCAATTGTATGGGAGCCTGGTGGCTATAATCGGAAACGATCTCCCGAAGCAATCGAAAATGAAATTGTTTGCTTACGTTCTCAGCATAGTTGGGTAGTTGAAGGTGTATTTGGTGCCCTAGCTGAACAGCTAATTCCTTTCGCTGATACGCTGCTGTTCTTGGATTTGGAGTGGTCAGTGTGTGAGAACTCTCTTAAAGCTCGTGGTTCTGAGAGCTCTAATCAGCTTGATGTTAAACAGGCGGAGAAAAATTTTAGTGAGTTATTGAAATGGGCTTCTGAATACTCGATTCGAGAGTCCAAAAGCTCGCTGCAGTTTCATCAACAATTGTTCAGTGATTTTCACGGCAATAAAGTAAGATTCACTACACGTTCACAAATCAACGCATTTTTGGCTGAAACGACATTCTAACAAACGCCTCAAGAGGGACTGTCAACGCGTAGCGTTTCCAGTCCCATTGAGCCGCGGTGGTTACGGTTGTTGTGATTGAGTTTAGTGGTAATGCGTTGCCAGCCCCTTAGGCGGGCGTTATGTTTAATCACGTCAAATCAGTTGGTTGTATCTTTTCTTTGCTCCCTCGGCTTGTTGGTTTTGTGCTTGTCGGCAAGTTGGTTTCGTTTGGCGCTGTTTTCCGGACACTTGTTCTTTGGCGCTGGAAATTCAGAGCGTTGCCTCTGTCAATTTTCGGGCAAGCGCGAGGTTAGAGCGGTTGGCGCAATCAGTATTTTGAACACAGGTTTTGGGGCTTGAATTGCCGAAATTCAAAGTCTGTTTCTCAAATCTATGAGTCGTTTCAGTTTTCTGGGGTTTGGCTTTTGTTTGTCAGTCAAAACCGAGTTAATCTTGGTTTTGGTAAAACGTAAGTCATTGAAGCTTAAACATAACAAACGGTTCAAGAGGGACAGCCAACGCGCGGCATTTTTATTATGCGTTGGTTTTGGTGGTTACGGTGTTATGCGGAAGCTTGGTTGTGGCGTTGGCTGCCCCTTAACCGGGCGTTATACCGCAATCAGTCGTTGAGCCTTGTCATCGCTTTTCTGTATACATCGCTACGTTCACGTTTACCTACGGCTAAAACGGTAACAATAACTACGTCGTCTTGCACTTTGTATACTAAGCGATAGCCAGATTGGCGTAATTTGATCTTATACATGTTCTCTGACCCGGATAATTTGGATGCAGGAACATGTGGGTTAGCTAAACGCTCAATCAGTTTTTTCTTAAATTGCTGTTGCAAAGTAGCGCCGAGTTTTTTCCACTCTTTAAGTGCGCTACTTTTAAATTCAAGATTATAAGTCATCGATGCTCACCGAAATGCTTGATTCAGACTCGCGTTCTTTTGCTATAGCAAGTAGCTCAATATCTTCAAGTTTGTCCATCATCATTTCGTATGCGGCAGCTGGCACACAGTAAAATGCTGGCTCATTTCGGTTTAGCACGGCTACTGGTTCACCATAAGCACTTGAAGCAACCTTCATCGGGTTTGCTTTAAACTCAGTAATACTTGCAGCAACATCAGCTAATATTCTAGCAGTCATTTAAAAGCTCCTTTAAGCGGTCTTTAACTTGGTCATTTTAGTTGCAAACAAGCGGTATAACAAGGTGTTTAAGACGGATTCGCAACGCTCGGCGGCTTCAGTTCAAAGTTTTGCTTATGTGTTTATGGCACAATGTCTTTAGTTTTGGTGGTAGCGCTGCTCACCACTTAACACGGCGTTAGCTTCTTAAAGCGAAAATCATCAAAATCTGGGTTTAATTGCTTTGAAAACTCAGCTTTTAGCATTCAAATTTCACAACTTGGTTTTCGAATTTGTCGGATGATGAATTGGTAGAAAGTGTTGAAAGTTCAGCAGGTTCAAAGCCGCTGAAAACCCACAAGCCTCGATGTTTCAATGTAGTTGGATGTTCCACACGGCAAGTTTGGTTTCACAAAAGGCTGCATCATCGCTGTGATCTTGCTTTCTTTGTCGTGGACTCTTAATCGTGGCCAACTTAGCCTAGATCGTTTTAGGTTTTGGCAGCCAACGTCACAGCTTTTGGCGTTGGATGTGTGTTTGTGTGATGCTTCTGCGTAAAATGGCTTTCAAGCAAATGTGTTTAAAAAATCATTGTTAAACAATAGGCTACGAAGCTAACAAACGCCTCAAGAGGGATTTTCGGTTTTAATATAAGATGCTGTTTTATAAGTTCTTTTTTCTTGATGTTGCTCCCTGGGGGAACATTGAGGGGAACTGCGGAAAATAACTCTTAATTGTGATTTAAATCACTATTTTTGCTTATTTTTGTTTCGGCTCTTCACCGAATAGCCTCTCAGAGCAAAATGTGCTTAAGAGGAGCAATTCAAGTTTGTGGAACTAATCTCAGGCTTCGAGATACTTTTTAAGATAGCGCCCAAGCTTTTTAAAGCGGTAGCTCTTGCCCCATTTCGTGCTGGCAACAAGTAAGAAACCCTTACCAGTTGCTTTCCAACTCAAAGCAATTTTTTAGTTGTTGCGTCCGCTGTAACTGTGACAAGCTCTGCCCCGAAATGAGCTAGCTAGTTAACTGCCTTACGGCTATAGGTTAATTGAAACAACTTACTTAGAGTAGTGGGTAAATGTGCAAGCCACTAGCTTATAAGTCTTTGCCCCTTTTTGTCCTTGCAACTAGAAAGGGCTACTTGAGCAGGGTCGCTGTTGACGGTTAATCCCTTAGTTTTCTAATGAACACTATGATAATACCTGTCCAGTCTCGGACAGATGGATTTTGACAGGAATGCCACCTAGCCCTTTCCCTGGGCGGAATTCAGGTGAGTGGTCGTTATCCCATCAATTTGAAGTGAAGAGAAGAGTTTCAGCAAGGCTTGCATCCAGCCTCAATCGGTTGGGTCACAACTCTAAGATCTCATTTTTAAAAGCTCATTCAATGTGTTCTCTGGTTTGCGCCACTTTGTAACGTTATTATGCTTATCTATGCAGTGCGCCTCTTATTGAGCTAGCGAGATCAATGAAATCATTACGTCGTATTCCTTCCTACTTCACCAGAATTGGCAATAGCTCCTTTTCGTTAGGAGGTTTAGTGAAAGAAAAGGGTAAGTGTCGATTTGTTATTAAGCGACAGAGATTAAATAAATGGATTCACCCAAATAACTGCCAGTGGGAGCAATGTTGATGGGTGATTCAAGCTCTAGTGGAGCTTATATTGCCCACCCTGATATCTTACATGGGCATCACCAAAGCGTTTATGTTCACTTGCAAGCGGTGAGCGAATTAGCTGGCAGGCTTGCAGCAAAAATAGGTTTTGCCGAACAAGGGCAACTGATTGGCTTAATGCATGACTTTGGTAAATACAGTAATGCATTCCAAGAGTACATGCGCCTGCTAATTGCATAGCAAACCAGGCTATCACCCAAATAGTGATGATTTAAGTAACTTTAGCGCAAAGGATATGTTAATGAGTAACTACTTTGGACATTCAGGTAATAAAGAAGATAAGTCTGACTGGCAGCCATTACAAGATCACCTGTGTCGAGTGGCTTTGTGCGCAGAACTAAACTCAAAATATTTTAAAGCAGCTAAACTATCTTATCTTGCAGGTCTTTTACATGATCTAGGAAAATATACTCCAGAATTTCAAGCAAGGCTTGAAGGTGCCTCAAGCAAGGTAGATCACGCAACAGCAGGCGCTAAAATCGCGGCTGAAATTTTGCCAGACGAAAAATTTAACAATTTTCCATTTTACAAATTTGTTGCTTATGCCATAGCAGGTCACCATGCAGGATTATCTAATGGAACGGGTGAAGGAGATGGACGTCGAGCGCTTAAAGACAGACTGGAGCTACAATTTGGCAAAGACTTACCTGTGCTAGATAGTGAGACTTGGCAGTCTGAACTTGTCTTGCCATCAATCGAATCTCTTATTCCAGAGATATCACCAAACCCTGATGCCGATTTGCAAGGTTTCCAATACGCGTTTTTGATTCGGATGATTTTTTCGTGTTTGGTTGATGCGGATTTTATTGATACTGATGAGTTCTATAAACGGCTTGAAGGTAAGCCCTTATTGCGTGGAGATTATCCTCAATTATCAGAGTTAAAAATACAGTTTGACCAAAAATTAGCTGACAAGATCAAAAGTACTGACCAAACGAAAACCGTTAATCAACTTCGTAAAGAGATTCTTGATACAGCCCGTCTCAAAGCAAAACTTACTCCAGGATTATTCACTTTAACTGTGCCGACCGGAGGAGGAAAAACCCTTAGCTCTATGGCTTTTGCATTAGAGCACGCTCTGGCGCATAACATGCGTAGAGTAATTTATGTCATCCCTTTTACCAGTATTATTGAGCAGAATGCTCAAGTATTTCGTGACGCATTTGGCGATCTGGGGGAGGCCTCTGTTTTAGAGCATCACAGTAATTTTGATGATCGCAAAATAAAAGATAAAGAAGGTGCTGAAGAAACCCGTGACAAATTAAAACTAGCAATGGAAAACTGGGATATGCCTGTGGTTGTCACGACGGCAGTACAGTTTTTTGAGTCTTTGTTTGCTGACCGTCCCTCTCGTTGCCGCAAACTGCATAATATTTCTGGCAGTGTGATTATTCTGGACGAAGCACAAACTCTACCGCTTAAATTTCTCCGCCCTGTGATGGCGGTCATCGATGAGTTGGCGCGCAACTATGGTTGTTCTATCGTGCTCTGCACCGCGACTCAACCAGCATTGTGTGAACCTGATTTTACTAACGGATTCACAAATGTGCGCGAGATTGCCCCTGAGCCTAAGAGACTTTTTGACGAACTCAGTTTGGTCAATGTCTCTCATTTGGGCGAGCTTAGTGATGATGAGTTAGTCTCGCGTATTCAAGCGAATAATCAAATTCTTACGATAGTTAATAATCGCCGCCATGCCCAATCGCTGTTCCGAACACTAAATGCGCAGCAAACAGTAGGGGTGTTTCATTTAACAACCTTGATGTGTCCAGCGCACCGAACAGTAACTTTGGATGAGATTCGTAAGCGGTTAGACCCAAAAAAACCTCAGCCATGCCGAGTCATCTCGACATCGCTGATTGAAGCTGGGGTTGATGTTAGCTTTCCTTGTGTGATGCGTGCCGAAGCTGGCTTAGATTCAATTGCGCAAGCGGCAGGGCGCTGTAATCGTGAACGATTATGGGAAAAAGAAGATAGCCACGTTTGGATTTTTCGATCTCCGGATTGGCCCATTCCACCTGAATTAAAAGGGCTCTCGGCAGATATGCGAGCGGTGCTGCGAAAAGGCCATGACAATTTATTAGACCAACTGGCTATCAAAGAGTATTTCTCGAATGTTTATTGGCGCAAAGGAGAAGAACTCGATCAGAAACAGCTTTTAAAAGCCTGTCGAATTGGTGCTTCGAAGTTAGATTTCCCATTTCAGAGAATTGCTAGTGATTTCAGAATGATTGACAGCTTTATGTGTCCGGTTTTAATCCCTTATAACGATGAAGCGCGCAAGTTATTGAACGAACTTGAAAGCACGGATGATGTGAGTTGTGTTTTAAGAAAGCTACAGCCTTACATAGTACAAATCCCACAAAATGGTTTTGACAGTTTGCGATTGGCAAAAGTGATTCAAACAGTTGCACCGTATCGGTTTGAAGAACAGTTTTGGGAGTTAGTGAACATGGACATATATGACCCAGAATCTGGACTCAGTTGGTCTGATCCTAATTTTATCAAGGCTGAAAACTTAGTTTTTTTTTAATACTAAAAATACAAAGAAGTCATTTTTTGACAGGTGCTTGTCTGCGTACTATTTTCCTTAAGGTACGTTGAGGAGAGCTAAAGTGAACAGTCGATGGTCGATCTATGTTAAGAAAGATGAAAGCAACAAACTGGTTTTCAAGTTTGGGGGACAGTTTTCTTTTTCGGTCAAAGTCATTGTCTGGAGCCTAAGCATCGTATTGATGGCCTTGACTGGTCATTTTCTCTTCTAAAAGGCTGGTGTCGCGCCTGTTGTTGGTGCGTGGATTGAAACTTTGTCTGTTTTGTATTGGAGATGTCGCCTCTCCCGCAGAGGCGTGGATTAATTAATGAATTAAGAAAAGCCAAAAGGAGAGCATTATGGCTTACGGCATCAAGCTGCATGTTTGGGGTGAATATGCGTGCTTTACTCGACCGGAAATGAAGGTGGAACGCGTTTCTTACGACGTTATCACCCCATCGGCTGCAAGGGGGATTTTGGAAGCTATTCACTGGAAACCGGCCATTATTTGGGTAATTGACCGTATTCATGTATTAAAACCCGTGCGTTTTGAGTCTATTCGGCGAAATGAATTAGGTAATTGCAAAGTGTCCAGTGCCAAAGTCAGTGGCGCAATGAAACGCAAAAGTACCCAAGATTTAAGTTTCCTGATTGATGATGGTGATAATCGTCAACAGAGGGCAACAACCTTGCTTCGTGATGTGAGTTACGTGATTGAAGCGCATTTTGAGTTGAGTGACAAAGCAGGCACAGAGGATTCCATCGGAAAGCATCTCGACATTTTTAACCGTCGTGCTCGCAGGGGACAGTATTTTCATCAGCCTTGTTTAGGAAACCGTGAATTCCCTGCGTATTTTTCTCTAATTGAGCATGAAGGGGATTTTCCTAAATCAGAATTGGCAACCGCCAGTAAAGATCTCGGCTGGATGCTGCATGATATTGATTTTGCGAACGGCGCTGAGCCTAGATTTTTTCGAGCAGAATTAAAGGATGGGATGATAGATGTGCCTCCTTTTCGATCTTCGAAGGTGGTGCAATGATTTTATCAGCCTTAAACCAATACTACGATCGCCTTAATAGCGGTAACCAAAGCAAGGTTCCTACATTTGGCTTTAGCGAAGAAAAAATAAGCTATGTTCTCGTACTTTCAGAACAAGGGGAGTTGGTCGATATAGTTCCTAACTTAACGGATGAAAAAAAACCAAAACCGAAATTAATGAATGTCCCTCGTCCTGAGAAAAGAACGTCAGGAATAAAACCAAACTTTCTATGGGACAAAACAGCTTATGTCTTAGGCATTTCTTTGCCTAAGGGCAAAAAAAACGAGGCAATTTTTGACTTTAGCCTACCCACATTCGAAGCCTTTCGAGAATGGCATTTATCTCTGCTAGAGCACTCTGAAGACAAGGGGTTAAAAGCCTTCGCGACATTCTTACAAAATTGGCAGCCAGAGAACTTTGGCAGCTCTATTCTCACTCAAGATGTTTTGGACGCTAATATCGTTTTCCAATTGGATGGAATGCGTCAATACATTCACGAATCAGATGAAGCAAAAACTATTTGGGGTAGTTTGCTGCAATCGGATGATATCAAACAAGCCACATGCTTAATTACGGGTAAAAAAGCGCCTATCTCCAGATTACACCCTGCTATTAAAGGCGTTGCAGGTGGGCAAAGCTCTGGCGTTTCCATTGTCTCTTTTAATAAAGAATCGTTTGAATCTTTTGGAAAAGGGCAAGGTGACAATGCTCCCGTATCTGAACAAGCAGCCTTTGCTTATACAACGGCATTAAATTACTTGCTACGTCGAGAGAATGATCAGGTCATCAATCTAGGCGACACTAGTGTGGTGTTTTGGGCATTGGCAGAGAGTGAGCACAAGGCCAAGAGTGCAGAAGCATTTTTTTTAAGGGGCTTTAACCCACCAATGCCGAGCGATGAAAACGAAGTGATGGCACTTGGTGCTGAACTAGAAAAATTGGTCAAAGGGCGGCCCCTGCCAGAAATATCACCGGATCTAGATCCCAATACGCAATTCTTCATCTTAGGATTGGCACCTAATGCTGCCCGTCTTTCTATCCGCTTTTGGCTACAAACCGACCTTGGGCATATTCAGCAAAGATTTGCGGAACATTTTCAAGATTTAGCCTTAAATCCATTGCCTTGGAAAACTGCGCCGTCAGTGTGGCGTTTATTGCTGCAATTGGCACCTCATCGAGAGGGGCAAAAGCCAAAGATTGATGATGCTCCAGCCCATTTGGCTGGTGAATTGATGCGCGCTATTTTAACCGGGCAACGTTACCCAAGAGCGATATTAGCTCAATTGCTAGCACGATTCAGGTCTGACGGAGATATTAGTGGGTTACGGGTTGCGATGGTGAAAGCGGTATTGCAAAGAGAACTCAGATTACTTGGAAAAGAGGAGATTTCTATGAGCTTAGATGAGTTAAATACCAACCCAGCGTATTTGTTGGGGAGGCTATTTGCAGTGTTGGAAAACATTCAACGAAATGCGTTGGGTGATAAAGTCAATGCGACAATTACAGACAAGTATTATGCCTCAGCATCGACTGTGCCTTACTCAATTTACCCAAGGCTACTATCCGGTAGCAAACACCACCTGTCGAAATTACGCAAGGAAAAACCTGGTCTAGCCGTTACGTTAGAAAAAGAACTTGGCAACATTATGGGGATGCTACCAACAGAATTTCCACGGCATTTTTCAATTGAGCACCAAGGCCGCTTTTCGATTGGCTATTACCATCAAAAAAATGCACGCTTTTCTCAATCCGAACAAATAAAAACCGATGAATCAATGACAGAAGGGAATGACTAATGACCATCCAAAACCGCTGTGAATTTGTTTACTTTTTTGATGTAACAAATGGTAACCCGAATGGAGATCCTGATGCGGGGAATATGCCGCGTCTTGATCCTGAATCGAGTAAAGGTTTAGTGACCGATGTAAGCCTTAAACGCAAGATAAGAAACTATATTCAGCTCACTGAAGAAAACTCACCAGGTTATGACATTTACGTGCAGGAAAAGAGTGTTTTAAATCAACAAAATCAAAAAGCGTATGATGCGCTGGAAATTAAACCTGAGTCAAAAAAATTGCCCAAAGATCAAGCTAAGGCAAAAGAACTAACGGCTTGGATGTGTGCTAACTTCTTTGATGTCCGTGCCTTTGGCGCGGTAATGACCACGGAAGTCAACTCTGGTCAAGTTCGCGGACCATTACAGTTGGCGTTTGCTAAGTCCATCGATCCGATTATTCCACTAGAAATCTCAATCACACGTATGGCTGTCACCAACGAAAAGGATTTGGAAAAAGAACGCACTATGGGCCGAAAGCACATCGTTCCATATGGACTTTATCGCGTACATGGCTTTGTTTCCGCTAAATTAGCTGAGAAAACAGGCTTCTCTGAAGGAGATTTAGAGAAAGTGTGGAAAGCTTTGGAAATGATGTTTGAGCATGATCACTCCGCAGCCAGAGGAGAAATGGTCGGACGTAGTTTAATTGTGTTTAAGCATGAAAACGCTTTAGGTAATGCCCCTGCACATAAATTGTTTGAACGCGTTACAGTTGAAAGAATCAATGGCGAAGAAGGCACGCCTGCCGCTGCATTTTCTGATTACAAAATCAATTTTAATGCAGAGGGGTTGGATGCTTTGGGCGTTGAAGCCAAACAATATTTCTAGGTGGTTAATCAGAGAGTAAGATCTATGAATTATGGATTTTACTCTTATCTGGAGTGTTCATTTCATGGAAGAACAGCAGCTAATCAACATCTCCGCTCTACAACACTTTGCCTTTTGTCAGCGCCAATGTGCGCTGATCCACCTAGAGCAAGTGTGGCAAGAAAACTACCTCACGGCACACGGGCGGCAGTTACATGAACGAGTTGATAGTGGTGAACCAGAAACCCGTAAAGGTGTGCGTTTTGAACGTGGCGTGGTCGTTACTGCGCCACAATTAGGCATTACAGGAAAATTAGACTTATTAGAGTACCATAAGCTCAGCAACCAATTCGTCCCCGTTGAGTACAAACGAGGCAAACCCAAAGCCAGTGATATCGACAAAGTACAACTGTGTGCGCAAGCCTTATGTATTGAAGAAATGTTATCCGTTGAGGTCGCAAATGGCGCCCTTTGGTATTGGCAAACACGCAAACGCATTGAGGTTGAATTCGATAACCCACTGCGCACGCAAACAAAAGCCCTAATTGCGCAAGTGCAACAGCTGTTTGCAAACGGAAAAACGCCTCCGCCAACCAAAGGTAAACACTGTAAGGCATGCTCTCTGATTGAAATATGTCAGCCAGATTTAACCCAGAATGATGGTTCAAGCGGTTACGTAGCGGCATTGTTTAACACGGAGGCGGAATGAAAAAACTGCAAAACTCACTTTATATCACCAAAGAAGGTGTCTACTTGCATAAGCAACGCGAGACCTTACTCATTGAACAGAAAGTGGATGGTGAAAAACAAAAACTGATGCAACTTCCCATCCATTCGATTGGCAGTATATTTTGTTTTGGCAATATTATGGTTTCGCCGCAGTTACTTGGCTTTTGTGGTGAAAACGGTACTCATCTTGCTTTCTTTGATATGCATGGTCGTTTTCTAGCTAATGTTGTTGGTAAACAAACGGGGAATGTATTGCTGCGTAGGCAGCAGTTTAGTGTTAAGGAGCAGGCTGCAAATGAACTTGCCAGAAACATTGTCGCCGCAAAAATACGTTCATCTCGTATGTTGCTTTTACGCTTTAGACGCAATCACAGCAGTACACCACAGTTAGAAAAAGGCATTGAGCGTTTGAAGCAAATTATAGAGCAACTCAAAGGCGTGACTGCCTACGACACCATTTTAGGACTAGAGGGGGAGGCCGCATCGCATTACTTTTCCGCGTTTGCTGACATGTTTAAAGGCAATGAAAGTAGACGGCTGTTTGATAGGCGGACTCGAAGACCACCAAAAGACCCAGTTAACGCGGTTATTTCACTGCTTTACTCTGTGTTAGGACAAGAGATAAGTGGCGCATTACAAGGTGTAGGGTTAGATCCACAAGTCGGTTTTTTACACAAAGAAAGGCCTGGCAGAAATAGCCTCGCCCTTGATCTTTTAGAAGAGTTTAGAGCTTATATTGTCGATAGTATTGCCTTAAAACTCTTTAATAATAACACCCTTACCATGAAGGACTTTGAGGCAGATTGTCTCGGTGGAGTCACCATAAAAGACGACGCGCGTAAGCGAGTTTTTCAGGCATACCAAGCTAAAAAACAAGAAGAAGTTATACACCCATTTTTGAAAGAAAAGATGCAAATTGGTTTATTACCGCATGTTCAAGCTATGCTTCTAGCACGTCACTTGCGTGGCGATTTGGCCCACTATCCGCCATTTGTGATCAAAAAATAAGGAGCGAGCCATGATGGTATTGGTCACCTACGATGTATCCTTTGCCAGTGAAGATGGTCAAAAACGCCTCAGACAATTAGCAAAGGTGTGTTTAGATAATGGAGTAAGGGTGCAGTATTCTGTATTTGAATGCGACATAGATGCCGCGCAATGGCTGCGCTTTAAAAATAAGCTGCTGTCAATTTACGACCCTGAAGTAGACAGTTTGCGTTTTTATAAGCTCGGTAAAAACTGGCAAAACAAAGTAGAGCACCATGGTGCGAAAGAAGCCATAGATATATTCAGAGATACCCTAATATTATAGTCGCTAGGCTTGAGTTCTCAGTAAAACACTGGGGATCTAGCGATTGCATAAGCTCTTTAAAAATATAGGAAATAATTATCTGTATAGATTCACACAAAGTAGTTTTGTGCTACCGCGCAAAGTTAGCGGTAACCAATAGAGTGTGTTAGTCTGTACGTGCCTCTAAGAAGAGGCGGTCGCGCCTCCCGCAGGCGCGTGGATTGAAACCGACAGAATACAGAGAGCACGCTTTTGATGGAGTGTCGCGCCTCCCGCAGGCGCGTGGATTGAAACCCTCGCTCCTTAACCTGACGTGGAGGCTATGCCGTCGCGCCTCCCGCAGGCGCGTGGATTGAAACGATTACTCTCTACTTAATGCCCCAGACGAAATAAGTCGCGCCTCCCGCAGGCGCGTGGATTGAAACACGTTTTAAAAACCGCAATTTAGAAGACGTATGGTCGCGCCTCCCGCAGGCGCGTGGATTGAAACTTTCAATCTTAGCCAATGGTGGCCAGCAGCCACGTCGCGCCTCCCGCAGGCGCGTGGATTGAAACGCAGAATGAAAAGCAGATTGCAAAATACTCTCTGTCGCGCCTCCCGCAGGCGCGTGGATTGAAACATCGCTATCAAAGACGACATGCCAGTGCATTGGCTGGTCGCGCCTCCCGCAGGCGCGTGGATTGAAACAAACGAAAGAACTGGCAATGGCGCAACTTTAACAGTCGCGCCTCCCGCAGGCGCGTGGATTGAAACAACGAAAAGTCTTCTGTGTCATGTAAATATAGACGTCGCGCCTCCCGCAGGCGCGTGGATTGAAACTCGCTGTTTGTAATGTGGCGTGGTGAACGAGACGTCGCGCCTCCCGCAGGCGCGTGGATTGAAACTTACATCATTTGCGTATAACTGAACTGAATTTGGTCGCGCCTCCCGCAGGCGCGTGGATTGAAACTTGATTCAATAATCGACCAAAATGTGACTGGTCAGTCGCGCCTCCCGCAGGCGCGTGGATTGAAACGTCAAAAAGCTCAAAAGATGTTACTAGCCCATTAGTCGCGCCTCCCGCAGGCGCGTGGATTGAAACCTAATGCGTAATAAGGGCGACGACCTAGACTGGCGTCGCGCCTCCCGCAGGCGCGTGGATTGAAACATGTTGTTAAAGAGCTAAGGCGCTTGCCTTGTGGTCGCGCCTCCCGCAGGCGCGTGGATTGAAACCCCCTTATATCCGTTATGGGGTCCGTGTTGGCTGTCGCGCCTCCCGCAGGCGCGTGGATTGAAACTTCAATTTTTGGGTAATCCTCTATGAGATCAAAAGTCGCGCCTCCCGCAGGCGCGTGGATTGAAACCGACTGGGTAGGCAACACATGGGAATGGGTGGAGTCGCGCCTCCCGCAGGCGCGTGGATTGAAACAGCGTCCGCAAGAATGGCCTCAAGCTGCTGAACGTCGCGCCTCCCGCAGGCGCGTGGATTGAAACCGGTAACATGTGAAAATTGACCGGAAACACATTTGTCGCGCCTCCCGCAGGCGCGTGGATTGAAACCCAAGTTGGTCAGCTGAAATTGATAGCCTAAAAAGTCGCGCCTCCCGCAGGCGCGTGGATTGAAACTAGAGCTGTTAGCCGATGCTGGCTGCTACGACGTCGTCGCGCCTCCTGCAGGCGCGTGGATTGAAACACGCCCGCCATTTCTACAGCGAGCTTGTTTAACTCGTCGCGCCTCCCGCAGGCGCGTGGATTGAAACGGCTTACATCATCGAAGCACTGAGAGAGAAATTGTCGCGCCTCCCGCAGGCGCGTGGATTGAAACAATTCACATGTTTAATTGACGGAAGTATCCTACGTCGCGCCTCCCGCAGGCGCGTGGATTGAAACCCTACCATCTGAGGCACAGAAGGGCCAAATAACGTCGCGCCTCCCGCAGGCGCGTGGTTGAAACCAGACAATCTCTATCTCATACACAGCTCTGATAATGGTGCCTGCCGCAAGTAACGTAATACTCCTTAGCTGAGGCTTGAGTCGTATGCAGTGAGAGTTGCACTTATGGACAACACTCAGTAACCAGTATTGCCTATTGTGCTCCATCAATAAGAGACCAAATATATGCCCGTATCTTAACTATTAGAATTTTTCCTTGTGTCAAACGTGAATTCCATGTGTCAAACGTGAATTCCATGTGTCAAACGTGAATTCCATGTGTCAAACGTGAATTCCATATGTGACACAGGTTCTTTCAACAAGGAAGAATTCCTTCCCAGTTCGATTGAAGAGGCGGAGAGAGCTGAGGAACAGAAGTGTTAACTGCTTTGCAGTTAACTTTCCTAGCTTGTCCACTTTTTGCTTGGTTATTCGTTATTTGTGAATATTTAATTTCTCTAAGTTTAGAGGCTGGCTTTTATTTATTTTAAAGTTCTAATTTGCCTTGAAGCCTTATGGGTAAAGGGCTTAGGTATGGACTATGTTTTACTTATTTTATATATAAATCAACACTACATAGTCCATAGTTTAGTGTGAATAAAAAACACCCAGCAGGTAAGAGCAGATAGAACAAGCAAACATACGAAGCATTTTGCATTTAAAAATAATCAAAGCCGCCTGTGGTAAATATAATATTTAAAACTGATTTTATTATATAAACCTTTTGGGTAAATTTATTTACATTGCTAATGTTTATAATCTAGAACCTTCTTGTTATGGTTAACCGAAAATTGAACCACCTTCACTCACAGTGCAAATAAGAAATATAATGAAGGAAAATATTACTGGAGACGATAACTCTACTGATGGTTTTTATAATCATACTCCCAGTGCGCATTTGTACTAATAGTTTACCTTTCATGTCATGTGAGTTTTCAATCGATTTTTATGCATAGATTAACCTTTGGGTTTGAGAGGGGTTCTCTTTGGTGGTTGTGAAAGTGAATCTGCCTTGAGGTCTTTTTGGGTAAGGGTTTGGGCGTGGACTATCTTTTACTTTTTTATATATAAGTCCACATACATAGTCCATGCATTGCTGTGAATAAAAAAGCAGGCAACAAATAGGAATATATAGAGCAAGCAAACATGCGAAGCATTTTGCATAAAATAAAACCAAGTACTCATGTATAATACAAGGATAATCAATTAACCCTTGATTGCTATATTAATAAAAACAGTTAATTTATAAGATTATAACTTGTAAAGTGAAAATAATTCACTTATACTGAAAGGGTAAAGTATAAATATAATTATAACCCCGTAGAGGGAAAGGCAGTTTTTAAAATGACGTACAGTTGCATAAAGGGAGAAAGTGCAGTAGACACTCAACTCTTCATATTATCAGATGATGAAACAATTCTAACCAAAGCAGAAGAATTCAATTCTACAGACAGAATAGTAGTTACAACTCAAAACCATCTTGTTTTAACTATCAGAAAGCATGAAGCTAAAGATAAGGTAATTACAGCTATTTATTTCGACTTCAAAGCTAAGTATGCATCAAGCATTGCTCTTACTGCGATTAAGCATAAGCTAAATATGCACGACATAAGCACTGACACGAGAATCAGCACTGGTAATAGCGATGTAAGTTTTGCTAAATATGTTTGCGAAGCTTTTAGCCTTTTCAACTCTGAGGTGCTTCTCAGAGAGAGCGCCAAGTCTGTCAAATCTCTAGTTCCTTCGGTTATCTCATCAGATGAAGAAGCAGTGAAAAGCTTGATGGAATGGACTGGCGTTAGCATAGAAAAAGCAGAAGCCATCTACGAAGAATCTCATTCAGACTTAATGGAAGAGATTATCAAATCTGTCACTCTTACTGCTGACTATAACACATTCACACTGCACGACATGGAGATGGAAGTTTTCGCTCAGAACGAACGTAACGTAGTAGTTCTACGCTCTCCAACAGGTACGTGCAAAACTGAGTTTGCAAAAGCTCTCATTGAAAGAGAAGCACAGAAGGGACGCAAGACAGCTACTATAACTGGTCTTATCGCTGTGGTTAAGCAGCACACACCATCAAATGTTGCTTCAGCGTTCTATGATGAACAAATGCATGTCATTGAAAATGCGAGTCACTTGAGTGCTACGGTCAACTCTCTTACCAATGCTTTTACAGCAGAGACAGTAAAAGAAGCGGACACAATCATCATTGATGAGTGCGAGAAAGTTTTACAGTCCATCTTCGATCCGCGATCTGACTATATCAGCGAGCTGGCTAAAAGAACGATTAGAGCAGAACTGGCTCAAGCTATAAGAAGCAACAAGAAACTAATCTTCATGGACGCTGATGCTACTGACGCGATTTCTGTGAGGTATGCAAAAGCTTTTGGTCGCAAAGTCAAAACTGTGAACATGCGTAAAAACGTATACAGAGATATCGCTACTACTGTCGAAAGCATCGAGATGATGAATCAAGAGCTAATAGCTAAAAAGCTACTTAGCAAAAATCCGATGTTCATCGCTTGCGACAGAAAAAGCGAAATCGACCGCCTTGTTGAGACTTCTGGCTACACAAACTCGAAAGGCAAGGTTGACTACAATAAAGCGCTAAAAGCGGGAATCCTGGTCGTACACAGCGAAAATAAGGGAGGAAAAGAACAGCGAGCATTTCTTAAGGATCCGAACAAAGAAATCGCTAAATACCGCACTGTTATCGTATCGCCATGCCTAAAAGAAGGTTTCAGCATTACTGCAAATCATGCTGATGAAGTCATAGTGCTTTGTAATCGCGTTCTTCAGCCAGCAGCGCTGGTGCAATTAGCAAGAAGACTTAGAACAGCAATCAGGTTGACTTTTGCTGTACCAACATTCTCACAAGCTGCTGCTTACACTGATTATCGTGCTGATGTGATCAAAGGCAATATCACTAGCGAATTAGAAGCTGAGTTTTTGGTTCGAGACGAGCTACTTAAAAGTAATCTTCGATTTACACTAGCTAAAACACTACAGCTACTTGGTTTTAATATTGAGCGTGTTGATGTTGATTTTGAAGAGATTAAAGCTGCTTCGAAGGTAGATAAAGTTTCAAAAGAAGCTTTCGAAAAGTCAGAGATGAAAGCTACTACTGAAGCGCTTAATCTCAACAATGTATCAATTGCAGAACTAAAAGAAAAAGAAGAACTGACAACAGATGAAAGCTACGCAGTTAAGAAGTACGAGATAGCACAAAGACTGTGCATTAGCACTGAGCGTGTTGATGAGGATGTGTATGATTTTAATAAGGTTTTCAAAAAAGATTTCCTGAAAGCGCTGAAGGGCAACCTTCTGAACGGAGGCACTAATTCAAAAGAGGCAAAAGCAATGAAGGTACTGGCTGATGCGCTTGGAGTTAAAGATCTTAACGTAGACACTGAAATAGTAGTTGAAGACACTTCAGCAGTTTACAACCATATCGTACAGCGTAGATCAACTTTTAACGCAGCAGGACTATCTGAACTAAAAGCTGGTAAGAAGCGCTCAGACACAAAAGGTAAGAAGGCAGCATCAAGAGCACTTAAAGAAATCATGACTGCACTTGGATTTGTAGAGAAGAGAAATAGAAGAGGTAACACCACAAACGGTAAAATCTACACGTTGCACAAGCTTGCCAAGTCAGCTTTGTTTGAAAGCAATGCAATAGACGAAATTCAAGCGCAGTTCGTTCTTGTTGATAACAAGAGAAGAGAAAGAGCTAGAGTTGAAGCAGAAGTCGCGGCAGAAAAAGCGGCAGCAGAAAAAACAGATAATAATATAAATAATAAGAAGGTAAATGGTAAGCGTTCACCAGTAGCATGTTGACTAGGTATTTAGATAAAAACTCGTGTGCTTAAGGTCGAACACATTTGGGTATGGCTGCTGACGAACCACCGCGTTGGCTATGCGTGAAAGCGTATCAAGTGACGATATTTTTCGCTTTTTACACGTTTCGATTAGCGAGTGTAGACGGTCTCGGAACTTATCGCCTGCGTCCGAGGTGGTACCGTAGCTGATTTTTCTCTGAATGACGAAGCCGCGCAATCGTCGCTCTGCTTCGTTGTTGGTAAGAGGGATTTTAGGGTTGGTTAAGAACAGCCATAAACTTTGGCTATGCTCTTTAAGCTTTCGACACCGTCCTTGATAGCATTGAATTGGGATTTGTGTTGCCCCTTTTTCCAGCCAATGATTAAAACGACAACGTATGCGATTCAATCGATTTAGGTAGAGAGCGTCATCGATTTGGCTAGATTCCCAGCGGTGCCGAGTTCGAAAGACTAATTTGCTCAGCAGTACAAGGCGCTGACCTATTTTTGCGGTGTGCCCTTTGCCTGTGTAATCGGCAATTTGTTGTAGATTGCGAATGACATGCGCCCAACAGAGTTGGTGTCTGTCCGGAGAAAGCCAGTTGTAACCGCTATATTGGTCACTGACCACAATGCCACAATAGTCTGAGTCCAATACCGTTTTTGCTGAATGCATTGAACGAGAGTAAAGGATTTTTTCATAGACTAAATCCTCGCTTGCCACTAGCCAGCACCAACGCAAACGCTTCTCATCATTTCTAGAGTGCGACGTTTCATCTACATGGACCAGTGGCGCAGATTGTATGTTGGTTTTGATAGCTTGATGCAGTGGCGTCAGCATAGAAGCAATGCGGCTTTGCGCTTCACTTATGGCACCCACTGAGAAAGTGGTACCAAACTGCTCTTGCAGTAGTGAGCGTATTTTTCGGACACTGAGATGATATTGACCAGCCAGTATGGCGATTTGGCTCATTAGGTTTGGCCCCATTATCCCTTGAGGGATATCGCTAGGTTTCTGGGCTTTCACGGCCTCCCCACATTGCACGCATTTACCTGAATAGAGCCGATATTCGGTAATGTCGATACGTGGCGCTGGGATTTCATGAACTTGGTGGCGATAAAATGGTTTGTCACTCATTTTGAGGTCAGCGTCACCGCAGCAAGGGCATGTGCTTTCGGGGTAACAATCAACAACCGTATCGGATCCTTTTAGTTCTGAGAGTTGTCGTTTATGCCCTTCGTGACCCTGTTTAGCTCCTCTCGGATGGCGACCACTAGAGCTTTGAGCTTTTTTCGTTCAGCCCGCTCTTTGGGTCCATCGGATGATGGTGATTTAGAGGAATTAGCGCTGCTGGTTTTTAGCCTATCTTCGTAATGGCGCAACTGTTCCCATAACTCGGATATCAACGCATTCGCTTCGTTAATGTCTGAGGCAATAGGTGGTGAGGATGAGAATTTTGATTTTTTCTTAGTCATGCAGTCAGCATGAACGCTAGGAATGATCACTCAATAGGCAAAATGGGATCCAGTGCTAATGATCACACTTTTTTTGCTGTCAATGCGGTGCTGGTGAAAGTTTACATGACTTGTTCGTACCATACTGGGTCGTTAGTAAATAGGCCTCTTTGAGCTAACACATTGCAGCATTCGAAATGCCTGTATCCATCTGGACTGTTCTAGGCATTAGACTATTCAGTGTCTGTTTGTTTTTCTGAACTCACTCGGTGTTTGTCCAGTGATACGACTGAATTCACGATGAAAGTTGGATTTGGTTTGAAAGCCTGCGTTTAGGTAAATCTGGGTAATGGAATCATTGGTTTCTAGCAGTAATTGTTGGGCTTTTTTGATTCTGTATTCATTGATAATTTGAGAAATATTGCGACCAAATATCTGATTGATCGCCATGGATATTTGTCGCGCAGGGATCACGAGCTTTCTTGATAGACGATCCAGTGTTAAATCAGGGTCTAAATACACTTCTTTCGTTGTCATAAGGTAATCCAGCTTGTCGATGATGGTTTGCGCTTCATCATGATCGAGGCTGAGTTTAGTTGGTTTATCAGTCACTTCTTGTATTGCTGCTGCTGGTGTACCAACGAGTTCGGGGGCACTTTCTGACGTGTCCTCTGTATCCGATTGTCGTATGGATAAGGTTGTTGATATGACGGCAAAAGCCAATATGGGTAACAAGACCGCGTGTCCTATGGTGAGGATATACATAGCGTGTTCACCTTTGTATAAGGCAAAGTCGAGCGCCAAAGCCCCGTCAATCGAGGCAGATAGCAATAACATCCCACCTGCTAATCGTTCGGACCTGAGTGCTTTATCGATGTCACTAATCCGTACTTGCCCCGGTACATTTCTGGTATTTAGAGAAAGCCGAATCAATGCCACGCCATATCCAACGTACAAAAGCGTTAGTAATGGATCAATGGGCGGTTGCCAAAAAGGGTAGGTTAAAGAAAACACCAGCGCCAGTAGAGGACCAATCGCATGGATAAAATGAAATCGTGTTTTTGCATGAGCTTGAGTAAAGCAATACCAAGCAGCGATTGGAATAAAAGAAGCCAAGATAGGTTGCAATAGACGAAATAGAGGAATATCAAATGTCCATCGCAAGCCTACCATGCTGGTGGTTAGAACACATAAAGTGACAAAATACAGAGCCGGTTTTTCATGAGGCTCATTTCGTAACCACAAAATCGCTGCCAATATGCTCAACAACAAGGTCACAATAAAAGGCAGTGGTATCGCTAACATATCAATTTTGGCTCCCATTTAAGTCTCTATACGCTTTGTAATCTCTGCATTTCAGCCATCATTATGTCCTAGAACCTGTATCACGACGTCCTTTTTCCTGATCTAGGACGATGGTTAGCCTTGTTGACCCCATACTGATTCAACTCTTTGCGAAGATCACTCATTCTATCAAAGCAAAGACCTTTTAAAAATCATTAACCTATTAGACACATAAGGCGAGAACCCCATGTTGAGTCACTATATTATGAAAAATGCACCTAAAAAAATATTCTTTAAGATGCTGTCTATGTGTGTTGCTGCCCTTATAGTTGTTATGTTGATGAGTGGTTGCAGCGCTATCGCTCAGGGCGATGACACAGTGAATATTCAAGGGGCATTGATTCTCCCTAATGGTAGGGTAATTCCAGAAGGGGCGTATGGCATTGTCTATATTCCTTCGCCACTTGTGGGCACTTTATTGCAACTACGTGGTATAACGGGTAATGGGACAATTTACGGACGAGAAATTAGTAGTTGTTTTGAAATTCCCACTCGATTAGCCGCAGGCGATTTTGGTGGAGAAAGCATTGCTATTAATGACTCAGAAGCTATTGAGTTGGTGATTTACAGTCAGGATGTTATGAATATATTGACTGCCGGAAATGAAGTCGTCAGTGATCATTTTAGGGTATCTAGCGATGAGTTAACTAATCAGGCAGGGGATCAAAGCGATGCTCAAAATAGTGATATTCAAATACTGACTGGACTGGAAGCATCTACTGGCTTTGTGGTGAATCCAGGTGAGTGGTCTTGGTCTTCTTTGTTTGGTGTATCACGACAGCCCATCACTTGCTCTGGAGCTAACATGAAATAGGATGCTGCTGTTTGCAGGCGTATCCCTTGTTACGCAATTGTCATAACATCGGTGGATAATCAGATTTCAAAGCCTTAATTTTGCTTGCAATTAACCGCAATACACGCCGTATGTAACGCCACTGGAAGATCAAAAATGGACTGTCGCCTCATATTAACGATACCCATGCGGTGAGCGATGCTCGTCAGACTACTCCTAGTATTATTGCTTTGTAATTGGTAACTGTTCACCCGTGAGGTATCGACAGTGAATTAGGACTTTGCATTGGCGACAACTTTAGCATTAAGTGCTACCCAGGCGGAGCTGTAGCAGCCAATTTCAACGTAATTCTCTAAACTGTACAGATCGTGCGATAACACAAGGTGCTCTCGGTGAACAGTTACAAATTGGCAACTATATAATTGACCAGGATAATGGGCGGTGCATCACGATTGATTACGATGTATATCAATTACATTTTCAAGATATAAAAACTGATTTTAATTACCAGAACCGAAACATGAGTCACGGTACTACATTATTAAACGTCAATATACCTTCGTACGGTGTAATGTCAAAGTTGAAAGTGAATGATAAGTTAGTGATGATCCCACACAATGCTGCGTCATTAGCAGTCACGTTTTCGAAATCAAAACCCTCTTGGATTTTGAAAAGTTTCGATGCAATCAGATTTTCAAATTCAGAAAAAAGTAGCGCTCTTATAGCTAAATTTCTGACTGCTGATGGTTGTGAGACTAGATTTATTTTTAGCATTTATGCATCTCACGTTAAGAGTAATCGAGAAAACTTGGATGTAATATGCTTAATCGATGACCGTGAATACGAGGTTTGTAGTCACGGACAAAAGCAAATGAATGCAATCTCAATAATTGATTTGTTGATTTAACGGAGAATTGCTGCTTGAGGTATAGATAGGGCAGTATGATGCATCATACTGCTTTTTCTAGGGTGACGTTGCTCTGGAACTCTCTGATGTCGTTCTCACTGACTGATCTAGACCGAAGGTTTTTCTACTAATATGCACAATGTTTATACTTTAATTATACATAAACGCAGTGAAAATGAAGTTTTGGAGTTTATTTTTGCTTTATTAAATGGTTTTTTCTGTTGACTTAGCATTGGATGTGATGGTAGCTTTTATAGCGTTCCAGTGAGGAAACTCTATGGACTCAATAATAATATAACAACTTAGATAATAATATAACAACTTAGATAATAATATAACAACTTAGATAATAAAATAATAAGTTCGATGTGTGTTTCTAAAAAGTACTTGAAGCAACATTGAAACATAAGTGCCAAAACGGCTAAAAATTAGCCAGTAAGTTTGGCGTTTGAACTAAGTTATCAAGCTCAATAATGAGTTTGTATTATTATTTGGAGTCCGTTATGGATATATTTAACACAGAAAAACAATTCACTTCTTTCTACCTAGATCTTGATTGGGATAGATTAGACTCTCTATTAAAGTCTTCCGACGCTCATCTCATAGTCACATCTTACGACGGTATTCCACTCGATGATGATGTATCAGGTCAGTATCAGATAAGACTCTTTATGGATTTAGAGCTAGTTGCTATTTGTAACGCTGATGAATATAACGGCATTAGCGACATAGAGATACATCCGTCTTTTACTAATCATAGGCAACTTATAAAGCAACTTTTTTCAGGGTATTTGCTTGCTCTAGAGTTTTTGTTCGAAATCAGTGAGTTTAATGCTACGTCATTGATAGTACGACAAGCATTGCGAGATGGTCAATACGCAACTCGTACTGTTAATGGTGATGAAGTTCTTCTTCTGCACGGTTGTAGAGACATTGCTACGCTGAGTTTTTCCGCAGAAGGCCAAAAGGTATCATTTACATCTGAATTAATCATTGGCAACCCAATTTATAGCGACAAACTAACCTCTGAAATCCTCGATTCGTTTGGTACAAAGGTTCACGGACTGACAAAGCAACTTAAAGCAGACCTTGTAGAAAAGGTTAAGACTCTGAATGAAGATCTTCGCTTCAATCGTGTTCCTCGTGCCAAATTGATGACTAAAGAGCCATTATTTGTATCGTCAATTTTCAAAAATGGTGAGGTATAAGATGGTGACCAACGAGCAAAAACTTACGCTGGTGCGCGGTATCCCAGGCTCTGGAAAGTCAACGCACGCTAAAACTTTAGATGCAAAGTTGGTTGAGGCTGATCAGTTTTTCATCGATAAAGATGGCCTATATCAATACGATAATGCTCAGATTAAGAATGCACATAACTGGTGCAAGCTTGAAACTACCCGTCTTTTGAAAGCTGGTTTCAATGTTGTTGTTGCCAACACGTTCGTGAAAAACTGGGAAATGAAATTCTATCAAAACCTAGCGAATGACATGGAGCTGGCCTTTGAGGTGATTGAAATGAAGGGGAGTTATCAGAATGTACATGGTGTGCCTGATTCCGTGGTTGAACGCATGGCTTCTCAGTTTGAAACGCTTCACTCAAGCTTTGTAACTACAACAAGAGGTTACGCAGCATGAGTAAGATTGAAGTAAGATTTAGTAACATCCAAAAAAATGAATACGAAAGCTACGAAGCATTGGTATGGGCGAGTGTTGAGAGTGATACTATCAAGTGGGAAGGTGAGCTTACCGTTCAGTTAGTGGATGGTGAGTTTGATTGTTACTGTCAAATTTATTCTTGCGATATCAGTCATGATGACTGCCTTAGGGATAATTACAGAGATACTGATGAATTAGGTATCTTTGACGAAGAGCTAATGACCAGATTCTTTGAAGAAGTTGTCGCTGAAGCCGAGCAAGGCTTTTCGGAAGAATGCACTCTTGATGCACTGTTAGAGGAAAGTTGTGGGTTGAAGCTAAATGAATCTTCTACAAGTGCTGCTGGCTGTGGAATCGCGGGCGGCTTCCATTTAGAGAAATACACCGAAGCCGATGGAGATAAGGTTTTGCTCGTAGCTATCGACTCTGAAGCAAACGGTGATCGCATGATCAATCGTACCAAAGTGTTTGATAGTGAAGAAGAGTACGATGAATATGTAGAGGACTGTAGTGAAATGAACGGGCGTCAGCTATGTTGGAATGATGGGAATTTCGCACTACAGATGTATATTAAAATGGTTGATTGTGAGTACGATGAATATGTAGAGGACTGTAGTGAAATGAACTGGCGTCAGCTATTTTGAAATGATGGGATTTTCGCACTACAGATGTATATGAAAATGGTTGATTGTGAGTACGATTGATTCAATTCACTAAGTTAGTTCGATTAGATACAGAAGCGATCAAAATGATCGCTTCTTTTTGTTTGTTAGCTTAACTAACCCCAAGCGCTTTATACACCGCATCAACAGGATCACTATAAAAGCTGACTTGAAACTTAGTAAATGTTTCCGTTGGCACGGTTGGAATATCAGTAGCAGAAGCCATCGGGATAAGGATTTTAGTTGCACCAGCCTCAAGAGCGACCTGCATAGAACCTGCCAAATCCTGCACAGGATTTAGTACTCCACCTAGTGTCATAGTGCCGAGGACGACCATTGATTCCTGCATCGGCTTACCTAATAGGATAGAGCAGTTCGCAATCAATGATGCGAGGCTAGAACTATGTGAGTTACCAGACATCTGTAGGTCGACAAAGTGTAAGTGGAACTCATGATCAGAGTACTGATTGTTCGCAGCGATTCGTGACAGGTTTCCTTTGAAATACTCGAAGCCAACTTTTACTTGCTCTTTTGCTTCCGTATCAGAGCCAAGCCCCGATGTAGTGAGTTTGCCGTTACCTGCTGTTTTTTGCGTTTCAATTCGGAAAACACCAAGTTTACCCGCAGCGCCAGGACTCACGAAGTGAATTACACCCGCATTAGGCATACCTGGTGGGATAATCTGCGAACCACCTTGCTCTGGAACGTTTACAAAAAACTCTTCGAGCGTGTCATTATCGATGTATGAGAAGTTGACATCGAAGAACTCCATACCGCCAATTTTCTTGAGCTGCTCTTTTACGCGGCGACGAACTTCAAGGGCATAAGTCAAACACGTACGCACTTCTTCTTTAGAGTACTCTCCATGAGGTACTAGAAGTTTTAATAGACCAGATGTTGTTCTACGAACGGCAATAACGTCACGTTGATTGAGGTTGTTACCCAACTTAAAGAACTTATCGATAGCGTCCGCGAAGCCGTGTTTGCGCATTTCACGCATGTATTCAGCTAGGTAGTCTGTTATTAAGCCGTAACGGTTGGTGAAGAACTCAGGTCGCATCTTAGGAATTTCCCAGCCAGGAATGTAGGCATGGAAACGGTCAAAGAATGCAGAGTCAATCATCTCGGTGGGGAAAGGAGCCAGTAGATGACTTGTTTTTACCAAGGTCTCAACGCTTTGATCAATGTTACCGACGAAAACCATCGAAGCTTTCGCTTCAATGGAATCCCTACCACGGCTAAAAGACCCTGATGCCATGTAGTCCTTCATGATCTGCACGCCATCTTTGTCTTTAAAACGGATACCAGCGACTTCGTCAAAAGCGACGATATCCCACATGCCAACAAGGCCCACTTGACGGCTCGACATGTTATAGAAAAGATTAGCAACGGTAGTTTGTCCACCCGAAACGAGTAGGGAGTTTGGAGAACATTCTTTGTATACGTGTGATTTACCAGTACCACGAGGACAGTGCTCGCCAGGTTTTAACGTCATCGACAAATAACCCTTTAGACCTACAGTATTCAGCTAACTCGCGTTCAGACATTGTTGCAGTTTCAATCACTATGAAAAATCTCTGCTCCGCTGAATAATCAGTAGTAGCACTTTCTAAGGGCAGCTCTGTAGACAATAGGCCGCTTTCAACAAGTTCATTTCTCCACTTAGATACCACGGATGGACTCACATCTAATTCTTTAGCAATTCTTCGATGAGACCAATTATATGGTGGTAACAGCCAAGTTTGGCCTTTCGTTTTCATATCAATTGGAACTGGATTGGCTGGCATAGTTATCTCCTTAAAAATCTAGGCGACAACTATGCTGACACAGGGGGGAAACGAGCGATCGCAATCACCGAAATACGCAGATAACTCGAATTGCCCTTATTCCGTGCTGGCAACTAGGAAGGAATCCTTCGCAGTTGCTTAAATCACCTTTGTCGAGTAGACGACACCTGTTACCAAGTGTCGTCCCTCTAAGAACCCAGCGTGCAACTTTCACCGCACTAGGCTCAAGCCTTCACGAAGGCACCGATTGGCACCCAGCAACTTATAAAGCAGTGAGAGCAGGTTCATGCCACGAGTTACGGCATTGCCTCTTTGATTTCCTCTTTGCCAAGTATTCTTGGTATTGAGGATCAAAAGGCGTAGCGGCACTCCTGATTTTCACATGTCTCTCTATTGGCACCTTGGCTATTTGAAACAGATTGAACTGACAATCCATATTCATGATCTTCTGCCAACCGTGAAATTGCCATTGACCTTGACGGTTGATGAAGTATTTAAGCGCGATCCAAGTTCTGGATTTTGTTGGATGACGCCTTTTAGCCCAGTGCCATAACGTATGGAATAGCTTGTGACCTACATATCCGAATACCTGTTTCGCAACGCAGTGTCGATAGTAATTCGACCAGCCCCTGAGTTTCGGATTTATCAACTTGATTAAATCGTTGACGGGGATGGTTGCGTGCTTTTTGATGAGTTCGCGCAAATTACTTAGGAACAGTAGCGTGTTGGTTTTACTCGGCTTAATGAGTAACTTCCCTTTGTACTTCCTATGATTAAAACCTAGGAAATCAAAACCACGGCTGACATGGGTAATGTGCGTTTTCTCTTCGGAGAGTGTTAAGCCTCTTTCTGCTAAGAAATCAGCAATCAACGGTTTGATATCGTTCTCCAGCACTTCCTTTGAAGCACAGGTGACGACGAAATCGTCGGCGTATCCAATAAAGTTGGCTCTAGCACCCTTTTTGAGTGCAGTAGACTTTATGCGTTGCTCAAGTCCTGCAAGAGTCATTAGCATCAAGGTCGGGGATATGACCCCGCCTTGTGGTGTTCCCTCGTCAGTACGGTAGAACAGCCCTTTGTCCATAAAACCAGACTTTAACCATTGTTCCAACATGCGTTTATCTACGGCAATGTTATTCATAAGCCATTGATGCCCGATCTTGTCGAAACAGGCTTTGATGTCTCCCTCAAGAACCCATTGAGCTGATTTCTTTAATGCCAGACACTTGAAGCACTGTGCGACTGCATCGGCAGTGCTGCGGTTTGGTCTAAATCCATAGCTGTTAGGGTCGGCAAGTGTTTCTGATACTGGCTCCAGAGCAAGAAGATGAAGCGCTTGCTGCGCTCTATCGACCATGCAGGGGATACCCAGTGGTCTGAGCTTGCCGTTTTTCTTGGGAATGTAGATACGCTTGAGCGGTTTGGCTTGGTAAGCTTTTCTGCTCAATTGATTGACTGCTTTCATACGGCGCGTGTCTGTGTTCCAGATAACGCCGTCTATTCCAGGCGTTTTACTGCCTTTATTTTGTGATACCCGCTTAACAGCAAGAAGTTTTGCCGAACGCGAGTGAGTCAGTATCCACTGCAACGCTTTCGCTTTGCCGTGTTTACCTTCTCGTGTTGCCTTTGCAATACGCATCTGAAGCTTTAAAACATGGGATTCAACGGCTTTCCAGTTTATGGATTGCCATTGAGCACTGTCAGGAGAGGCACTAATCTCTTTTGAAATCATCATTTGCATTTCTCCTTGAATAAAGTTCTTCAAATTATCTTGCAACGGAAGACCAGTCGGAAGTCAGCCCACTTTCGTGCCAGACATTTGCATGTATCTGCATCGTTACAATGCAGCCTTCGCTTTTTCCAACATCCTCTACCTGCATCACTATCGGTCACAGAGACTTTCCCAGAGGGAGTGATACAGGCTTACCGTGTTCCGTATGTCGCGCAAAGTCAGTTTAGATGCCCGCTATGGTGCGGAGAGTTCAACGATCACGAAAGAGCATGGGGCAATCTCTTTCCAACTCTCGTGCCTTTTGGCTACAGCGTATTAACCACTTCCGCTGTTTCGAAGGATAACGCACCTTACGCGGATTCACTTGTGTTCATCATGCTGACTACCTAGCACTCACCCGACTTGTGGTTATCAGGAGGATCGTCCTCTCACGATTTAGATCCCGATCGGCAACTACCAACCTTCGTTACATTGTCAGAGCCGCTACTTTATTCAGGCTCCTAGGTTCATCTGGTGATACAGATGGTTCACTCGTTTAGCGGTGAACAGCGCTTCATACGACTTCACGTCGCACGCCCCAAAACGTTTTAGGTCGATATAACTACTACGAGTTTTTAGTTTTAATGTGCCATACAAATGCTAATCAATTTTGACTTGTTATTAAGTCTGGCAACTACAGCCAATATTCCAATTGAGATACTTACGACCATATTGACGCAAATGCAGCATCCGAAGATTTTGGTTTAGGTACAGCTTCATCAATGGAGAATCGAATTGGGATATTGAAAGCTGAACCGAAACCGATAGCATCACCTCTAGGCAAACCTGAAATTTCACTAAGTGTATGTTCATTGCCGTTTTCTATTGCATATCTTAATGCATTGATGTCCCGCTCGTTAGTCAAACGCAGAGAGATCCAGTTCGAGCACATGGCGAGAACAGTTGAAGATAACTCTGATGGCCTCTGTGTACTCACTAGCAAAGAGCAATTAAATTTACGCCCTTCTTTTGCAAGTCTTTCGTATGCTTTAAGCTGAGTTCCCTCTTCAGCGAAAGGGTCTCTAAGGTAGTGGTGGGCTTCTTCCAAAAGAAGCATCGTGGGGTAATTGTTGTCTTGCCCTCTTTTAAATAACACATCTGAGTACATTTCTAAAAGTGAACCTAAGATCATTGGGGCATGGTCGTCTGCAATGTTCTTTAAATTAATGATATGAACATCCCAATCTTGCGCTTCCCCCGCTTTTTTACCAAAAATATAATCGACTTCTTTTTCAACTTCCTCTTGCCACATACTTGCAGGATTGTTGATAGCTTGTCCACCAGATAGATTAACTACATTATTAAAGCGTGGGTCATCTACAAGTTGTTGAATAATCTTAACCAATGGCAATACGTTGCCATAACTAAAAGCATCCCTTTTACTTGTACCGTTAGGCATGAAAGCTTGGCAGCCAAACTCTGCAACAAGGTTAGCTAGCGCTTTAAAAGGAGGCCATATTGGAAAATACCCAAGAGAGTTGCTTCTTAGTTTTTGCAACCATTTACTTAATTGTTCTTGTCCATCTTGCCTACAATCATCAACCAATTCGAACCAAGTTGTTGTGGTTGAAGGTGGTATGGTTTCTCCTGTAAGTATAGTGCCATTGTTACCAGCACAAACCATATGGAGTGATTTCAATGCATTTCGTAGTGCAGGAAGTTGCGTTTTATCACTTGGTCTGAGTAACTTGATTAATCCAGCATAGCCAAATGCTTGATAGGGGATTCGATGATAAACAGGGTGTTTACCGTCAAAAATCTCGAGGGGCGGAGGTGGTACGGCTAAAGGCGGGAATAATTTAGCGGGAGAAGATGGAACACTTCCTAAGATTGTCTCCTTAACTCGCGTTTGCCCAATAAAAGCATCAGCATATTGTATCCGCCCCATGAACCCACGGGGCGATATTGTTAGTGTTTGAAGTTCCAAGGCAGGAGTGCATCGATATCAGGTTCCGCTTTCGCTAACTCCTGCATGCACTTGACCATGTAGTCGTAAAGGATAAGGCCGTTGGCTTTCGCTGTCTCGACGATACTGTAAAGCATCGCGCTCGCTTCCGCCCCGTTAGGGTTGGTCGAGAAGAGCCAGTTCTTTCTCCCAATAACCAGCGGTTTTATTGCGCGTTCAGCTCGGTTGTTGTCTATCGATAAGTGACCGTCATCGATATAGCGGGTGAGCTTCGGCCATTGGCCGAGCGTGTATTTTATCGCTTTACCCAGCGGGCTAGACTCAAGCACTTTCTGAGTTGTCATCCATTCATAAAGCTCATCCAGTATCGGCTTAGCATGCTCTTGGCGCTCTGCTTTTCGTTTTTCCGCAGACTCACCTTTTAAGCGTGATTCTATTCCATAAAGCTTCTGGATTTTGGCCAGCGCTTTATCCGCTTTACCTGACTTGCCTTTGCCTTGAAGCTTCTTCGCCTCCATGAACTTGCGCCGAGCATGCGCGAAGCAACCGACATTGGTGACGAGATGAAGCCCATCATAAACACCATAGCCATCGGTTTGTAGATAACCACTGTAATCCCCCAAGAAGGCAACAGGGCACGCCCTAGCTCGACTGTTTTGATAGTCGTACAAGACGATATTTCTCACATTAGGGAGGGCGGCATCTGGCGAGTCTGCGCCCGAGCAGTAAAGCCACATATAACACTGTTTATCTTCTTTGAGGACATTGAGCGGCGTTTCATCCGCCTGAATCACCACTTGCTCAAGTAGGTGCGTTTTTAAGGCCGCGTAAAGTGGAGCGAACTTCTCACTGACTTGGATAATCCACCTTGCCATGGTGGTTCGTGAGAGTTCGATACCCGACTGGGTAAACAGGGATTCTTGACGGTAAAGTGGCATCGCATATTGGTATTTGCCGAGGATGATATTGGTCAACAAGCTTTCTGTGGCGAAGCTCTTCGGGATAATGCTTTGCGGCGCTGGCTTTTGAACAATGCGGCTGTTGTCCTGAGTTTGCTCGCATTGGCGGCAAGCATATTTAGGACGAACATATTCCAACACTTTAAGTACCGCAGGTGTGAACTCAAGTTTCTCGCTACGGTCTTCACCGATTTTATGCAGACTATGTTGGCAGCAAGCGCACTGCTTTTCATCGTCGTCTAAATCGAGTTCGATAACCTCACGAGGCAAGGTCTTTGGCAGTGGCTGACGTTTACCGCGTTTCTTCGTTGTGATGGTCGTTGTGACAACTTCAACCTCTTCTTCCTTAGCGGCTTCACATTCCGCTTCGTTGAAGAGGTCACCTTGTGATTCATTGTAAGGCTTTAACGCCTCCGAGCGTTTAGCGAACTGACGGTCGAAGGCAAGTTTGAGTTGTTCAAGCAGCGATTGGCGCTCTTGTTTCAATTGGTTTTCTGACGCCAACAGTGCTTTCACCATCGCTTGTAGCTCGGCAACATCTTGGCTTTCTGGGTTGATATTTGGCGTCTTTTTCATGGCATTGATGATACTAAAATCATGCCGTTAATGCTTGGTGGATAAGACTTTATTATCGCTTAAGTCATTGTAAAATCGTTTATTCTAACGGGTTTATGGCCGATAATCGTGAAGCCAGAAAGCAGTCTATCAAGCTCGAATTGAGTTAGGGTAAACACCTCATTTTGCTCTTTTGATGGCCACTTGTACTTGGCTTTTTCAAGGCGCTTATACCAAAGAGCAAAGCCTGTTTTATCCCAGTACAACACTTTGATTTTGTCGCGCTGTTTGTTGGTGAACAGGAACAGTGCGCCGCTGCCCAAGGGCAAGTCGGTGTCATTTTCGATAATCGCAGCGAGGCCGTTGATGGACTTTCTAAAATCGACGCTTTCACGATACAAGTAAATCTTTGGAGCGCTGAGCATGCGTTTCATGATAACGCACCGATAAGCTCTGCGAGATAGGTCGCTGGTGTGCCTTGTGGGATGCTCAGTTCAACATTGTTTACAAGTAGTGTCATGTTGGCAACGACAACGTGAGTGGCTTGATACTTTGTCGTCTTTTCAACGACTTCTGCTTTAACAAAGCCAACCGTGTTCGGTTTTTCGATGTGCTTTAACTGTTGGCGCTTAGCGTAAAAAGTGGAAAGGCTCAGTCCGTTACGTTCACAGAATAATCGTTGTGATAGCTGGCTGGATTCATAGTGTTCGAACAGGGTTCGCCATTCTTGGTTAGTGCGTCGTTTGGCCATTTCAAATCTCCTTTGGGTTGGAGGTTTGATCTTATTATTCGGGCTAGACGATTAGAATGCGGGGTTTATGATGCGCTTACAGCATATTCACCATTTATATCGAATATAACGATTCTAGAATTTTTGAATTTTCCACGAATTCTTTGTGACAACAAAGCATTGAAATTTGATTTTCCATAACCTGTACTGCCTAGCACGGCAAGATGTCTAGAAAGTAGCGAGTTGATACCTACATTAATTTTCGTTGTTTTGGTTCTAGAATCTCGACCTAGCTCAACAGTGGAATTTTTTTCATCTTCATTCACACCATAGATACTTTCTAGGTAGTCGCTCGATAGTGGAATAGCTTTCGCACCTAACGTAGGTAATTTCCAACTTTCAGAAATAAATTTTCGATTATCACCATTCTGACATACATAGCCGATGGAATACGCTATGAGTTGCCTTAAAGGGGTATCAATTACATTCATCGTCCCCACATTAGAAGAGTGGGCTTTATCAGGATCAACAAATGCCATGTCTGTAACTCTGGCAATCACAAGATTAGTACCTGCATCTAATCCAATTAAATCACCTGGCTGAGAAACAGAACTTATACCGCGTCGGTGAGATGCTAATTGACCTTTATGTCCTTCCAGTAAGTTAACGCGAATTTTCGTTCCCTCAAGAGCAACCACATACCCAATAGAATCAATAGTCTCAATGCTCATATCTGATTTCCACTTTGAACTAAATCATTGATCGCAGCTACGAGATCTTGCGTTGAAGTATCTCGAGGGAATAAAACTGGTTTCGGGATGTATTTAACAAATGAATCGAAGTAAGCAGATGAGCCTCCACCAACAATTGTAATTTGATTCAATGACAGTGATTTGAGCTTTTTAATACACTTTTGAGATTCGCTTAAACCTTCGGCATCTACCGAGATTTTATCAAGTTCAGGATAAAAAATAACAATATGTAAAGATGGGTTTAGTAGTGCACCTAGAATTATCCGATTGATATGGTAGTCACCAAAACCATATCCGTTGATGATGATAGCTGTTTGAGGCTTTGATAAGAACTCACTAAACCGACGAAACATCTCGCCATATACAAAGCCGATTGTATGGTGGTACTTATTCGCACCTGGATAAATTAAGAATTGCTTGTCATAAACAGGCTCTCCATTTAGCAATGGATCAATATAGCGACTTTTAGCCAGAGCAGAGGGGATTTCTTTAATGTCACTGTTATGCTCTTGAATCCATGACAGTGAGCCATGTAATTTATGCAAGTAAGCATGATAATGTCCAAATCTGGCTTCACCTTTTGCATTAACGTTTCTGAAGCTCAAATCAAAATTTTGGGGTTGGAAAGTTCTCGTATGAAGTCCAGAAAAACCATTGACAAGTTGGATGCCTATTTCTTCGGCTGCCCACTCTAATGAAAGATCATAGTTGGTGGTGAAAAGCATCGGAGCTGCTTGACCTGGCTGGCGATTTGAAATTAATTTTTCAAGCAGTTCTCTGTGATATTTGAACTTGTCTTGAGATCCTAATTTTTCATCACCAAAAGATTCTTGCTTTACCAGTAATGCAGCTTTAGTTACTGATTGATATAAGCAAAGAAGGATTTTCTGAAGCTTACCCACTGGTGGGGACTCAAAATCTGTTCCGATGTTTAATGGTGTTGTCCAGGGCGTCCGCATGAATGGTTAGAATTTAGTCATTGACTTAAATCCAGCAACTAAGACTTGCTCCAAGAAGCCGGGGTTCATCATGCAACGTTTCTGCTTCATTGGCACACTAATTTTGCTTGGCTCAGCTCTTAGCATGTTAAGTGCCATGTGTCTTAAACCTGCCAAATTTTCAGCCGCGTTTTGTCGGTAAATCTGACAAGCGTCTTCTCGCATGCTCACATCTAAAATCCAGTGCATTGACTCTATGCCCCAGTGGGCTCGAATGGCATTTCCTGCCTGCTCCGCGGTCAGGTCTGCTGAACTTATGTAGTAGCGGTACTCCAACTTTGGCGCTTTACCTTTGGCTACTCGGTAATTTTCAACCATGACAATACTGGTGAGTCCGCTCCACGTTGAGAAGTCACCCTCTAACTCACTAGCCTTGAGTACATGGCAAGTACGTGCTTCAACGCGGCCTTTTTGTTTCTCGATTTGATAGGTGGTTTTGTCAATTGGGGCACGGCGGTGTGGGGCGAAGGCTGTCTGTATGGCTGCCGACAACTTGCCTTGATTCCCCTTTACTGCCAACAAGTAATCACCGCCCTTGCTAGTGATCGCCTTGGCAATCTTGGTCTGGCAGGCCATCGCATCAATCGTCACGATAGCTCCTCGCAAGTCGAGCATCTTAATAAGCTCTGGAATCGCGGTAATTTCATTGCTTTTATTGTTGGTTTTGAGTTGACCCAGTACCATTTGGTTAGCACTTGCATAGGCGCTCACCATATGGATGGTGCTTTGCCTGTCGTCTCTATCGTAGGAGCCGCGCAAAGTCTTGCCATCAATGGCAACCACCTCACCAAACGTCATGGTATGTACCGCATTCATCCAACCCAGGAAGCAGTCGCGAAACTCGGCAGGATCAATATTTGCAATCAAACGAGCAAAGGTATCGTCGACAGGCACACCGTTTTCAAACAGCCCCTGTTTAAGAAACCACTCATGGTGGCCAAGAACATATTCACGAATGTCAGTCCAGCCTTGACCTCCGGCTATCACGGCACAGATAGACCCAAACAAAATATCAAACAGAGGATAATCAACTTTTGCACTTTGCCGTTTGTCACGGATGATACTGAAATGCGCTTTGATGGTATTAATATTCATGGTCGCTCCCCAAAAGAAGAGCATAAGATCACAGACCGTGCTTCAGGTCAAATTTAACCTTGCGTTGTACAAGAAATGTTCATGATCTTGCCCTGTGGTGTTGTCTTTTTGTATACCGATAAATATTGAGTTACTTGATCTAAAAGTTGCTCCACATTTACATCTTTATTATTAATATTTTTTTGAGTTATGAGATTAAAAGTAAGTAATTCATCGAGTAGATCAGGCGAACAGTCTATTGCATCAAGCCATACTCCTTCCATTGTCATACCGCCACATCCTACGGATGCACCAGCACCAAGAAGGACACCAATGTTTTCTAATTGGCATAAAGAGCCTAGATGACTTTTAAAGTCATCCTCAGAAATTGCAATTCCACCTTGATAGATAAAGTTACTCATTTAATTATTCTCAAATAAAACACACTGAGAATATTGTGCAACTTTATGTGTATAAAAACAATGAATCACGCAGTCAAGTGAGCTGAGGAAAGACAAGTATCTTATTGAACTTTCTACACATGGGATGAGTGTGTAGGTTTGCAAGGTCGGTCGTTAAACATTCTTATGCTTTACAAGTGAGTTGAAGCGGTTGCCCTAACTCACTTTTGTCCGTGCGACCTGAAGTCGTATGAAGCGTTGTTCACCACGATAAGAGTGAACCATCTGTATCACCAGATGACCCTAGGATCCTGAATAAAGCAGCGGATCCGACAATGTAACGAAACTCAGCCGTTAGGCAGAGTGGGAATGGAATCGTGAGAGGACGTTCCTCCTGATAACCACAAATTGGGTAAGTGCTAGGGTGTCAGTATGATGAACGTAAGTGAATCCACGTAAGGCGCGTTATATGATGAAGCAGCGGAAGTGGTTAATACGCTGTGGCCAAAAATGGCAATGAGAGTCGGAAAGAAGTTGGACAGTACTCTTTCGTGATCGATGTACTCTCCGCACTATAGTGGGCATCTAAGCTGATATTTTGCGCGACATACGGAACAGGGTAAGCCTGTATATCTCCCATTGGGAAAGCAGTCTGCGAAGATTGCCGATAGGTGTGCAGGTAAAGGAGGTTAGAAAAAGCAAAGGCCGCTTTGTAATGAAGTGGATACAGGTTTATATCTGGCGTGAAAGCGAGCTGACTTCTAACTGGTCTCCCGTTGCAAGATGATTTGAAGAACTTTATTCAAGGAGAAACGCAAATGGTGGCTTCATCAGAAGTTAGTGCCTCTCCTAATGGCACTCAATGGCAATCCATCGATTGGAAAGCTGTCGAGTCGCACGTGTTAAAGCTTCAAATGCGCATTGAAAAAGCAACTCGAGAGGGAAAACACAGTAAAGCGAAGGCTTTGCAGTGGATCTTAACCCACTCCAGATCAGCGAAATTACTTGCTGTGAAGCGGGTGTCCCAAAACAAAGGCAGTAACACTCCAGGAATCGATGGTGTCATTTGGAATACGGATGCCCGTCGAATGACCGCAGTGGATCAATTGAATCGCAAAGGTTACCGAGCTAAACCGCTCAGACGTATCTACATCCCGAAAAAGAATGGCAAACTTAGACCCCTAGGCATTCCATGCATGATAGACCGAGCGCAACAAGCGCTTTATCTGCTTGCTTTGGAACCGATATCGGAAACGATAGCAGATCCAAATAGCTACGGTTTTCGCCCTAATCGCAGTACGGCTGACGCAATAGCACAATGTTTCAAATGCTTGTGTCTTAAGCGCTCAGGTCGCTGGGTTTTGGAGGGGGATATTAAAGCTTGCTTTGACAAGATTGGGCATGAATGGCTACTTGAACATGTTCAAATAGACAAAAGGATGCTGAAGCAGTGGTTAGGCTCTGGCTATATCGATAAGGGCTTGTTCTACCGAACGTCGGAGGGAACTCCGCAAGGAGGAATTATCTCTCCAACGCTTATGTTACTGACGCTTGCGGGCCTAGAAAAGCTCGTGAAAGAAGTCGCTAAGAAATCGGGAGAACGAGTTAACTTTATCGGTTATGCGGATGATTTTGTGATAACAGGTTCGTCAAAAGATGTTCTTGTTAACGAAGTCAAACCAAGGGTGATTGATTTTCTAAAAGAAAGAGGGTTGACACTCTCTGAAGAGAAAACACACATTACTCATATAGATGATGGCTTTGATTTTCTGGGCTTTAACCTCAGGAAGTACAAAGGCAAACTACTCATCAAACCGAGTAAGAGCAACGTTCTCTCTTTCTTGGGTAACTTGCGTGAACTCATCAAGAAGCACGCAACAATGCCAGTCAATGATCTCATTAGATTACTGAACCCTAAGCTGAAAGGTTGGGCGAACTATTATCGCCACTGCGTTGCAAAGCGCACTTTCGGTTACCTCGGTCATCAAATCTTCTGGTTACTGTGGCGATGGGCGGTTAGACGTCATCCCACTAAACCCAAAGACTGGGTAAGGCGAAAATACTACATGAACAGAAGTGGTGGATGGCAATTTCACGGTTGGCAGAAAATCGCCAATATGGACTGTCACTACAACCTAATTCAAATAGCGAAAACGCCGATCAAAAGGCATGTGAAAATTAGAAGTGCAGCAACCCCATTCGATCCGCTTTACCAAGATTACTTGGCAAAGAGGAAGCCGAAAAAGGAAAGTCGTCACTCTTGGTTTGACCCTGCCTTAACTGCTATCTAGGTTGCTGGGTAACGTAATACGCCTTAGCGGAGGCTTGAGCCGTATGCAGTGAAAGTTGCACGTACGGTTCTTAGGAGGGCGGCATCTGGTAACAGGTGTCGCCTATCCGACAGTTGTGAGCTACAATAGCAGCAGATCGATTTGTACGATCTAGCAATAACTTTTCAGAGTTAATATGACGATCAGATGTCTGATTGTATTCCTATGCATGGGAATGGCTTTACTCACCATTTCTCTTCGCTCCCACTGTCGGCTTTCAGTTTGATACTTTCTCCTTTCGGCACTATATGCATTTCCAGATTTAGCGATGATAAGATGCGGAATAGCGTCTGAATCCTGGTGGTCTCTGGATTAATCTCAAACTTGGAAATAGTGTCTTGTTTTAGACCCACGGGGTCGGCAGCCTTAGCTTGCGACAGGTTCTTGTGTTTTCTTTCGTCACGCAGATGTATTGCTAACTGCCTAGATGATGTTATCAACATAACAATTCCTCATATTTACCCGCGATAGAGGGTAGTTTGTGCTTTACCCGCAGTCAAGGGTAAAAAGGAAAAACAGCCCCATCGGGGCTGTTGGTTCTATTCTACTTTTTGTATGAGTTCTTCGATTTTTCTTCTTAATGCTACTGTTCTTGTATCAGTTTTTGATGAGTCACGGTCACGAAGCTTTAGAGGGGTTAGCTTAGAAAAGACTTTAACGAATCTCATAAGGCTAGCTTTGTCTTCAAGGTTAAACTTACGCTTACTGCGCATATGCTCAACAGATTCTTTATCATCTTCTTTAAAGAGAAACTCGTTATAGTAAGTATCAGGCATTCTTGCTGCTCTGAGTCTGTTTTTCACTCGGTACAAAGCCTGATGGATTTCTTGTGCTTCAAGAACATCAATCTCATCTTCACCCTCTAGCTCGTCAAAAGCATCTGATGCTTGATGTATCAATGCAGCAATCTTGCAGACTTGCTCTTCTTTTGAATTAATAACAACGCTTTGCTTTTCATGCAGTTCTTCTTTTCTGTACTTCTTATATAACTCGTTAGCTGGTCTAAAGTGAGACATGATCTCGTCAAAGTTGTGCTCAGTAATTTCGTACTTTCCAGATTTCGCTTCTTCAGTGCCATATTTGGCAATGAGGTGTTTTATAGAACGCGGAGAGGAGGGGGCAGTGATCGGTAGCTTTATTAATGTTATATGTGTTGCGTTGCCGCTACCATTTATTAACTCAGGATCTCGGACAATAATGTAAAGTATCTTGCCACTTTTGTTTTTTTGAAATCGCGGTAGGGGAGATTTCTTTTGTTTTGGTGTTACTGTAACGTTATCAGTTAATTCATTATTTATTTTTTTAAAATTACTCATATTACCGTCATTCCGCAGCTAATTTCAGAATTTAAATAGTGTGATCTAGCGATCATTTTTTCATAAAAACCACGACACCATCTTGACCGCGATCGACAGTTTTGATCTATTACTGCTATTTGACGGTCTCAAAATATGTCTACCCATCCTGTTATTAAACGCTTAGATCACCTTGGTCTCATTGCCGCCTTTTGTCACGAAATTGGCCTGCCACGGATGATAGATGCCGTTATCCCAAAATATTCTGACCACAATGTTTCTCATGGTGACGCGGTATTGGCCATGCTCCTAAATGGACTTGGCTTTCATAGCAGAACACTGCACATGTTCTCGGACTTTTTTAAGACCAAGCCTGTGTCTAAGCTACTCGCCAAAGACATTGAAGCACACCACCTTACTGATGATGTACTAGGCCGCACCTTAGATGCTCTATACGAAGCCGATGTCTCAGCGCTCTATCAGGTTATTGCTGAGCGTGTTGTTGATAAACTGGGCTTGACGACGGATTCTGTTCATCTTGATATCACTAGCTTCCACGTTGATGGTGAGTATGCACAAGATGAAAACACCAACGTCATTAAGCTTGTAAGAGGCTACAGTCGGGATCATAGGCCAGAGCTTAACCAAGTGGTGCTTGAACTCATCTGTGAAAACCAAGCAGGTATTCCTGTTTACATGCAAGCACTGAGTGGCAACACCAATGATGCCAAGGCATTCGCTGAAGTCACTAAAAGACACATACATTGCCTAAAAGCCGCGCAAAATAGTCGTTACTTTATCGCTGATGCCGCCTTGTACACCGAAGAAAGCATCTCCTCGCTAGATGAGCAAAATCAAAAGTTCATTACCCGTGTACCCATGACCATCAAGCTCGCAAAACAAGCACTGTTTGCGCTAGAGCCAGAGCAATTAATCGCTATTGATGATGGCTACTCAGGATGTTGGATAGACTCGGATTACGGAAAGGTCAATCAACGTTGGTTGCTCGTTCACAGTGAACAGGCCACCAAGCGGGAAGAAATCACTTTCTTCAAGAACTTAGAGAAAAACATAGCAAAAGAAATCAAAGCGTTGGAAAAGCTAAGTAAAAAACCATTCGCTTGTGAAGTTGACGCAGAATTAGCGTTTAACGATTTCAAGAAACAATCTGACTTACTAGGGTTTGAACAAGGCACTCTCATCAAACTGCCGACTTACTCTCATTCGGGCCGCCCAAAGACAGATGAAGCACCGACAGGATACCAATACTTTATCGAAGCCGCTCCCTTCACCGACCTAGAAAAAGTAAAACTGGCTAAGCTCAAAGTAGGCATGTTTATCCTCGCGACAAATGACACCGACAATGAAGAACTCACCATGACGGCTCTTCTAGCACATTACAAATCGCAACAAAAAGTCGAGCGCGGCTTCCGCTTTCTAAAAAGCCCTGAATTTTTAACCTCTTCCATCTTCTTGAAAAAGCCTGAACGCATTGAAGCGTTGCTAATGATAATGACGTTGAGCTTGCTTGTTTACGCCAGTTTAGAACACAAAATCAGAGAGCAACTCGCACAAACCGAAGCGTTCTTCCCAAGTATGGTAAAGAACAAGACGACCTCCAGACCGACGGCACGTTGGGTCTTCTTGCAATTCGAAGGCATAGATACGCTAGAGATTAACGGCCAACGGTTCATCACTGGACTTCAAGATCACCAAACACAACTACTCAAATTACTCGGTAGATTCTATGAGGTAGTTTATTCCTAAATTAGCTGCGGAATGTCGGATATTATTATATTTTTATTATTATTTTTATTTTTATTTTTTTATTATAGCATTTAAATTTATAATATAAACTATAATGTTATTGTTTGTATTAAATTCTTCAGTTAATTTTTTAAATGATGGTGAGTTTTTCTGTTTATATTACAAAAATAAAAAGAGAGCTTCAGCCCTCTTTTTAAATTAATATGTATTTTCAGCGATATCTTTTGGTTTCTTCTTGATGTTGCGTCTTCTGTTCTGCTTTTTGTTGTCAGCAAAGATACCTTCTTTTTTATATGTTTTTTCTATTTGTTCAATGGCTTGGTTAATTGCTAGGTCTTGATCTTCATGTGCCGCGATTGGGGTTATTTTCAATTCCCAGTGGTTCTTCTTGCTTAGTTCGAAAAAGATTAGAAGCAGATGATAGAAGTATTTACTTAGCGTTTTAGATGCAGAGTATATGCATTTCTCTTGCTCGTAAATCGTGTGAACGAAAGCTTTGTCGCGTTTGTTGATGCGCTTGCCGTGATACAGCCAAAAATCAATCGCATCTTCCATCGCTTTTTGATGCTGCTTTCTACACGAGATAATGAAGCAGTTAAACATGTGCTTATCCCACTCTTCCATCTGTTTTTTGACTTTATCAGCATGTGCTTCAGCATCTCTTCTCACTGTTTCAAATCTTCGCTCTGCAAAATCTTTTTGCGATTCAAACATTTCTCTAAGATCATAATTTTCGACTTGTGACTCGTCATAACTACTTATAATGTTAGCATCACTGGCTAGAACGCCTGATTTTATCAATCCTCCAAGAGTGAATTTGTTCCCGCTTCTAAGTTTTGAGGCGGGTATGATGAAGTCATTGTATTTGTAAACAAGACCGATGTACTTCTCGTTGTTTCTGTCTTCTTTAAGTATTATCTCAACGCCATTTCTTAATAGCGCTATTTGATAAAGAGCCAAGCTTGCTTTACTAGTGTGCTCATCGTTTACGCCCAGTTTCTTTAGCATGTTTGCCCTAGCTTGCACTAGCGCTGGTAGCTCTTTGATGCTTGATTCAACTAAGCGTCTTACCATCAACTTGACTGAGTGAGAGTACTTGTCAGAAGTGACTGCTTCACCTTTTGCTAGTACTGATGCTGAGTTTTCTAGCTGTCTTAATCCAAACTCTTTTTCTTGTTCGCGCATGATTTCTTGTGCAGCTTCAACAGACATCCAGTTACTTATCACTTTGTTTGTTTCCAAGTCTTGTGTTGATACTGTTATGTGTACGTGCTGAGAATCAGTATCTTCGTGTCTAAATGCGATGTAGCGTGCGTTTTTGTAACCAAGACGATTCATAGTCTTTCTAACTGTTTTACGCCATTGCTTGTCTGTGAGGTACTCTCCTTCGTCTATAGAGATGACAAAGTGGCGGAAAGGGTGCTTAACGTGCGGATTATGCCTGTATGAGCTTTGAAGCTCTGCTATAGAATCGTGCCAGTCAGCGCCAGTAGCTGGCTCACCCATTTCAACAGGTATAGATTCGATTTCGTTAGCACAGATGAAGAAGGAATGTCCCTCAGATGCAGGAGCATGTTTTGTTTTACCCGCGCCATATTTCACCAAGTTATCTGCGTCTTTTTGTTTAGCGCCATATTCAACGAGGTTCTGTGCGTCCTTGGCGGTTTGTTGGCTTCTTGTGCATTCTAATTCTGTAAATATCATTTTATTGTCTCTTTATTATTATTGTGAGTGAGAAAGTAAGAAGTAATGTAGATAAGCCCTCCTTGAACAAGGAGGGAATTCAGGCTTTATAATTCAGCTTCTTCTAGTATCTTTTGTTTGCATAGCTCGTCTAGCTGACGCGAAGATAAGTATTTTAAAGCTAGTACTTTAGCTGTTGCTGATGAATGGGAATCTATTGCTAGCTTGCGCGTACTATCAACGTTCTTCTTAAGCTCTTTAATGCATTTACTTAGTTTAGCTAATTTAGCGCTGTCAGCATCTTCAATGTCTTCTGAAAGCACCTGTAGGGCAGGGCAAGATCATGAACATTTCTTGTACAACGCAAGGTTAAATTTGACCTGAAGCACGGTCTGTGATCTTATGCTCTTCTTTTGGGGAGCGACCATGAATATTAATACCATCAAAGCGCATTTCAGTATCATCCGTGACAAACGGCAAAGTGCAAAAGTTGATTATCCTCTGTTTGATATTTTGTTTGGGTCTATCTGTGCCGTGATAGCCGGAGGTCAAGGCTGGACTGACATTCGTGAATATGTTCTTGGCCACCATGAGTGGTTTCTTAAACAGGGGCTGTTTGAAAACGGTGTGCCTGTCGACGATACCTTTGCTCGTTTGATTGCAAATATTGATCCTGCCGAGTTTCGCGACTGCTTCCTGGGTTGGATGAATGCGGTACATACCATGACGTTTGGTGAGGTGGTTGCCATTGATGGCAAGACTTTGCGCGGCTCCTACGATAGAGACGACAGGCAAAGCACCATCCATATGGTGAGCGCCTATGCAAGTGCTAACCAAATGGTACTGGGTCAACTCAAAACCAACAATAAAAGCAATGAAATTACCGCGATTCCAGAGCTTATTAAGATGCTCGACTTGCGAGGAGCTATCGTGACGATTGATGCGATGGCCTGCCAGACCAAGATTGCCAAGGCGATCACTAGCAAGGGCGGTGATTACTTGTTGGCAGTAAAGGGGAATCAAGGCAAGTTGTCGGCAGCCATACAGACAGCCTTCGCCCCACACCGCCGTGCCCCAATTGACAAAACCACCTATCAAATCGAGAAACAAAAAGGCCGCGTTGAAGCACGTACTTGCCATGTACTCAAGGCTAGTGAGTTAGAGGGTGACTTCTCAACGTGGAGCGGACTCACCAGTATTGTCATGGTTGAAAATTACCGAGTAGCCAAAGGTAAAGCGCCAAAGTTGGAGTACCGCTACTACATAAGTTCAGCAGACCTGACCGCGGAGCAGGCAGGAAATGCCATTCGAGCCCACTGGGGCATAGAGTCAATGCACTGGATTTTAGATGTGAGCATGCGAGAAGACGCTTGTCAGATTTACCGACAAAACGCGGCTGAAAATTTGGCAGGTTTAAGACACATGGCACTTAACATGCTAAGAGCTGAGCCAAGCAAAATTAGTGTGCCAATGAAGCAGAAACGTTGCATGATGAACCCCGGCTTCTTGGAGCAAGTCTTAGTTGCTGGATTTAAGTCAATGACTAAATTCTAACCATTCATGCGGACGCCCTGACCTGTAGGGCTTTTGATAGCTCTTTAGTTTCTTTAAAGTACTGCAAATACGCTTCACCATTATTTGGGCGTGGTTCGATTTGGTTTGAGATAATGTCTCTCAGAAAAGCAGCGTTAGAGCGATAGTTGTTACTATTTCTGCACGCTATGAAGTGCTCATGGGTTTCTTTAGTTACATGTGTTTTTATTGCTACATCGCATAAGTCTTTAGTTTCTTTGCGCTCTTCTTTGAAGCCGTTTTCGACTGCATCTAGGATGCGAAGTGATTCAGTAACAACATCCTTGTTAAAGCTATCTGCATTATTTTTAGCGTAAATACTTTTTACAATGCAATTGCAAAAACGCGCATGAGAACTTAGCGTAAGTTTAGATGTGCTTGAAAATTGCGGAAGAAAGGAAGGTACAACAACTTGTAATTCTTCTAAGCTGCAATCTGTTTTCTCAATAAGCGCTCTTAGTTTATCTTTATTTTTTCTTTCGGTGTCGATTACTATTTCTCTTATTGCTGCATGTAAGTCTTCTTTTAATGATAAGTTCATTTTATTATTTCTCTTTTTATTATTATTATTTTATTTTTATTATCTAGGAAGCAACAGTGTGCGACTTAGCGATAACTGCGAAGCATGTTAGCGCAACCGACTGAAAGGGAGGCTAAAGCTACAAACGAGCCATTTGGAACAAATGGGGAAGAGCAGTATCCGCTTGTTACTGTTTTTGTCCTAAGTGTTTTTATTATAACGATATAATTAACGAGATGGGAAGTGTTTATTTTAATTTAAGTTAATTAGATGCTATATGACGGTTTGAATAATCCTGTATTTACTGTGTAATATGACGGAGTTTGTCGAGTGCGACAGGGAAAATGCGCGTTACGACATTGAAAGTGCCGTTTGCGACAAAGCATTTGCGCTGCACTATCATTGTGTCTCTGGTGCTTTCAGTCGCTTTCAGGTCGTCTCACTGGAACTGAGTAAGTAGTTGTCGGGGCGGATATTACATAGATTAAGTTGAGTTTTATGGGGCGTAAAAATAAACGAGAGGTGTGATTATTGAATGAAATGAATTAATGGAGAGGTTGTGTTAATACTTATCTGTTCTTGATTGCTATGGCAGGCTATATCGACATGATGTTTAATATATGAACCTTATATACTTTGCCTTCCGTGAAATATATAAGGTATGTATATTTACTTTTAATTAAATAAATGCGAAAAAGTGATTGCTTTTAACCTCTAAATACGAATATTATATTTGCAACGGCTCTTGTAGTCATAAAAATAAGAATAAACGGAGGCGTCCAATGGCGCTTATACACACAATTAATCAACTGAAAATAGAAAAGAAAGTCGATGTATTAAAACGCGTTGGTTTATCCCAAGCCACGCTTCACAGACGTATAAACGATGGCACATTTCCGCCCGCAATACAACTGGGTCCCAAGGCTGTGGGATTCATGTCGCATGAAGTCGATGCGTTTCTTATTGCATGTGCTTTGGGAGAAGATAAAAAGCGTGTGGTCGCTGAGCTTCTTGCGCAGCGACAAGCGCTTAAGCAAGCGAATCCTTTATTGCAGTACATGAACTTTCACTAATTTATCTTTTAGTTCTGTGCATACGTTGCACAGAGCTTGCTCAACTTCAGTGGTAATTGCAAGATTCCCAACGACTTTTGCGCTCAAGCTGAGGAGGATAAAAAACTCTTGACATTAAAGCACAGGCTAAGCTAGCTTGATAAAGCTTCCAAATCGCTCTGCTCTTTGAAAGCTCTGAATAATAATATAACAGCAAAAATAATAACGATAAAAACAAGATAAGTGGCTGAAAGCCATAAAAAAGTTATTACGTTGTCACTCATTATTACTTCGGAGGAACCATGAAAGAGTTTAACGTCTTAAAGAAAAATCGAAAGTATTTTGCTGCATCACTTAACGGCTACAAGTGCAGAATCTTAATCGATGAACTGTCTCAGAATCTCTCAATCGGTACACAACTGCTGGATGTCGAAGACATCTCCGTTCGTTCAAAGTATGGAACCGACCTAATATTCAAACTTAAATCCTCGATTGAGGAGCAAAATGAGTCTGGTTTTATTACTTTAACTAGTACTTACAATACCTATCTCGTTGATAAATGTCGCGCTCTGGGGGGGGCAATGGGATAAGTCCAGTAAGTGTTGGGTGTTCAGTGGCCTCATCGAAGAAAAGGTTGATGAGCTGGCTTATGTTTTCAATTCTCCTCTCGTGCCTGTCGAAGTGACGATTAATGATGACTACGATGTGTACGAAGAAAAGGGGACACTTTGTTGCCTTGGCTACCCAATCGCACGTGCATTTGGGCGTGATTCAGGAGCAAGAGTCGAAGAGGGGGTAGGTGTCGTAGCGGGCGGCTTCACAAGCTGTGGTAGTAAGAAAAATTGGGTGACTCAAGCCAAATCTGGGACAGTGTTTCGCATTGAGGTGGCGGAGAAAGTGCTTACCCATTTTGCTGAGAAAGAGCCTCATTACCACTTTAAAGCTATCTGAAGGTAAGTGATATGGAATGGTTCCCACCGCGTCTTGATGACACTGAAGCCATACTCAACAGTGCTATTCTTTATAATGGCGTTGTCTTGTTGCCAAACACCCCATGGAATGCCGCAACCGCATTTGTCTTGTATGACATATCACGAGATGCGGCAACGTTAGGGTTTACCCTTGTTCGTTTACCCTCGATTGACGAGGGGGACGTACCAAGTTTTCGTGATGTAGTTTGGCAAAGGTTTGAGAGAAACAAGTGTATCGTAGAGCAGTTTTTGGCAGCGCAGTCCACGCATCGACGAGAGAGTTTAAAAGCACTACTAATTGACAGCAAATTAAATGACGCTTTGGACCTGGGATTATTTGACGCCCTTCAATTAATCTCTCTATCAAAACAAACCTTATTATTCCTATTGGAACGTATTGATGCACTTTTTACCCTCAGAACGTCACGTTGTTATCAGGGTTTTAATACTTTTTAACGAGTCATCCAATACTCGATTGATAGGTGTGCATCATGAGAACTTGTTTTAACTTCATCTCAGTCACACATCATCAATATGGTATTTTTCGACTGAATAACTTCAATCATAAGGAGCCAATTAGGAATGCATTAAAATTTATTTGTCGAGTCAGTCCACATTTCGAAATAGTAAAAAGCACGTTAAAGGCACTTCTCAAACAATATCCTAGTCTTAAGGCATTTGTTTCAGCTATCCAGCAAATGGTTTTGCACCAATGTAAGACGATTCAATAAAGAAGTCCGTGTCGTGTATTTATATTTTCAAAGTGTATTCTTGGTGAAATCAGCGTGAAGAAAAACAAAGTTATATATGTGTATATGACTAAATAAGCGTTTCTAATGGAGCGTTGTTGAACGCCCTTTGATTCAGAAAGTATGTGTATATCGTTAAACCGCCTAAACTGCTCGACTTCAAGGAAAAATCAGCTTAGTGACCTACATTTAGGAAATGCTATTTAGATATAAATAAGCTGAAAAAGTAAATTTTCAGTTAACCTAATATAACGAATTTTTGTTATTTATTTTTTTAAAAAAACAGGAGTAAAATCATGCCTAATCATATTTATAATATCATCGAGTTTCGTACTAAAGATAAATGCTATGCTAATTCTATTCACGATGCGATCAGGAATGAAAGTAATGATATAGATTTTAATAAGCTGCTTTCCAACTCTTTAAAATCAACGTCTTTTGAAGGGGGAAACAGTGTTTATCATGGTGATGTGGATTGGAATGTTCAAAGTTGGGGAACAAAGTGGAATGCATGGGATAGCCAATGTTACCTCGAAGAAAGAGGTGAATATATTTACGGAAGAATTACATTTTTTACTGCGAATACTACTCCGTACCCAATATTCATTGCGCTATCAGAGAAGTACCGTGAAGTTCGCTTTAAAGTAAAATTTGCTGACCAATATGCTTTTGGTTGTGATTGTGGATTTCTAGTCTTCCAGAATGGACAGGAAATTGACCGTCATACCTCCCCAAATGAGTTTGAATCACATGAGCAATACTCGTACTGGCTAGATATCGCAATGAGTATTTAATAATTTTTTCAGCTCAATCGTTAGAATGCAAGCAGCTTCCATTAAATTGAGAGGTTGCTTGCATCTCTAATTAGAGCAAAGGGCCAGGCAATACGCGACCCGCCTAGTTTGGTCACGGCAAGTGGTCGATGGTAACGTCGATGAAGTGATCAACCATATGCTTGTTCTTCTCCTTGCTGTCTAGAGAAACTTTGGCATCGCTTACAGTATATTGAGTGCCGCACACTCGGCACCGAGTGAGATCGCCTTTGTTCTGATGTCGCGTTACTTCAATGGTCGGTCCGCACATTGGACAATGTTGCAACGGGATCCCCTCGTCTGAGTGCAATATAATGTGATCGAATTTACCGTTTCTTCCTAAGTCGATGAAAGCCGAACCCACTTCTATATCAAATTGTGTCCCCAAATGTGCTTGAAGAATGTCTAATGCTCTCTCTTTAATCATTGGAGCGCGATAGGGGCGTTGGCTGGTCATCGCATCAAACGCATCACAAAGAGAAATCAGTTTGACGTGTTTTGAGACAGCGTTGCTGTCTAGCCCTTTAGGGTAGCCCTGACCATCGGCACGTTCGTGATGGTACAAAATGGCGTCAGCTACGAAATGTGAAAAGGGATTCTCCTTAATGAGTTCGTAACCCTGTACAGGATGGTGTTGAATAACCTGATACTCGCTATCCGTCAGTGGCCCAGGTTTGTTCAGAATTTCGAGAGGAGTGTGCAGCTTTCCAACATCATGCAAGAAAGCACCAAGGGTAGCTTTTGCTATCTCCAGAGTAGACCAATTGAGCGCTGTCGCCGTGAGATGGGCAAATTTTGACACTCGCCAAAGATGGCCTGAGGTATAGGGATCCCGAGCTTCGACCTCCCAGGCCAAAAGCATCATCTCTCTCAGTGATTGTCTTATTGCTGGATTGTTCATCGGTCATTATCTCTTGTAAACGACGTCTGTTTCAAAATCATTAGAGCCTTCATGGCGGCATTGCTATCATGATTGACAAAAGCCGACGTGATCGCACCTTCTTTGAGCAGACAAAGTAGGGTCAGTAGGGTTTCATTTGGCTCAGGCAAATGCTTTTCTATGATGCGGCGTACTTCATCTTTGTGCTTTTTGCACATCACAGAAATAGGATGTGTATGATCACCATATTCCGCTGACGTATTGATGAAGTAGCAACCACGAAAATCGCCAAGTTGTGGGTCCATGTTGCAGAGAAGTGGCCCCCGATTTTCGGACATGACTTTAAGTGGTCGATCTGTTTTGATAGTACCCAACAATACAGGGACAGATTATGACTAGAAAACGTAGAAACCACTCTCCTGAGTTTAAAGCTAAGGTGGCTCTCGATGCCGCTAAAGGCGATAAAACCGTCGCTGAGTTAGCTCAGAAATACAACCTGCACGCTAACCAAATCTCGACATGGAAAAAGGAGCTGCTTGAAAACGCAGCCATGATTTTTGCCACCGAAAATCACACAGGAAAAGAGAATTCCGAAGAAGTGGACAAACTTCACGCCAAGATCGGTCAATTGACCATGGAAAATGATTTTTTGGCCAAAGTGCTCGGTCGTTAGACCGAGCCCAGCGAAAGAGTTCGCTGGTTAAATCCACCCCATTGCCGATAAAGCGCCAGTGTGAGCTGCTCAATATTGCTCGCTCTACCGCTTACTATCAACCCATAGGACTCTCTGCTGAGGAGATTGCGTTGCGCCGTATGATTGACGAAATTCATCTTCAGTATCCGTTTATGGGCAGTCGGCGCATTCGAACTGAGCTGGCTAAGAAGGGTCATAGCGTTAATCGTAAGCGTGTTGTTCGACTCATGCGCGATATGGGGATTGGGGCGATTTACCCCAAGCCCAAAACGACGCTGGCGAACAAAGCACACAAGGTGTATCCCTACCTGTTGCGTGATATCGAAGTCACTTACCCAAACCAAGCTTGGGCGATTGATATCACGTACATCCCGATGGCGAAGGGGTTCCTGTACCTCGTTGCGATTATCGACTGGTATAGCCGCAAAGTGCTGGCTTGGCGACTATCCAACACCATGGACACGAGTTTTTGTATCGAAGCGCTTGAGGAAGCGCTGAAGCATTATGGGCCACCTGATATCTTTAACTCAGATCAAGGCAGCCAGTTTACCAGCACAGAGTTCACACAGAAGTTAATTGAGCATAACGTACGTATAAGCATGGATGGGAAAGGCCGTTGGGTTGACAATGTTTTCATTGAGCGATTATGGCGAAGCCTGAAATATGAGGAGGTTTACTTAAAAGCTTATACCACGCCCCGTGAAGCCGAGCTTGAAATCGGCAACTACATGGTGTTTTATAATGAAGAGCGTAACCATCAAGGACTCAATAACCTCACTCCTGATGAGGCCTACTTCGGTCGGCAAAGATACGCAGCATGAGCTGGGTCAACCACTTAAGAAATTAGCTTATGTGTCCAACCGTTGGGGTCCACTTCTCCAACTTAGCCAACTAGGCCGTCTGATTTCCATTTTTTAACCTACCGAAGAAACGTGTTCTCTGTTAGAGTCACCGTCAACTACGCTATTGAAAAAAGACACCCACAGATCGCATGTGATTGATGGATTTTTATTCACCCTTAGAACTCATTTTAGGAATCCCTAGTGACTAACAACGAAATTTTACGTCGTATCCAACACGCGTTAAACCTTAAAAACGCACAGATAATGAAAGCTTTCGGGCAGGCCGAAGTCACTGTGGCTCACGATAAAGTGGCAAACTGGTTAAAAGATGAAAGCGACAAATCTTGCGTTAAGATGAAGGATCAAGAGTTAGCGGTATTCTTAAATGGCTTTATTAACCTCAAGCGAGGAAAAAAAGACGGCGAGCAACCTAAGCCAGAAGTCGCGTTGACCAACAACATGATTCTCATGAAGCTGCGCATTGCGCTAGACATGAAAGCAGAAGATGTGTTGGACGTATTAGAAGTGGTTGGTATTAGTTTAAGTAAATACGAAATTGGTGCGTATTTCCGCAAGCCAAACAACAAAAACTACAAACAGTGTGAAGACCAACTGCTGTGCGACTTCTTAGATGGTGTGCAGTTTATCAATCGTCCCGATTCTGAAGAGTTTTCTGGGTAATTTTTATCTCGAATCGAACGAGGTAATTGATTAAAAAAGCGAGGTCCATTTCATTTGGCTACTCGCTTTTGTCATGTTAACGACCAATATTAGAGCTTCACAATCACGTCTACTCTTTGTCTTTCTTCAGTAGATACCTATCAAACCACGCTGAAATCTGATCGGCTTTTAGAATCAAGACACACCGACCCCTATGACCCGACCAAGATAAACCCAAGCTAAAACCTTAAGCCAGTTAGCTCTATTCTTGTTAAGCTATTCCAGACATCTTGTAGTGATTCACTAAAACTGGCCACGTATATAGAGTCTTTCCATACTTTTGGTCATGCGAGCAGGGTCACGGCTGACGCCATTGGTAACACGAATTTGTCGAGTAGACGACACCTGTTACCAAGTGTCGCCCCTCTAAGAACCCAGCGTGCAACTTTCACCGCACTAGGCTCAAGCCTTCACGAAGGCACCGATTGGCACCCAGCAACTTATAAAGCGGCGAGAGCAGACTCATGCCAAGAGTTACGGCATTGCTTCTTTGATTTTCTCTTAGCCAAGTATTCTTGGTATTGAGGATCAAAAGGCGTTGCAGCACTCCTGATTTTCACATGTCTCTCAATCGGCACCTTAGCTATTTGATACAGATTGAACTGACAATCCATATCCATGATCTTCTGCCAACCGTGAAATTGCCATTGACCTTGACGGTTGATGAAGTATTTAAGGGCGATCCAAGTTCTAGACTTAGTCGGATGACGCCTTTTAGCCCAGTGCCATAACGCATGGAATAGTTTGTGACCTACATATCCGAATATCTGTTTAGCAACGCAGTGTCGATAGTAATTCGACCAGCCCCTGAGTTTCGGATTTATCAACTTGATTAGATCGTTAACGGGGATGGTTGCGTGCTTCTTGATGAGTTCACGCAAGTTACTCAAGAGCATTAGAGTGTTGGATTTGCTCGGTTTAATGAGCAGTTTTCCATTGTACTTCCTATGATTAAAGCCTAGAAAGTCAAAACCACGGCTGATGTGGGTAATGTGCGTTTTTTCTTCGGAGAGTGTTAAGCCTCTTTCCGCTAAGAACTCAGCAATCAACGGTTTGATATCGTTCTCCAGCACTTCCTTTGAGGCACAGGTGACGACGAAATCATCGGCGTATCCAATAAAGTTGGCTCTCGCACCCTTTTTGAGGGCGGTAGATTTTATGCGCTGTTCTAGACCTGCAAGTGTCATCAACATCAGAGTGGGAGATATAATCCCACCCTGCGGTGTCCCCTCGTCGGTATGGTAGAACAACCTTTTATCTATAAAGCCAGATTTCAGCCATTGTTCCAGCATCCGTTTTGCATATTTCGGAGCATTCCGATCAGTCATTTCCCCCCTGTGTCAGCATAGTTGTCGCCTAGATTTTTAAGGAGATAACTATGCCAGCCAATCCAGTTCCAATTGATGTGAAAACGAAAGGCCAAACTTGGCTGTTACCACCATATAATTGGTCTCATCGAAGAATTGCTAAAGAATTAGATGTGAGTCCATCCGTGGTATCTAAGTGGAGAAATGAACTTGTTGAAAGCGGCCTATTGTCTACAGAGCTGCCCTTAGAAAATGCTACTACTGATTATTCAGCGGAGCAGAGATTTTTCATAGTGATTGAAACTGCAACAATGTCTGAACGCGAGTTAGCTGAATACTGTAGGTCTAAAGGGTTATTTGTCGATGACGTTAAAACCTGGCGAGCACTGTCTATCAAGGCGCAGAGTACAACATCGGCTTCAATGTCACACAAAGAAAATAAGCTACTACGTGATGAACGCAGAAAGGTAAAAGCGTTGGAGAAGGAGTTGGCACGTAAAGATAAAGCACTTGCTGAAACGGCTGCGCTACTGGTTTTGCGGGAAAAGTTCAATGCCCTCTGGGAAATCAACGAGGAAGACTTATTCCTATCTCAGAGCGGCTTAAAATAGTCACACTTGTTGATGAAGCTGTACGTAAAGGGGCAACAAAGACAAAGGCTTGTTCCACCGTTGGGTTATCAATACGAACGTTCCAGCGTTGGACACGGAACTCTGCCGAAATCACAAGTGATATGCGTCAGCATCCTCGGCAGCACGAGCCTCATAATAAGCTATCAGAAGCCGAAAGGCAGCAGATATTAGATATCTGCAATACACCAGAGTATGCCGATTTACCTCCGAATATCATCGTTCCAATGTTGGCTGATGAAGGCATTTACATTGCCTCAGAGTCCACATTTTATCGTGTATTAAAAGCAAACAACCAGCTAGGTAAGCGAACTCGTAACAAAGCTGGCACAAGTCCTTCTCGACCAAAGGTTCAAAAAGCCTGCAAACCAAATCAGGTATGGAGCTGGGATATCAGTTATCTGCCATCGAAAATACGAGGGAAGCACTATTACCTCTATTTGATAATGGATATCTTCAGTAGAAAAGTAGTAGGTGCAGAAGTGTATGATCAGGAGCTAGGCGAATATGCAGCGGAGTTACTCCAAAGAACAACATGGCGGGAAAAGTGTGTGCAAGGCAACATTACTTTGCACTCTGACAACGGTGCTCCTATGAGAAGTTACACCATGCTTGCAAAGATGTATGACCTTGGGATTGCAAGCTCTTACTCTAGGCCAAGAGTAAGCAATGACAACCCATACTCTGAGTCGTTGTTCAAAACAATAAAGTATTGTCCTTCATGGCCAATGGATGGGTTTTCTTCCATTGAAGACGCTCGGTGTTGGGTTGGTAATTTTGTTGATTGGTATAACAATGAGCATAAACACAGTGGCATAAAGTATGTAACACCTCAGCAGAGGCATTGCGGGGAGGATAATGAAATTCTCCGACAGCGTATGCAAGTCTACCGACGTGCTCAATTGACTCATCCAGGCAGATGGAGTCGGCAAACGAGAGACTGGAGTTATATCGATGAGGTGTACTTGAACCCTGAAAAGTGTGCAGCCTAATCATTCACGTTACTAAATTGTAAAAAAGACGACAACTTGCTTGAAAAACAGCGGAAACGAGCGATCGCAATCACCGAAATACGCACCGTTTGTCCGCTGGTATGTTTTCGATAAGCCATTGATGACCAATTTTATCGAAACAGGCTTTAATATCTCCCTCAAGCACCCATTGCGCGGATTTCTTTTGACTTAAACAGATAAAACACTGTGCAATTGCATCAGCAGTGCTTCGATTAGGTCGGAAGCCGTAGCTATTAGGATCGGCGATAGTTTCAGATATTGGTTCTAGTGCAAGAAGGTGGAGCGCTTGTTGCGCTCTGTCGATCATGCAGGGGATACCAAGTGGTCTGAGCTTGCCGTTTTTCTTGGGGATGTAGATACGCTTAAGCGGTTTGGCTTGATAAGCTCTTCTGCTCAATTGATTGACAGCTTTCATGCGGCGCGTATCTGTATTCCAGATAACGCCGTCAATTCCAGGCGTTTTACTGCCTTTATTTTGTGATACCCGCTTAACAGCAAGAAGCTTTGCTGAACGCGAGTGAGTAAGTATCCATTGCAATGCTTTCGCTTTGCCGTGTTTACCTTCTCGTGTTGCCTTTGCAATACGCATCTGAAGCTTTAATACATGGGATTCTACGACTTTCCAATTGATGGATTGCCATTGAGCACTGTCAGGAGAGGCACTAATCTCTTTTGAAATCATCATTTGCTTATCTCCTTGAATAAAGTTCTTCAAATTCTCTTGCAACGGAAGACCTGTCGGAAGTCAGCTCACTTTCGTGCCAGATAGGGATCTGTATCTGCATCGTTACAATGCAGCCTTCGCTTTTTCCGACATCCTCTACCTGCATCACTATCGGCCACAGAGGCTTTCCCAGAGGGAGCGATACAGGCTTACCATGTTCCGTATGTCGCGCAATGTCAGTTTAGATGCCCGCTATGGTGCGGAGAGTTCAACGATCACGAAAGAGCATGGGGCAATCTCTTTCCGACTCTCACGCCTTTTGGCTACAGCGTGTTAACCACTTCCGCTGCTTCATCACATAACGCACCTTGAGCGGATTCACTTATGTTCATCATGCTGACTACCTAGCACTCACCCGACTTGTGGTTATCAGGAGGATCGTCCTCTCACGATTTAGATCCCGATTGGCAAATACCAACCTTCGTTACATTGTCAGAGCCGCTACTTTATTCAGGCTCCTAGGTTCATCTGGTGATACAGATGGTTCACACATCAAGCGGTGAACAGCGCTTCATACGACTTCACGTCGCACGCCCCATTGTTAGTTAGGGATACCGCTAATGGGCGTGAAAAGATACCAGTTTCGTCTAGTAAAGCTAATCATATAGGCGCAACGTGTTTTATCATGAAACGACATTGTCTCAAGCCATTGTAATAGTTAAGTGTTTGCATATACTCGCGACCTAACTCAAGTTTTACTCTGACTACTTCATGGTAAGTTATTACTCTGTATTTTAGATATTTATGATGTATTGAGTCTCGTTTCAGCAAAGGTTTGTAACTCTAGCAACGTATCCATGCCATTTTGAGAGGAACGGTAGCTTTCAATGCTCATGAACAAGTTGTAAACGTTAAAAAAATAAGGGCAGTAACATTGATTAAGAATGAATTGATACGATTTATGCAAACGTTAACTGGTGATGATTCAGCGATAGGAATACGAAAAATCGGAAACCTCGTTCTTGACCATTTAGATACGTTGGAGCCTTTAGGCACAGCACAAAGCCGTCGTGCAAAGAAGGTTGTAGATTTAACTTCTGGCAATTGGGATAAACTATCTGATGTGGTAGCGGAAGCTGCTACTGAGGATGGCAGCAGCGAAAATATCATTAAGCTGCTTAAGTCAATTAGCGTTGGTCCCTTCCGTGGATTTGCTAAAGAAGAGACATTAAACCTCTATAATCTTCTTGTGTTGATTTATGGCCCGAATGGTGCTGGTAAGTCAAGTTTTTGCGAGGCGCTAGAGTTTGGTTTGCTGGGTGCTGTCGAAGAAGCTCAGAGCAAACGTCTTACTTCCGCACAATATCTAAAAAATGCTCATGTTAATCGCTATGCCGCTCCCGTCATCGAAGGAGTGAATAGTAAAGGTGAAACTGTTGTTGTTTCACCAAACGAGTCTCTATATCGCTTCTGTTTTGTAGAAAAGAACCGCATTGATAGCTTTTCTCGCATTGCAGCGCAAGCACCAGCTAAACAAACAGAGTTGATTTCAAGTCTGTTCGGTCTGGAAAGTTTTAACAGCTTTGTCAAAAATTTTAGCCGTGAACTGGATGAACGTCATATTGATTTGGTCGGGAAAAAAGGGCTCCAGCTAAAAGAAAAACGACAGCAACTTGCTGTTCATCATCAAACAATTGTAGACAACCAAGAACATCTAAAAGTAGCCACTGTTAATGAACTAGATCTGGCAAAAAAACTTGCCCCTGAAATTAGTTTTCAGCAAATGCTTGTGACTTTGGGTAGCGAGGAAAAACCAGGTGAAATTCAGGTCTTAGATGCAGAGTTGCAGAAGAAACAACCAGACATTACTGACCTCTCTGTTAAAAAATTGGAGGAGAGTAAAGCGAAGGTTGAAGCAACACATCAAAGCTTGAACGAAGTATCAGATGAACTCGTGAAAGCAAGTGAAGGTCTATCATTCAAGCAGCTATATGGTGCCGTGCTTGACTTGCAAGGTACGAGTGAAGATCAGTGTCCAGCTTGTAAAACGCCTTTAGATCAGGTCACACAGAATCCATTTGTATTAGCTACAACCGAATTAGAAAAGCTTGGTCATTTAGCGAAATTAGAAACGGAGCAAACTCAGGCCAAAACTGAGTTTTCTAAAGCAATTCAGTCGGTTCATACCATAGTTTCTACTTGTGTAAAATATAATAAAGAAGGTGAAAATCCTCTTATTCCTCACACTGTCGACGATAGTACCACAATAGGTTGGACTTGGTGGCAAAGCCTAAACCAAGAGGTAGATCAGGCAACGCCATGGGCATTGTTAGTTGAGCAAGTTAAGCAACTTGAGCAACGTGATGTTGAAGTTAAACAAGCTAACGAAGAACGAAAACCTAGACAGGAAAAGCTAAAGAAACTTCGTGAGCTTAAAGAGCAAGCAACAAAATTACAGACCCAGCGCACCACTTATGATGATGCTATAAAAAAAGCACAGCAAGCGATTGATGCTTTTGATGAAAAAAATAAAGAACTAATTACGGAAGCTGAAGCAGAGAAAGCAGTTGTAGCAGCAAATAAACAAATAGCAGGCAGCTACAAACAATTCGTCGATATGCTCTTTGAATATAAAGAGAAGCTACCCAGTAAGCTTGTTGCTGATTTAGGCGAGCTTGTTACGCAGTTATACAATGCCTTTAACCGTTATGATGCACCTAAAGATCAATTAGCAGCAATAAAGCTGCCGTTGGCTTCTGGAGAGCGCATTGAAATTTCTTATCAGTCTGAACCAGCAAAGTTCTTCGATGCGCTGCACGTGTTGAGTGAAGGACATATTCGTTGTATCGGTCTATCAATTCTGCTGGCTAAAAACCTGAAAACAGATAGTCCACTTCTCATCTTTGATGATCCAGTTAACGCTATTGATGACGAGCACCGTAAAGCTATTCGAGAAACGCTGTATAAGGATGATTTTTTCAAGGAAAAACAGATCATTTTGGCCTGTCATGGTGAGGAATTCCTCAAAAACATTCATCAAGATATTGGAAAGGAAGCGGCAAGAGAGTCGGCAACATACAAGTTCTTGCCGCAAAGTGGGGAATCACACATCCAGGTAGCATCTTTCACTTGCCCACCTAATTATGTGCTTGCCGCAACTACTCACTTGGAAAGTGCAGAATATCGCAATGCTCTGGCTTCCTCTCGACGTGCTTTAGAGCATTTAAGCGAGAAAGCATGGGGGCATTACAGCAGACACTGTGATAAAAGCGATGGGCTGATTAGTGTTTCAAAGAGGGCTCCACATTTACCACATGATTTAAGGGCTCTTGCTGAAAATTTGAAGGCTAAAATTAATCGCTCTAAAGCGGATATCCCGAATAAAGTAGAAATTGTAAGTGCATTCGAAACTCTGCTAGGTGTCAGCGGACAAGACCCTCATTGGCTTTATTTGAATAAGGGGACTCACGAAGAAGCCGACAGAGATGAATTTGAATACGGGACTGTTGAAACCATAGTTTCAGCTTTGGATGCTCTTGATAAAGCGCTCCTTGGTTAGTAGGTTGCAGATAAAACTTGCTGGCATACTGTTTTCGAAGTTTCGGACTAGCTTTTTGAGTAAACGGCTATGACCTCACCTCAAGCTAATTTATCTAATCTGATGACAGCGTGTTAGGCGGAAATTTCTAACACGCTTTTGTCCAAAAGAGAGTTAAACAGCTTTCTTACAAGAAAGCTGTATCTCTAATTCGAATAAGTTGTTTGAGGCGTTCAAGGCACTTAAGTTGGTATTGTGGTGTTACGTGTGTTTCTCTCAATCAGGGTTTTAAAATCAAGAATTTTTCTCTGATTTCTGAGCTTAGTCATGGCTTGTGCATCATCCACCACACAAATCCCTGCTGCCGTGTTTTGACAAAATTGCGAAGCCAGGCAACGCACTTCAATGACTGCAGCTTTATCGCGGCGATGCGCTTGTAAGGTCAGGAGCGATTTCGATTCGTCATACTCAATGAATTCGTAGTCTCGGAACAGCAAAGCAAAACTCACCGCCGCTGCTTCAGCGTCCGTAGCAGGAACGGTGGCATAATGGCTTCGGGTGATAGGAACGGAGTGAATAGGGTAATCATCATTGAGTAATACTGATAGGTTGGGATGCATGTCAGCAATATGTCCTTGAATGTAATCTCGTCGGATATCTTGATAAAACTTCTGATATTGGAAGTACGACAGCGTAATACCGTGGCTAATATCCCAATTGTTATCTCGTAGTAAATCGCTAAAACAATAATCATCAATCTTCAACAGTTGCTTGAAGTTGTCAAAACCACCCAACGTCCGTTGGATTTGTTTTTGGCTCACACCACGCTCGAGCAGGTCGGTTTCATTGAGATAAGGTTCACTGCGCAGAATCGTGGTGACCAGTTCAATTAGACCGATGTCCACGGCACTGATACCTTGCATCAGAAGCGGCGCAAAGTAGTCTGAATGGGAGTAAGCTAGGCCTTCATCGAGTGCAGAAATGACGCTGAGGCGTATAGGGTTAGTCATCATCATAGTTAAACTCCTAATTAAGAGAAAAGAGGACTTGTCAGTCTTGGAGTAGTGTCATAGCCTCGAGAGGTCAGCCAGCGGAAGTAAAAACGAATGGCGTCAATACGCTGTTTTTGCTCTTTGTAGCATATGTTCGATTGGCGGAGTGACTCACGATATTGACGAATGTCTCGCGTCTGTATGTATAACCTTTCATTGCTGCTGGAGTGGTTGTCGTCAACGAAGCGTAAAAACTGATGAAGGTAATCCGCAATCTGATTGAGTCTGAATCGAGGCATTCCTGAATGCTCGCGTTCTTCCATCAATTCATTTAACCAGTTGAAGTATGGAAAACGAATGTCCTCTTCTGCGTTGCACAAATCTAAAGAGGGCAAGGTTGGGAAATCGTCCGGTGACGGTTTGTGTTTGTAAGCAACCACAGAAAAATGTTTAGCCACTAAGTGGATTTGCACTAATAATTGCTGACCCAATGACAGAGAGTCGGGAAGGGCATGGGGGGTGTTTTGGAAAAAGCACTTAGCTTGCAAGCGCACTGCTTTCGCTCTGCTTATTGCATGTTGTAGTTCATCTGTTTTTAGCGCCACAAAATAATGAGACCTAGTGTGGCCTGAGATTCTTAATGATAATGGCGGTGTGATTTTGACTTGATAAATGCCATGCTGATTGGTGGAGATATGATGGGTGCTAAGCTGACGGTGTTGCTTTATTCCGATGTTTTCAGTTTGATGAGTGACGGTTGGGCGGCCTTTTCGACGCAGACTGCGCAGTGCTTGCATTTCACCAAAGCGTGGGTGTTCGCTGATGGGTTTTACCTCAAATTGGCTTAAGTGAGCTTGATGTGAGTGTGAATGTGGCATTAAAACTATCCTTTCTAGCTGAATTTAGGGTGCAGAAAGCTGCACCCTAAACTGGTTGAGGGTGTCATAAGTGACGGTGAGTTAATTGGAGCTAAGCTGTTTAGGTTTAGCAGTAATACTTCAGGTAGAGGCGGGGTATTACGCGCCCCGTCTACACTCGGTGCGGTACTGCCCCGCAATTGAATAGTATTTACCTGTCGATTCGACGATATAATCACTCCAGCACTGATGAATCTCATACCGCTCATTGAGATACAACGCACTGTTGTATGAGGCACGAGTCGTATTCGCATCTAAATGGGCAAGACACATTTCGATGGCATCCACTTTGAAGTTAGTGTTCTCGTTGAGGTAGGTGCTTGCGATGCCTCGGAACCCATGGCTGACTAAGCGTCCTTTTAACGTGGTGAGATTTAATGATGAATTCACTGCATATGGGCTAATGTGTGGAAACTTAGTGTTCTGTTTATCAGATGGGAATACATACGCCTGGTCCCCCGAAATGGGCCTCATAAATGCCAATAAGCCAAGCGTGTACTCGTTCAGAGGAACGAGATGTTCACGAGCACCTTTAGTGTAAAACTTAGGCACCGTCCAAAGCTTCAACTTAAAGTCAATGTCACACCATCGCATCGCGGCGAGTTCAAACGCACGTGTCATCGTGTGCAGCTGCATTTCAAATGCGCATCGAGTGACCAGTTTCATATTGTGGTTTGATATGGTAGCCATTACCTCTGCTAACTCATCAGGAGGGACAGCAGGCATATGCGTTACTTTTGGTTTAACAAACTCATGTTTGATATATGCTAAGCAGTTACTCTTGATGTAGTTTCTATTAAGAGCAAAATACATGACCTGATTAACAAAAGTACAAGCGCGTTTTACGTTTTCTAGTTGTCCTTTTGCTTGAAGTGGTTTGATGACTTCAATTACGGCGGTTGTGGTAATAAAGCTCAGCGGTATGTGGCCTAGCTTTGGATATAAATGACGCTTCAAGAACAAGCGCTTTCGATGACTTGTTCTTACCTTATTCATAATGCGCTTGATTTCTTCTTCACCAAAATCTGTACCATTAATTTCTGCTTCCTTTTGAGCTTCTTCGAGTAACTTTTTGCGAGTAGTCGTCTCTTTTCCTTCGTCTCGTTCAAGCATAAGCTCGGCAACCGACTCAAAGGTAAGCTCACTGACAATGGCACCGTCAAGTTTTTGCTTATCACGATAGATTTTCGGGTCAATGTTATTTGCCATTTGTTCACGAAGCTTTTCTGCTATTTTTCGGACTTTGGCGAGTGCTAGGCTAGGGTATGAACCAAGCCCGATTTTCTTACGTTTTTTTGTGCTAGAGTCTGTGTAGATAAATAACCAGTTCTTTGAGCCATTATTACGTACTCTTAAGTAGAGGTTTCCTCCATCCGATAGTGTGTATTCTTTATCATTTGGTTCTGCTTTTTTAATTTGTGTGTCTGATAATTTATAGATAGCAGCCATGCTGTTACCCTCCTTTTCTTGTGTATGTCCCCTGAACTTATCAATCGATTTAGGGGTACGCAAGGGGGTACTAGAGCTGTGAGATGCAGTGAGAAATAATGATTATGAAAGAGTGTTATTCTATTTTAAATCAATTAGTTAAGTTATTGTATGAGAGTTGTTGAGACCTAGTGAGTCGTGTTTGGAGATTCTCAAGAGGGACTGTCAACGCGTGGCGTTTCCAGTCCCAATGAGTCGCGGTGGTTACGGTTGTTGTGGTTGAGTTTGGTGTTATGCGTTGCCAGCCCCTTAGGCGGGCGTTATGCCGCTTTCGTAAACCTCTGGCAATTACTTAAATTAAGGTCTAAAATTAGGTCTGATTTTAATGCTTATATGGTGAAGTTATGAGACAGGTATTAGCAAATTGCTCTGCTAGTATTTCAGAGTTAAAGAAAAATCCAACTGCTCTTTTGAACGAGGCTGATGGTTCAGCTATTGCGATCCTTAACCACAACAAACCTGCAGCTTACCTTGTACCGGCTGAAACTTACGAGTATCTAATGGATATGCTTGATGATTATGAGCTTTCCCAAATAGTAGATAGCCGTCGTGGTGATTTGTCGCAAGCTGTGGAAATCAATATTGATGACTTATAAGTTAAAGTTTTTGCCTGCAGCCCAAAAGGAGTGGAGTAAGCTAGCGCCAACTATTCAGAGTCAATTTAAAAAGAAACTCAAAGAAAGGCTAGAAAACCCCCACGTCCCATCATCAAAGTTGCGAGGTTATGATTCTGTTTACAAAATCAAACTTCGTACAGCAGGTTATCGTTTGGCTTATGAAGTCATCGACAATGAAGTTGTCGTTTATGTGCTCGCTGTTGGTAAACGAGATAAAGACGCTGTTTATAAGAAGCTCGCCTCACGCTTCAGCTAGCGGCATAACAAACTGCTTAAGCGGGATTCGCAATGCGTGGCATTTTCAGCATGCGGTGGGTTTTGTGATTAAGGCGGCGTGCGGTAGCTTTCGCAGTGCATTGCTCACCCCTTAGCAGGGCGTTATGCTTAATCACGTAAAATCAGTGGTTTAGTGTTTTTCTTTGTTTCCTCTTCTGATTGGTTTCGAGTTAGTCGGCAAGTTAGCTTCATTGGGTGCTGTTTTTCGGACACTTATTCTTTGGCGCTGAAAATTCAGGGAGTTGCCTCAGTCAATTTTCGGGTAAGCGAGAGGTTAGGCCGGTTGGCTCAATCAGCAATTTGAACTTAGGTTTTTGAGTTTTATCAGCCAAATTTCAAAGTGTGATTTTCAAAACTATGAGTCATTTCAGTTTTCTGCGTTTTGGCTTTTGTTTGTAAATCAAAGTCGCGTTAATCTTGGTTTAGGTAAAACGTAAGTTATTGAAGCTTAAGCATAACAAGGCGTTTGAACGGGATTCATGCCGCGTGGCATTTTTGGTATGCGGTTGGTTTTGGTGGTGAAAGTAGTCTGCGGAAGGTCGGTTTGTGCGGCATTCACCCCTTAACGCAGCGTTAGTTTTTTAATAGGAATCGGAGCTAAAGTTTGAGTAAAGAGTTCATAGATGTATTTTGTCCTGACTGCAATATGATGGTTGTAAGTGATGTAGTGCTACAGGGGGTAGGTCGATTTCAGAGTGAAGCGAAAAACCCACTAGATGAAGTTGATTCTATTTACCATTCTGATTACTACCTAGTTTCATTGTGTAAAAAGTGTGACCATCCGTTTTTCATAAGAAAAAAATTAATGGGAATCCCTGCAGAGTTTGAAGAAGTGGTAGAAGAAGAACTGTTATACCCGGTACTTAAATCTACTGAGTTGGTGAACTTACCTAACGAGATCAACCTCGCTTACGAGCAAGCAACGAAGTGTTTTTCAGCATCATTATATGAACCTTGTGCATTAATGTGTCGTCGAGCACTAGAAATCATGTGTAAACTGTACTCAGCGAAAGGACATAATTTTTACGATAGACTAGAAAGTCTTCACAAGGCAGGGCACATTGATGCACGCTTGCTCTCTTGGGCGCATGGCATTCGTGCCTTGGGCAATGATGCTGCTCACGCAATCACTGCCAATGTCAGTAAAGAGGATGCTAAAGACTGCCTCGATTTGACCGAAGCTTTATTGATTTACATATACTCTCTTGGTCATCGATTTGAAGAGTTTGAGCTTAGGCGGCAGAAAAACTAACAAACTGCTTAAGAGGGATTCGCAATGCGTGGCATTTTCAGCATGCGGTGAGTTTTGTGATTAAGTTGGTGTGCGGTAGCTTTCGCAGTGCATTGCTCACCCCTTAGCAGGGCGTTATGCTTAATCACCAAAAATCAGTGATTTATGTTTTTTCTTTGTTCCCTCGGCTTGTAAGTTTCGTGCTCGTCGGCAAATTGACTTCAGTGGGCGCTGTTTTATGGACATCCATTCTTGGGCGCTAAAAATTCTGAGAGTTGCCTCAGTCAATTTTCGGGCAAGCACGAGGTTATGGCGGTTGGCTCAATCAGCAATTTGATCTTAGGTTTTTGAGTATTAGCGGCCAAAGTTCAATGTCTGATTTTCAAAATCATGAGTCATTTCCGTTTTTTAGGTTTTGGCTTTTGTTTGTGAATCAAGGTCTAGTTAATCTTGGTTTTATTAAAACGTAAGTCATTGAAGCTTAAGCATAACAAAGCGTTCAAGTGGGATTTGGCACGCGCGGCATTTTCAGTTTGCGTTGCGTTTGGTGGTTACGGCATTGTGCGGTAGCTTTTGTATTGCGTGCCTGCACCCCTTAACGCGGCGTTATACCAATTCATCGTAATCAGCTCCAACTCAAGAGACTATCGAGAGAAGCTTGGTTTCTATATACTTCCTTATTTCAAAGGAAAACCAAAATGGAAATGATCATCGTTTCATCAGAACAGCAGAAACGTCTAATCATGATCTTTAGTCGTACAACATCACAAATGTCTGATAAAGCACTTCTAAACGATCTAAGCTCATATTCGGTGAATTCCAGCGTTTATCCAGCTTTCAAAGCCGCGTCAGATTTACGAGTAGATCGCATAAAATTACCATTTGGTGATGATAGAAGAGGCTCTTTAGAGGGTGGTGATTTCCTTTATCGTTATCTGTCTAGAGGGTATATCTGCCTTGGTGACTTCACGGGCCAACCTAAGCCAGATTTATCACAATGGGGTGTTCGCTCAGTTCGTAAACTCCCTAAAGTTGGGTTTGGCTTATAAGTTAGGTTGCTTATGATTGGCCCAAAATTGGTATAACAAGGCGTTCAAGAGGGATTCATGCCGCGTGGCATTTTTGGTATGCGGTGATTTTGGGGGGGTGAAAGTGGTGTGCTGAAAGTTGATTTAAGCGGCATTCACCCCTTAACGCGGCGTTATGTACTTTTCTGAAATCCTTCCTACAAATCAAACTTGTGCACAGTGTCATTATGCGTTAGTCTTTGTTTATGGATGCACAATGAGACAGTGCAAGTTGCAATGGCATTAGAATTTAAAGATAAGTGGTTAGAGCAGTTTTACGAGGATGATAAACGACATCGTTTAATTCCTAGTAGCATAGAGAACGCTCTATTTCGGAAGCTGGAAATCTTAGATGCAGCTCAAGCTGAATCAGACTTAAGAATTCCACCGGGTAATCGTTTTGAACATCTTGAAGGAAATCTTAAAGGTTGGTGTTCAATTCGAGTGAACAAACAGTATCGTTTGATTTTTCAGTGGGTTGATGGTGTTGCACTAAATACTTACTTAGACCCACATAAGTATTGAGGTAACGACTATGCGTAAGACAAAACGTCGTCCAGTTAGCGTTGGGGAAATGTTAAAAGTTGAATTTCTTGAACCAATGGGCATCACATCAAAAGCGCTCGCTGAAGCGATGGGCGTACACAGAAATACGGTGAGTAATTTAATTAATGGTGGTGTGTTAACAGCTCCGGTAGCAATCAAGTTAGCCGCGGCATTAGGTAACACCCCAGAATTTTGGCTTAACATTCAACATGCAGTTGATCTTTGGGATACGAGAAATCGTTATCAAGAAGAAGCAAAGTTTGTAAAGCCGTTGTTTGTTTCGCTGGAACAAAGCGCACGTACATAACAAACGCTTCAAGAGGGACAGCCAGGGTTCGCGCATGTTATTGACGCACCTTTTTATCGAATTTCGGGATAAAATTTTTAGAAATAGATTGAATTAGCGATCTTGACGTGATCTTATACTGTTAAAAATAAAGCAGGATAAGACGAATATGGATTACAGCGAATTTAAAGAGCATTTTAGCATATTGAGTGATACTCGTCAGGCAAGAAAATCGACCTATAATTTCTTCGAAGTGATGTTCCAGGTGGTGACAGCGATGCTGTGCGGAATGAAGACTTGGGATGAAATCGAAGGCTTTGGTGAGGAAAATTTAACCTGGTTTCGTAAGTTTAGTGACTACTCTTCTGGTGTGCCTAGTCACGATACCTTGGCGCGAATAGTGGGTTTGATTGATCCAGATGAGTTTTCATTGTGTTTCGTTCGATGGTGTAATGATATTCGGCGAGAAAAATCCTTAGTGACCCATCATGTTGCCATAGATGGCAAGTCATTAAAAGGTACGTATGATTATAGTAAAAACAAATGCTTAACTCATATGGTGAACGCGTATTCTGTAGATACTGGCCTTGTGCTAGGGCAGTTGAAAACGGATGAAAAATCGAATGAGATCACGTTAATTCCCCAGATATTGAAATTAATCCAAGTTGAAGACCGAGTTATCAGCCTAGATGCCATGGGATGTCAAAGAGCCATAGCGGAAGATATTGTTCTTAGAGGCGGTGACTATTTAATGTCCGTTAAGGATAACCAACCTCGTTTACATGCTCTTTTCAATCTCATTTTTCTTTTGAGAAATTGGCAGAATATTCGTCTCACGCAGTAGAGCAAGAAGAGGCAGGTAAACGTGGTCGCAAGGTGATAAGGACCTACATCACGGTCCCATTTACCCAAGAATTTGGTGATTTTGCTGTTGATTGGAAAGGTTTAAAAACATTATGTATAGCAGTAACTTACCAGAAGTCGAATAGTGAATCATCGGGAAGTCTTGGTATTCGGTATTTCATCTCATCGAAGGAACTGACGCCGGTTAGTTTTGGCGAATTGTGTCGTGGTCACTGGGGTGTAGAGAGTATGCATTGGTGGCTGGATTGTGTGATGGGAGAAGATGATAGCCGCATTACTTATCAGCATGCGGCAGAGAATCTTTCGCGCATACGTCAAATGTGCATGAACTTGATAAAGTTAGTAGAAATGAAAGGCACTTTGAAAAGGCGGCAATTAAAATGTGCGTTAAATACAGAGTTTCGAGAGCACGTGTTATTTGGGACTTAACAATTATTTAACTCATGCGCAAGCCGTGGAGGGACAGCCAACGCGTGGCATTTTTACCATGCGTTGGCTTTTGTGATTACGATGTTATGCGGCAAGTTGGTAGTGGCGTTGGCTGCCCCTTAAGCGGGCGTTATGCTTAATCACCAAAAATCAGTGGGTTATGGTTCTTCTTTGTTCCTTTGGCTTTTCAGTTTTGAGTTTGTCGGCAAGTTGGCTTCAGTGGGCGCTGTTTTCTGGACACTTATTCTTTGGCGCTGGAAATTCAGAGCGTTGCCTCAATCAATTTTCGGGCAAGCGTGAGGTTAGGGCGGTTGGCGCAATCAGCAAATTGAACTTAGGTTTTTAAGTTTTAGCAGCCAAATTTAAAAGTCTGATTTTCAAAATCATGAGTCATTTCCGTTTTTTAGGTTTTGGCTTTTGCTTGTGAATCAAGGTCGAGTTAATCTTGGTTTTATCAAAACGTAAGTCATTGAAGCTTAAGCATAACAAAGCGTTCAAGTGGGATTTGGCACGCGTGGCATTTTCAGTTTGCGTTAGGTTTGGTGGTTACGGCATTGTGCGGTAACTTGTGTATTGCGTGCCTGCACCCCTTAACGCGGCGTTATGCAACTCAGGTAAATTTAGGGGGGCAATCTTTTGGATTTCTCCGGCCATTGGTTTTGTGTTGTCGGCAAATGAGCATTGCTACCCTAAAATTCGTGGTTAACTCAAACCGTAAAACAGGCAAGGTTCTTTGTTTGCCTCAATGAGTTTTGGTGCTGGTTTGTTGTCAATTCAGCGTGCGCAAAGTGTGGAAAGGGCAAGTTTATCGAGCATTTTGTACTTGCTGAAGTTTTCGCTCGTTGAGTTTTCCTGATTCAAAAGCTTGGTTGGTTGCTGAAAGGTGGGCTTTGTTTTGGCGGCATATTTATCACGGCTCTGGCTTGGGTTGATTCTTGAATCACTCAACCATTGCAATGGTGGCTTTTGATCGAGTAAAGTCAGTTTATCTTATTGAATTTGCATAACAAACGGTTAAAGAGGGACTGCCAACGCGTGGCGGTTTATGTTCAAATCGGCCTTTGTGATTACGGTTGTTATTTTGAGTTCAGTGTTTTGCGTTGTCAGCTCCTTAACCGGGCGTTATGCTTAATCCATAAAAAATCAGCAGGTTGTGATTGTCGATCCCTTAGGCATGTTGTTCAGGTTTTGTCGGCAATTCAATATTGTTTTTCGCTGCCTAATGAAACGGCAATGTATCTGGCGTTGTAAATTCTGAGTGATTGCCTCATTGGGTTCTTGAGTCTGCGCGAGTTGAGTTTTGCTCTTTCAAGTTGCTTTGAGCAGTTTGGTGCCTTTACTTGCAGGCTGAAAGTTAGTCGGCAATTGAGCATTGTTTTTCGCTGCCTAATGAAACAGCAATGTGTCTATCGCTTCAAGTTTCAGCGTGATTGTCTCATTGAGTTATTGTGCTCATGCGTGGTGAGTAGGTTTGTCGGAGAGGGTTTCCACTTTGGCTGATTTGCAGGATGAAACCCTGTATTGGTCAGTTTATAGGTAAAGTTTGAGTCAGTTCTAACTCAAGAGAATTCGAGGTTTGGTTAATTATTTCAATGAGTTATTCTTGGTTTAGTTCAAATGTAAAGTGTTGAAGCTTAAGCATAACAAACGCCTCAAGAGGGACTGTCAACGCGTGGCGTTTCCAGTCCCAATGAGCCGCGGTGGTTGCAGTTGTTGTGGTTGAGTTTAGTGGTAATGCGTTGTCAGCCCCTTAGGCGGGCGTTATAAGCAAATTCAGCCCCAGAGGATGAAAAATGGAAATCGAGTACAAAGTAAACCATCCAATCTCAGTTGAACAATTCGTGAGTTTACTGAAGAAAACTTCATTGGGTTAGCGTCGTCCTTTGGATAATGAGTCAACTATTCAGGGTATGCTCGATAACTCTAATTTAATTGTGACCGCATGGCTGAACGATCAACTTGTCGGTGTTGCTCGTTCAGTGACAGATTTCCATTATTGCTGCTATCTGTCTGATTTAGCTGTTGATGAAAGTGTTCAATCCAATGGTATAGGTAAATATCTGATCTTAGTGACCAAAGAAGAGCTGAGCCCAAGCTGTAAATTGGTTTTACTGTCAGCACCGAAAGCACAAGGTTATTATCCGAAAATTGGTTTTGAAGCTCTTAATAGTGCATGGGTTCTATATCGCGCAGAACAGTTGAAAATCAATTAAATCAATGTGTTATTTGCTTATAACAAAGCGTTCAAGAGGGACAGCCAACGCGTGGCATTTTTATTATGCGTTGGTTTTTGTGGTTACAGTGTTATGCGGAAAGTTGGTAGTAGCGTTGGCTGCCCCTTAACGCGGCGTTATGCTTAATCACGTAAAATCAGTTGGTTATGGTTTTTCTTTGTTCCCTCGGCTTTTCAGTTCGGTGTTTGTCGGCAAGTTGGCTTCTTAGAGCGCTGTTTTTCGGACATTTATTCTTTGGCGCTGGAAATTCGGTTCATCCGGAAAATCGATACTTCGCCTCATGACTGGCTTTGATTTTTAACTCAAAAAATTCCCAATCACGATACCCATAGGCGACTTTGTTCAGCGTCTTTATTCGGTTGTTCACACCCTCTACTCGACCACTATTCATCCTTTCATCATAAAATGCCAATATCCCATCCTTATGCTTCCTCAGGGTCTTAGTAAACTTCTCTAGCATCACAATGCCTGAGTGGTTCGCTTCATCTATCCAGCTTTCTAGCCATCTCTCACCCTCTATCTTTGATGGCTGCGACCACAGCATTCTTAACTTCTCTTTTAAATAATAAACCACCGCTAAGGGCTGATTGGCTGCGAGTGCTCGCTCCAATCTCGCTTGGCCTTGCTCATCTAACCTATCGGGATTACTTACCAATAACCAACGAGTATTCTTAAGGTATTGAGCGTCATTTTTGTTACTCATCGAATTTTGTAGTTCACGCCTGAACTCTGTCAGCTTTTCATTAAAACGCTTCACCACGTGGAAACGGTCAATGACCAACTTCGCCTTCGGGGCGTGCTGTTTTACCGAAGAGATGTATGCCTGTCCCATATCGGTGGCGACGGCTTCAATCGGCTTTTTACAACGCAGCTTCCGTTTCCAAAAACCGTCAAGGCTTTCGGCCTTCTTTCCTTTCTCTGTATAAATGACGGCACTTGTCTTCATATCAATCACAACCGTCATGAAGCCACTTTTTGAGCCACAGTAAATCTCATCAATTCCAATGTGAGTGACGTTTTTAAGACAAGGTTGAGAGTATCGCTTTTGCAGGTAATGCTTCTGAATATCTTTCACTGTATCCCAACAGACACCACATAGCTTGGCAATGGCATTGATGGTGACGTTCAATGCTGACAGCGAGAGAACATACTGTTCAAAGCCCTTTGTGTAACGCACTTTGGGACGAGGAACAAAGTTAAGCGGCAAATACCCGAGTGTATTACAAGCTCGGCATTCAATCCGCTGGTTTGCTATCTGGATGTAACAGGGGCTAGTGCCGATTGGCGTAGCGATGAAACGGCGAACCTTACCTCCTTTTTTTTATGACATCACGACTACGACATGATGGACATTTAATATGAGGATTGTGTGCTACGTGAAAGATGGTCGCGTCACCATCAAACTCTGTAGAGCAATAATGGAAAGGGCCGCGTATTCCAAAGCGATGGTAAAGAAGTGAAGTTGACATTAACTGGCTATTTTTGGCGATATGGTATCAGAAAAGCCATTCAGGTATCGATTTTCCGGATGAACCCGAAAACGTGTTTTCAAAATTTACTGGTTTTTAAAGCAAATGAACGGCCACAAAGTTTGAGTCATTTCGGGTTTTAAAACTCAGGTGGTTTGTCGTTTTTCCAAACTGGGTTAGTCTCGGGTTTGGTAAATCTAAGGTGCTGAAATTTAAGCTAACAAACTGCTTAAGTGGGATTCGCAATGCGTGGCATTTTTAGCATGCGGTGAGTTCTGTGATTAAGTTGGTGTGCGGTCGCTTTTGCAGTGCATTGCTCACCCCTTAGCATGGCGTTAGCACTAACCATAAATATTAAGTTTCGAGGTATAAACATGATTTTCCAAAGTAAGTCTGGCGAAATTGAGCATGGCACTCATCTTTGCCAAGAATTGAAAGCTTTCCTCATAGAGCATGAAGAATCTTTTGGCTCATCTCTTGTACCTGATTTGTCACATATTAACTCTCGTGCAGAAAACCACACTGGAATTGATATCTTCGATGTTACTTTTCTCGGTGGTAATGAATACCAGCTTGATTACCAGTATCAGTGGTCAGTTTACAATGGTTGTGCTGACATGGATCTTGAGGGAGAAGAAGAATCTTCAGTTACTTTCACCCTTGAGGATGATGGCGAAGTAGAGTTCGATATTCTAGAAGTCGAAGAACGCAGCACAATCGAAGAATTTTAGTGCTAACAAAGCATTTAAGAGGGATTCACAACGCTTGGCAATTTTGGTTTGAATCGACTTAAGTGTTTACGGCACAATGCTTTAGGTGGGGTGGTAGCGTTGTTCACCCCTTAATGCGGCGTTAGCCGTCATCAATAAACAAAGTTTGCCTAATGAGTAAAAAGGGTGTAGTTTTTACTCATGATTAAATTTGAATTTGATGAAAACAAAAGCAGAAGTAATCTCGAAAAGCACGGTATTGATTTTCATACAGCTCAAGGGTTGTGGAATGATTCAGATCTTATCGAGATCCCTGCTAACACGAGTGATGAGCCCAGATATTTGGTTGTCGGCTTACTAAACGGTAAGCATTGGTCAGGAGTAATTACCTACCGAGGCACGAATATCAGGATTATCTCGGTTCGGCGTTCACGGAAAGCGGAGGTAAGCCTTTATGAAAGCGCATGAATTTGATGCCAAGTTTGAAAGTGACGACGATGATATCGTAATGGACTTGGATCTATCGCAAGCAAAAAGACCGATGCATAAGCAAAAACGAGTCAATGTAGATTTTCCAGCCTGGATGCTTGAGTCCTTGGACAGAGAAGCGAGTCGTATTGGTGTAACACGTCAATCAATCATTAAAATTTGGCTGGCAGAAAGGTTAGAGAGCGTGTCTCATCATTCAAGTGTGAGATAAACGGCTAACAAAGCATTTAAGAGGGACTCACAACGCGTGGCATTTTTGCCGTGCGTTTGTTTTTGTGATGAATGTGCTATGCATTAAGTGCTTTTGTGCGTTGTTCGCCCCTTAATGCGGCGTTATGCTTAATCACCAAAAGTCAGTGGTTTATGATTGTTCTTTGTTCCCTTGGCTCTTTAGTTTGGTGTTTCTCGGCAAGTTGGCTTCAGTGGGCGCGGTTTTCTGGACAATTATTCTTTGGCGCTGGAAATTCAGCGAATTGCCTCAATCAATTTTCGGGCAAGCGCGAGGTTGAGGCGGTTGGCTCAATAAGCAATCTGATCTTAGGTTTGTTTAGTATTAGCGGTCAAAGTTCAAAGTCTGATTTTCAAAATCATGAGTCATTTCAGTTTTTTGGTTTTTGGGTTTTGTTTGTGAATCAAAGCTGAGTTGATCTTGGTTTTGGTACAACGTAAGTCATTGAAGCTTAAGCATAACAAACGGTTCAAGAGGGACAGCCAACGCGCGGCATTTTTACCATGCGTTAGTTTTTGTGGTTACGGTGTTATGCGGAAGCTTGGTAATGGCGTTGGCTGCCCCTTAACCGGGCGTTAGGGCTTACGAAATAATAGATATTGGAGTCTATCGAATGGAGTTGGTTGCTCAATATGGCACAAGTGTTTTGGTGCTTGGTTTATCAGGGATGCTGTTCTTTGTTCAGCTATTGGTCGCCGATGTTGTAGGCATAAAAAAGGGACATATACCAGGGACAGCGGTCACGGACGGGCATGAAAGTTTTCTGTTTCGTTCTAATCGTGCCAGGGCGTCCGCATGAATGGTTAGAATTTAGTCATTGACTTAAATCCAGCAACTAAGACTTGCTCCAAGAAGCCGGGGTTCATCATGCAACGTTTCTGCTTCATTGGCACACTAATTTTGCTTGGCTCAGCTCTTAGCATGTTAAGTGCCATGTGTCTTAAACCTGCCAAATTTTCAGCCGCGTTTTGTCGGTAAATCTGACAAGCGTCTTCTCGCATGCTCACATCTAAAATCCAGTGCATTGACTCTATGCCCCAGTGGGCTCGAATGGCATTTCCTGCCTGCTCCGCGGTCAGGTCTGCTGAACTTATGTAGTAGCGGTACTCCAACTTTGGCGCTTTACCTTTGGCTACTCGGTAATTTTCAACCATGACAATACTGGCGAGTCCGCTCCACGTTGAGAAGTCACCCTCTAACTCACTAGCCTTGAGTACATGGCAAGTACGTGCTTCAACGCGGCCTTTTTGTTTCTCGATTTGATAGGTGGTTTTGTCAATTGGGGCACGGCGGTGTGGGGCGAAGGCTGTCTGTATGGCTGCCGACAACTTGCCTTGATTCCCCTTTACTGCCAACAAGTAATCACCGCCCTTGCTAGTGATCGCCTTGGCAATCTTGGTCTGGCAGGCCATCGCATCAATCGTCACGATAGCTCCTCGCAAGTCGAGCATCTTAATAAGCTCTGGAATCGCGGTAATTTCATTGCTTTTATTGTTGGTTTTGAGTTGACCCAGTACCATTTGGTTAGCACTTGCATAGGCGCTCACCATATGGATGGTGCTTTGCCTGTCGTCTCTATCGTAGGAGCCGCGCAAAGTCTTGCCATCAATGGCAACCACCTCACCAAACGTCATGGTATGTACCGCATTCATCCAACCCAGGAAGCAGTCGCGAAACTCGGCAGGATCAATATTTGCAATCAAACGAGCAAAGGTATCGTCGACAGGCACACCGTTTTCAAACAGCCCCTGTTTAAGAAACCACTCATGGTGGCCAAGAACATATTCACGAATGTCAGTCCAGCCTTGACCTCCGGCTATCACGGCACAGATAGACCCAAACAAAATATCAAACAGAGGATAATCAACTTTTGCACTTTGCCGTTTGTCACGGATGATACTGAAATGCGCTTTGATGGTATTAATATTCATGGTCGCTCCCCAAAAGAAGAGCATAAGATCACAGACCGTGCTTCAGGTCAAATTTAACCTTGCGTTGTACAAGAAATGTTCATGATCTTGCCCTGTGGTGAGAAGTGGTCCCAAGACAGAAACTCAACTATTCATCTAGAAGTTAACAAAACAAAATGGTTGCCCTGTTCCGAGCATGTGAATTTCTGTAAAAGTCCACTTCTCCTCAACATTCTATGCCAAGCGTCAGCAACTCAATAAAACTGACGTATCTCTAGGCTTTGTCCGAGCAGAAGTCGTTGAAAAGACCACAAAGTATCAAGCCATTCACGCTGTCGTTGCCAACATGACACTACTTGTAAACAGTGTTGAACTGAGCATCCCACAAGGCACGCCAGCGACCTATCTTGCAGAACTTATCGGTGCGCTGTCATGAAACGTATGCTCAGTGCTCCCGAAATCTATCTCTATCGCGAAAGCGTCGATTTTAGAAAGTCCATCAACGGCCTCGCTGCGATGATCGAAAATGACACCGACTTGCCCTTGGGCAGCGGCGCACTGTTCCTATTCACCAACAAACAACGCGACAAAATCAAAGTGTTGTACTGGGGTGTGCCACGAACAAAAGGCTAAGTCCTTTTGGAGCTGTGCTACTGATGGGAGATGGCCTCCCGAAATCTGCCTGTAGGGGTCGGTTTCAAACCGCCAAGTGCTGCTGTATTTAAGAGGTATGGTAGTGAGCGACTTTGGAAAAGGTATCAATAAGATATCAGGTATGAATCAAGAAGATGAGCGAAAGCAAACCGTCCGATGACGCATCGTTAAGGATTAAGCATTGTCAAAACTAGGGGCGCCCAGTAACCCTAGGATTAGCTGAAAGGAAACCTACTTACTGTTTCAGCGGCAATCGGTGTATAGGCGGCATGAGCTTGATTTAGGCGGTAGCATGGAACGTGGGAACCTGGATTTGAGTGTTAAGGGAAATGACAAATGGCAAATACCATGAGGAAGAATACCGATATCAAATACAGGGACGGAGCTGCTCGTAGTAGTGATGAGTCATCTGTAATGGATGAGGAGCGAAGGGGCAGCATTATCCAGTTGATGAAATTCAGTCAACCTAGCAATGTTAGGGAGGAGCCAGATGGCATCAACAAAATCGTTTGATATTTCAAAACAACTCGTTTGGAGGGCATATCAGCGTGTAAAAGCTAATAAAGGCGCAGCTGGTGTAGACAAAATCTCTTTGTCTGCATTTGAGCGAAACCTGAAAGGAAATCTCTACAAGATATAGAATCGTATGTCGTCAGGCTCCTACATGCCACCACCTGTTCAGCAGGTAAATATACCTAAGAAGGATGGTGGCACAAGGAGTCTGGGAGTCCCTACTGTGTCTGATCGCATCGCTCAGATGGTGGTCAAGATGCAAATAGAACCCGAAATAGACAGATGCTTCCATCCTGATTCTTACGGTTATCGACCAGGGAAATCGGCACTGCAAGCGGTAGATAAAACTCGACTGCGGTGTTGGCGAATGGACTGGGTCGTTGAGTTTGATATCAAAGGCGCATTCGACAATATCGATCATGAGCTTCTGATGAAGGCTGTGCGTCATCATGTAAAGATTAAGTGGGCTTTACTGTACATCGAAAGATGGTTAAAAGCGGCAACACTCAATGTTGACAACGTCCTAGAACCTCGTACTCAGGGTACTCCCCAAGGCGGGGTGATCAGTCCGTTACTGATGAATCTGTTTATGCACTATGCGTTTGACACTTGGATAAGTAAAACTTCTCCAAAATGTCCATTTGCTAGGTACGCAGATGACGCTGTTGTCCATTGTCATTCCAAAGCACAAGCAGAGTATTTGCTACGAGCGATTGGAAAGCGCTTGAAGGAGTGTAAGCTTACTCTACATCCAACGAAGTCAAAGATCGTGTACTGCAAGGACAGTAATCGTTCGCTTGATTACCCAACAACGCAATTCACTTTTCTAGGTTTTACTTTCAGACCAAGAAAAGCGAGCAATAAGGAAGGTAATTTGTTTACTAGCTTTTTACCTGCGGTGAGCAACGAAGCGCTAAAGTCCATGCGGTCACGTATTAGATCATGGCGTCTGTCAATAAGGACACCTTCGACGTTGGAAGAGCTATCACGTTTATATAACCCAATAATACGGGGGTGGTTCCAATATTATGGATTTTTTTATCCTACTCAAATGCGCAAACTAGCGGACTATCTGGAACTCAGATTAGGGCGCTGGGCGAGGCGAAAATACAAACGCCTTGCAGGCCATAAACGGAAAAGTGCGCAGTGGTTAAGGCATGTGGCGCAAAGTCGTCCTTGTTTATTTATCCACTGGCATTATTTTGAAGATCAACGATTGGGTAATGGGAGCCGTATGATATGAGAGTATCACGTACGGTTCTGCGAGAGGCTAGAGGTGAAATTCCTCTGGCCTACTCACCATAAAACGGGCTTTGCTCTTTGGTACAAACGCCTTGAAAAAGCCAAGTACAAGTGGCCATCAAAAGAGCAAAACGACGTGTTTACCTTAACTCAATTCGAACTTGATAGACTGCTTTCTGGCTTCACGATTATCGGCCATAAACCCGTTAGAATAAACGATTTTACAATGACTTAAGCGATAATAAAGTCTTATCTACCAAGCATTAACGGCATGATTTTAGTATCATCAATGCCATGAAAAAGACGCCAAATATCAGCCCAGAAAGCCAAGATGTTGCCGAGCTACAAGCGATGGTGAAAGCGCTGTTGGCGTCAGAAACCCAATTGAAACAAGAGCGCCAATCGCTGCTTGAACAGCTTAAACTTGCCTTCGACCGTCAGTTCGCTAAACGCTCGGAGGCGTTAAAGCCTTACAATGAATCCCAAGGTGACCTCTTCAACGAAGCGGAGTGTGAAGCTGCTAAAGAAGAAGAGGTTGACGTTGTCACAACGACCATCACAACGAAGAAACGCGGTAAACGCAGACCACTGCCAAAGAGCTTGCCTCGTGAAGTTATCGAACTCGATTTAGACGACGATGAAAAGCAGTGCACTTGCTGCCAACATAGTCTGCATAAAATCGGTGAAGACCGTAGCGAGAAACTTGAGTTCACGCCAGCGGTACTCAAAGTGTTGGAATATGTTCGTCCTAAATATGCTTGCCGCCAATGCGAGCAAACAGAAGACAAAAACCACGTTGTTCAAAAGCCAGCGCTGCAAAGCATTATCCCTAAGAGCTTCGCGACAGAAAGCTTGCTGGCCAATATCATCCTCGGCAAATACCAATACGCGATGCCACTTTACCGTCAAGAATCCCTGTTTACCCAGTCGGGTATCGAACTCTCACGAACCACCATGGCAAGGTGGATTATCCAAGTCAGTGAGAAGTTCGCTCCACTTTACGCGGCCTTAAAAACGCACCTACTTGAGCAAGTGGTGATTCAGGCGGATGAAACGCCGCTCAATGTCCTCAAAGAAGATAAACAGTGTTATATGTGGCTTTACTGCTCGGGCGCAGACTCGCCAGATGCCGCCCTCCCTAATGTGAGAAATATCGTCTTGTACGACTATCAAAACAGTCGAGCTAGGGCGTGCCCTGTTGCCTTCTTGGGGGATTACAGTGGTTATCTACAAACCGATGGCTATGGTGTTTATGATGGGCTTCATCTCGTCACCAATGTCGGTTGCTTCGCGCATGCTCGGCGCAAGTTCATGGAGGCGAAGAAGCTTCAAGGCAAAGGCAAGTCAGGTAAAGCGGATAAAGCGCTGGCCAAAATCCAGAAGCTTTATGGAATAGAATCACGCTTAAAAGGTGAGTCTGCGGAAAAACGAAAAGCAGAGCGCCAAGAGCATGCTAAGCCGATACTGGATGAGCTTTATGAATGGATGACAACTCAGAAAGTGCTTGAGTCTAGCCCGCTGGGTAAAGCGATAAAATACACGCTCGGCCAATGGCCGAAGCTCACCCGCTATATCGATGACGGTCACTTATCGATAGACAACAACCGAGCTGAACGCGCAATAAAACCGCTGGTTATTGGGAGAAAGAACTGGCTCTTCTCGACCAACCCTAACGGGGCGGAAGCGAGCGCGATGCTTTACAGTATCGTCGAGACAGCGAAAGCCAACGGCCTTATCCTTTACGACTACATGGTCAAGTGCATGCAGGAGTTAGCGAAAGCGGAACCTGATATCGATGCACTCCTGCCTTGGAACTTCAAACACTAACAATATCGCCCCGTGGGTTCATGGGGCGGATACGGAGCTTGATGATACTGACATTGCTAAACGGTTCTGCAATGTCATTGGTATGCCAACTCGCCCCATCCATAATGATGAAGGCATGACGCCCTTTCTCTGTGACAGCCGATATTTGCTTTAAATGCTCGATCATGATCTCTTTATTAACCCAAGGAACGATCATCGCTTCGCCAATCCCTCTCGCGGGACAGACAGAGCCAAACAGATACGCATATTCAAATTGTTGTTGCTTCACGGCTCTGGGACGTGTTCCTTTCTCTGCCCATAACCGTGTCGTCGTGTTTTGTTGCCCAAATCTGGCTTCATCTTGAAACCAGACATCCACATGCTCTAAAGCGATATGTCCTGGGATCTTCAGGATCGTTTCAATTTTGAATTTTTTTTAAAATCGTCTTGGACTTCTTGAGATTGCTTGGGGTGTTTTGAGCGGGAAGTTATCCATGACAAGCCCATGTGCTCGAGCAGGTAATAGATAGAGTCAGGGTGGTAGTGCTGGCCAAATTCTTTCACGATATAAGCGTGGATGTCGGCCCCAGTCAGTCGTCCGCCTTGTGTATCATTGGCTTTATCTTTTATGTATTGGCTCAACTGCTCTCTTTGCTCAAAAGTTAAGAAGGGGGGTCGTCCCGTTCTTGGCTTTTCCTTCAGCCCTTCTAATCCTTCTTCAAGAAAAGTGTGAACCCACTTATTAACACTGGTTCGGCTCACCATAAGAAACTTGGCGATTTGGGTGCGAGAGTGTCCCTCTTTGAAATGAGCGAGGGCCAGCAATCTCATTTTCATCTGAATAGATTTCTGCTGGCTTGCGAGCTTTTTAAAGTCGATATTATTGAGACTGTCCATAGCGAATAAGTTTTATCGTTGAATGGCCTCAATTAGATCACATTTTTACTTATATTGGTATAATACCTCCATAGACAAATTGGAGGTCAAACGATGAGTAACCAGCACCCATTTATGCATTTCGATGTCATCCCAGATTACCGTCAACAAGGCAAAGTCGAACACAAGTTAACGGATATCATTTTGTTAACAATCTGTGCAGTACTTTCCGGACAGGATGATTGGAAAGCCATTCATCTTTATGGCACAAGATGGTTAGATTTTCTCAAACGCTTTGGTGATTTTAGTCATGGTGTTCCCTCTGCTATTACCATAGCTCGAGTGATGGGAATGATTAATGCGACACGCTTACAAAAGTGTTTTATCGAATGGATGAAATCATGCTGTGAGCTCACTGATGGTGAGGTGATAGCGATAGACGGTAAAACCGTTCGAGGGTCTTATGATGATTCCCGTGGGCTTGGTGCGATCCATATGGTTAATGCGTTTGCTACAGAGAATGGCGTGTGCCTTGGACAACATAAAGTTTACGAGAAGTACAATGAGATAACCGCTATCCCTGAGTTGCTTCAACTGCTTGATATATCAGGTTTTTTAGTCGCAATTGATGCGATGGGTTGCCAAAAGAAAATCGCGCAAAAGATCCTTGAAAAGAACGCAGATTACTTGCTGGCTGTGAAAGGAAATCAAGGCCGACTAGAGGAGGCTTTTGATAACTATTTTGATATGAGTATGCTACAAAAGCATGATGGTGATTCTTACAGTACTCAGGAAAAATCGCGTGGTCGCCAGGAAACACGATTGGCCTTAGTGAATGAAGATTTAAGAGTTTTGGGCGATCTTGAATTGGATTGGCCAGGGCTTAAAACGATGGGAATTGTGGTCTCCATTCGTCAAGAATCAGCAGTGGCCCAAGAGTCAGAAGTAACGGTGCGATATTATATTAGTTCGAAAGCGCTCAGTGCTAAAGAATTGTTAAATGCTTCACGCTCGCACTGGTTAGTCGAGTCGATGCATTGGATGTTGGATACTGAATTTGGTGAGGATGCTTGCCGTAAACGAGCGGAAGAACGAGCAGAGAATTTCGCAAGGATCAGACAGATGTGTTTAAACATGCTCAAAAGTGAAACGACGCTAAAAGCGAGTATTAAACACAAAAGAGCGATGTGCGCGATGGATCCCGAGTACCTTTTGAAGGTTCTGGGAAGCCTTTATTTACGGGAATGTTCATGATTTTTCCCTGCTCAGATTTCTGTTCGTCACAACCAAGTTTTGCCATTTGATTCCTTCAGATTCAACCTAACGGTGAACCCCTTACATAGGCTAATGGTTCTCGCTCGACTAAGCCCTTAGAGGACTTTCACCTCCTAGTAGATCTCAACGCCATGCTCGGCAAACCATAAAAAAATCGGCCTCAACAATGTTGAGACCGATTATGAGGCCTGCTCAGGATCGTTCAATTACCTAAAACGATGAGCATTACTCAGGTGAGGAGAATTGCTCTATAAAGGTTTGTTTCAGCACAAATCAAATCGATCGGCATTCATTACTTTGGTCCATGCGGCAACAAAGTCTTTGACGAATTTTTCTTTGTTGTCGTCCTGTGCGTACACTTCGGCATAAGCACGTAGGATGGAGTTAGAACCAAACACCAGATCAACACGAGTGGCTGTCCACTTCACTTTGCCGCTGTTACGTTCAACAATCTCGTAAGAGTTGCGACCAGTTGGTTTCCAGGTGTAACTCATGTCGGTGAGGTTAACGAAGAAATCGTTGGTCAACGCACCCACGCGGTCGGTAAACACACCGTGTTGGTTGCCACCGTAGTTAGTGCCAAGCACACGCATGCCACCAATTAGCACCGTCATTTCTGGAGCGGTGAGGCGCAGCAGTTGCGCTTTGTCGAGCAACATTTCTTCCGGTGTGACTACATAATGTTTTTTCTGCCAGTTACGGAAGCCATCCGCGAGAGGCTCAAGCACTTCAAATGAATCGACATCGGTTTGTTCCAGTGTGGCATCACCGCGTCCCGATGCGAATGGTACGGTCACATTGATGCCCGCGGCTTTGGCCGCTTGTTCAATACCTACATTACCTGCCAGAACAATCGTATCGGCGATACTGATGCCTGATTCAGCGGCAATTTTCTCTAATACCGCCAGCACTTTACCAAGGCGCGTAGGTTCGTTGCCTTCCCAATCTTTTTGAGGAGCGAGACGAATACGCGCCCCGTTGGCACCACCACGTTTATCGGAGCCACGGAAAGTACGAGCGCTATCCCAAGCGGTGCTGACCATTTCACTGATGCTTAGACCGCTCGCAGCAATTTTTGCTTTCACCGCATTCACATCATAGTCTTTACGACCTGCTGGAACAGGGTCTTGCCAGATCAAATCTTCTGCCGGAACATCTGGGCCAAAGTAGCGCGCTTTCGGTCCCATATCGCGGTGAGTGAGCTTAAACCAAGCTCGCGCAAACACTTCTGAGAAGTAAGCGGGATCTTTGTAGAAGCGCTCTGAAATCTTGCGATATTCAGGATCGATTTTCAGAGCCATATCGGCATCGGTCATCATTGGGTTGTAGCGAATACTTGGGTCTTCCACATCAACCGGCTTGTCTTCCTCTTTGATGTTGACAGGTTCCCATTGCCATGCGCCGGCTGGGCTCTTAGTGAGCTGCCATTCATAGCTGAGTAGCAAGTAGAAATATTCGTTATCCCAACGGGTTGGGTGAGTGGTCCATGCACCTTCAATACCACTGGTGACGGTGTTTCGGCCAATCCCACGGCTGGTGTGGTTGTTCCAACCTAAGCCTTGTTCGTGCAGTTCAGCGCCTTCTGGATCTGGGCCAAGATTGGCAGCGTTACCATTACCGTGCGCTTTACCCACCGTATGGCCGCCAGCCGTCAGAGCAACGGTCTCTTCGTCATTCATTGCCATGCGAGCAAAAGTGACACGCATATCTTGCGCCGTTTTGAGTGGATCTGGGTTTCCATCCACACCTTCTGGGTTGACGTAGATAAGCCCCATCATGACGGCAGCAAGTGGGTTTTCGAGATCGCGCTGACCAGAGTAACGGCTATTTTCACCGCCAGATTTGGCAAGCCACTCTTTTTCCGAACCCCAGTAAATGTCTTTTTCTGGGTGCCAGATGTCTTCGCGGCCAAAGGCAAAACCAAAGGTTTTGAGGCCCATCGATTCATAAGCCATGTTCCCCGCGAGGATCATCAAATCCGCCCAGCTGATTTTGTTACCGTACTTTTGTTTGATAGGCCACAGCAAACGGCGTGCTTTATCTAAGTTGGCGTTATCTGGCCATGAGTTCAGTGGGGCAAAACGTTGGTTACCGGTACCGCCGCCGCCACGACCATCGGCAATACGGTAGGTACCCGCAGAGTGCCATGCCATACGAATCATCAAACCGCCGTAATGTCCCCAGTCGGCAGGCCACCACTCTTGGCTATTGGTCATTAACGCTTTAAGATCGCGCTTTAGCGCTTCTACATCAAGCTTTTTCAGCTCTTCGCGATAATTAAAATCAGCACCAAGTGGATTGGTTTTGCTGTCATGCTGATGAAGGATGTCTAAGTTTAGCGCTTTAGGCCACCAATCCATATTTGATATACCCGCTGACGTTGCACCGCCGTGCATGACTGGGCATTGACCGCTTGAACCCGCTTTATTGTGCTCCATTGATTACTCCTTGCTTCGCATTATTCCCTTTCAGTTGAAAGTTGCTGCGTGTTGGCCATTTTCATGAGACCCGCACTCATATTGGTGTAGGTGCATAGTTGGCCGTTTTGCGACAACCCCAAGTGTCTGGGGATTCTTTGATGAATTTCATCACTCGAAAGCAGAAAATCAGCTTGTATTCGAATGAGTTGAGATACTGTGTTGACGTTTAGAGTCTAGACACGGATCCCCACTAAGACTAATTAGAATTGCCGATACTTGTGATAGGTAACATTGACCATGGTCATATTGCGGACATTTTGTCTTGTAACCGGTTTCAGAAACCGGTTACATTGTAAAAAAGTTTAAGTTATAGTGTCAGCAGTTTGAACTGGCTAAAAATGAATCGCCAATTTTGTGAGAGAGGTCATCTATGGCTAAGTCTATTTTTCCTAACGATTTTTTGTGGGGTGGTGCGGTAGCGGCGCATCAAGTGGAAGGCGGTTGGGATCAAGGTGGTAAAGGCGTGAGCATTGTTGATGTGCTGACTCGCGGTGCGCACGAAGTACCACGCCGTATTACCGATGGGGTTATGGAAGGCGAATTTTACCCAAACCATCAAGCGGTCGATTTTTATCATCACTATAAAGAAGATATCACGCTGTTTGCTGAAATGGGTTTTAAGTGCTTCCGTACATCTATTGCATGGACACGAATCTTCCCGAATGGCGATGAAGCCGAGCCCAATGAAGCAGGTTTACAGTTTTATGATGATCTGTTTGATGAGCTTTTAAAGCATAAGATTGAACCTGTCATTACGTTGTCACATTTTGAAATGCCGCTGCATCTGGTAAAGCAGTATGGTAGTTGGCTCAACCGCGATTTGATTGATCACTTCACCAAATTTGCGCAAGTCGTGATGACCCGTTACCAGCATAAGGTGAAATACTGGATCACCTTTAATGAAATCAATAACCAACGCAACTGGAAGCTGCCGATCTTTGGTTATTGCAACTCAGGTATGCTTTACGCTGAGCAAGACCACCCAGAACAAGCCATGTACCAAGTGCTACATCACCAATTTATTGCCAGCGCATTAGTGGTGAAACTGGGGCACGAGATCAATCCGGATTTTAAAATTGGCAGCATGATCCATATGATGCCGCTGTATCCTGCCACCTCACGTCCGGAAGATGTGTTGTTGGCACAAGAGTTGATGCGTGAGAAATATCTGTTCAGTGACGTACAGGTTCGTGGCTATTACCCCAGTTATCTGCGCAAAGAGTGGCAACGCAAAGGCATCGAGATTGAGATGCAAGCTGGTGATGGGCAGATCCTGCGCCAAGGCTGCGCCGATTATCTCGCCATCAGTTACTACATGACCAACATTGTCTCTGCAGCGCCAGAACAAGAGGGCGAAACCACCTCTTTGTTTGAAACCAGCCGCTTAAACCCGTATCTTCCAGCGTCTGATTGGGGATGGCAGATTGATCCACAAGGTTTACGTTATGCGCTTTCTGAGTTGTATGAGCGTTACCAAAAACCGATTTTTGTGGTAGAAAATGGCCTCGGCGCGCTGGACACCGTCGAAGCGGATGGTTCAATCAACGATGATTACCGAATTCGCTACCTCTCTGAGCATATCGCGGCAGTCAAACAAGCGATCGACTATGATGGTGTTGAAGTGATGGGTTACACCCCTTGGGGTTGTATCGACTGTGTATCGTTCACCACTGGCGAGTACAAAAAACGCTACGGCTTTATCTATGTGGATAAACACGATGATGGCAGTGGCACCATGGCGCGCGCTAAGAAAAAGAGCTTCTACTGGTATCAACAAGTGATCGCCAGTAACGGTGAAAAGCTTTAAATCGTGTCGGCGGCCTTTGGGTCGCCGCTTAATTTTTGCGGACTCAGTTTGAAGGATTGTTGATGGCAACCATAAACGACGTGTGTAAATTGGCGGGTGTCTCCAAAGCCACGGTATCACGAGTGCTGAATGAGACAGGTCAAGTCAAAGCACAAACGCGTGAAGCGGTACTTGCCGCCATGCAGCAGCTCGGTTATCAGCCCAACAGTTTGGCGCAGGCGCTCGCTACCAATACCACAAACTCAATTGGCTTGGTGCTGCCGCATTTTGAGAGCAGCTATTTTGGTTCGATTTTGTTTGAAGCCGAACAAGGCGCGCAGAAAGCTGGGAAAAAACTGCTGGTCGTGAACAGCAAAAACAGTGAGCAAGGCGAAAAAGAAGCGGTCGCCACATTAGCGGCGCAGCGTTGTGATGCGGTTCTGCTTTATAGCCGTCATTTATCGCAGGATGACCTAGTTGGCTTGCAGCAACAGATACAACGACCGCTATTGATCCTCAATCGGCGTTTGACCAACCCTCATTTATATAGCTTTGGTCTCGATCAGCAGCAGGTGACATCACTGGCAATGGAACACTTGCTTTCACTTGGACACAGACAAATCGCTTGCATTGCGTCGCCATTACAGAGCGAGACGGGCAGAATTCGCTTTCAGGGCTATCAAAAAGCGTTGCAAGATAAGGGTATTGCGGTAAGCACTGATTTGGTGATTGAGAGTAATAACACGCTTGCTGGTGGTTATGAGGCGATGAACAATTTACTCCAAACAGCTGAAACGTTCACAGCCGTTTTTGCCAGCAACGATGATATGGCGCTAGGCGCGATTCGCGCACTGTACGATCACGGGAAGAAAGTGCCTAGCGATATCGCCATAATCGGTATCGATAATGAGCCAGCTGCCGCTTATGCGATACCGAGTTTATCAACAGTCAGCCTGCCGATCGTTACCTTAAGTAAAGATGCGACACTTTGTGCTCTCAAGCTCGCCAACAAGGAAACTGTGCCTGTCGAGCATCGTGTTTACCAAAGCGAATTAGTGATTCGAGAATCAACCGGCAAACAAGGTTGATTCGATAAGAAGTGAACAACAATGCCCACCAACGTTGATGGGCATTGTTATTAAAACAGCTTTGAAACAACCTCTCGAGAGCAGAAGGCGTTAAGAGGTAAAACGTTCAGGGAAATCAGAGAAAATCGCATCGACTTTGTCAAAATAACGAAACTTATCCGGCTGGTTGAGGGTAAAACACCAGATCTGATATCCGCCGCGGCGCAAGTCGAGAATGTGTTTTTCTGTAATCCAGCGATAGTTCAAGTTACAACTGAACGCGTTGACTTCTTTCAGCACTTGTCTGTCGCGCTGCGACAAACGTTCACTTAGCACGGCCAGTCGGTAACCCGGGCAGTGTTTATGTAACTGCAAAATCACCTCATGGCTAAAGCTAGACAGCAAGATTTTGTCGGTAGTGAGTGGGCTATCATCAAGCAATTCTTTGAGATTGCGCACAATTCCACTCAATTCGTGGCGATCGACTTTGACTTCAATGTTTAAGCCCAAATCGTACTCAGCCGCCATTTTTAACAGCGATTCTAATGTCATGATCGGTTCATCATTGAACTTGGGGTCGAACCAACCGCCAAAGTCTAAATCTTGTAATTCTTCCAGCGTGTGCTCATCGACGCGGCCTTTACCGTTGCTACACCGGTCGATCGTGTGGTCGTGGCAAACAACCAAAACGCCATCTTTGGTCGGCTGTACGTCAACTTCAACCCAGCTGAGACCAAGATCAATCGCGGCTTGCACACTTGCCCGCGTATTTTCTGGATAAGAACCTGCCACACCACGGTGGCCGACAATCATTGGAGGCATTGTTTTTCCTTAAAAATCATACCAAAAAGCGGGTATGGATAGCTTGGCGACGCTGTCACAGCAGAAAAGCCACTAGTGTGATTCAAAGCACAAAAATCCATTGTATTTCAGACAGTTCACTCTCTTACAGCGCAGCATATCGCCCTTGCGGTCTTTTGTCTTCAAGCGAAGCGTAATATTTTTCGCTTTCAAACAAATTTGCTTGTTCAGCAGAAACTCGATGAATTGGTAAACTAAATAAGCAAAGGGGTCTGCCTAAAAAGACAAACCCCAAAGTAGAAAGTAAGTTGCCGAGAGTTTGCTAATTACACGCCTGCGCGTTTGAGCAGGCCAGTCATCAGCGCAGAGCTAGAGCGGACTTGCTTCGCCTTATTTCCCAACATTTTTGCCAGCGCAATGTTATTGATACTTTTTGCGATGTAAGACATTGAGCCGTAGAGATCCGTGGCCGATTTAATTTTCGCTTTATCGTTCAGTGGTGCGAGAAGCTGAACCATTTGAGTTCCGCTCATCCCTTTATCGTTCGCGTAACTTTCCACGGCGTTAAGTAGTTGGTCAAGATCGAGCATCGCTTCAGCACTTTCGATGCCTTGCTTTTTCATCTCTTTCTGATTGCGCTTACGCATTTGCTTGATAATAAAAGAAGGCGTGTTGGCTTTTTTGTAAACCACGTAACCAAGCAGGGCAACCACAGCAATACCCCCTAAAACATAACCCCAAACTGAACCTGAAGATTCAACCACAGGTTGTAGGGTTTCGACGGTATACTCCACGGTAGTTGGTGCATCAGACATAAAAATTACCTTTGAAAATGGCTTCGGTTTGGAAGCGTAATACTAAAATTCACTGGCGCAGGCTCGCATTGCGGTGCATCAAATTAATATGAATAACCCTCTCCTGAGAGAGGGTCTGCTAACTCATACTGTGATCATTGGGATTTGAACGGAAATAACAAGCTAACTTGCTACAAATTGTAAAAAAGAGTCGCCCTAAATCACATTTTCCTTGTGTGAATGAGCAAAAAATCAACAGTAAAGATTATTTTCGACTGGCATTGCGCTCCGTTTTAACGCTGGAATAACGGACGATCTCATCCACCAGTTCACGTATTTCTGGTGGCGTATAGTGAACCGCTTGTCGATTGCTGCGAGACTGAGCGGGCGACTGTGCCAACTCACGTTTGGTCGCTGGTTTGTGTGAACGCTGGATCACCTGATACAAGCTGTCCGCACCTTCAATGATCTGCCATCTTTTATCCCAAAAACTGCCCATACTGGTGCCTCCTATGTTTCAATTTGGTGCAACACTTTGTTTAAAAAGGGCGAAGTACGCCGAATTTATCCTTTGAAACGAATAGGGCAATTTTCAGGCCAAAGTGACATGGTTCTAAATTATTTTACTTCTGTTCAATTGATTAGGCTTAACCAAAACGCCAACTCTTGCCACAAGTATGTATAATCCTGAGCAGTTTATTTATCTTCCAAATCGGCGTCATCACGAGGTTACTTCAATGACAAAGGCAAAATTGACGTTAATCCGTGGATTACCGGGTTCCGGCAAAAGTACCTTGGCGCAAAAGCTGGCGAGAGAACATCAGGCGATACACATTGAGACGGATATGTTTTTCGTCGATGCAAACGGAGAGTATCACTTCGATCCGCAAAGACTAAGCGAAGCGCATCAATGGTGTTTAGCGCGTACCATTGAGCTTTTACAAGCTCAGCAGCATGTGATTGTCAGTAATACATTTGTACGCCACTGGGAACTAGCACCCTATCGCCGATACGCCAAAGAGAATCACATTCCACTTGAGGTTCTGGTTTGCAAAGGAGAGTTCGCTAGCGTTCATCAAGTGCCAGTACAGACGATAGAGAAAATGCGTAAAATTTGGCAAGACTAAACTCAAATCCGATTTAACGTGCTATGTCGCACCTGCGACTGAAATACGATGTTTGTCACAGCCGGAACTACAAAATCAGCCTCGCAATAGTAATATATTCAACTTGCCCAAGATGAACAATTCGCACCCAATTTGATCCTTGAAAAATGATAACTTATGAGGATTTATGCGATGCGTCTTACCATCTTAGCTTCCTGCCTATTGGCCACTTTCGCTACTTCTGCTGAAGGGCTTTCTCCACCGCCAGAGGCAGATATTGTGCTGGCTGAAAACTACCAAAGCGGAATTAACATCGATGAGTACTGGTACAGCGAAAAACTGGATGGCATTCGTGCCTATTGGACAGGGGAGCAGCTCCAAACTCGCAGTGGCAAAAAAATTCACGCACCAGCCTGGTTTGTGCAGGCACTGCCCAACTATCCGTTAGATGGCGAGCTTTGGGCGGGGCGAGGTCACTTTCATCTTGTGCAGCAAACCGTGTTAGATACTAGCCCGATAGACCAAGCATGGCAGCAAATTCGCTTTATGCTTTTTGATTCGCCACATACCGCAGGCGACTACCGCAAGCGTTACCATCACATCACTGACTTGGTTCGGACAATGGATGTTCAACATATCCAATACGTTGAGCATCTGCCGATACAAAGTGAACAAGCGCTGTTTGCACACTTAGATGAAATAGATCACCAGCAAGGAGAGGGGATAATGCTGCGTAAAATCAGCAGCCGCTACCAAGCGGGTCGCAGCTCCGATCTACTTAAACTCAAGCGTTATCAAGACGATGACGCGGTGGTGATTGGCTATAAGCCCGGTAGTGGGCGCCTTATGGGTAAAATGGGCGCCATTTTGGTTCGGCTGGGGGATGGAACAGAATTTTATATCGGTAGCGGGTTTACCGATGTGCAACGCGAAACGCCACCAGCGATCGGCAGCACCATTACTTTTCGTTATAACGGCCTAACCCACAATGGCATTCCTAAGTTTGCTCGTTACTTGCGCCAGCGTGTTACTCAATAAGCGCGGACTATTGAACAGGGTTCTGGCAGCGCTGAAAAAGCTGCTGCCAAAACTGAATGTGTTGTAGATTGGCCTGGCGAAATTCTTGATGAGCTTCTTGGAGTCGATATGCCGAGTTTTGCTCTTCAAATGACGTAATGATGATGGGCAAATGGTTACTCAATTGATAGTAAGCTGCGTCAAGGTCGGCATTATACGCTTGAATCGACTTTATGTAGTATTCATCAAAAACGTTGCGCAGGTAGTTAAAACGAGTCTGATCCCGATTAGCGCCGCAGTGAATTGAAGAAATATGCTTCGATAGCATCTCAGTGGTGAGATTCAGCCAACGTGTTGAGCGTTGTAGCGAGTAGTACAAAGCACCAATCAGGGGGGCTCTCTCTAAAACTTCTTGGTAGGGGTAGACTGACAGAGTAAACGGTTCACCCGCCTTGGCCGCGGCGTCTATCTGCGCAAAAATCGACAAGGCGTCATGAATTTCACTCCACTGGCTTTGTTGTCCCTCCATTAACCACTGATGACCACTGAGCTGCTTTCTCATCGCGTCACTGGTCAAGATTAAGTTTCGCAAATGGATGGACAAATGACCCTGTTTGATGTTGGCAAGATCTTCCAGTTGCTTCCTCAAACGAGCCGAGAGCGAGTCGGACATCAGGCAGTGACGTAGCGTATTACTTAAACGTAGTTGATAGTCGAAATCTTGGAACTGATCCCAAACTTTTCCAAGCGACGAGTTCTTTTCAGCAACGATTTGAAAAAGGCCACAATCACTCAACTCATAACTATCCAGTAAACCGAGAGATAAGCGAGGCAGCTCGCTGTATAGCCGTCTTTTATCCTCAAGTGTGATGGCAAATGAGGAGGGAGGTGTTGGCGCATCCACCTCAAGAACGTTGGCCAGACGCTCTGCATAGGTGACAAAACGATCTTCGATACCGCCATTGTCAGTGCAGGCAGTAAGCACAAAGAGAGCAAATAAGAGTAAGCAAACACGCTGCAACATAGTCATCCTCAATAACCTTCCACGCTTAAGATAGTATAAAGCCGGCATCCGCCGGCTTGAAGAGTGGGGTCAATAACTGGGTAGATAGCTATTTTCCTACCAGTTGCAGCTGTATGTCGTCACTTTGCTTGTGCAACCAATGCAGACGTAGTCCCAACATTAACGCTGCCGCTGAGAGGCCGACGATGAAACCAATCCAAAAGCCTTGCGCTCCCATGGGTTCAACAATCCAATCGGTAATGCCAAGCACATAGCCCGTTGGTAAACCCAGCAACCAGTACGCAATAAACGTACGGTTAAAGATGGCCTTCATGTCTTTGTAGCCACGAAGTGCACCTGCCGCAATGACTTGAATCGCATCCGTGCATTGATAGATGGCCGAAAACAGCAGTAGTTGCATAGCGAGATGGATCACCGCTTGGTTGTCGGTATAAAGCAATGCAATCGGCTCACGCAGCAGCACAGTTGCCGTCGCCGTGAGTACCGCAGTGAGTAGCCCAACCATCAGACCAACGTGGGAAGCCACTCTCGCGCCTTCAGTGCTGGCTTCGCCAAGCTTATGACCAACGCGAATGCTGGTCGCCGCGCCAATACTCATTGGTAGCATAAACAGCAAGGAGGAAAAGTTGATCGCCACTTGGTGGGCTGCAACCACCACAGAGCCGAGCGGCGCAACCATCAACGCCACAACGGCAAAAAGAGTGACTTCAAAAAACAGTGCGGCGGCGACAGGGAAACCAAGTTTAAAGAGTTTGATTTGAGCACTCAGATTAGGGCGATACCAAACATGGAATAGCTTCACCTGTTTGAGCCTTTGTGACGTCGTCACATAAAGCAGCAACATGAAGAACATGATCCAGTAGACAATGGCCGTCGCCACCCCACAACCGACGCCACCGAGCGCAGGCGCGCCAAGTTTGCCGTAGACAAACATCCAGTTGAGCGGAATATTGAGCAGCAAACCGAAAAAGCCGATGACCATCGCTGGTTTAGTCAAAGAAAGCCCGTCGGTCAAGCTACGCAGTGTTTGAAACAGCAAAAACGCAGGCACAGCAAAGATCACCGCGTGGATATAACCTACGGTTTTGGTGGCTAGTGCGACTTCGACATCCATAAGGCTAACAATTCGTTCAGTCTGAAAAAGCACCGCGATGATAGGCACACTGATAAGCAGTGCCATTACTGCGCCTTGCTGGATTTCATACGGCACATTGTCGCGTTTTCCGGCGCCATTGAGCTGAGCAACAACTGGGACCAGGGCCATCAATAGTCCAATGCCAAACAGAATTGAAGGAAACCAAATGCTTGACGCAACGGAGACGGCTGCCATATCGATTGCACTCACGCCCCCGGCCATCACGGTATCGACAAAACCCATACCGGTTTGTGCAACGGATGCAATGAGTACTGGTGTTGCTAGCCTGACGAGGCTGGATGCTTCTTTCTTGTAATTTTGCACGTCTACTCCACTAGATAGGTAAATATGTTATAAGGTCTTACTGCATTTCCGGGGCAGACAAAGGCACGTAACCTATGGAGTGGTTGAGCTGATGAACATTCAGCACAGGTATCATTTCGGGAAAGTTGTCTGGTGTTGAGCGTAGGCCAGAACAATGAGTATGATTTTTTTGAAGCCTCCGGAATATTGATCCAGGATAATAATGGAATCTTAAACTACGCGCTAGAAAAAAGAGGTTGCATAGCATGTTTACAGGCATTGTTCAGGGAATGGCAGAAGTGGTCATCATCGATAAGAAAGAGCAATTTCAGACTCATACACTCCGTTTATGCAATGAAATGTTAGAAGGGTTAACAATCGGTGCATCGGTGGCCCACAATGGCTGTTGCTTAACCGCGACTCGCATTGACGGTGAACTGGTCAGTTTTGACCTCATGCGGCAAACCCTACGACTGACCAACTTGGGTGACTTACAACCAGGCGACAAAGTGAATATTGAGCGAGCCGCGAAGTTTGGTGATGAAATCGGTGGACACAGCATGTCAGGCCATATCAGCAATACCGCTGTGATCGAAGATGTGATTGATAGCCCCAATAACCGCACCGTTTGGTTTAGCTTGCCAGAGAAGCAAATGAAATACGTGCTCGAAAAAGGTTTTATTGGTGTGGATGGCAGCTCGTTAACTATCGGTGAAGTCACAGAGAACCGTTTTTCTGTACATCTCATCCCAGAGACATTAAATCGAACTCTGTTTGGCGTAAGAAAGGTTGGAGAGCGAGTGAATATCGAATTTGACCCACAGACCCAAGCGATTGTGGATACCACTGAACGCGTGTTGGCGGCGAAAGGTCTGGCTTAACAACACACCGCCACGTTTATGTGGCGGTAATCTTCTCTTAGAAAACCTGCTCGTCGTCGGCGTCTATCGTTAGTTGAATGGTGTCTTGCATTTCGTCCACCATCATATTGAGGTGGATTGCGTGGCAACAAGCTGGGCAGTCATCGTAGAAGTCTTGACTGCCATTGCTGGCGTCTAATGTAATACCGATAAGATGCCCGCAATGAGGGCACTTGATGTGTTTTTCAGTGTAGTTACGCATACTTCTTTTCCTTACGTCTATTCTGGTTTGTGTCGGCAAACGTGGCGCGTGACGAAATGCTTGCTATCCAAAGCGCTCAAAAGCAGGTTTATTTGTACACAACAGCACTACGCTCTGAGTTTATGTTAGGCAGGAAAGTTGATGTTTGACTCAAAATAAGTGCAAAACATGACAAAAAACTCAATACATAGACAAACGAACAGAAGTTAAAGTGATATGACTCGAAAAATGTCATCGTTGTACTGAAAACGATGACATTCTTGATTTAGCTCTGCTGGATCGGCGTTTAATTTATCCCCTTTCCTCAGTAGGAGAGGACATTATCAACCGCCTTCTGAGCTTGCTCTAGATAGTGGCCGCCAAATTGATTGCAATGATTGAGGAGATGGTAAAGGTTATAAATTTCTCGGCGCTGAGCGTAACCAAATGGGAGCGGGGCTAAGCTTTCATAACCTTGGTAAAACTCGGGCTGAAAACCGCCAAATAACTCCGTCATGGCAATATCGCATTCCCGATCTCCCCAATAGCTCGCCGGATCAAAACAGATTGGGCCAAAGGCAGATAATGCCATATTTCCATGCCATAAATCGCCATGCAATAGGGAAGGGCGAGGGTTGTGGCTAATGAGCTGACGTTTTACCACGTCGACAATCTCATCCAACACACCAAAATTGACGCCTTTTTCACGTAAAAGTTGCAACTGCCAACCGATGCGCTGCTCAGCGAAAAAGGTGTGCCATTTTTTGTGCCAAGCGTTTGGCTGCAGTACCGCGCCAATGAAGTTGTCTTGGTCGAAACCATACTCTTTCTGTTCTCCCCACAAATGCAGTCTCGCAAGCTGTTGGCCCAATTGATAACTGCTTTGCGCATCTTCAAGTGGTTTGGTCGGGAGGTAATTGAGAATGATGAAAGCGTTGGATTTAGAGACGCCTGTCAAAATTAATTCTGGCAGATGAATGGTACAGGTTTCTCGTAACTGACGCAGATTTTCCGCCTCACTTTCAAACTTTTGCAGGAAATCACGCTCGTTGACTTTGACAAAATAACGCTGTTCACCATCGCTGATCATAAAGCAGTCACTGATATCACCGCCATCAAGCGGTACCTTCTCTACAATCTCGTAAGAGAACATTAAAGTGTCTGAAAGCTGCTCTGAAATCGTTTGCCACATAAAGCCTCCCATCTGACTACGCTGGTTTCATCCTAAGTGTATGCTAGAAGAAGAAACAAAATGTCGCCATTTCACAAACTTCAGTAAGAATCAGGTAATTTTTCGAAAAAAAATAACTCAAATGTGAATTTAGTCGCTTATATGCCCGCTTTTTCTCTCTTTTCCCTCTAGAGCATTTTTTGTTCGACACGTATTATTCATTTTTTGACATTGGTTCCACGGTCTGTATGAAAATACTCATTTGCGATGACTCGGCGGTTGCAAGAAAGTCAATCAGTCGTTCAATTGTATGCGATAGCTCTGTGCATCTTCTCGAAGCGCAAGATGGCTATGAAGCGCTGCAGATCATGATGGAACAAAATATCGATGTGCTGTTTTTGGATCTCACTATGCCAGTGATGGACGGCTTTGAGCTGTTAGCCAGTTTGCCCGTCAGCCAGTACAAAACCCGTGTGGTGGTAGTATCGGGCGATGTGCAAAGGGAAGCTAAGCAGCGATGTCTGAATATGGGAGCCATCGCCTTTGTAGAAAAACCCTTTAGCGATGAAGAAGCAGAACCTTTGTTTCAGCAACTGGGGCTACGCTACACCAACCCTCATATTAAGCCCGTTCTTAAATCCGAAGCGCTCGCCACCCCACTTTTAAAATTTAAAGAGATCGCCAATATTGCTTTGGGGAAAGGGGCGGCGATTATGGCAGACCATCTTAATGAGTTCATTCAGCTACCAGTACCGAATGTCGGACCACTCACCTGTGGGGAGCTTTATATGACGGTGGTTGATGTGGTGAAAAGGGAAGGATCGGTTGCGGTCTCACAGCGTTTTGTTGGTGGCGGGATTCATGGTGAAGCCTTAGTTTGTCTTCGTGGCAACGACATTGACCAAATAGGTGAGAAGCTCGGTTACCACAAAGACTTTACCACCCACAACGAGGTGATTCTCAACATTGCCAACTTACTGGTTTCTTCTTTTTTAACCTCGCTTGGTGACCACCTCGACAAATCCTTCTCACTTCGTCAGCCCGCCATCATCGATATGGTGATTCAGGACGTCGATTGCGGACAAGAATCAGACGAGCTGTTTACCATTGAGTACACCTATTTTGCTGAAACCATGGATTTTGAATGCGAGGTGCTGTTTCTCATTGATAGTCCGTCGGTTGCTATCATCTACGACATTATGGAGACATTATGACTTCGGACTTAACGCTCGATATTGCCGATTTTCACTGGGTCACCCAAATTCTCGATACCATGGACTCTGGCTTGGTTGTTATCGACCGCTCATTTCAAGTGTGTGTCTGGAACAGCTTTATGCAGTCCTACAGTGGGGTAATGTCGCAGAAGATTCTAGGGCGAAATCTCTTTGAATGTTTTCATGAGTTACCACGTGTTTGGTTGGAGACCAAAGTAAATACCGCTGCTGAACTGGCGACGCGCTCTTTCTCTAGCTGGGAAAACCGCCCTTATCTATTTAAGTTCCATAATTTCTCGCCCGTCTCACATGGCAGCACTTATATGTACCAAGACATCGTCATTACGCCATTGCGCTCTCTGTGTGGTCAGGTGACACACATAGCGATTCAAATTAATGATGTTTCCGAAATTGCGCGCAGTAAAATTCACCTCAAAGAGACCAATCAGCATCTATCAGAAATGAGCCGCCGTGATGGACTAACAGGGCTGTATAATCGAGCCTTCTGGGAACAGTCGATGAAAGAAGAGTTTAATCGAATGCAGTTTCTCGATACACACAGCTCACTGGTCATTTTCGATATCGATCATTTTAAACGAGTAAATGATACCTACGGCCACCATGCAGGCGACGAAGTGATTCGTAAGACCTCTAATATGCTTAAGAAAACTGCTCGTGGCAGTGACTTGTGTGGGCGCTATGGTGGTGAAGAGTTTACCGTGCTATTGCCAAACACCAGCGCCGATCAAGCGCGTTATTTCGCTGAGCGTTTACGCAAACGAGTAGAGCAAGAAATCGTCCGAGTCGAAGATTTCGTGATCAATTACACCATCAGCTTAGGTGTATGTGAATTTAAACCTGCTTTTTCCGGATACATAGAGTGGCTAAAATGCGCGGATAAGGCACTTTATGTGGCAAAAGAGAGTGGCCGCAACCAAACTTGTGTTTACGAAGAGTGATCTCTGTTCGCTTTTGATGGAAAGTACGCCATTTGATCAAATTCTGCGATTTATAATTGATTAAGTTGGTGAAATTTCCCAGACATGTCTTAGTATTAACTTAGATAAAAAAGTTGTAAGCTTACGCTTGATGTAAGCATTCAGACGGAGAAGAAGAGTGGTTGTTGAAACCGATGGATACTTAGCTCTCATAGAGCACCTTGCCTTGAATCTTGATGTATTCGCGTCTGACGTTGGCGATACAGGCACAGAAACCATAGAAGATGTGATCACAGACATGATTGCATCCAACATCATGGCTCTTTTTGAACAGAACCCAGAACTGCATTCCAGCATCCGTTTTAAATTGCTGAAAGAGGCAGATATGGTCGCAGACGATTTGGGTGAAGTGCTGGCGGGCGTTTGGCATAAGAAAGCGACAAACGAACAGATCAATTTTCTTGATGAGTACATTGCACTGGTAAAAAACCTATTTGACAGTGCTGTGGCGAAGTACGATTGAGACTACCAGGTCAGAAGAGTTAGAGAGTAACTCTTCTGACCTGCCAAAATTTATCCACCCAATAAGGGTTATCAAGCCGTGAAATGATTACTCCCTTCGTTGTTGATGCATGCATAAACTGCAACCCACCTAAATATATTCCTACATGATAGTCCGATTTGCTGGTTTTAAAGAACAGTAAGTCCCCCTGCTGCTTCTGCTGCCATTCAATCTTTCGGCTCGCATCGAATTGCTCTCTCGTGGTTCTGGGCAGAGTAAATTGATAGGCTTGGCCAAAGGCATGTTGAACAAAAGCAGAACAATCAATACCGTCTTTGTCATGCCCACCAAACTGATAAGGTGTGCCATGCCATTCAAGATAGAATGAGTGCAGTTCAGGATTGTTGGCAAAAATGTGATCTGAAAGGTTCAGTTTATCAACCTCGCGGTGAGCCATCTTCGTCTGGCTGCATCCACCAACAAGCAAAATCATTAGCAAAATTAAATAATTAAATTGTTTCATATGTAATCAGGATGTCTTTTTACTGTCATGTAACTGTCACGAAGGACCCATAAACTTGGTAGTAAATCACACTTTGTCTCATTCTTGTGACTTGATACTTTGGTTAATGTATGAATTTGCCTAAAACTAAACGCGCTTCTCTTTCTTTGATCCAGGCGATAAGCGTGCTGTTTCTCTCTATCATTCTCCTCGTCTTTGCACTCTCGATCTCGAGTTACAACGGTGTGCAAAAGATAGGTACACAGTTTAGCACCTTGTCGACCCAAGCTTTACCACTTGCGATGAATAACGCCAAACTAACCCAGAACATTCTTGAACAGATCAAACTGCTCAACTACGGATCTTCACTTAAAGCCCCGGGTGAACTGCAAGCAACTCGCATTAAAATCAAGCAGTTAACTTCAGAAACGTCTCAATATATTGAACGAGTGATGGCAGTTACCAGCGCTTTTGAACAAGTGATTTCCACGCAACAGCAGCAGCAGTTGCAAAGTAATGTCGATGCGATAGCCCAGATCACCTCAGATATCTTGACGAGACAAGCACAAGCGATCGACAACCAACAAAAAATTGACCAAGCGATTAGCAGTTTTCGCTATGGTCTCAGCTCTATTGGCCCAGAAATGAATCGTATCAGCTCGTTTTTGAGTCTCGATAATCCTGAGTCAACCGATGCCGCAAACCGCTTTAGCGCAGGGGCAAGCTCCATGGAGAGCACGTTTCTCATGCTAATGATGCAAAGCGATCCAGAAAAGGCGGAGAGCGAGTATCGTGAAATGCGTAACCGTATCGCCGGGATCCGTCTCGCTTATGATGATTTTAAAGAGTGGCATCCAGACGTCACCGAATTTGCTAGCTTGACCGCGCCTTATGACATGGTGTTGGCTGGCTTTAAAGAGCAAGGCGTCCTAGCGATGTTGATGGAGAGAGTTCGAAATCAACAAGAGCAGCAGACGCAGATCACTCAAGCTACACATTTATCCAATGAAACCATCGAGCTATTGAACGCGATCTCGGCCACTGCCTCGTCACTGATCCACCAAGGCGAGCAGATTGTGAATCAGACCATTAGCAATATGAGCCTCACTCTGACGCTCAGTGGCCTAGTTGTCGCGGCTCTGGTCATCACTTCATGGCTTGGTTTTCGTGCATGGGTCAATCGTGGTTTGAAAAATATTATGAAACGACTTTCTGAGCTCACGCAACACAACTTTACCCAGTTGGCCGAGGAAGTGGGGCCGCGTGAGATGCGTGAAGTGGCTAGAAAACTCAACCAAGTGATCAACTCCACGGGTGAATCGCTCACGGTCGTCACGAGAAACTGTGAGGCGCTCTATCAGACGGCAGAAATCAGTCACGGTGCGGCAGAGTATTCTAGCCAAAGTTTGAGTGTGCAAAATGATGCGTTAGCGGCGATGGTGGCGACGGTCACTGAACTGGAAGCCTCTATCAAAGAGATCGCCTCGGTAACTAGTGCCTCTTACGATGATGCCAAAACGGCGACAGAAAATACGCTGCACGGCGTCAGAGTGGTCGAGGGAAGTCTCAATCGTTTGGCGCTGCTTGAACAGTCATTGAACATCAACGAAGAAGCGATGCGCGAGTTGGATTTGCGCGTTAAGGCCATTCGCGAAATGGTCGATTTGATTAGTGGTATTGCGGAGAACACCAACTTGCTGGCATTGAACGCAGCAATTGAAGCGGCCCGTGCAGGTGAGCAAGGGAGAGGATTTGCTGTCGTAGCCGATGAAGTCCGTAAGCTGGCCAGCGATACCTCCAAACAAACGTCAAACATCAGCGAAATGATGAACGAGTTGATATCGGCGGCAGAGAAAAGCCGCCAATCGGTGGAAGAATCGCGTAAAGGAATGGCCGAAGCACTAGCAGCAAGCAGTGAAGTGAAAGTCGCCTTCAGCGATATTGAGATCGCAGTTGGGCATATTCGCGAGCGCGTTGAACAAATTACTTTGTCGACAGAAGAGCAGCAGCGAGCCACCTCGGAAGTCTCGCGCGCCATTGCTCATGTTTCTGAGCAGGGCGATCAAACTAGGCAGCAGTTGGAATCGATGGTGGAGAGCTCACAGCAAGTCGCTGATATTGCAGGTCAGCAGCAAGAGATGCTACATAAATATCAGTTAGCCAGCTAGCTTAACGAATTTTTAGAAAGCCCAACGACAGCGTTGGGCTTTCTTCATTGGCGCTTTAAAACCAGCACCATCTTAACTCGCGTTACTATTTACGTTTCGTCGAATAGCGACACGGTTGAGTCAGCATTTTGTCTAACCATTGTTCTCGCGCTTTTCTAATTTCTCGCACACCGATTTGTACCTGCTGGTGGCCCAGTTCCGGTTGAGCAATGTAGGTACGGAAAAGCCTATCCCACAGCGAAAGGAAAAAACCAAAATTGGAATGCATTTCCCGCACAATCACTGAATGATGCACCCGATGCATGTCAGGCGTCACAATCACTTTTCTCATCACCGCATCAAGCCTAAGTGGCAGCTTTGCATTGCTGTGATTAAACATCGCACTGGCGTTAAGAATGATTTCAAACACGACAATCGCCAGTGGTGAGACACCTAAAGCGAACACACTGCCGATTTTGATCATCATAGACAGAAGAATTTCTATCGGATGGAAGCGAGTACCTGTGGTGACATCGATATCTAAGTCGGCGTGATGCATGCGATGTAAACGCCATAACCAAGGCAGCCTGTGAAACAACAGATGCTGTAGATAAATGATGAGATCGAGCGCAATGACAGAAAGCAATACATTGGCCCATATGGGCAGAGAGAGCTGATGGAAAATGCCCATTTGCTGATCTTGGGCGATATTAGCGGCTTCAAAAGCCGTCAGGGGCAGTAAAAGTGCGATGAGTAAGCCGTTAAGGGCGACCAAAGTGAGGTTGTTAAACCAACGTACCGTTTTAGGGGCGGTCAGCGCTTTTCGTGGTCGGTAGTGCTCCCAAGCGGCACAAATCAACAAAACAGCAATAAAAATGGCTAAGCGAAGAGTGGAGGGGTCGTTAAAACTCGGCTCGGTCATAGGATTCCTTTAATTTGTCCGATTGAGAGCAGTGTTGAGCTTGTCGCGCCTTGTCAGTAGAATCCAGCTCTCTTTTATCTGAGCCAAGTTCATCATGAGATTGCACGCTTTTCACCGTTTATACCAGTACCGCCAGTCCATCTCAACCAAGCCATTTCAGGCGCGCGGATGCAATGTCGTGCGCTGCCGCTATTGCCAAGTCTCCTTGGAGCATTGCTTGTGCGATATTCAGCCAGATGTGCCGACCAATATCGCGTGCATGTTGATCGTCTCTGACAATGAGGTGTTTAAGCCGAGCAACACAGGGCGCTTGATTGCCGATGTGGTACAAGAAACCTATGTGTATCAGTGGAACCGCACCGAACCTGACCATGAAATGCTTGCCTTGTTACAGTGTGACGACTACCAACCAGTGATTGTCTTTCCCGCAGATTATGTTGATCAACCAGAGCGCTTGCTTAAGCAGTTGGATTCCAACCTGTTAATACGTGAGTCGTCCAAGCATGATAACCGCAAATGGCTTCTGATCTTCATTGATGGCAGCTGGCGTGAAGCGAGAAAAATCTTTCGTCGCTCCAATTATCTGCAAAATCTGCCTGTGCTCTCCATCGACCCCGAGCAGTTGTCCCAATATCAAATGCGCCACTCAGATAATGATCAACACCTATCAACGGCAGAAGTGGCTTCATTAGTACTTAGCCAAGCCAGCGAAACGCATGCCAGCCAGTGTTTGCAAAGTTGGTTTGAAGCCTTTCGCGAAAGTTACCTGCTTAGCAAAAGTCGCGCAAAACCGGATGAGAGTAGGCCATATCGATCTGCATACCTTCGCCGCTTTAAAAGCGAGACATCACTCTAAGTTATACTGCTGCGCTGCTGAGTAGTTGCGCAAACGATATCAATCAGCAGATAAATCCTGCCTGCGTCACGGTTTGTAGGCGTACAGATGTGGATAATGCGCAGATATTTATCATCTTTTGACTCCAACACATTAGGAGTCTGACAGGTCTTTTCAGGAGAGAACCCATGTATTACGGCTTTGATGTCGGCGGCACTAAAATTGAGTTTGGTGCATTTAATGAAAAACTAGCGCGCGTTGCAACGGAGCGTGTCCCTACGCCTACCGACGATTACTCACTGCTGATTGACACCATCGTCGGTCTAGTTGAAAAGTACGATGCGCAGTTTGGCTGCGAAGGTAAAATCGGTTTAGGTCTGCCGGGGATGGAAGATGCTGATGATGCAACGGTTCTGACGGTGAATGTCCCCGCAGCAAAAGGCAAACCACTGCGTGCTGATTTAGAGGCGCGTATTGGTCGTAGCGTAAAAATTGAAAACGATGCCAACTGTTTTGCTCTTTCTGAAGCGTGGGATGAAGAGTTACAAGATTCGCCATCGGTGATGGGGCTTATTCTCGGTACAGGTTTTGGCGGTGGTTTGATCTACGACGGCAAAGTGTTCTCTGGCCGTAACAACGTGGCAGGTGAACTGGGCCACATGCGCTTGCCGATTGATGCATGGTTCCAACTTGGAGAAAAAGCACCATTGTTGGGTTGCGGCTGCGGCAAAAAAGGCTGTCTTGATAGCTATCTTTCAGGTCGTGGCTTTGAGCTGCTTTACGCCCACTATTATGGTGAAGAGAAAAAAGCCATCGACATTATTCAAGCAAACGCCGCAGGCGATGAGAAAGCCGCAGAACATGTTGAGCGCTTTATGGAGTTGCTGGCGATCTGCTTTGCCAATATCTTTACCGCAAACGATCCACACGTGGTTGCGCTGGGGGGCGGTCTGTCTAACTTTGATCTCATTTACGATGAGATGCCAAAACGCGTGCCTAAGTATTTGTTGTCTGTGGCGAAATGTCCGAAGATCATCAAAGCAAAACATGGTGATTCAGGCGGTGTTCGTGGCGCAGCCTTCTTAAATATCAAAGGATAAATTTAATAAAGGCTTGCAGATGCAAGCCTTTGTTTTATGTTCAGTCGCGCTTCTTTTTGCCTACGCCCAAGTTATCTTTCTGCTTGAGCGTAATCAACTCAAATCCCAACTTCTTGAAGTGATTATCGCGATAATTGCGCACCGACTTGGTGTCCGAAATCGCTTCGAGCTGCTGCTCCATTTTCAAGTATGCTGAGATATCAATGCCTTCCGCTTCAGCAACCGCTTCGTGAATATTGCGATGCTTTTCGTAAGAAAAAGGCAGCGTTTTCTCAACGCCTTTGTAGATGTAAATTAGAGTGCGAACCATCAGTTTCTCTCGCAATGAAAAAGGCCAACGAGTTGGCCTTGATTTAAATTGGCTAGATTTTGCCTTGAAGTGGATAGATTGTCACGCATTCTCCGGCTTTCAGCGTATCCACAGCAGCGGGGACGACGATCAGACAGTTGATATTCTCTTTACTCTGTATCGTTAACCAAGAGGCCAGACTCTCAAACGAGTGCATCACCGGTGTCACCTGATTGCTTCCCATGTTATCCACCGTCAAAGAGCCATAGCAAAATTCGCGCTCTCCCAGAATGCCCTCAATTCCTTGGGTTAATCGCGCTTTTTGCCCGGTAACCAGATGGCCTCGCTCGCCACGAAGTTTACGCAGCATAGGTGCAACGGTTGAAAGAAAATAACCTTGCAAACCTTCGAGTGATGTATCCATCAAGAAAAGCGGTTTTTGCTCAACGAATTGCAAAGAGAAACCGTTGCCATTAATCTCTGGAATAGAATTAAGTACTATGCCTTGACAACTCTTAGCGCTCCCGTTGAGGAGGATAACCTCATTCAGGTTTAGCGCCTCTTCAAGTAATTGTACTCGTTGTTGACTTTGCTCAGCACCAACAACTTGCGCGGTTACCTCACAACCGAGCGTATGCAGCATGCCAAGTAAAACAGCATGGCAAACTTGAGAATCGTTACCGTCTAGCGACAGTAGTGCGACACGTGGTTTTCGTATGACCTGACAGCGCTTGATCCCTAAAGCAGATAGGGAAGAGAGATGTGTTTGCGTCAGTAGCGCACCGCCATCCGTGACAACGTCACCATTGTAAGATATATGCAAAGCCAATACGCGTCCGTAGGCATCAGCGAGGGGCACCGTTTCGCTCTCAGCGAGCGGCTTTAGATGAGAAAGGATACGCTCAATGCCGCTCTCTTGCGTCAACATATCTTGCGATACGTTATCTATTGTTGAGTGCTCTTTAGAGTGAAATTGTTCTCGCGCGTAGCGAAGAACAAACTCGGCAATAGAGTCGAGGTCATTGAGGTTCATTTGCGGCAAGGTCGTCTCTAAGTGATTGGCATCAGATGCAATCGCGATGATGTTTTCATCGTGCGGATACAACCACGGTTTACCGACTTCCTCGCGGTGCAACTCAATCTTATTAAAGGCGATATTTTTGCAGCCCTCGACCAGTAATAAATCCAGTTTGCTGTGATCAAAACGGCTAAGCAGATAGTCAAATTCAGCTTCAGCTTGCGGCGTTTCTGTCATTAAAGCAAAGCGCTTGTGTGAGGCGATCAGCATTTGCAACGCACCTGCTTTGCGCAGACGGTAACTGTCTTTGCCGGGCTTATCGACATCAAAATCATGGTGGGCGTGTTTTAATACACCCACTCTTAAGCCCGCTTCAGTAAGTTTTGGCAGTAGTGCTTCAAGCATAGTGGTTTTTCCAGTACCGGAATACGCTGCGAAACCGAGTAAAGGGATAGATGATTTATGTATCATGAACAGATTTTTCCAAACTGGGCTAATTCTTGTGGCGTATTCAGATTCACAAAACATTGTGGCGAATCACTGAAATCCACATAACGTGCATGGTGCTGTGAAAAAAACAACCCCATTTTGCGCTCGCCACGCTGTAAAAATGCCGTCAAAGCGGGCAGGGCACGTTTGTGACAAAGTGCAAAGACAGGTTGTGGCTGCTGCCCATTGTGGGCGACCCAAATATCGCTGGATTCGTCGACCGACCTACAGAAACGCTCAACCAAGTCGAGACTGATATTTGGGCTGTCACAGGGAACAAAGCCAACCCAATCTGTTTCTATATGATTGAGCGCGGCATGCATGCCTCCAAGAGGCCCTTGGAATCCTTCAATATGATCCGCAAATACCGGAGCGAACGCTTGGTAGCGCGATTGGTTACGATTGGCGTTGATAAAAATACGATCGGTTTGCGTTGCAAGGCGCTCGATAACATGTTGGATCAGCGGTTTGTGGTTAAGCTCAATAAACCCTTTATCATCGCCTCCCATACGGGTGGCTTGCCCTCCGGCAAGAATTACCCAAGTGGTCTGTGTTGGTTGCAGCATATCGGTTCTCTTTGATTGAAACTGGGTCTAACCACTTCAAAATTGCTGCAGACTCTAGCAGAAATCCCCGGCGATTTCCCCAAGCAAGACACCAACTAACGAAAGAAACACATCAATCACCCGCTTGCCTAACAAAGCTGTTAAACTTAAGCACTTTCTTTGCTACACAGCGCAATCAATGCTTGCAGTCGGCTCGTTGAACAAGTAACGTTGCGCAGTTTTTTTATTTGATACTGGACACAAAAGGTACAGGTTTTGATTTCTACAGCAAACATCACTCAACAATTTGGCGCCAAGCCTCTGTTTGAAAACATCTCGGTTAAATTTGGCGAGGGCAACCGCTATGGTTTAATCGGCGCAAATGGTTGTGGTAAGTCAACCTTTATGAAAATCCTAAGCGGTGAACTGGAACCTAGTGCCGGAAACGTGAGCTACGATCCGAACGAACGAGTTGCCAAACTGAACCAGAACCAATTTGCTTATGAGGAGTTTACGGTCATCGATACCGTGATCATGGGGCATAAAGATCTTTGGAAAGTAAAACAAGAACGTGACCGTATTTACTCGTTGCCAGAAATGAGTGAAGAAGATGGGATGAAAGTGGCCGATCTTGAGGTTGAGTTCGCAGAGATGGACGGCTACATGGCCGAAGCGAAAGCGGGTGAGCTGCTCTTGGCTGTGGGCATTCCGCTGGAGCAGCACTTTGGTTTAATGAGCGAAGTTGCACCAGGCTGGAAACTGCGTGTTCTTTTGGCGCAAGTGCTGTTTGCTGATCCAGATATCATGCTATTGGACGAGCCGACCAACAACTTGGACATTGATACCATCCGTTGGCTAGAAGATACGCTCAACGAGCGCAACTGCACCATGATCATCATTTCGCATGACCGACACTTCCTGAACTCGGTATGTACCCACATGGCGGATTTGGACTATGGTGAGCTTCGTGTGTACCCAGGCAACTACGATGAATACATGACCGCTGCAACTCAGGTACGTGAGCGTCTATTAGCCGATAATGCTAAGAAGAAAGCGCAAATTGCCGAGCTACAAACCTTCGTTGCTCGCTTCTCGGCCAACGCATCAAAAGCGAAGCAGGCGACTTCTCGCGCTAAACAAATTGATAAGATCAAACTGGATGAAGTGAAGGCTTCAAGTCGTCAAAACCCATTCATTCGCTTCGAACAATCGAAAGAGCTTTTCCGTAACGCGCTGGAAGTTGAGAACCTCAGCCAAGGTTTTGATCAAGACCTTTTCGCGGGCTTCAATGCCATTTTTGAGGTGGGTGAGCGTGTTGCCATTATCGGTGAAAACGGTGTCGGTAAAACAACCTTACTCAGCACCCTTGCTGGCGTGCTAGAGCCTCGCACAGGCAGCTACAAGTGGTCTGAAAACTCAAACATTGGTTACTACGCGCAAGACCACGCGCACGATTTTGCTGAAGACATGAATCTAATGGAGTGGATGGGGCAATGGCGTCAGGAAGGCGACGACGAACAAGTGGTACGTAGCTTCCTTGGTCGCATGCTGTTTGGCCAAGACGACATTAAGAAATCCGTGAAAGTGCTTTCCGGTGGAGAGCAGGGGCGTATGCTTCTCGGTAAGATCATGATGCACAAACCTAACATGCTGCTGATGGACGAACCAACCAATCACATGGACATGGAATCGATCGAATCACTCAACAATGCGCTTGAGCAATATAAGGGTACGCTGTTCTTCGTATCACATGACCGCGTTTTTGTTGACTCTCTAGCCACTCGGATTATCGAGATCCGTAATGGCAAGATCACCGATTTCAAAGGTACTTACGCAGAGTTCCTCAAATCTCGCGGTGTCGACTAAGCGACACCGGTTACCCCACTAGGAAAATCCCCTCGTATAAACGAGGGGCTTCTTACTCTTGATTCTATCCACTGCCTTATTGCACGTAATGGGTGCGCTTGTTTTTGGTGCATTCGAACCAATTGAGTGCAAAATCTCTCTCCCTCATTTCATTTGTTGTATTTAAATAGAAGAAATATTGATAATTTTCATATGGATGGATTTTATTAATAGATTAACCAATAGTTGGAACGTTCTTTGCTGTATGTAGCGCTCAATTGATTTTCTCACCATCATGGTGATGATAAAGTTTTCTGATGCACAGGATAAGTGCACTACATAAACGGAGAGTTCTAACAATGAGTGTTACCGCCAGTCAGGTTCAAGGAGCCGTTCAAACCCTGACCCAAAGCTCCGACACACTGTTCCTCCTTCTTGGAGCGATCATGGTGTTTTTGATGCATGCCGGTTTTGCCTTTCTTGAAGTGGGGACAGTACGACAAAAAAACCAAGTGAACGCGTTAGTCAAGATCATCGCCGATTTCGGTATCTCTGCGATTGCTTATTTTTTTATTGGCTATTGGGTGGCTTATGGCGGCACCTTCCTAGCCGATGCCAGTACCTTGTCACAAGGTAACGGATATGAATTGGTCAAGTTCTTCTTTTTGCTGACTTTTGCTGCGGCAATTCCGGCGATTGTTTCTGGTGGTATCGCCGAGCGAGCTCGATTCTATCCAGTACTGATTGCGACCTTCTTTACCGTCGGTTTGGTTTACCCGCTGTTTGAAGGCATCATCTGGAACGGCAATTTTGGCGTTCAAGCCTGGTTTGAAAGTCAATTTGGCGTAGGATTTCACGACTTCGCAGGCTCTGTGGTAGTGCATGGCGTTGGTGGTTGGATTGCGCTGGTTGCGGTCTTGTTCCTTGGCATGCGAAAAGGGCGCGTACGTGCTGGAAAGCACACTAACTTTGCTCCATCAAACATTCCATTTCTTGCGTTGGGCGCATGGATCCTCTGTGTTGGCTGGTTTGGTTTCAACGTTATGTCGGCCCAAACCCTAAACGGCATCAGTGGCTTAGTCGCAATGAACTCTCTCATGGCGATGGCTGGTGGTATTGTTGCGGCGCTTATCGCTGGTAAGAATGACCCTGGCTTTATCCATAACGGCCCATTAGCTGGGCTGGTGGCGGTGTGTGCGGGGTCTGATCTCATGCACCCGATTGGTGCGCTCGTTACTGGCTTGATTGCAGGCGTATTGTTTGTTTACCTCTTCACTTACTTACAGAACAAAACAAAAATTGACGACGTACTTGGGGTGTGGCCGCTGCATGGCCTTTGTGGAGCCTGGGGTGGTATTGCGGCTGGCATTTTTGGTCAAAGCGCTTTAGGCGGTTTGGGCGGGGTGAGTTTGAGCGTGCAAATTCTCGGTACGCTGCTGGGCATTAGTGTGGCGCTGATCGGTGCTGTGCTTGTTTATGGTGCAATCCACAAAGCCAGTGGGCTACGTCTTTCAGAAGAAGATGAGTTTAACGGCGCCGATTTGGCTATTCACAAGATTTCTGCCACTAACATGGAATAATAAACTCGGTGGAAGAGTGAGAAAGGGGCCGCATTGTCGGCCCCTTTTGGTATCAGTTCACATTATTGCCTCTTAACGCTCACAATTGCGACCATCGTCTAACCCTCATCACTATTGTTGTTATTTCTGCAGTGCTACTCTATTAACAAAAGACAGCGTGTGTAGTGTCTGAGTTTTTCTCTCGTTCATCTTCGCGCGACTATCACCACTTCGAGAAGCAAGGATGTAACATGAATTTCCCATACCAAAATATTGTTGTATTAACGGGTGCAGGAATCTCTGCTGAGTCAGGCATTCAGACTTTTAGAGCACAAGATGGCCTTTGGGAAAACCACCGCATTGAAGATGTCGCAACCCCAGAGGGCTTTGCTAAAAATCCAGATCTAGTCCAAGAGTTCTATAACCAGCGCCGACGTAAACTGCAAGGCGAGAATATTGAACCCAATGCAGCGCATAATGCATTGGGACGTTTGGAACAAGAGTTAGATGGCAAGGTTACTATCATTACTCAGAACATTGATAATCTGCACGAACGTGGCGGAAGCAAAAATATCATCCATATGCACGGTGAGCTACTCAAAAGTCGTTGCAGTGTCTCGAATCAGGTTATTGAACAGAGTGGAGACATTCTTACAGGAGATTTATGCCATTGCTGTCAAATGCCAGCTCAAATGAGGCCACACATTGTCTGGTTTGGTGAAATGCCGCTCAGAATGGGGGATATCTATGCCGCACTCGAAGAGGCCGACCTGTTTGTTTCTATCGGTACTTCGGGGGTGGTTTATCCCGCGGCTGGATTTGTACATGATGCGAAAATGCATGGTGCGCATACCATAGAAATCAACCTTGAGCCGAGTGCACTGGAGAGTGAGTTTGCCGAAAAACGTTATGGTAAGGCGAGCGTTGAAGTTCCACGCTTGGTGGAAGAGCTGTTAGCCCATATCGATTCTCAAGTTGCCAGTTGAGAGAGAACAGCCAAGAAAAAGCGGCACTACGTCGCTTTTTCTTGGAGATGTGGATTAGTTATCCACTTTCAACTTTTGGAAGTACTCATCGTACAAAACGCTGGCTTCAGCAACTTCATCTTGCCATACCCCATTATCCATCACAGATTGTGGTGGGAAAATGTTCGGATCGTTAGCAAACGCTTTAGGTAGCAGAGGGTAAGCGCTTTTCACAGGCGTCGGATAACCAATTTCCATCGCAATTTTCGCCGCGTTTTCAGGGCGCAAAAGGAAATCGATCATTTTATGAGCGGCATCAACATTCTTTGCTTGGGCTGGAATGGCTAGGCTGTCCATCCAAAAAATAGCCCCTTTTTCCGGCCAGATGATCTCAATCTTGGCGCCTTCTTGGCGAGCCATGTAAGCAGAGCCGTTCCACAACATGCCCAAAGACACTTCACCAGCTAAATAGGGGTTTGCTGGAAAATCTGAGTTGAAGACCAGCACGTTAGGAATGAGTTTCTTTAATTCCTCAAAAGCAGCGTGAATCTCTTTCGCATCCGTGGTATTCGGTGAATAACCCAGTTTAGAGAGCGCGATGTGGAAGACCTCACGAGCATCGTCCATTAACATCAGTTGACCTTCCCATTGAGTATCCCAAAGATCGCCCCAATTTTTCACCGAATTTTTGGAAAGCATATCCACATTGATACCAATGCCCGTCGCCCCCCAAATGTAAGGAATGGAGTAGTCGTTACCCGGGTCAAAAGGCTTATCTAAATAGTTGCTATCGAGTTCAGCGAAGTGGGAGAGTTTGGTTTTATCGACTTTCTGTAACATACCCTCTTTGCGCATTTTGGAGACAAAGTAGGTTGAAGGGACCACCAAATCGTAACCACCACCCTGAGTCTTCAGTTTTGCGTACATACTCTCATTGGATTCGTATGTCGAATAGATGACTTTGATACCCGTTTCTTTAGTAAAATCTTCCAGCACTTCACTTGGGATGTATTCAGACCAGTTATAGAAATAGAGTTCCTGATCTGCGGCAAAGGAAGGGGTAGGCAAGAAAGTAGCAGCACACAATGCGCCGGTATACAGTGCTTTTTTCATTACTGTTCCGCTCATGTTAGCGTGCCCTAAAGGGCAAATGGTTGTAAAAAATAGGCTGAAATTCACGAATTAGACGCGAATAGGTCGGGATTATATCAGCAATAAAAAAAAATAGGCAGCTTTTGGCTGCCTAAGTGATTAGCAATGAAACCATGTGTCGTTTTACTGACTGGCTTTCAGTTTCATAAAGTATTCTTCATATTTCACGGTCTTATCACCAACCGCAGCTTGCCACTCAACGCGATCCAGATCTTCTTGAGATGGGAAGAGTGGAGCAATATCTTTAAACTTCTCATTAGATGCTTTCACAGCCGTGAGATAGCCAGTGTCGTTAGAGATCTGCTCTGCAATTTCTGGGCGCAGTAGGAAATCAATCATCTTATGCGCCGCTTCGACGTTTTTCGCGCCAGAGCTGATTGCAAAGTTATCTACCCAGCCGATACCGCCTTCTTTAGGGAAAACCAGCTTGAGTGGTAGACCTTCTTTCTGCGCGGCTGCGGCACTGCCATTCCAAAGCATGCCAAGGCCAACCTCACCAGACATGTATGGTGCGCCTGGGTTATCTGAGTTAAAGACCAGTACGTTTGGCATCAGTTTTTGCAGCTCGGCATACGCTTCGTCGATCTGCTTTTCATCGGTGGTGTTACCTGAGTAACCCAGTTTGCGCAGTGCGATGTGGAACACTTCACGTGTATCGTCCATCAGCATCAGTTGGCCTTTTAACTCCGGTTTCCACAGATCTGCCCAGCTTTGGAAATCATTCGGATCATACATATCGGTATTGACCGCAAGACCTGTGATCGCCACAACGTGAGGAATCGAGTAGTCGTTGTTTGGATCGTAAGGCTTATTGAGATAGTTGCTATCGAGGTTTTTGAAATTGCTCAGCTTAGATTTTTCGATCTTTTGTAGCATGCCTTCATCGCGCATCTTAGACACGAAATAGGTTGAAGGAACAACAAGATCGTAGCCTTGATTGTGAGTCTTTAGCTTTGCATACAAGGTTTCATTTGACTCATAAGTTGAGTAAATCACTTTGATGCCAGTTTCCTTAGTAAACTGCTCTAAGATGCCACTGTTGATGTAAGGTCCCCAGTTCATGAAGACCAGCTCTTTGTTCTCATCTGCGGCAGCAGAAGCAGAAAATAAGGAAAGCGCACATGCACTACCAGCTAATAAAGTAGCCCATTTTTTCATTGACGTTAGCTCCAAACCAAACGTTGCCCGAAGGCTTTTGATAGAAAAACAGAATGATTCGCATCATTCTGTTTCGCGTTTAAATCGCAGCAGAAACCGGCTGGCTTATTTCACTTTCTCTCGTGCAATAAGCTGAGAAGTGATCACCAGCGCTAGCGATACCACTAACATAACTGTTGCAAGGGCATTCACTTCCGGTGAAATGCCGACCTTAACCATAGAATAAATCTTCAATGGCAAAATCTCATACGTTGGACCAGTAACAAATGAGCTGATGATTACGTCGTCTAGAGACAAGGTAAAGCTCAGTAGCCAACCAGCTGCAACAGCAGGTTTCGCCAGAGGTAGAATGATTTTTCTCAAAATCACCCACTCACTTGCCCCTAAATCCTTCGCTGCTTCCAACATTTTGACATCGAAACCATTTAGACGGCTGTAAACCGTCACCACAACAAACGGCAAACAGAACGTAATGTGGGCAATCAGCAAGGTAAAGAAACCCAGTTGAGCGCCCAAAACCAAAAACAGCGCGAGTAACGAAATCGCCATCACGATATCTGGTGACATCATGACAACAAACAACATTCCGTTCACCGCTTTTTTGCCTTTAAAGTGGTAACGGAAAAGAGCAACGGCTGTCAGGCTACCAATAATAGTAGCTGCTGTAGCAGAAAAGATCGCCACATTAAATGAATGCCAAGCGGCTTGCATTAAGCTGTCGTTATTCATTAGCGCGTGATACCACTTGGTGGTAAATCCGCCCCATTTCATACCGAACTTGTTTTCGTTAAACGAGTTGGCAATCAACACTATGATTGGCAAATACAAAAATGCATACACCAAGGTCATAAAGCTAAATCTAATTGTACGTCCCATTAGTCCAGCTCCACTTTCTTATTCAACAGTTTTCCTGCACGGTAGTAGGCGTACAGCATAATTGCCATTGCAATGGTCAAGGCAATACTGGTTGCTGCGCCAAATGGCCAATCACGAGCATTGAGCACTTGGCTCTTAATTACGTTACCGATCAATAGGTTTTTCGCGCCACCCAGCAAATCGGCAATGTAGAACATGCCAAGAGCGGGTAGCAAAACCAGCAAACAACCGCCGATGATACCTGGCATGGTAAGGGGCAAAATGACCTTAGTTAGCGTCTGCAGCTTGTTGGCACCCAAATCTTTGGCAGCTTCAATATAGGTGTAATCCAGCTTCTCGATCGCCGAATAGAGCGGCAAAATCATAAATGGCAGCAAGATGTAAACGAGGCCAATCATCACAGCAGTTTCTGTATACATCAGACGTAGCGGTTTATCGATAATGTCCAAAGTGAGTAGGACGTTATTGAGAATGCCTTGCGTACCTAAGACGATTTTCAAGCCATAAGTACGGATCAGTGAGTTGGTCCAAAAAGGAACAATCACCAAAAACAGCATAAAAGGACGCCACTTCGCTGGCATCTTGGCCACAATATAGGCAAAGGGATAACCGATAACCAAACAGATCAAGGTCGCTACAATCGCCATATAAAAAGAGTGCAATAGCACCTTGGCATACAACGGATCGAGCAATCTCGCGTAGTTATCGAGCGTGAACGTCATCTCTATTAGATTGGCTTCATCACGAGTCAGAAAACTGGTTCCGATGATCATCACGTTTGGGATCAGAACAAACAGCACTAACCATGAAACAATCAGCGTGATGATGGCGTTTTGCAGACTAAATTTCTTGCTCATCACTTAGCACCACTTCCCAGCTTTCTACCCAAGTAATGGCGACTTTTTGTCCTAGAGAATGATCTACGTCTGGATCATCTTCGTTAAAGAACTCGCTTACCATCACACGCATTCCTGACTCTGTTTCAATGACCGAATCCAGTGTCATGCCTTTGTAGGTACGTTCAGTCACGTGACCAACGATGCCTTTTTCTTCCGATTCCGTGATCTCTTCGATGCGTAAATCTTCTGGGCGAAGCAATACTTGCAGCTTTTGACCTTGCGTAATCGGTTCATCGAAGTAGACCACTGAGTCCACCCCTTCGATTTCAGCTCGGATACGCTTCTCGTCAACACGCTCTTTCGCAACCGCTTCGAACACGTTGATTTCACCGATGAAACGCGCAACGAACAGATTCTTCGGATCTTCGTAAATTTCACGTGGGGAGCCATCTTGCTCAATCACACCAGAGCGCATAACGATGATGCGGTCTGACATCGACAAGGCTTCTTCTTGATCGTGGGTAACAAAGATAAAGGTAATACCTAGTTGGCGCTGCAGCTGCTTCAACTCAATTTGCATCTGCTTGCGCAGTTTGTAATCAAGGGCAGAGAGAGATTCATCGAGCAACAGAACTTTAGGTTTGTTGACCACCGCACGTGCGATAGCGATACGCTGTTGCTGACCACCAGAGAGCTGATGAGGCTTGCGCTGCGCCATGCTTTCTAGTCGTACCATTTTTAGTGCTTCCATCACGCGAGGTTCAATATCAGCGGAAGGAACTTTTTGCATGCGCAGGCCAAATGCAACGTTTTCGAACACCGTCATGTGAGGAAACAGCGCATAGCTTTGGAATACCGTGTTGACATGCCTTTGTTCCGCAGGAACATTGGTAACATCCTGATTGTCTATCGTAATTTGGCCTTTATCTGCAGTTTCAAAGCCTGCAATCATGCGTAAAACCGTTGTTTTACCACAACCTGATGGGCCTAGGATCGTCAAAAACTCACCATGATTAACGTCCAGATTTAAATTACCGATGATTTCCTTACCATCGAAACTCTTACTGATGCCAGTCAAGCGGATAACTGGCTGTCCTGCGTTCTGTTTAGCGTTCAACGTCTGTATTTCTCCCACATTGGTCTTGTCAACTAACTAGTACGACCTGTAGCTATTCACATGTAAGGGGCGCATCATAATCACCAAATTTGTGAATTCAAAGTGTTTTCTTATTCGGAAACAGAAAAAGTTTTGCATGCAAAAGACGATGTTTCTTACCATACTACCCTTAGGATTTAGTGACACAATCAACCTGTTGATTGCAAGGCAAAAATTCCTGAGCAAAAACCTTCCGCTACCTATACTTTTCAAGCGGTTAATTATCAGCCAAATAACAAATAATGCAAGGACTGCTAACAAAACAGAGTTTAGCAAAAAGTAGATTTCAGTATAATGAAGACAATTCTAATCAGCGAGTTAGGTAGATAAGGTACGCAGTAAACCTTGGAATAGATATGAATAACGAATTTGAAAAAGATTTTAACCTTGGTGGCACCATCGATAGGGCGCTTTCTGGGCAATATGAGTTAAAGGCAGGGGCAATTTTTCAAGAAGCTTGGAAGTTGACCATCCGACATCTTTTCAGCTTTTCCCCCGCCATTATCGCTTTACTGTTAGTGCAGTTGGCCATTTTTTACATCGCGTTACAATTGCAATTAGGCGATCCCGCTGTTTTGCTTGATGCAATTCTCGACCCGAATTTGCTCAATGAGCAGATCCTTTCGTCTATTTACATCGCCAATTTTAGTTTCGAAGTGGTGAGCGCGCCGATTTTTGCCGGTGTTAGTTTAATGGCCATGAGCCATGCCGCTGGGCTAAAAACTAAAAACCGTCACATTGGCAAAGGACTGCAATTTACCGTCCCTGTCATTCTTTCTACCCTGTTCAGCCTCATGCTACAGGGCGTGGCGGGACTGCTGCTGCCATTTGTTTCGCTCTATTTGTCGATGGCATTCAGTTTGTCTATCTTACTGATCTGTGAGAAGAACGTACCACCGATGCGCTCTCTGCTGTTATCATTTAGGGCGATAAATCGCAAAATACTGGTCATCTCAGGGCTCTATTTACTGGTGATGTTGCTGTTTGTCGTTGCCATCCTTTTCTATGGCATTGGTTTGATTTTTGTGTTGCCGTTCTTTTTCCATCTCAAAGGAATTCTCTATCGAGAAATGTTCGGTATCCGACTCAAGGTCGTTACAGTGCAAGATTCTGGCGATCATAACGATGACAATCATTCGCAGGTGTTCAATGCCTAATAACACGTCTTCTTCCATTTTTCTCAAAGCGACAGCCATAGCGATGGCTGTCGCTTTTTCATCTATCGGTCCTTATCTCTTTTACGAAGAGCAGCGTCGTGAGCTGGAAGCTCAGCAGGATGACGCAACTGGAGCCGCGGAAGCGTTGCCAGATTTTGCCTCAATCACAGATACTCGAGAAAAGAAACTGGCATTTTTTGATTATTTACGCCCTAAGATTGCCGCAGAAAATCAAAAAATTCTCAAAGACCGTGAGTTTTTGCTCACTCTAAATCTTGCTGAACCCTCGCAAAAGCAAAGAGAGAGGGCATTACGCCTAGCTAAGCGTTACGACGTCACGTTGACAGACGAGCAATTGACCCGTGATTGGCTTGGTGAAATGCTGAAACGCGTTAATGTGCTTCCTGAGTCATTAGTCATGACGCAAGCGGCGAATGAGTCAGCATGGGGAACGTCACGATTTGCCCGTGAAGCCAACAACCTATTTGGGCAGTGGTGTTACACTCGCGGCTGCGGCGTTGTCCCTTTGCAGCGCAGTGAAGGCGCATTTCACGAGGTGGCCAAATTCTCTTCCGCTCAAGAATCCATTCACCGTTATTTTATGAATGTAAACCGCAACCGAGCTTATACAGAACTGCGTAATATTCGCCAAAATTTGGTGGACAAAAAGCAAGATCTGTTCAGTGTCGAAACGGCGACCACATTAACAAATGGGCTATTAGCCTATTCAGAACGCGGCATGGATTACGTCCAAGATTTGCAAGCGATGATACGTCACAACAGCGAGTTTTGGAGCCAATAAACAGGATGCAAGTAATGATGAAAAGAAACCTAGCTCTGCTAGGATGTGCGATGAGTCTGTTTTCTTCCTTTAGCGTTCAAGCTCAGGAATACATGTTTACCTACTCGAAGTTGTTCTCGCAACTGAAAAACAACACCAAAGAAGGACATGATGATGTCAAAGTCGGGATCTTCTTTGTCAACCCGCAAACCAAGCGGCTATGTAATATAGAGAAGGCTTGGATGGAAAAGGAACAGCATTACGAAGAGTTTGTTATCCCGCCATCCCAAGAGCTCTTGTTACCACTGGATAATAACTTGAAGTCCGCCAACCCACTGGTTTTTGTCCACACTCCTCAGGATATACGTTGCGACTATTCACTGGTAGTGATGACGAAAGAGCCGCTTGAAGGGAAAGTAACCTACCAACAACTAGCCCCTTTGATGCCACAAATGAAGGATCTTTTGGACGATTTGGGGGGCATGTTTTCCAGTTGGTTTACTCCCGAAGTTGAGGGGGTGACGATGGAATTTGCTAATGGGCTCAATAGTAAAGTCACGTTTTCTAACGGTGGTGAAAAAGCGATTGTGAATGGCAAAGTACAAGTTGCGCTAACGGAGATTGGTGAAGAGGGATTTGTACTTTTACCGCAAGCCACTACACGGGTACTGCCTTACTTGCCTAGGGCAAAAAAATAGAATTCAATAGAAACAAAAAGAGGCTACCGAAATGGCAGCCTCTTTCATTGTGTCTTTAAACCAAACACGTTACACAGACAGATTGGTCACATCGAGTTTAAGTGCAGTATCAAACGCTTGCACTACATCGTCCTCATCTTCGACCACATTTGGCACATCTTCTTTATCAAAGCCAATATCACCACCATTGATAACACCTGAGTCTTTGTTGATTGATTTGAAATCAAACAGTTCAAAGTCCGCCAGATGACTTGGCACAACATTTTGCATCGCTCTGAACATGGTTTCAATTCGTCCAGGGAAGCGTTTGTCCCAGTCATTAAGCATCATCTTAATGTTCTGACGTTGAAGGTTTGGCTGAGAGCCACACAGATTACATGGGATGATAGGATAGCCGACCATATCTGCGTATTTAATAATGTCTTTTTCACGGCAATAAGCCAATGGACGAATAACAACGTGCTCTCCATTATCAGAGACCAGTTTCGGTGGCATTCCTTTAATTTTTCCGCCGTAGAACATATTGAGGAAAAGAGTTTCCAGAATATCGTCGCGATGATGGCCAAGCGCGATTTTGGTTGCGCCGAGCTCTTTCGCTGTGCGATACAAAATGCCACGGCGCAAACGAGAGCACAGAGAACACGTGGTTTTCCCTTCGGGAATTTTGTCTTGCACGATGGAGTAGGTGTCCTCTTCGACAATCTTGTACTCAACACTAAGATTTTCTAGATACTCAGGTAACACATGTGCAGGAAACCCCGGCTGCTTTTGATCAAGGTTCACAGCAACCAGAGAAAAGGAGACAGGCGCGCTTTTTTGCAAACTCAGCAGAATATCCAACATCGTAAAGCTGTCTTTACCACCGGATAAACAGACCATAATGCGATCGCCATCTTCGATCATATTAAAGTCAGCAATAGCTTGGCCAGTATTGCGACGAATGCGCTTTTGAAGCTTATTAAAGTTGTATTGTTGAGCTTTCGTACGCTCTTGAATTTGCTCTGTCATCTGCTGCTAATCTTAAATTCATCAAAATAAATGAAGTGCGTATGATACGGATAAATTTGCAAGATGCCAGTGCCGACAAGAAAAAATCCCAGAAGAGACGCCTGGGATTTTTATCGGCTTAGGAAGCGATGTTGGGGTCGAGCGGGCTGACATAACCTTTCGGTTTAAGCGCCAACACATCACAGTTAATCTTATCAATCACGTGTTCAGCGGTATTTCCGATAAAGACCGCTGAGAGTCCGGTTCGCCCAGTTGTCCCCAAAATCACCATAGCAGCATTCAACTTGTCTGCCGACGCGGGGATGATATCTTCTGGCAACCCCTGCTCAACGATGGTGTGCTCTTCATCTATCCCATATTGCTGCCTCAATGCCTTCATGGACGTGAGATGATGGCCACGTACCGCATCGGTATAGGTCGTCGGGTCAAACTCTGGTAACTCAATGGTAATATTGGCAGGTGTTACTGGATAAGCATTAACCAAATACGCTTGTGCATCCAGTCTGGATGAGATTTCCAACAACCGCTCAACCATAATGTTATTCAGTTCGATATGTGTCGAGTTATCCGAGCCCACGTTGACTGATGCGATGATATTCGCTTGCTCTGGCCAATCGGCGTTTTTAATCAAGAGTACAGGAACAGGGCACTTACGTAACAAATGCCAATCAGTTGGTGTGAAGATGACCGACTCAAGGACATCGTGTTTACGCGTCCCTTTAATTACGATGTCATGACTGCCTGAAAACACTTCGGCGATGATGGCCTCATAAGGGCGATTATGCCAAACCACCTTGATATCAAAGGTCATCGATTCATCAACATATGGCTCTGCAATTTTTCTCATCCACTGTTCGCGTTGATAGATAACACCGCGGCGCATCGCATCACGCTCATCTAAAGACAGCATTGATGTCATGTCATAGGAGAAATCGTAGATGGATAGAAAGAAAGTAACATGACTCTTCGAGACACTCTTTCTGGCTAATTGTACAGCTCGCGCCAGTGCAGGTTGTTCATCTTTGTTAATGTCGGCAACCACAAGGATTTTACTGTAAATACTCATATCTAAGCACGCTCATGTTGGAGAACCATATAAGTAACTGTAGCTTAGAAAAGAGAGAAATATTAGGAGTTTAGAAAGGTTTTACATAAAATTATGATGCAGCTCATCTCTGAGCTACATCATTAAAAACGGATTAGCCGTTAGAGACGCCAGCCAGTTCCATTAATGCACTGTGATCAAGGATAGTAATATATTTACCCTTAACACTGAGTATTTCAGATTTTTGAAATCGTCCGAGAAGACGGCTAATGGTCTCAACAGTCAAGCCAAGGTAATTACCAATGTCACCACGTGTCATGGTTAAACGGAACTCGCGAGGGCTGAATCCACGTTGAGAGAAACGAGTTGAAAGGTTGTAAAGAAATGCCGCCAAACGTTCTTCTGCATTTTTCTTCGACAACAGCAGAATCATTTCTTGGTCGCCTTTGATCTCATTGCTCATGAGACGCATGATCTGCTGGCGCAACTTTGGCATTTTTCCTGAAAGGTCATCGAGAATTTCGTATGGAATCTCGCAAACCATCGATGTTTCGAGGGCTTGGGCGAAACTAGGATGAGCGTCGTCGGTAATCGCATCAAATCCAACTAAGTCACCGGCAAGATGGAAGGCTGTAATCTGCTCATCGCCTTGCTCAGTGATGGTGTAGCTTTTGATCGTACCCGAGCGAATCGCGTAGAGAGAGCGTAACACATCACCCGCTTTAAAGAGCTCTTGGCCTTTTTGGATCGGTTTTTTTCGCTCGATAATCTGATCAAGTTGATCCAATTCAGCTTCATTCAATGTAAATGGAATACAGAGTTGGCTGATACTACAATCTTGACAATGAATCGCGCACCCACCGGACTGGATACGCTTTGTCGCAGGTTTTTCAGAAATCATAACAACCTTTCACTATTTGATATATGTCAATATTTTAGCACTGGTGAATACTAAAGGGTAGTAAAAAAGCGTTTGCTCAATGTGAGTTAACGGGCAAGACCAAGCATCGTTGCTGCGCCAAATCCGGTATAGAGTCCATATAGGACTAGAATTGTGGCTGAAGTGTGTCTGAATATCGATGATTTTTGAATCCGAGCGAAATACTCCGCACCGATTCCAACCAGTAACATCGCCGGCAGGGTGCCCAAACCAAATGCCAGCATCATCAAAGCACCGTTTAAAGCACTGCCAGAGAGCGCGGACCAAGTGAGGGCTGAGTAAACTAAGCCACACGGCAACCATCCCCATAGAAAACCAAAAGGGATCGCTTGTAAAGGGTGGCGGATCGGCATGAAATGTTGAGTCATCGGCTTAATAAAACGCCAAAGCAGTTGCCCAAGTTTCTCCACGAAGAGAAGTCCGTTCCACCACTTCGCGATATAAAGGGCAACCAGAATCATGAATAGGGCGGCCAATAAGCGCAACCATGCTAGCGATTGATTGAGTCCAGCCATATCACTGAGAGAAGAAATGGTCCCCCCGACAATGGCGCCAAACAGCCCATAACTCAATAAACGCCCTAAATTATAGAAAAGCGTGTTCAACTTTGGAGAAGGATTTTGACTGCCTAGATTGAGCAATGAGGCAATCCCACCACACATTCCCAAACAATGACCAGCGCCCGCTAACCCGATCATCAGCGCGCCAAGGTAATCACCATTCATAGCCTACTTTTTCTCGCTTTGTTGCTGAGATTCTTGCTCGTCATCAAATAGTATGTTTGTTCCTTGACGCTCAAGATCTTCAAATTGTTCGCTTTTGACTGCCCACAAGAAGATCGCGACGGCAACACAAACCAAAACAATGGCAATCGGAATGAGAATGTACAAGCTTTCCATATTACTTACCTTGCTCTTTGAGCAGTCTGAGCGAATTAGAGACAACGATGATAGAGCTTGCCGACATGCCAACAACGGCGATGTAGGGGGCAACCAAGCCAGCAACCGCTAGCGGTAAAATTAACAGGTTATAGCCTAGAGACCAAGCCAGATTTTCTCGGATGATTTTCCTTGTGCGCAAAGCGAGCTCTCGAGCTTCGAGTAATTTATCGAGCCGATCACCAAGCAACGTCATATCTGCTGATGCTTTAGCAACGTCGGTACCGCTACCCATTGCGACCGAAAGATGAGCACCGGCTAAAGTAGGCGCATCGTTTATACCATCGCCAACCATCATGGTTATGTCTGAGGCATCCAAGCTTTGCAAATAGGCGAGCTTATCTTCGGGTTTGGCAGAAGCTATCACGTGTTCAATGCCCATCGCGCTAGCAACAGGCGTTGCATTGGCAAGAGAGTCACCGGTGAGCAGTGTTGTTTTTATTCCTGCCTCAGCAAACTTTTGCAAAAACTCTCTGCTCTCTTTACGAATTGGATCGTGATAAAAAAATGTGGCGGCGTGTTTGCCAGCAATAGAAAGATATACCGCATGACTTTCCGACTGCTCACTGTCTAGTACATATCTACTGCTACCAATTTTCACTTCTTCGCCGCTCCAATAACCACAAATACCTGAGCCAATGACGTTGGTTGCATCGACGGCTTGAACGGCTGAGTCTGCGTATCTAGAAAAAGCGCGAGCAATCGGGTGGTTAGCGTAGTATTCTAAACTGCTCGCAATCGCGAGACATTGTGTTTCTGGCCATTCGGCAAAGGTTTCCGTGCGCTGTATCTCGATATCACCTTTGGTCAAGGTGCCCGTTTTATCTATCACCAGATGATTGATTTTACATAGAGTTTCAAACACGTGGCCTTTGCGCAGCAAGATGCCAAAATTGCCCATGCGTGAGGTCGCACAAGTCAAGGCTGTCGGCGTGGCGAGCGAAAGGGCGCAAGGGCAGGTCGCCACAAGCACAGATAACATAATCCAAAACGCATCTTCCGGCTTAGTTTGGTGCCAGTAGAGCCAGGTTGCCGCTGAAATGAGCAAAATGACACCGACAAAATAACGTGCAACGACATCGGCAATTTCGGCGATTTTCGGTTTAGAATGCTGTGCCTCATCTTGAAGTCGAACGATATTTGAAATTACCGAGTCCGCTTTAGAGCAGGCAACCTCCAACACAAAAGATTCATCGCCATTGAGCGTACCAGCGTAGACAAGATCACCCATCTGTTTAACAACATGGATCGATTCTCCCGTTAGCATAGACTCGTCAACATGCACACGCCCTTCCACCACTTTACCATCGGCAGGGATATGCTCGCCGGGCAAAACACGGATTTGATCGCCAATTTTCAAACTTTTTACCGGGATCTGTTTGCCTTCTAGGGTAGTGGCAATTGCGGGGATCAGCTTGAGCAGATTCCCACTGGCTGCGGCGGCCTTTCTCCGGGCTCTCATCTCGAGAAAACGTCCTACCAAAAGAAAAAAGGTAAACATGGAGATAGATTCAAAAAAGACTTCACCTTGCTCTGTGACGGTAGCGACTAAGCTTGCACAATAAGCAAAGATGAGCGCTATCGACACAGGCACATCCATCCCGAGTGTTCGGCCTTTAATGCTTCGCCAAGCATTAAGATAAAATGGCAGTGCAGAGTAAAGAAGGACCGGAGTGGCAAAAATTAAGCTCACCCAGCGGAAATAATTTTTGAACTCAGGTTCAAGATCACCAAAAACCTCAAGATAGAGCGCGACCGCCAGCATCATCACCTGCATAGTCGCAAGGCCAGCAATACCTAGACGATAGAGGTATTGCTTCATGGTTGCGTGATAGGCCGCTTCTTGTTTGTCCGCTTCAAAAGGAGCGGCTTTGTAGCCTAATTGATGAATTCCAGATAGCAGTTCACTGAGTTTAGTCTTTGATTTATCCCAAGAAAGTAAAGCTCGGTTTGTCGTGGTATTTACTTTTATAGACAAAACCCCTTGCTGGGAATTAACTTGCTTTTCAATTAACCAAGCACATGCAGCGCAAGATACGCCTTCCAGTGATAGCATCACCTCGCAGTAATTGTTGCTATTACGAACAAACTCCGACTGGACTTCCTCGTTGTCGTAATGCACTAACGCTTTGAGCTGCTCAGGGACTAACTCGACCTTTTCTGCCTGTGCAGTTCGATATTGGTAGTAAGAGACTAAGCCATTATCGACGATTGTTTGTGCAACGGTTTCACAACCTGGGCAGCACATTGAACGAACATCGCCCAATATCTCCACTTTGAAATCCGTGTTGGCTGGTACATCTTCACCACAGTGATAACAGGATTTTGTCATAGTGCTAATTCATTAAAACTGTAGAGGGAGAGGGGAACGTGACACGACCTTGAATCAGCCATTTCTGGTCATGAGGCTGAAGCTCAACGAACCATGGTCCTTCAATGTGGTTCTCCAGAACCAGACGATAGACACCTTTCGCATCAGCGGTTAATAGCTTAGTGAAATCACGATCCGGTAAAGTGCGATGAGTGAAGGTCGCAGTGAGAGCGGGGAAATGGGCTAAGCTTCCTTTATCAAATACAATAGTGACCGCAGTATCATCTGAAGCGACAATCGCATTGAGGCCGAGCTCTTTGGCTACTTTAATCTTGCTGATATCAACGTTGATCCCTTTGCCTTTTTTATAGTAATCCTCCGCGACAAGCGAAACAGAGTTCTGAGAGAAGACGATGACAGTCGCTATCGTCCACGTCACTACCGTAAGTGGTAAAATGATCAGGAACCACGGCCAGAATTGTTTATACCAAGGCTTTACCATAAAAAAGTTCTCAACAACAAAATGAAACGTAAGGGCTTTAATTTAAAGGAAAGACAGCCCCTGAAGAAGGGGCTGTTATTGAAATGTTACTTATTATTTTCGGTGTTGCTCAGGCTCCAAACGTAAGCAGCAACCAGTTGAACTTTGTCTTCACCCAGAATATCTTTCCAGGCTGGCATTACGCCAGAACGGCCATTCATGACTGTTTCTGTTACATCTGCGCGCGAATCACCAAATAGCCAGTCTTTGTCTGTCAAATCTGGTGCACCAACAGCAGGGTTACCTTTTCCATCGGTACCATGACATGCTGCACAAACGACAAAACGAGATTTACCTGCTTCGGCTTCGCGAGCATTTACCGTGCGACCCGATAAGCTCAGAACGTAGCTAACGACTTCCTGAACCCCTTGCTCACCCAGTGCGTCTTTCCAACCTGGCATCTGACCAACACGGCCATGCATGATAGTTGTAACGATGGCTTGAGGCTCACCACCGTACAACCACGCGTTGTCAGTTAGGTTAGGGAAACCTTTTTGGCCACGCGCATCTGAACCATGACACTGCGAACAGTTTTGCAGGAACAAACGTTGACCAACTTTGGTTGCTTCATCATTTGCTGCAATTTCAGGGATAGAACGCAAAGCGCTGCCGTTGTACGCAAGACTACGGAACGCTTCACCAAAATAGGTATTTGCGTCGTCAAGCTCTTTTGCATACTGGTTTAGCTGCTTGTTTTGTTGTGCTGACGCGATGGCTTCTTTGTACTCAGCAACCGTACGAACTGTTTGGTCTGAACTCTGCCATCCAAGTACACCTTTGAAACTTCCCAAACCAGGGAACAGCGTCAAGTACACAGCAGCAAAAACAAACGTACTGATGAAAAGATAAGTCCACCACTTTGGTAGCGGATTGTTCAGCTCCCGAATACCATCGTACTCGTGGCCCATATCTGCACCTTCTTCGACGCCCATTTTATCTTTGGCGCACCAGAAAAGAAGTACAGCACAGCCCACAAGCGTACCGACAGTAATCACGATAATCCAGAGACTCCAGAATGTAGTCATTACTTCGTAACTCCTTGTTGATTAGGGCTAGATTTCTCTTCATCAGCAAATACTAAATTGGCTGCCTCATCAAAACTGGCCTTACGTTTTTTGCTGTAAGCCCAGACGACGATACCAATAAAACTGACAAAAAGTACGACAGTATAAATACTGTGTATTGTACCGAAATCCATAACAACCCCCTTATTTCATTGCATGACCCAAAGACTGAAGGTAAGCGATGACAGCGTCCATCTCCGTTTTTCCTTCAACATCTTTGCCAGCGTTGGCGATTTGCTCATCAGTGTATGGCACACCGAATTGATTGCGGAACAACTCCAGCTTCTTCTGAGTCAATTTGCCATCCAGTACATTCTCAGCTAGCCAAGGGAAACCCGGCATATTTGATTCAGGTACCAGTTCACGAGGGTCAAGTAAGTGGACACGGTGCCATTCGTCCGAATAACGACCACCTACGCGGGCCAAATCTGGACCAGTGCGCTTAGAGCCCCATAGGAATGGATGCTCCCACACACTCTCGCCAGCGACAGAGTAGTGACCATAGCGTTCTGTTTCAGAGCGGAAAGGACGAACCATCTGGCTATGACATACGTTACACCCTTCACGGATGTAAATATCACGACCTTCCATCTCTAGGGCAGAGTAAGCGCGTAGATTTTCTACGGGCTCTGTGGTTTGTTTTTGGAATATCAGTGGGGTGATTTCAACAAGTGCTCCCCAGCTAATTGCAAAAACGATAAAAATAGCCAACAAACCGACATTACGTTCAATGATTTCGTGGCGATTATTAGAATTTGAACTCATTCTGCAATCTCCTTATGCCGGTTGTGGAATAGCTTTCAAGCTATGTTTTGGTGCACTGACAGTTTTGTACGTATTGTAGGCCATCAAGAACATACCAGTTAGGAAGATGAAACCACCTAGGAAACGTACAAAGTAGAATGGGTAAGACGCAGATACAGATTCGACGAAACTGTAAGTCAACGTACCATCAGAGTTCACGGCACGCCACATCAGACCTTGCATTACGCCAGATATCCACATCGCTACGATGTACAGAACAGTACCAATTGTCGCTAACCAGAAGTGAACGTTGATCAGACCAACAGAGTACATACGTTCTTGACCAAACAAACGTGGGATCAAGTGGTAAACAGAACCGATAGAAACCATGGCAACCCAGCCCAACGCACCAGAGTGAACGTGACCGATGGTCCAGTCTGTGTAGTGTGATAGCGCGTTGACAGTCTTAATCGACATCATCGGACCTTCAAAGGTAGACATACCATAGAAGGAAAGAGAGACAATCAAGAAACGCAGGATAGGATCGTAACGTAGCTTATGCCATGCACCAGAAAGTGTCATGATACCGTTAATCATACCACCCCAAGACGGAGCAAATAACACAAGCGACATCACCATGCCCAAAGACTGAGTCCAGTCTGGTAGAGCAGTGTAGTGCAAGTGGTGAGGACCAGCCCAGATGTAAAGAGAAACGAGCGCCCAAAAGTGAACGATAGACAAACGGTAAGAATAAACAGGACGTTCAGCTTGTTTAGGAACGAAGTAGTACATCATACCTAAGAAGCCAGCTGTAAGTAGGAAACCTACCGCGTTGTGGCCATACCACCACTGCACCATAGCATCCACTGCGCCAGAATAAATCGAATATGATTTAGTCAAAGAGACAGGAATCGCCATACTGTTCACAATGTGCAGAACGGCAACAGTGATAATAAAGGCTCCAAAGAACCAGTTTGCCACGTAAATATGAGAGGTCTTACGTTTGATTAATGTTCCAAAGAACACCACAGCATAAGAAACCCATACCGCCGCGATCGCGATATCGATAGGCCATTCTAACTCAGCATACTCTTTACCCGATGTTAGACCGAGTGGCAGAGTAATCGCTGCAGAAAGGATTATCGCCTGCCAACCCCAGAAGGTAAAGGCAACCAAAGGTCCACCGAAGAGACGAGTTTGACAGGTGCGCTGTACAACATAATAGGATGTTGCGAACAGGGCGCTAGTACCAAACGCGAAAATTACCGCGTTAGTATGCAATGGACGTAAACGACTGTACGTCAACCACGGCGTATCAAAGTTAAGCTGTGGCCATACTAACTGAGCGGCAATCAAAACACCAACAGCCATACCAACAATACCCCATAGAATGGTCACTAGGGTAAACTGGCGAACGACTGTATAGTTGTAGTTTTGTTCAAGCTGCTTTTCTTGGCTCATTTGCATGCTTCCAATTTCTAATTAACTACACTTTACTTCCAACACGACTTGCGTCGTAACACCACCCAAACCAGCTCAAGAAACTAAGTCATTTCATGACGTTATTTCCCTTGCCGACTTTAAAGAAAAGTGGCATTTTCAGCCTGTAACTATACTTGAATTAACAAATCAATGACAGAGTAGTAACCTTACTGACGCTCAGGAATTGCTCTTTTATTTAAAAACTTTGAAGTTTGTAACAAGGAAAACGGTAAAAATGGCGGCGCAAAAGTTAACAAAGGCAAGGCTCGCACAAATATTGCTCATCCTGACAGTATTAGTCATCGCATTTATCTGGCGTACATTGAAATATGAGTCACTACAAATGTTGGATTGTTCACAAAACCAACCATGTGAATTAACAATTTCTCAAGAAAAGTTAGAAATAAGACGAGAAAATGATGGCATACGCATTCAACTGCCCAAAAACGGGACTTTGAAAATTGATTTAAATCAAAAACACTATTCTATCACTCGTGATGAAGAAAGTATTCTTCTAAGCGTACAAACCTATCCTGTCACTTTCTACATCCGGGATAAAGACATCACTGTTGCAAAGGTTATATATAGATAAATCTGACATAACACGCGAAATTTTAATCCCAAAATGCGGATCACTCTTAGCAATGAAAGGAAGTGGTGGTATAAAGGAAGTCAATTTACAAAATCATAAATTAGAAAATGCGCTGCCAAACTGTGTTTAGCCATGAGCTTGATGAAACGAAAGCGATTAGCGAGTTTCGCATGAAAATCAATAACAAACATCTTGCAATGCTCATTTGCTATTATACAGAAGAGTATTGTTGCGATAAGTTGCAACACGCATTTAAGACTCAGTTTCCTGGCATCCCATTTCATGGTTCAAGCTCATGTCAAGCTATAATGACAGAACATGGTTTTCATCCAGGTCCAGTGGTTGGTGTTTTTGCGATATTTGACAGTGGCTTCAACAATGCTTATGGCACGGGAATCTCTGTGGAAGCAAACCTTCCACAGACGGTTAAGTACAATGTCGAACACGTGCTTGAAATGGCACTGTGTCATGCCAATCGACAGAGTGAAGTGCCTAGTCTCATCCTTCTGCATTCAACGCCAGGTAATGAAGAAGAGATCATTCAAGCTTTAGATCAATACTTTAGAACTCTGGTACCCATTATTGGTGGTAGTGCTGCGGATAATCAGATCAAAGGAGCATGGTCTATTTTCACCTCTCAGGGCACGAGCAAAAATGGGATAAGCTTGACGGTTTTCTTTTCATCTCAATCCATCTACACCGGATTTAGTGCGGGTCATATCCCAACAGAGATTTCAGGAAAAGCAACCAAAGTTAAAGGGCGAGAACTGATTGAGATTGACAATCGTCCCGCGGCTAACGTTTATCAAGAGTGGACTGAGCTTCATTTCCAAAAAAATGAAAAACATAACGTCATATTTGATGTGGCAACCGCGTATCCGTTAGGGCGCATCGCAGGTCATCTTTATGACCACCCATATTTTATCCTTTCCCATCCCGTTCGCGAGACAGTGCAAGGGGGTATTGAGCTGTTTTCTAGGATAGATGAAGGCGATAGACTCTATTTGATGCGAGGTTGCAAAGAACAACTGATTCGCCGAGCCGCGCGAGTCGTCAATGCGGCGTTTTGGCAAAAGCTAGCAGACTCCAATAAGATTGGCGTAATTAATATCTTCTGTGCGGGTTCAATGATCCAAATACGGCAAGAAATTGATACCGTACTCGCACAGTTAGCCGATGAGCTGAATGGCAAACCCTTTATTTGTCCTTTTACTTTTGGGGAGCAAGGAAGATTTATAAGCGGAGAAAATGGTCATGGCAATTTAATGATCTCCTCGGCCATCTTCCATTCACCACATGACGCATAAAATCAAAAATACCTTCATCAAAGAAGAGCTACAAGAAGCGCTGGCTGAACTAAAAGAAAGTAGGGAACGTGAGAAAAGATTGGCAGAAGAGAACAAAGCCATTCTTAGTGCCATTTCCGCCATGAGTGAAGCTAAAAATCGCCATGAAATATTTTCTGGCTTAAAAGGCGTATTGAAAAAATACATAGATTTTGATGATTTTGTTGTACTTTCTCGCCACTGCGAAGAACCCTCATTCTCAACATTACTGACCACCAATCGCGCTTTTGCTCATATTGCATGGTCTGAAGGCGATAAATTCAACCGCGCTTTAGGCGGTGAATGCATCCTGCTGTTTGAGCCTTATAAAGCCAATGAATTCAAAAACATCAACAGCTTCATTCAAACTCACATCGGCTCCGTGTTGTTAACAGGAATAGACGCAGAAGTGACCCGGTCGGTCATTCTACTCGTTGGGAGCAGGCCAGGGCAGTTTAGCATTGAGTCAAAGGAGACTCTGAAACGTTTTTTGCCTTTGGTTGAACGCGCTGTTATCGATATTGAGCACAAAGAAAAGTTACAACGTATTGTAGAGGCGCGAACTCACGAACTGGCTGTGGCGCGAGAAGAATCAGAGCGAGCCAATAAGGCCAAATCCGAGTTTCTTGCCATGATGAGTCATGAGCTTCGAACACCACTTAACTCCGTATTGGGCATGCTAGACCTGCTCAAGGATTCCGGTATCTCTAAATACCAAAGCGAAGTTGTACAACAAATGGAAAGCTCCGCAGAGCTCTTGTTGGCACTCATCAGTGATATCCTAGATATATCCAAGATCGAATCAGGTAACTTTTCTCTATTAGAACAATGGATTAATTTAAGTGACACTGCCACTTCTGTATTGCGACAGCAACAGCAACTTGCAGAAAGCAAAGGGCTCCGTTTTCACTTCAATTTGTTCTTTGATCCACATAATGATTATTGGCTTGACCCAATACGTATTTCACAGATTCTATTCAATCTAGTGGGCAATGCTGTCAAGTTTACTCAAACCGGTGAAATACATATTCGTCTATCTGTTGAGAGGAATAAACTGATATTGGCCGTCAGAGATACCGGTATTGGTATAGAAGAAGACAAAATTTCATCACTATTTGTTGCATTTAAACAGGCAGATAGCTCAATCACACGTGAGTTTGGCGGCACAGGTCTAGGACTCGCTATTACCAAGCATCTTGTAGAATTAATGTCTGGAACTATTTCAGTTTCTAGTGAATTTGGCAAAGGATCTGAGTTTTTAGTCTGTTTACCAGTCAAAGAGCTACGGCGGACCAAGGGTGATAGCGTCACTAAGACTGATCTATTCAATAAGAGCTTGAACATACTCGTAGTTGAAGACACCAAATCTAATCAAATGGTCATTAAGCTGCTTCTGTCCAAGTTAGGACATAAGGTATTCATGGCAAACAATGGTAGTGAAGCCATTGAATTTATTGGACGAGATGAAGTGCCACTAGATATGGTACTTATGGATGTCTCGATGCCAGTCATGGACGGACTAACAGCTACAAGAACACTTAGAAACAACGGCTTCCAAGTACCTATTGTCGCACTAACAGCACACGCTCTAGAAAGTGATCGTCAGAATTGCTTGGAATCCGGAATGGATAGTTTTATCGCAAAACCTGTCAGAAAGCATGAACTAGAGAGTGTTATCCAAACATTCCACTACGTTGAACTTTAGCAGAAACGCTTGAACTTAATATAGAACAAAACAAACGCAGATTGTTTTGTTCTATATTATGGATTTTATGGTAAATCCGAATACTGTTAAATAGACTTATGAACCTAACAATAAACCTAGAACATAAGCTCATGAACTCAGCGTAAACGTAAAACAGATTTTTGTGAAGTGAAAGTGAGAGAAGGTAACTTATTGATTTATTGTTGCTCATGAACCTAGGAAGTAAACTGGGATATTTAACATAATATACATAATGCGCACTGTGATAACAGAGTGACAGGGTCACTGATACCTAGTGCTAATGCTCCACAAGCCATTGAAATACCTGTTAAACCTAGCCCGTTAAACTTTTTTGCAATGTTAGTCCAAAGTTCTTGTGCCTCGTATGTTTTTGCTTTATCGAGTGCCAAGCCTACCAGAGCCTTTTCTTTATCTTCGCCAACGGCATCAGCAAGCATAAGTATCTGATTTTCACTAAGGTACGTTCTTCCTTTTCTCACTTCTGTAATCATTTGAGGGCTTACGCCTAGGTCGTGAGCGATTTGCTTGTATTGAACATAGTTCATCTGCTCTTTATAGGCATCAATGAGCTTGTTTGTATACATTTCTAGCTTTCCTTTTTGTTCCTCTTAGACCTGATTCTAGTCGTTTAATACAGAAATTGCTTTATTGACGGTACAAAGTTTTCTGTATTAAATCACCACAGAATTTACTGTATTGACCGCCTGAGTTCGGGCGTTTGCCCTTGAAGCGTTCGCTTTGAGCTCTGGCGGTCACTCTCAACTGTTCAAGGTGGTTGGCATGGCTATCAGCTCTAGAATCGCAAAACTCGGACAAGCTTCAACGCTCAATTTGATTAACGGCGTTCCTCATCGTTATTGTCCACTTTGCTATAACACGCTTATTCCATTCTCAACGGCTTGTTGCGCTGACTGTGCTTACGCAATGGATGCCACCAATCCAGAACCACTTAAAGCAAGAATCTTGCTCTCATCTGGCACTGAGTCTTTGTATTTGCAGTCCTTTTTAAAAGGTCACGTTGTCACAACAACACATCACGTTCACGCGCTGACCTTGCCAGAAAACACGGCTCGACAACTGCTCAACAAAATCAAATCACGTTGGCCTGTGGCGCAACTCTCGTACAGCATCAAGGGCGCGTAATCATGTTTATCAACTCTCCTGTTTACTACTGGCACGAAGAAGACGGTTATTACGTCTGCATTGATGGTCGTCCCGATTACTTCCGCACTCGCGGCGAAATGTACGCGTTTGCCTGCGCCGATGGCCGCGATGTTATCGAAGTGACCGACGACAACGACCAAACGCTGCGGGATTCCGGTGCATTTGATTCGGATGGAGAGTTTTAACATGTCTCGAACACTTATTGATTACGTCTCTTTCTCCGGTACGCCTCAACTGCTCGAACGTTGCAAGGAAATGGCCAAGCATCGCTTTGCACTGTCGCAAGTGGGTGAATTCCAGTCTCAAGCCAGCTCCGCCGTGGCTCATCGTGAACGCACTCAAATCAATTACTTTGCGGAAAACCTCGCGCAAGTCCTTGGCTGCATTAAAGAAACCAACTACGCGAATCGAGATTTGTATTTTGATTCACTGGCAAACGAGCTGTGCCATGCGGAACTGGAAATTGCCACCGATAAGAGCTTTCAACAATGTTATGAAGAGCTGATTGTTAACCTTGGTGTGGATATGCTCGATACGCTTTGTCATGGCGAAATTGAATCGTTTCTAGAGTTGCTTAACGACGAAATTTCCTATCCTGGCAATCTCTGGACTCTGGAACGACGCGGCGGCTATTCCGGTTATTCTCACTCGGCTAACCTCATGTGTAACGGCACTCAAGCAGGTAAAGTCGCTTGGGGTGCGAAAAACTTTGGCTTCTATGTCTCGTTCTCCGGTAAGGGTTGCGAGGCCGTCAACATGGTGCAACTGCAAAAAGCCTTAAAACAGATGCCAGCGGCCAAACTGACTCGCGTTGATATTGCCCTTGATGATTTGCAAGGCGCGGTGACTATCGATGAAATCATTGACCGCTATCAAGACGGCGCATTCATTACACGCGGTACGCCTCCGGGTTGGGGTTTATTCATGGGCGGAACGGGCGCAACATCGGACGACCGCCGCAAGTGTGGCTTAGTGCCTGACCGTGGCCGCACGTTCTATGTGGGTGCGCGTGAAAATGGCAAAGTCTTTCGTGCTTACCACAAAGGCGCACAGATGCGCTCGACCGAATACCCCGATTGGAATCGCTTTGAGGTGCAATTGGGTAACCGCTTCCGTGTCATTCCGTTTGACGTATTGACCGACCCAGACCCCTATTTTGCTGGCGCTTACCCTGCTCTCTCCGAGCTTATTTCAGAGGTTGAGCCAATCCGTATTCCAACGGTGAAGCTCGTCTTTAACATTTCATTAGAGAACGCGATTAAACACGCAAAGACTCAGTATGGAAAACTCATCAACGCCCTTCAGCTTATCTATGACAAGCCTGAAGAAGTATTGGCCGTTCTTACAAAGGGCCTCACTACCGCAGACATACCCGACCGAATTAACTATCCAGTCGGTCGAGGAATACATACCAAACAACAATCTGGAGAAATTACCTATGGCTAACACCATTCGCGCTATCGTCCTTGGCTTTGAACATTCCAAAGGCTTGAGCAAGGCCAATGACCGTCCTTACGACTACGCAGTCGTTAACTACCTTGGTCAAAATGACGGTTGGACACAATCACAAAAAGGCACCTGTACCCGCGTGGGCCTGATGCAAAAAACCATTGCCATGTGCAATAACAACCCCTCTCTGTTCGCTGAGTTCAGCAAGCTTGAGGGCAAATACCCGATTGAGCTCGAATTGGAACTGGGCCTGAATCCAAACGATTTGCAGAAAAACTGGGTCGTCGATTTCAAGATAGTCACTAAGTAAGGCACCAAATCATGAGTAATTGTGTCATTGCTTACAACGGTTACTTGATGCTCGCGCCTCAAGGCTTTGATTGCACTTACACAATTCTCACTCCTTCCGAGCTGGAAGCTATCCAAAATCAGTCTCTCGGCTCGGTCACCATTGACCCACAGATATACACCACGGTCAGCGGGTATTTGTTGCTCTCGCTGGTCTCGGGTCACATCTTGGGTCGAATTGTCAAAACCTTTGGGCGCGGTTAGCCCTTTTACTTAACTCAGTTGGAGATATTCCTATGAAACTACGTAACACCATGAAAAAAGTCGGTATCGCTGTTGCTGCTTCTGTCACTGCTTCTAGTGCTTTTGCGGAAGGTGATGTTGCTAGCGCCATCACTACGGCAGTATCAACAGGTCAAAGCAACTATGGCTTAGTTGTGGTCGGCCTGATTGGTCTTGCGGCGCTGGGCTTTGGTCTGCGCATGATTGTGGGCGCAATGCGCTAAGACGATGGCGGAGCTTATCACAAACGTCTTGTCTGTTCTCTTTGGCCTATCGATGGCGGGATGTTTTGTTTACGGCTTCTATACAGGTATTAACGCCTCCTAGCGGGGGCGTTTTTCTTCGAGGTAAATGCATGCGTATCAGTATTATATTTTTAGTGTCGCTGTCTGCGTTGTTTACCTCATTCTCTTACGCGGCAACATGTACCATTGGGCTTAAACTTTCGTCTAAAACTTGGTTAGGCACGCTTTACGGTGATAGCCCGAAAGCATGCCTTACCGGCTGCTTGTTTCGCCTTGATGATGTTGCGGTGTGTTTCCCGAGCGATGGCTCGTGCGTCGGTGCTTTTATTTCCACTGGTGTGAGTTGCGACCAAGGAGACAGTCTTATTTTTGGCGGCTCCGTTCCTAACGCTGGCGGTAATGGTGATGGCTCCGGTGACGGCTCTGGTGATGGTGACGGTAGCGGTGATGGTTCCGGTGATAGCTCCTGTTACAAAGATGGCGTACTAGACCCCTCTTGCGATAATCAAGGCGGCTCTGGCACCCCCAATCCTGCTTATGCGCAATATCTTAATTCCGTTATTAATGAGATGCCCAACAACATTGAAAGCGGTTATCTGCATGCGAAAACAGCTAAGCTGCAAGCAAAGCTCGCCGCTGCTCAGGCTGACAAATTAAACTCTATTGATTTTCATATTAAGCAGCTTCAAGAGAATACGTCTGGCCTAGAAAGTGCCACTGCATCTACCCGCAATAATACGGCTAACATCGACAAATATTCACAGCTGACTTATACCGATGTTTCACAAATACTGAGCACCGCAAAGAGTATCAATACCTCTAATCAAAGCATTGATACTGAGCTCAAAAACTTGAGCAAGTTACTCGCCGAGGGTTCCGGTTCCGGTTCTGAAATGACTAATTCGATACTTAGTGTTATCCATGATGCTCAGTTGCAGACATCGAGAGAGATTATTACCAATAGAGAAACTATGTATAGTCTTCGGAATTCTATCTATGACGTTCGCAATGTTGGTTATGAAATTCGAAACAATCTTTATGAGCTCCGCAATACCAATAGCAAACTGGATAGTATTCTAGGTGAATTACAGTCGGGCGGTTCGGGCGGTGATGGTGATGGCTCAGGCGGTGATAATTCTGAGGTAGTCGGTGCAATTGACTCTGTTGGCACCAAAATCGACGGTCTAGGCGACAGCTTAGAAGGTATGGGCGATAAACTCGGTGGTATATCCGATAAGCTCGACGGTAAAGGACTCACCAAAGGCAATCACGACTCGCTGATTAATTTCGGTGAAACCCCTCTCTATCAGGAATCCGAGGTGGAAAAACTCGCTCAGGAAGTGGAAGACCTCAAAGAGCAATACACAGAAAAGGTGAATGACTTCAAAAAACTCTTTTCCCTGAATCTAGACTCCCTCTCAAGCGGGGAATACAGAGAGCACTTCTTAGATTTTGAATTCGCCAACGGCGCAAAGCTGCGCGCGGGTTCCTCCGTCTTTCCCGCCCTGATTGACAACTCGGGCCTGATTGCGGCGGTGATTCTCTTTGTAGCGGTGATTGCAGGGCTGCGTGTGGTGATGGGGGCTAAGGACTAATGCAATACATACTCGACTTTCTGGCGTTTCTCAGCAGCATCGGTGACACGGTGATAGAGTTCTTTAAGGCTATCCCCGATTACTTCAATCAGTTCTTTGTTTACCTCAATGCTTGGTACGTCAAGATAAAGCTCTACTTCTTCATTATGTCGCTGCAATTTGCCTATGATACGGCGGTGTATCTGCTTAATGATATTGGCTTTAATGACCTGATTTCCTCGACGTTTAACGCGCTCCCAAGTGAGCTGCGCTATTACGCGTTCTTGTTTCGCATCCCGCAAGCGATATCCATTTATTTTAACTGCCTAGCGACGGCGTTTGTCTTGAGAATGACGAGGCTCTAACGATGGCCATCTTTATCCGCACAGGGGCGAACGGCTCCTATAAATCCGCCTACACTGCCTACTTTGTTATCTATGAAGCGCTCAAGGCTGGTCGTGTTGTGGTGACCAACATTGAAGGGATGCAACCGCTCGATGTGATAGAAAAACGCATGGGCATCACCTTTCCCTCAACTACCCGCCTCATTCGCATTTTTAGCCGTGACAAAGAAGGGATTGAACTCTGGCAGCACTTCTTTTGCTGGTGTCCGCTTGGGGCGTTGATTGTCATTGATGAGTGCCAAGATATCTTCTCGAAAAACATCGGCTTTCGGATGGAAAAAATCAGCTACCGCCCCCTGTCTGAGTTTCTCGATAAACTGCCGCCGGATTACGAAAGCTTTTTTTACTCTCGTTATACCCCTGCCGATATGACCAATCTTGATGAAGGTGAAGTGGACGACCGAGGCCGCGCCGAATACGACGAACAAGGCCGCATCATCTACCCGCTCTCATTCAATGAAGGTTTTCAGCGTCACCGTAAATACAACTGGGATATTCACTTGCTCTCACCTGACTGGGGTCAGATTCAAAGTGAAATTCGCGCACCTTCGGAAGAATGCTTTTTCCACAAAGGTCGTGACGCTTATTTCTGGGCGAAACGAAAACCTTACATCTACAAACATCAAAAGAACGTCTCAACGCCGACCATCCCCAAAGGAAAAGATCCAAACCTGACAAAGCAGAAAATCCCGCTTGAGGCGTTCTTGCTCTACAAATCCACATCAACGGGTATTGCACGTGATTCTGGTGCAATGAACATGTTATTTCGCAATCCCAAAATCATGGGCGCTATGGTTTTAGGTTTGCTCTGTATGGGGTGTTTCATCTATGGACTATCCAATTTGGTTTTTGGTTCTTCTGAGACGGTGGAAAACTCGCCCTCGTCGCTCCCTATCGCTTCCGCTACTGGCTCGGCTAACGGGGTATCTCAAACGGGCGCTCAGGCTCATTCTTTTGTACCTACTGATAGGAACGGCAATCCGGCTTCTTCTGCTGCCAATAGTCCATCTAATCGGCTTGATGATATAAAGCGCATGCTCGGGCTGTATGACATTCAGAACGTCTATTACACGGGGCATACCGTGAAAAGCACTGATAAGGGCTTTTACTTTTATGTCACTCTGGAAGCCAAAACGCCCGAAGGTACTTATTACCTGAATGACCGATTTTTGGAGGCTAACGATATTAGTTATGTCCACTATGACGACTGCTTACTGAAGCTCACGAAAGAGGCCGTGAGTTTGAATGTGTATTGCAAACCCATCAACCGTGACCCCATTGAACGCAAACCCGACTCGGCCAACGTAACACTTGGCCCCTTATTTTAAAAAGGTGACAGCATGGCACAATTAGTGATTTCCCCTGACGACTTAGCCACCATTATCGAGGCGGCATACTTCTACAACGTGACCGCCGTTATCGCGGGGTTACTTATCTATGATGTATTAAGTAGCTGCTTTCGTTTTTGGTTACTGCAATACAAGCGCCGTCAGCGTAAGCAAAAATCCCCTCAACCGACCAATTAAATCAATCACTTAGCCTGGTGAGCATCGGACGACGACGAAGACTGAGGAGGAGGAGAAGCGCAACCAATCCTTAACCTTTTTAAATTTCCCTGTTACTCTATATTCTTATTTCATTATATCTAAATGAAAAACACTAATAGCGAAATATTATAACAAAAATACATGTCAAGAATTGACATTTTAATATTAAAATACAGCTCACAAAAATATATTTTAAGTTGCAATTGGATTACATATTGACAAATTAAAATAATCTCTTGAAGGCTCATCATTGAATTTTAAATAAACCATTTGCTAATATAAAGGGTTTGCCACTTTCCTCTCAAATCGCTTTATATTCAATATTTAACATTTGCAACAAAAATAAGTGAACGCGCTCATTGAGCGCTTATTTGTATTTAAAGCGCACGCCGCACCAAGCCCCGCAGGGATAAGCAATGCACGTAGTGCAAGCGAAGCACCAAGCCACTCTCTGAACTCATGTGATCACGTTTGGCCGATTGGCGCGGTTAGCGGCTGTTCTCATTTGGCATGCGCCCGCCCTCGCCTTGCTAGACCTCTAAAATGTCGCCACACTCGATAAACGCACAGCATTTGCCAGTGTCTCTATACGGCTTTTGATGGCTTTGCGAGTGTCGAGCAAGCCATTTGGGGAACCCCGTATAGTAATACGGGGTGAAAGTCTCACCCCGTATCTTCTTACTTTCTTCTTGTTCTTCTTCCTGCAAGCGAAGCGCGCCAGTGTTTGAGCGAAGCGAGTAGCCCTAATGTATATAAGCACGAATTATTAAGCCTGCATCTGCTTTCTGATTCGGAACGCTTGATTTGAATCCGTATTGGTCGTAGCGTGTATGCGCTAGGTTTTATATTTCAAGGGTATGAAATGGCTAAGTTTTTAAATACAAGCGCAACAAACTACTATCTCGAAGAGCTGATAAAGAATGCATCAGAGCGACTGATTCTGATTAGCCCGTTTTTAAAGCTAAACGATAGAATAAGAGAGCTTCTCGAAGACAAAGACCGTCTTAAAATCGATATCAGAATCGTGTATGGCAAAAGCGAACTACAACCCGATGAGATCAACTGGCTGAAAGGCCTCTCTTTTGTTCGCACGAGTTTTTGCAAGAATCTGCACGCGAAATGCTACATTAATGAAAGCTCTTGCATCATCACAAGTCTAAATCTCTATGAGTTCAGTCAAGTGAACAACAATGAAATGGGTATCTACATTGACCGTGATTCAGACAGCGAGCTCTACAAAGATTCTTATGAAGAAGCACAGCGCATTATTCGCATTAGTGATGAAGTTAGGATATCTCTAGAAAAAGTTCCTACCGATTCGGTAGATACAGAGCAAGATAAAGCCCCAACCTCAACGGATGGCCAAGCTAAAGTGACTTCTTCAGCACTAGCCAAAAAACATAAAATTAAAACTGACGACTTCTTGCAACTATGTGTGGTTAAAGGCTATTTATCTTTTGAGAATGGTAAACACACGTTAACTGACACTGGCAAAGAGCAAGGCGGCGAGTTCAAATACAGTAAACGGTTTGGTCCCTACTTCATTTGGCCAGAATTGTTGGATGTTGTTAGCTAGAATTAACCGACCTTACAGGTAGTTTTCCGCAATCTTAAGAGAGACGAGATCTATCAGTCTAGTGTATTAGTCATGAGCCAAGATAGTTTTCCATTAAACCAACTACTTCCTGACAATAGATATTGTGGTTAACATGCTACTTTTTGTTTACTATATAAAGCAACTACTTAACTTAAAAATAAGGCTAAATTATGAGCAGTGAGAAACTTGCAGTCGAAGTAGAGAATAAGAGAAAAGTCTTTAAGACAGACTCTTATCCCATGTCTATCGGCGAATTTGCAAATATGTATACTAACAACGAAGTTTTGATAAACCCTGACTTTCAACGGAACTTCCGCTGGACTGATTTGCAAAAATCAAAATTGATTGAGTCAATTTTGTTAGGAATTCCTGTTCCTCCAATTTTTGTTTACCAAAATAATGATGGTGTTTGGGAAGTCGTCGACGGTTTACAACGTCTAAGTACCATTCTTCAGTTTATGGGTATTCATAAGTCAGAGGAATGTATGCAGTTAACGGAAACAAATTATTTACCTCATCTACGGGGGATTAAATGGGATGGCGAAGAGGATGACCCCTTCGTTTTATCAACCAAACAAAAATTAGATTTTAAGCGATCTAAAATAAACTTATCTATCATACTTAACGACTCTGATTCGGACGCAAAATTCGATGTTTTTGAACGACTGAATACTGGAGGTTCTTTCGCTACTCCACAAGAAGTTCGTAATTCTGTAATGGTTATGATGAACAAACCGATTTACGAACGATTCCAGACACTATCAAATAATGCTGAGTTCCTTCGTTCTCTTAATATTAGTGAACGACTAATTAGAGAAAATTACAATATGGAGCTTGCTCTTAGATTTATCGGTTTAAACTATTTTAATTTTGATTCTCGAGTTCATGTTTCTGATTTTTTAGATTACGTATCTAAACAATTATGTTCATCAGAAGAACCTAAGTTTGATCGTATTGAGCAAGAGTTCTTAGAGGTATTTCATCTTATCGACAGTGTTTCGAACGAAAATTCATTTAGAAAATACACTGAAGGTAAATATTCTGGTGGTTTCCAGGAGTCTACCTATGAATTCATTACAATCGGTGTGTGCAAGAACTTGTCCACACTCAATAATGAAAACTTGCTTGAAAAGATGCGTAGTGTATTCACAAATGAAAATTTCCTATCTTATACAGGTTCTGGCTCCAATATAAAAACTCGTGTTCCTAAATTTCTAAAAGCTGCTCCTCTTCATTTCGCAGGTAATTAATGTGGCAAGACTAACTGAAGATGATTTTTTTAACAGAATTGATGAGGAGTTTAGTTGGCGTAGGCGCGAAATTATTCTTTATACGGGTAAAATACCTGATGCTCAAACTGATATACAACGTGTGATGTTGCGTGCTGGTATACCCTTCATTTATGCTCATTGGGAAGGCTATGTAAAGACATGTATGTCTCTTTATTTGAGATATATTTCTGAACTTCAATTGAGTCATGAGAAATTGACAATTCCATTTGTTGCTCTTTCTCTTACCAACTCAATCAATGAGTTCGACTCAAGTGATATTCGTAAAAAAGTTAAATTTCTAGAGTTAATGATGCTAAAGGTAAATGCGCGCTCAAATATCCCTAAGAAGAATATAATTAACACAAAGTCAAATCTCCGATATGATGTATTTAAAGAAATTATGTTCAATGTGGATTTAAATCATCACGGATTTGAATCTAAAGGAGAGGTAATAAATAGTCTTGTCGATGCGCGTAATCATATTGCACACGGTGAGTACAAAAATATATCGCATGGAACTTTCATGTCATTTCATGACGAAGTATTAAATCTTTTAGAACAAATAAAATCCATAATTGAAAATAGTATCTTGAATAAAGACTATTTACGTTAGAGGAAAGGCTCCTTTCGGAGCCTTTATCACGACCTATTTTTTTGAATATACATTATTTTTCCAACTAATCTCGCATATTTCAGTAGTTTTGACATAGTTTTTAAATCGGTTGGACTCTCTATCTCGAGTAGTGCGATACCTGCTAACACTTCCTGTGCGGTTACTTTTCTACCTGTCGGCAGCTCTAAGCGGTCATGATGCATTTTGAATGACTCCCATGTTTTGCACTGGGAAAGCTCTCGCCCTTTAACCATTCTCATAAGCCGTTTGCATTCATTGGGGATGGTTTTACCCTTATCCCACTCCTTGACCTGTCTCACACTTTTAAAACAAAGTTTAGCGGTTTGTTCTACCGTTAAGCCGCATTCAAATTCACGAAAAACAAAGTTTTTTGTCATTTCGTAATACTTCATCAATGAAACTCCGAAAACCGGAAGTCTCATATGCATTGATGATATATTCAACACTTAACATAAGCACTAATAATGCGCACTGTGATAGTGACATTACAGGGTCACTTATTAGCAACGCCAATACACCGCAAGTCATTGAAATACCGGTTAAACCTAGCCCGTTAAACTTTTTTATATAGGAGTTCTGTCAGCGTTTCAAACTCCTTAACTTGATAAGATGCGAACTATTTAGACAGTATGAGACGTCCAGGGATACGGGCTTGGATTTCTTTTAGTGCAGATCCTGGCATCTGTACACGAGCAAACCAATATGGTTTGTGCTTCTCCACAAAGACATTGCTCTGGTTCAGACCGTCATAAACGGAATACGCATGAGCTTGAGCTAAAGCCGCTCCGGCGATACTTCTATGCTCGACAGGTACCTTATCTAAGTCTTCCTGCACAGCAGTTTTAACAAACATTGAATTGGGTGACCAATCTAATGAGTCTAAAACGCGTTGCGACAACTGAGCTTCAAGTTCGTGAATTACTTTTGGTAGAAAAGATATATTCGCCATCACTTCTGCACAAGCATAGTACTCTTCGCGTTTGTCCTGTTCACGATACTTAATCATCGTTTCGACTAACGCATCTTCGAACGTATGCGTAAAATGATTAGCAATTAAAAACTGTCCAACGGTTCTTAGTACTCCAAGAAGTATCCCAACATCAGGTTCTTTGAAGCCAGCGTCAGACAAACGCATTCGAGTAACATTCGCGGTGACTATCATATGCTGCCACATTTTTGGTGCGATTAACTTAGTGTTCGCATCAGACCATTTGAGCATCGGCCTTGCCATCAGTACCGGTAAAAGTAATCGGCAATTTTCGATGCCAATTTGACCTATTGCGACTTTTGCATCGCTAACCCCTTTAGCAGTCTTCCCTATGCGTTCGCAGAATTTTGGGTTAGAGACTAAATCCACCACACTTGAGCTTAGTTGATGGCTCAACGTGGTTAGTGTGCTCAATTTGCTGAAGCTCAAAGATGGTGAGTAAGCAAAAGACGCCAGATGATCAAAGTGCGGAATTCCGTTAAACAGCTTATCTATGGGATTACTAAGCAGCTTTTTAACTAGAAGATGCTCGGTATGACGGCTTACATCCGCAACGACTCTTTTGAGGGTATTTTGGCGATCTTGTACCCTTTCTCGCTTCTCCTTAACTCTGGCTTGCTCACACTCAAGTAAAATACGTTGATTACGAGTGATCCGCTCATTTTCGGAAAAGATGACATCATCGCAGTAGCGACCTTGCAAACTGAGCAAGCTGTCAACATTAGACTGATCGAGCAAATATTTAATACTCACCAACCATTTGGCATGCCTCACTTCAACTTCATTGGCGACCAGCTCTGCAATGTCTACCGCTTCTTTGGTATATCGTCTATTCGCTAAAAGCAAAACACTCTCCCTTGAACTTTATTTGATATACCTAATTTTATTACATAACCGCATCACTTGGGATTTTTATGTGATTTTAGTTCCGAATATTGTGACTGGAAGTTACAAAGAAAATAGTAACGCATTCAATGTAATGTACTTAGGTGAATCACAAGCATGCTTTCCGCGTTGCGGTAACGATAACTAGAACCTATTTTTAGAAGCGCTTTACCTGCAGAGCATACCTTTTGATCACCTATACCAGAGACTCGCTTCACGATGGCATGCTTTTCTGTGTGCTCTAGGTAAATGACTAAGTCACAGTACCCTTCGTAGGAGTGGAACTGTTTATTTACTTTAGTTTGCAATTGTTTTTTAATTTTTGCCGCAACAGGATTCCTTGCGGAATCGTCAGCAGATGATGGAAAAGCTAAACAAATCGCAAGCAAAAGTGTGACACTGTATCGCATGAGTTTTCCTTATTGAAGAAAAGTCCAACGATAGCGTGTCACTCCTTTAATTTGAATATGATTGTTTTCGCCTCTCGCGTGAGTCGAAATAACGATGAAATTGAGATGTTTGTCAGGCGTGCTTTTTCCCTTTGCTTGCTCTAAATCCCTGGTGTGGGAAGACATTTCTAATGCGCTGTTGAATTTTTTTCGGAACTTGGTCGCTAAAGACCAACTTCATTCCCGCACGTTGGCTGTAGACTTTTAGCTCACCATCAAAGGGCGTTTTCTCACCAATCTCTTGTAAATTATGGCGAAATGATGGAGGCATATTTCCTTTAACAGCATTGATATGCCCTTGCCTAAAGCTAATTTTCAAGACAGGCCTGTCGATGGCGACTAACCAAAAGATTAACACCGCTGCAATCACGATAACATAAAGCATAACGCCCTCCTTGGTTTAGTCTGATAGCAGTTTACTTAAGTCTTCTTTTAAGCTGGTAACCGCAGCACTGGCTTTCTCGCTGCGCGAAGCTTCACTCAGCAAATATTCAATCGCATCAGATAAAGTGCATCCCAATTCATTTGCACGAAATGAAAGCTTCTCCCACACGCGATAATCGAGATCTATCGACTTTTTCTTTGTGTGAATCTGTTCTGCGTTGAAATGACGTTTACGTTTGGCACGAATGGCCTGCTTAAGCTTTTTATCTAGATCGAGAGCCATATGACGTTCAATCCACTCTATTACTTGCGTAGGTTGATGCTCAAACCTTCGAAGCTCAGCCACTGCGGCATCCGCTTCACTCAAATCGATGTGACGGGTAATCGCTTCTCCATCCTTCCATTTATTAACTAGATATTGCCACTTCCAGCCACATTCTAAATTCTCTAACTGTTGATATTTCATCTCTTCCATCCCAGCACGTTTGTAGTGACAGCGTAACTCAAGCCACGTCAGTTCTCAAGCTAGAGAAGATGCCAAGTAGAGTCAGATCAACCTTTTTCTTTATCGTCGGCATGCTCGTGGCAATTTACCTGCAGAATTTCATGATTCTGATATACTCCGCTGCAATTCCCGTTGATAAAGAATGTAGATGAACCAAGTTAACTGGCAACTCGTAACGCCTCAATTCGACCATTTTCGCCATGTCCTTTCCGAGCTCCACAACATTGAGCAGACAGACTACTTAGAGCTGCAACCCAGAGCCGCTTCGGCACTTGAAGCCTTTACGATTTCCTCTGGAATGCATCGCTTCTTACTTATCAACTGTGGCGACAATTCTGTATTCAGAGGTCTTATCAAAGAAGCGCTACAAGAAACGATATCTAATCATAACGTGTTATCGACCGAATCCTTGGCGATAGATCAATTGTTTGATACTTATAGGCTCGATAAAAACGGACAAATAGAGATGTTAACGGGCCAACTCTCACAAGTAGAAAACGGCATTCTGATTGTTTCTGCCAATTTGATTCTAACTAATCCGCTGCTTTGGCCAAAAATCAAAGCAGCGATGCTTGGTGAGCCAGTTTTACCGAAACCGTTAAAAGCCGAATGGTTTTCCCCACAAGTTGAACCTGTTGTTTATCAAAGCAAAATGGTGATCACTGGTGACAGAAACCAACTAGCAGAGCTGGACTATCTTGATGAAGATCTGCTTTCTTTGCTTTCAATGTACACTGAGTTGGAGGAAGATTTTCATCTTGATGATGACAACCTTACTCCTTACATCGGCTATTTAAAGTGGTTATGCAATAGATATGAGTTACCCTCTTTTGATCAAGATGCACTTTTACGTTTGCTTACAGCCGGTGTGAGAGAGACGGAAGATCAACATTACCTGCCCCTGTCTCCACTTTGGCTACGCAACATACTTTCTCTTGCGGCAATTGAATCGGATAACTACCTCATAACTGGGGAAAATATGGATCGAGCGATTGAAGAGAAGCAGTTTAGAGAATCCTATCTTCCTCATCGTGCTATTGATGATATTCTTGATGGACAGGTGATTATTGAAACCACGGGCGAGCAGATCGGACAGATTAATGGGCTAACCGTTATTGATGTTACAGGGCACCCCGTTTCTTACGGCGAGCCGGCACGTATTTCATGCGTTATACATTTTGGCGATGGTGATGTTTCTGATGTCGAACGTAAAGCGGAACTTGGAGGCAATCTACACGCCAAAGGCATGATGATCATGCAAGCGTTTTTAGGTAGTGCGCTGCGACTTGACGAACCATTACCCTACTCCGCTTCGATTGTATTTGAGCAGTCCTACAGTGAAGTCGATGGTGACAGTGCCTCTCTAGCTGAACTCTGTTGTTTGGTAAGCGCACTTTCCGAGCAGCCAATTGACCAGCAAATCGCAGTCACAGGAGCGGTAGACCAGTTTGGTCGCGTTCAAGCTGTTGGCGGACTGAATGAAAAAATTGAAGGCTTCTACCAAGTTTGTAAACATCAAGGTTTTACAGGTGAACAAGGCGTTATTCTTCCAGAAACGAACTTAAAACATCTTGCATTGCATAAAGAGGTCGTTGAGAGCATTAAAGCGGAAGAATTTCATATTTGGGCTGTATCTTCTATTGATGAAGTTATTCCGCTGATTATGGGAAAACCATTTCGTGGCGAAGAAGACAGTGTGCTAAGTATGATTGCTGAGCGCATTGAGAATTTTGCTAAACATGACCATCCTCAAGGCGTTGTTGAACGTATTAAAAACTGGTTTGTCTAGTACTCATCGGAGTTGTTTAGCGTACACGCGTTCACTAAGATGCCTTGGTCAAAAATTGGAGTATACAGACAATGCAAAACAAACGTGAATCATATACCCGAGAAGATCTGTTGGCATCTAGCCAGGGCGAGCTTTTTGGTCCTGGTTATCCGCAGCTCCCTGCACCAAATATGCTTATGATGGACCGCGTGACCAAAATGTCAGAGACAGAGGGCGATTTTGGCAAAGGTCTTATCTTAGCTGAGTTGGACATCAAACCGGATTTATGGTTCTTTGATTGCCACTTTCCTGGTGACCCTGTAATGCCAGGCTGCTTAGGTTTGGACGCAATGTGGCAACTTGTTGGCTTCTTTCTTGGTTGGGTTGGTGGCCAAGGTAAAGGCCGTGCATTGGGTGTGGGTGAAGTGAAGTTTACCGGGCAAATCCTGCCAACAGCTAAAAAAGTCACTTACGAAATTCATATGAAGCGTGTCGTAAACCGCAAATTGGTCATGGGCTTAGCTGATGGCCGTGTTCTTGTTGATGGCAAAGAAATTTATGTCGCAAAAAATCTGAAAGTCGGTTTGTTCCAAGATACCTCTGCATTTTAGTTTCACTGATTTTGTAGCGGCCCTATTTTGGGCTGCTTATTTTGGTATCAAATCATTTAGTTATAGTGCGCCAAATTGATATTTATTATCAGCAAAAGAAAAGGCTCACTAACAAGTGAGCCTCTCTTACAAATCCTTCTAGTTGTATGTGGACATCATTTATAGAGACCAGAGTGTTTGTCACTTCTGGCATCACGCCAACCACCTAACCAATACGAGCGAGCATCCATCTGCTGATAAGGACACTCCTCCTGAGACCTACCGTTTAAGCCAGCCTTGTAGCCTTGGGATTGTGCTCGATCTAGGCGATCACGCTTTTGTCTCTTCATAATTTTTACCTCATACGGTCCATTATATCTAACGTACTACTATGAAAGTTTGATGGAGTTTTTATGACTCCACAATTAAGAATCGATCACTTACGAACATTTCTCAAGGTATAAAAAAAGCACAGAGTCAAAAATGTGAGCCTGTGCTTAGTTTAAAAATCAGTCTATTTTCTGCGGAAACCAAAAAATGCCAACAATGTCAAAGAAAGCCAACCAAGGCCAGCACCTTTGCGCTCTGCCGCCGCTTTATCGACAGGTCTCGCTTCGATGTCTGCTGATGTCGCACCAGCAATTGGAACTAATTTTACGGCCACAATCGTTTCATCTTTGCTGCCACCACCACAGTAAGCGTTGTGTGACGCAGAATCATAACCTCCATCACACTTAATCGCAGTAGCAGAAATCACGCCCGCATCATTAATATCCGATGCATCCACAATTCTATATTGATTATTGCTAGTCGGCGCATTACTGCCATTGGTGAGATCATCCAAAAACCACGCTTTGTCGTTGAAGATAGCACGTCGCTCTTGATTCGCTCCTGCTCCACCATATGGAAAGATAAAACCGCGCTTTCTCCGCTCTTTACCATCAATTTCACGGGTGTCTTCAGCATCGACTTGACCAACAATCTCGTTGTAATTATTGATCCCGCCCATTTTGCCACCAGCACCTGAGAAGAATAGGTTATCCAACGAAGTTAAAAAGGTCGCCGAAATAGAGTCTGCTGTGACATCTTCGATTAAAAACAATCGATTAGCCGCCGCTCCTTCTGAGGGTTTTGAACCAGAGCGCTTGGCATCACCGACAGCGACAAATTTGCCATTGACATTGGTCACAACAGAATTGCTATGAATAATGTCGCTACCAATTTTCATCTGTGCGCCACTCACCACTTTCGTTTCCCAAGTCGTTTTATCAAAAGCGCTATCATCGATAGTTCCTACAAAGACACTGGCATTGAGGTAGTTGTCATCAGAAAAGGTGTTGTAACCCACCCCGTAGATGGTTTTACCGTCACCTGAAAGGGCAAAATCTCTCATGCTACCTTGCGCGAGACGGTTTCCATCTCTATCCCCACCTTGAGGCCAAGCAATTTGGCTAACATGGCCATTTTTGTCCCAAATTGCTGCTTTGGAAGTGTGGTGAGAACCATAGTCATTCGTCGCAGATGTGGCAATACTTCCGGCAGTGTAGGAGCCGTCTGCTTTCCAAGCGCGAGACTGATAGAAATCCCCATTTGGTGCAACAGGAGCAACGACGGTATTGCGAGTTTCTAGAGCCGTTTGATCCGCTTTTACCACACTCTGATTGCCTACTGGTAAGCCAGCTTCAGTCAAGCTATTGATAACGTTATTGTATTTATTATTGTAAGCATTAGGAGCCCCTTCAACAAAGGCTAGCGCGTTCGATGTATAGTCTTTACTCAGCTCTTTTGACCATGGCGCCCAGTGAACAGAAGCCCAGGTATCACAAGTTGAGTAACGTAATTCGCGAAAACAATACGTTCTGAAATCATCGTAATCTTGGATATAACTGAACGCAGGATCCATGGCAAATGGCACTTCTTCACGATAACTAACCCCATCGACAGATATTCTCGTCTCCAAAGCCAGTTTAAACTGCTCATCACCACAAGCGGCAGCATTGTCAAAGCAGCCTTTATCAAACGGTAGCGTTTTTCCACTATCCTGATAGACGTTTCCAGCTTGAATGGCAACACCATAGGCTTCGTTGTACTCAGAAGTGCTGCCATTTTGGGCTGGGTCAACTTCCACAACTTTGTATAGCGCGGCGTTGGCCTGCATTGCACTACCCACCAGCAGTGCCACGGTCGTCATTTTGAATTTCATACTGCAATTCATTGGTTTTTAACTATCCTGTTGCATTGCTTCGAGCTCTTCCCATCTCTCGAAAGCGATTTCTAATTCCTGCTCCAAAGCGGTTAACTTATCGAGTACTGGTTGCGTTTTCTCTACAGGCTGCGAGAAGAAATCGGCAGAGTTGACCTTCTCTTGCAAGGCTTCAATGTCGGTCTCGAGCTGTTCCAATCGAGCAGGTAGCGCTTCCAACTCTCTCTGGAGCTTATACGATAACTTCTTCGAGGTGTTCTTTACTGGCGCTGTTTTGGGAGAATCCTCAACCACTTTCGTTTTAGGAGATTGTTTTGTCTCAATTTCCCTTGCTAAGATCGCCTGAGAACGCTGTTGCTGCGCGTCGTGATAACCGCCGACAAACTCTTCAATCCGTCCTTCACCCTCAAAGATCCAACTTGTGGTTACGGTGTTATCGACAAATTGTCGATCGTGGCTAACCAAAAGCAATGTACCCTGATAATTGGCAAGTAATTCTTCCAAAAGTTCCAACGTTTCAATATCTAAATCATTGGTCGGTTCATCAAGAATCAATAAGTTGTTGGGTTTAAGGAAAATACGCGCGAGCAAGAGCCGGTTTTTCTCACCGCCAGAGAGTGCTTTGACGGGGGTTCTGGCACGCTTGGGCGAAAAGAGAAAATCTTGCAAATAACTCAATGCATGTCTATCACGCCCACCAACCGTCACTTCCTGTTTACCATCGGCCAGATTGTCTATAACGGTTTTTTCTGGATCTAAAATCTCGCGGTACTGGTCAAAGTAAGCAACTTCAAGCTTAGTACCACAATGAAGTAGCCCTGATTCTGGAAACAATTGGCCAAGCAACAATTTTAGTACTGTACTTTTGCCGCACCCATTGGGACCAATCAATGCGATGCGATCACCACGCATGATATTGAAGCTAAAATCATCAACGATTGTCTTGCCATCAAAGGCAAAATGGAGGTTTTTCGCCTCAAAGACGATCTTACCCGATCGCGACGCATCATCAATTTGGATCTTCGCTTTACCTTGCACTTCCACACGGCTTTGGCGCTCTTCACGCAGTTTTTTTAATGCGCGAACACGTCCTTCGTTACGGGTTCTGCGTGCCTTAATTCCTTGACGAATCCAAACTTCTTCTTGGGCGAGTTTCTTGTCGAATTCTGCATTCTGCATCTCTTCAACACGAAGCATCTCTTCTTTTTCTACCAAGTAATTTTCGTAGTCACCCGGGAAAGAGGCGAGCTTACCACGGTCAAGATCGACAATACGTGTCGCCATCGCCTTGATAAAGGCACGGTCGTGAGAGATAAAGATGATGGAACCACGGAAATCTTTTAAAAACGTTTCTAACCATTCGATCGTCGTGACATCTAAATGGTTAGTCGGTTCATCCAGCAGCAAGACATCTGGATCGCAAACCAATGCTTTGGCCAGAGCCGCTTTACGCTGCCAACCACCGGACAAATCGGTCAGCTTAGTCTCTGCGTTAAGCTGAAGTGCCGCCAAAACGTGGCTCACTCGATCGTCAAAACGCCAGGCATTCGCGTGATCCAGTTGTTCTTGCACTCTGGCAAGCTGGTTTATATTTTTCTCACTTGGGTCAACCGCAACAAGATCCAAAAGATCATGGTAGATCTTTAACTGCTGACCGATTTCTGCCAACCCACCAGCAACATAATCATAAACCGTTCCCGATTCATTTCTTGGCGGATCTTGCTCTAGACGCGATACCACCACATCTTGCGTGATCTGAAACTTGCCGTCGTCCATTTGGATTTCACCAGCAAGCACCTTCATTAAGGTCGATTTACCTGCTCCATTACGGCCAACTAAACAGACTCTCTCATTTTCTTGTAAGGCAAAATCCGCTTTATCGAGCAGAGGATGGTCACCAAATGCCAGTTGACCATTATGAATGGTAAGTAATGCCATTATCTTCCAACCATTGAGTTAATTCTTTGAGATCAAAAGGCCAGTTTATTTCGGCCCCTTGGTAATGCAATACAGGGATAGTGACACCGTAACGAGAAAACAACCCATCATCGAAAGCAATGTCGATAATCTCGAGTTTATCCCCTATTCCTGCTTGATTTGCGAGTTCAAGGGCCATCTCACAGAGATGGCAGCCTTGTGTGCTGTAGAGTATCACCAATGCATTCACCATTAGTTCTGATGCGTTACCAACCAGCAGTTATGGATCTGTTTGTTCCGTTCAAAATCGAGTGGTAACGTCTGTGAAGAAATATTTTGAGCGTTCAAACCTAGTTCTAGAAGCGATTCCAAGTCCATTTTGAAGTGACGCTTATTATTGGAGAAAACAACCGTTCCTCCCGGTCTGAGCAGACGATTTAGGTTTTTCATCAGTTTGATGTGATCACGTTGTACATCGAAAGAAGCTTCCATCCGTTTCGAATTGGAAAATGTTGGTGGGTCAATAAAAATGAGGTCGTATTGTCCCTGTGCGTTCTCTAACCACTGTAGACAGTCGGCTTGCTCAAACTTATGTTGATTGCCTACGCAGCCGTTTAACGCCATGTTGTCTTTTGCCCATTGTAGATAGGTTTTGGACATATCGACGGTCGTCGTAGAACGAGCACCACCTTTGGCTGCATGTACCGTCGCACTCCCTGTATAAGCAAACAGATTCAAGAAATCCTTGCCCTGAGCCATTTCACCAAGACGGCGGCGAGTGATCTTGTGATCAAGAAACAAACCCGTATCTAGGTAATCGTAGAGATTCACAATGAGCTTAACGCCATACTCGTTGACTTCCATCGTCTGTGCGACTTGAGCCATTTTCTGGTATTGATTGCGTCCTTTTTGTTTTTCACGCACCTTAAGCACGACTTTGTTCGCTTCAATGCCCGTCACCTGTATAGTGGCACGAATAATATCCGTCAGACGACGTTTCGCTTTTTCCTCTGGAATGTCTTTAGGCGCCGCATACTCCTGAATCACAATATGATCGAGATAGATATCAATCGCCACATTGTATTCAGGAAGATCAGCGTCATAGATACGATAGCAATCCAGTTGTTCTTTCTTTGCCCACTTGCCCACTTTGCCGATATTCTTCTTCAATCGATTGGCAAAATCAGGGGCAATGGAAAGTGGTGTATCGGCGCCTTCAATCTGTTCGGCGCTTCTTTGCGCTATGGTGTAGTTCTTTTGGTGACAAGGTAATGCACCGTTGTTCAATCTAAACTGCTTATCAGCACGCATACGCAGGCAGCTTAATAGCTCATCTGAACTCGAGAAGATGGAGGCAGTACAACCGCCAAACTCAGACTTAAGCTGTCCACCAAACGCGGTGTAAAGTGCAATTAAGCCTGGCTCTGTACCCAAACGCTCACCATATGGAGGGTTAGATACAATCACGCCATGGTCGAAACCTTGCGGACGTAACAGTGTTGCCGCATCACCCAATTTAAATTCAATCAGCTCAGCCACACCTGCACGTCGCGCGTTTTCACGTGCAATGCCAAGGACTTTTTCATCGTTATCAAAGCCATAAAACTTTGCGTCAACTTTTTTGACACCACGTCGAGCGGTGACACTCGCCTCTGATTTTATCTGTGCCCACACTTCAGGTTCAAAATCTTCTAAGCACTCAAACACCCATTTCTCACGCTTTACACCTGGAGCCATGTTCGCAGCCATCATTGCCGCTTCAATTAACAAGGTTCCTGAACCACACATGGGATCGATGAGTGGTTGAGTTGGGTTCCAGCCAGAACGAAGGATGATTGCAGCAGCCAGTGTTTCACGCAGTGGCGCTTTTCCCGAAGCTGGACGGTAGCCGCGTTGATGTAATCCGCTACCGACCATATCAATACCCAGAATGGCTTTATCTTTGTGTAGCCTCACGTGCAAACGCACGTCTGGTCTTTCTTTGCTAATACTCGGGCGAGGCAATCCTTTCTTCTCAAAACAGTCCACCACACCATCTTTCACTTTCATCGCACCATACTGGCTGTTTCTTATTTCACGGTTGGTTCCGTTGAAATCAACAATGAACTTTTTCGTGCTGTGGAACTGATTTACCCAGTTAATCGCGACGGTTGCCAGATAAAGATCCATATCATCCTGACAGGTAAACTCAGAAAGGATTCTTACGAAACGAGAAGCTAGACGGCTCCACAAACAGCAACGATAAATCTGCTCATTTGAAGCAGAAAATTTCACCCCTGCCTGTACGGGTTTGGCGTCTGTGATCCCTAGATTCGTCAGTTCTTCAGCAAGAAGGTTTTCTAACCCATTTGAGGTAACAGCAAGATATTGGTTCATAGCGTTCTTTAGCAATTAAAAATGGTGCTGATTATACCTGATATTCTTTTCAATGCCTCGTATTTCAAAGGTTTTCTCCTCCACTGACTCAGGTGGCAAACAACTGCTCAACTTCTAAGCGGTCATTCTCTTTCAAATGTTATGGCTCAGGTCACTGTCAACATCATCTCTTATCCAGATTAATTGGCCCACAAGCAAAGTGAATACTTATTTACGTCCATTCTGGTATACACCAAAATAATTCTGGTTGTGTAATTTACTTACCGAAAGAGCAAAACAAGGAATAATTGATGATTATTCGACCTAGGCAGGCCTACTTAGGGAGGTTAAACGAGAAGAAAAAATTGGCTCGAAATCACACAGTAGAATTTAGGAACAAGAGAGATTTGTCATTTCGACGTAACTGAGGGGCAAAAAAAATCGACCTTATAGGTCGATAAATGCAAACAATAGGAACGAAAATAAAGGAAATTTTTATCCAACAAGAGCCATGGGAAGGCATAAATCGGCTTGATTTGGAACGCTCATTCGATCGTGCATGACTTTAATTGCTTCACCGTAGGCCAATGACTTTTCAGCCGTTAATAAGAAGCCCGTCAGTTGTACTGAGCACACCAAACTTGCGTGGTCCCCCGCTTCTAGAACAATAAACAGCCCTCGATTAAAGCTATTTGACAGTAACACCAGCTCTCCTTCTGCTGGTTGATGCTCTGTGCCACTTGCATCAAAGAACCAGCTCTTAGGTTGAACGGGTTTGTGAAACCGCTTTGCCGCCACACAATACAGCGTAAGTTCATCCTTGCGGTATTCATTGAGCTCTAGATAAGCGAGACCTTCTTTGAAGGTTTGAAATGAACTGGCATCGTCTACCGTGAATTCATTTTGCGAAAATGCACAATCTACAAGATGTTTCTTGGTCAGGTTTGTTTGGAAGACGTAGGTATCCCCCAAATCAAGCATCAAACAAGCCGAAGACTTGTCGAAATACCATTTCCATTTATCACTTGGTTTAAGCATTATTCCATTCTCACGTTAGCTCAGAATTAAGGAGGTAAACGCTTAATTACCTTCCAGTACTTTTGATTCTACAAACCAACAGACAAAAAAAAAGAGGAAACACGTTCCTCTTTTTTTCGTAATAAGGCTTGATTTGTCAGTAGCTTATCGCTTGTAAGTTACAGATTTTTAACAATATCGCGTACCAGACCCGGTCCATGATAAATAAAGCCAGAATAAACCTGAACCAGATTCGCCCCCGCCATCATTTTCTCTTTTGCGGCGACAAATGAATCAATACCACCAACACCGATGATGGGAATGTCACCCTGTAACTCCTGATGAAGTAGACGGACAACTTCGGTACTGCGTGATTGTAGCGGACGGCCACTTAGCCCACCCGCTTCATTGGCGTACTTCATTCCTTCCACAATACTGCGATCAAGAGTGGTGTTGGTGGCGATCACGCCATCGATCTTATTTTTGATCAACGATTGGCAAATTTGCTTAATTTCTTGATCAGTAAGATCTGGCGCGATCTTCAGTGTAAGCGGAACATACTTTTTGTACTTTTCTGTTAGCTCTTCTTGTTTGCGTTTCAATGCGGACAAAAGTTCATCCAACGCTTCACCATATTGTAGAGAGCGCAATCCTGGCGTATTAGGTGATGAAATATTCACCGCAATATAGCCAGCGTATTCGTACACTTTATCCATACAGATGAGGTAATCCTCCACCCCTTTCTCAATCGGCGTATCTTTATTTTTGCCAATATTGATCCCAAGGATACAGCTGTATTTGGCTTTTTTTACATTCTCAATCAGGGAATCAACGCCTTCATTATTGAAGCCCATACGATTGATAATGCCCTCGGCATTAACTAGACGAAACAAGCGTGGCTTGTCATTTCCAGGCTGAGGTCGTGGCGTCACGGTACCGACTTCGACAAATCCAAACCCCATAGCGTCAAACGCTTCAATGCATTCCCCATTTTTATCGAGCCCCGCGGCCAAGCCGACAGGATTACGGAACGTTAATCCCATACACTCAACAGGACGATGTGGAAGTTGTTGGCGGTAGAATAGATCGAGAGGTGTACCGGTGAAACGTTTGAAATTTTGAATGGCAAGGTCATGCGCCTTTTCGGCATCCAATTGAAAAAAGCCAGCTCTGGCTAGACGGTAAAGCATTGTGCCTCCGAAAGAAAAAAGCCCCGTGTAAACGGGGTGGTATTATTTACTTAAAATTGGCGCAATTCAAACAAAATACAGCGATTATTGATAAATGCAGCCATCTTTTACTTAATACCTTTAATTATCAGTATCTTATAGTTAAGAACAATGTAGGTACATATGGAAAGATAACAAAGCAATCGTTTGAGTGAATACAAAAAGAGACACCGTAACGTGCAAATGGTCACTTTATAATCTCAGAGTAATAAAAAAGCCCCTTTCGGGGCTTTAAACTTATCTAACTGGCAAAAACCTAATCATTTGCACTGCAATTGAGGTTGAGTAATACCAATTCACGCAGAGCAACTGAGAATTTAGCAAATTCATGAACACTACCCACCTTGAACTCATTCAAAATGCTTTCCCAGCGGTGAAGCGAAGTTTCGTTGCGTTCCATCCATTCGTCCAGCGCTTCGATCACATCAAAGTCGCCGTCAGAACTACGGCAGTTAAGCACTTGCGCGGTTAACAAACGTTGCTGCCAATCTAAATCTTCACGGAACGCCGCTCGTGCCAATGCTTGCCAGTTGTTGTCAACCGCCTGGCTGTTGATCTGCTTGAGGAACCAATGCAGTGAAAGGCGATCACCCAGATTAAAATACAACTTCGATGCTTGCTCGACGGTTTTGCTCTTCTCTCTAGCGACCGCAGAAATATCCAAAGCCGATTGCAAACTAGAAAGACGTGACACTCTGTTGGCCAAGCTCGCGTCTACCCCACGCTCAATCCAAGAACGCGCCAGCTCTTCATGCTCTTCCACTTCGGCTGAGACCAACATCTCATCTAAGCTGCGAGTGATCACATCCACATCAGCGCGGTAACGTTCAATCAACTCGCTTACATTGTTCTTGCCACTGCGATTACGCAGCAACCAGCGAGCAACACGACGCAGCATGCGACGCACATTAAACATAATTTCGTACTGTGCATCCGCGGAAGCGACGTTATCGAGATCGCGGGTTTTCTCCAAAATGTCACCAAGATCGTAGATTTCTCTTGCAGCGCTGTATGCATTAGCAATGTCAACAACGGTTGCTCCTGTCTCTTCCTGCAATCGCGTAACGAAATTACATCCCATTTCGTTCACCATTTGGTTTGCAAGGGATGTTGCAATGATCTCTGCACGAAGCGGATGAGACGACATCTGCTGCGCATACTTATTACGTAGCTCACTTGGGAAATACGCGACAAGCTGCTTGGCATGGAACTCGTCGTTGGCGATATCATCGTTAGCCAATTGTTCTTTCAGCACCATTTTGCCGTAAGCAACCAGCACGGCAAGCTCTGGGCGAGTTAGTCCACGTCCGGTTTTTTCTCGTTCCAGTAGCGTTTCGTCATCTGGAATACTTTCCAGCGCGCGATCAAGATAGCCCGCTTTCTCCATGGTGTGAATAAAGCGAATTTGCTCTTTGACAACACTGACGCCTTGTTGCTCAGTCACAGAAATAGACTCGGATTGACGGTAAGCATCATCAAGAACGATCTCGCCAACTTCCTCTTCCATGGATTCCAAGATGGCGTTGCGCTGTTTGATCGTCATATCGCCATTGGACACCAAGCCGTTAAGGAAGATCTTGATGTTCACTTCGTTATCAGAACAGTCTACACCACCGACGTTATCGACAAAGTCAGTGTTAACCCGGCCGCCGTTCAGTGCATACTCAATGCGACCTTTCTGCGTCATACCCAAGTTGCCACCTTCACCGACGATACGAGCTTGTAGATCACGTCCATCAATACGCAGCACATCGTTAGCACGGTCACCGACATCCGTATGCGTTTCTGTCGAAGCTTTGACATACGTACCGATGCCACCATTCCATAGCAGATCAACTTCCATTTTCAGGATCATTTTGATCAACTCGTTCGGTGCCAAAGAGGCTTTCTTCGTAGACAGCATCTTCTGAATTTCTGGCGTCAGTGCAATCGACTTAGCGCGACGAGAGAAAACACCGCCACCTTTAGAAATCAGCTTAGCGTTATAATCTTCCCAGCTCGAGCGAGGCAAGTTGAATAAACGGTTACGCTCTTCCCAACTCGTTGCTGAATCTGGATTTGGGTCAATGAAAATGTGCAGGTGGTTAAACGCGGCCAGCAAGCGGATGTGCTTGGAGAGCAGCATACCATTACCAAATACGTCACCCGCCATATCGCCAATTCCGACTGCGGTAAAGTCTGTGGTCTGACAGTCAATGCCCATTTCACGGAAGTGGCGTTTCACCGACTCCCAACCACCTTTCGCGGTGATCCCCATCGCCTTGTGGTCGTAGCCGTTTGAGCCACCGGATGCAAACGCATCACCCAGCCAGAAGTTGTACTCTGCTGATACTGAGTTCGCCAAATCAGAGAATGTCGCCGTCCCTTTATCCGCCGCGACAACCAAGTAAGGGTCGTCTTCGTCATGTCGCACCACATTTTTCGGTGGAACCACTTCCCCTTCGATAATGTTATCGGACACATCCAAGAGCGCGCGGATAAACTGTTTGTAGCAACGTTGACCTTCGGCAAATATTTCATCACGAGTGGTCATACTAGGCTGACGTTTACAAACAAAGCCACCTTTCGCGCCCACGGGCACAATCACGGTATTCTTAACTTGCTGCGCTTTAACCAGACCCAAGATTTCAGTACGGAAATCTTCTTGACGATCAGACCAACGTAAACCGCCACGAGCGACTTTGCCACCACGCAAGTGAACACCTTCGATATCCGGTGCGTAAACAAAGATCTCAAACGCTGGGACAGGTTGTGGGATCTCTGGGATCTCGCTTGGCTTCATCTTCAGAGATAACCAAGGTTTCGGCTGTTTCTTGTCGTCTACTTGGTAATAGTTGGTGCGAAGCGTGGCTAAGATCATTTCCATGTAGCGACGAATGATACGATCATCATCCAAGCTCTCAACATGATCCAATTGTTCCGTCATCGTTTTGATGAGATCTTCTTGGCCTTTCTCCGAGCCTTTGTATTTCGGATCAAAACGCTTAACAAACAGCTCCACCAGCGCTTTGGCCAAATCTGGGTAATGGCTTAAGGTATCTTCGATATATTGCTGACTAAATGGGAAGCCCACTTGACGCATATAGCGTGCATAAGCACGAAGGATGGAAATTTCCCGGCCAGTGAGGGACGCACCGAGCACCAAACGGTTGAAGCCATCGCTCTCCAGCTCACCTGCCCAAATCGCGGCGAATGCTTGTTGGAAACGATCGCGTGCTTCACGCAGATCCACCACTTTGTCGCTCTTATGCAGCATGGAGAAATCAAGGATCCAGAATGTCTGACCATTGGTTTTGTGGATCTCATACGGGGATTCGCCGATCACCCGTAGACCTAAATTTTCGAGCATTGGCATCACATCAGATAGATGGATCGGCTCGTCACGATGATACAGTTTCAGACGTACCGCTTTAGAATCCGCCGCTAACTCTTGTGGGCGATAAAACAGCATCCCTAATTTATGTTCATCACTGAGTGATTCCAAACGCTCAATATCGTCCACTGCGCTACCTGGCATCATGGCTTCTTTATAAGAACGCGGGAACGCCTTCATATACTCTTTTGATAGTGGTAAGCCTTTGCTTTCGCCAAAGTTAGCAATGATGGAGTCTTTGAGGCGATCATCCCAAGATGAGGATACTTCCATTAGGTTTTGCTCGATATTCTTTACGTCTACGTCGATGTTGTTGTTGTCTACCCGAACAATGTAGTGAGTGCGCGCCAGAGGGCTTTCGGAGAAGAATGTGGTGAACTCCACTTCTTGCTCGCCGCCAAAATATTGCTTCAGGATGCGCTGGGTCTGACGACGAAGTTCGGTGTTGTAACGATCTTTGGTCACGTAGACCATGGCGCTAAAAAAACGGCCAAACGGGTCTTTACGCACGAAAAGACGCAGAAGATCTCGGTCGTGCATTTGCACCACGCCCATGCCAACTTCAAGAAGCTCTTCTTCGGTTGCTTGGATTAGTTCATCACGCGGGTAGTTTTCTAGAATATTGTGCAGTGCTTTGTAGGAATACGAACCGTGACGGTAACGGCTCGCTTCAAGAATGCGACCAACTTTCTCACGAATCAGTGGGATAGAAGAAACGGCTTGGTTGTAAACGGCGGAAGTGTAAAGCCCAGTAAAGCGATGTTCACCAATAACTTTGCCGTTTTCATCAAATTTCTTAATGCCGATATAATCGTTGTAAGCAGGTCGGTGAATTCTTGAAGGCTTGTTGCCTTTGGTAATAATCAGCGCGTAAGGTTTTTTCGCTTCTAGACGAGCAGAATCGGAAAGCTCAGACAGCTTCACGCCGCGAACTCGTTTCTCGTCTGCAAATAGGCCAAGGCCCTTTTCTGCCGTTGGCAGTAATTCGCTGTCGCCATCGACATTGCTCAGGTCATATTCCTTATAACCCATGAACGTGAAGTTGTGGTCCCCTAACCAACGAAGAAAGGCAATGCTTTCATCGAAGCGTTCATCGTTCACGGCAATAACCGATTTCTGTTTTTCTAGCTGTGTTGTTACTTCTTTGAGACGTTCAACCATTGATTGCCAAGCGTTCACCACCAAGCGAGTGTCCGAAAGCACATCGAGCAGTTCTTGCTTTAGCGTCTGCATCTCTTCTTTCTTGCTCAGACGATCCACTTCGATATGGAACAGTGACTGAAGCACGCCGCCTTTACCATTGACCTCAGTCACCACGCCTTTACTATCACGTGTGATTTGCGTTGGGTTGTTGAGCATCAAATGACAAGAAAGATCTAAACGACTCAAGGTCATTTTGATGGAATCGACCAAAAAAGGACTGTCTGGAATAACGACTTCAACAATAGTGTGGGTAGATTGCCAACCTTGGCGACTCACTGTTGGGTTAAACACCCTGACAGAGATCTCTTCCGGTTTTTTCTCATTGATATGATGCCAGAGGCTAACAACAGCGCCATAAAGATCCGATTCGTTACGCTGAATCAAATCGTCGTTGGACATATTACTAAATAAGTGTTGAGCTAATTTAGTGACTAAAGGCTGGTGAGATAGCTCGAGTTTGTCCTGAATCAGTTGATACACTTTTTCAAGCAGAACCGGCACTACATTTTCACGCGCGGTCATATTCACACTCCACATTAGAATAGTTTTTTTGTAGGGGACACTTAGCATTAAATCGGCTTAAAAGACCTAATAACTAAGCATAGGTAATGCATGTGCTTATTGTAAAAGCATTATTGAAATTTAGTTAATAGAATTAACGAACTTGGCAGGTGAAATGTTTGAGAATGTGATTGAGATTCCTGTTTAACTCGCTGTTAAACGGAGGAGTTACAGAGTTTCTAACTTTATAAACTTGTTATTTTGGTCAGTTGTTAGTCGGAACCGCCCTCTAAGCCCCAATTGGCTAAGAAACGGCCTAAAGCGCGTGGCAGGTAGCTGTATCCGAAGCCCATTATCTGTAACAACTTGCACCGAGCTCGCCGCACCCGAATAGTGAGCGAGGAAGGTCTGATAGCTGATATTTAAGCTGAAGTAGTATTGATTCATCGTTTGCAAAAAGCAGCTGACGCGAGGCCAGCTGCATATGATTTAACCTTTAACTTTCTAGCGCTTTGCTCACTTTTTCAAACAGATCTTTCGCTAGATTATCCATTACTTTGAGTGATTCTAACTCAGCACGCATCAGTGCTTTACGCTCATCATCGTACTTGGCCAATTTCAGCAACGGGTCGATCAGTCGAGACGCAACCTGCGGGTTGGTGCTGTTGAGCTCGCGTAGAATTTCTCCCGCGAAACGGTAGCCGCTACCCGATTTATCATGGAAATGAACAGGGTTGAGATTCAAGAAAGAGCCCACCAAACTGCGAGTACGGTTGGGGTTTTTCAGGCTAAATGCTTCATGCTGCATTGTCTGCTTAACCACCTCAAGGGCATTGTCAGCGGGGTTGCAACCTTGAATCATGAACCACTTATCCATCACCAGACCATCGTGTTTCCACTTGTCACTGTAGTCTTGCATCAAAGCTTCACGACAAGGCAGTTGAGCGTTGTTGGCTGCGGTCATTGCTGCAATGGTGTCGGTCATATTGTTTGCTTGGTAATAATGCTTTTCAACCAGCTCATTACCACCAGTGATTCGCGCTAGATAGCCAAGACAGATATTACGTAGCGCGCGTTTTCCAATCGCAGCATGATCGATACTGTACTGCGCTTGTTTCAAGCTGTGATACACCGCACTGAGCTCTTCTTGCAGTTGATCAGCGAAGATCGCTCGCATACCTTCTAAGGTTTTTGCAATCGCATCAACATCAACGAGCTTATACCAACCAGAAACTTCGTTATGCTGCGGCAACGATAACACTTCAGCGATAAACGCAGCTTCAAGATCAGCACTGATCAGTACGCCGCGGAATGCATCCACGACTTCTGCCGCCACTTCCACTTCATCACCTTGCTGCACACGTTGCACGTTGGCGCGAATGTATTTCGCCAACAACATTTGGCTAGCATCCCAACGAGCGAACTCGTTACGCGCATGTGTCATCAGGAACATCAGTTCTTCGTCAGAATAGTTGTACTCCAGTTTCACTGGTGCAGAGAACTCTCTCAGCAGCGAAGGCACTGGACATTCGGAGACATTTTCAAACACAAAGGTTTGTTTCTCCGCTTTAACATCGAGCACGTTAGAGACAGATTTGCCTTCTACGATAAGCGGAATGACACTGCCATCAGCCGCATACAGCTCAATATCAAATGGGATATGCAGAGCGTGCTTTTCTGCTTGGTCTTGCGTTGGCTCAGTGAACTGCTCAACCGTCAGCGCATAAGTCTGCGCTCCGGCATCATATTGGCTGCTCACCCGCACGGTCGGTGTACCAGACTGGCTATACCAAAGACGGAACTGAGTCAGGTCAACACCCGTTGCATCTTCCATCGCTGAAACGAAGTCTTCACACGTCGCGGCCGTGCCATCGTGACGCTCAAAGTAAAGTTTCATCCCTTTTTGGAAGCCTTCTTCCCCAAGCAATGTGTGATACATGCGAATCACTTCACTGCCCTTTTCGTATACGGTCAGGGTGTAGAAGTTATTCATTTCAATCACTTTATCCGGACGGATCGGATGTGACATGGGGCTGGCATCTTCAGCAAACTGCGGTCCGCGGATCACGCGCACATTCTGGATACGATTAACCGCTCTTGAACCAAGATCTGACGAGAATTCTTGATCACGGAAAACCGTCAAACCTTCTTTCAAACTCAACTGGAACCAATCACGGCAAGTGACACGGTTCCCCGTCCAGTTGTGGAAATACTCATGACCAATGACCGCTTCAATACCAAGATAGTCGCTATCTGTCGCCGTCTGAGAGTTAGCCAGAACAAACTTCGAGTTAAAGATGTTGAGACCTTTGTTCTCCATCGCTCCCATGTTGAAGAAATCCACTGCGACTATCATGTAGATATCGAGATCGTACTCTAGGTCAAATCGCTCTTCATCCCACTTCATTGAGTTGATGAGCGACGTCATCGCATGTGGAGCTCGGTCGAGATTGCCTTTGTCAACAAAAATTTCCAGATCAACTTTGCGGCCTGATTTCGTGGTATAGATGTCACGCAACACATCGAAGTCACCTGCAACCAGAGCGAATAGATAAGCTGGCTTTGGATGAGGGTCTTGCCATTGTACCCAGTGACGTCCACCTTCGAGCTCACCTTGAGCCACACGGTTACCGTTACTCAGCAGGTAAGGATAAGTTGTTTTGTCTGCGATGACTTTGGTGGTGTAACGAGCCAGCACATCTGGACGGTCCAGATAGTAAGTGATGCGACGGAAACCTTCGGCTTCACATTGAGTACAGAATGCGCCGCCTGATTTGTATAGACCTTCCAAGGCGGTGTTCGCCTCAGGATCAATCTCTGTCACAATAGTCAGCTCAAACTCGGTCGGAAGCTGCGATAGAACCAGTGAAGCCTCTTTCACTTCATAGGCCGACCAAGCTTCACCGTTAACACTGACAGAACAAAGTTTCAGCGCTTCACCGTCCAATTCAACGACATTGCTCTCGCCCAACTGCTTCACTTGCGAAACGGCCGTTACCAGAGTGTTGTTATCGTAAAGATCAAAAGTCAGATCAATATCGGTAATGGAATGTGATGGTGGCGTATAATCTTCGCGATATTTAGCCTGTGGGGTCTGAGACATATCTATAAATCCTTGTACAGTGAATCAAAACGTACCTGCTACCTTGTACGACATGCTCATCTTTGTATCGATAAGCGACGTGTTAATGCATCTGTGAGTTCAATTATCTGGCAGGTACCGAAAAATTACCCAAGTAAGATGCGGTTGACGAACGAATAAAACAAGTCTCACAACAAAAAAAGAGAGAACTTTATAAAAATCCTCTCTTATCCACACTTTGCACTGTTTACTCTTGGTTCAATTCACATTCAACGAACCCGATCCAGCACCGCTAACATCTCACCGCTTTCTTCTGCCAGAGTCAGCTTATCTCTTTCCAGCGTATAAGTCGTATTATGCTCACCGTTCTCATACAACAAAACCAAGTGATTGCCCTCGGTATAATAGACGCCTTGCGTGACGGACTCACTACCTCCTTCAGAGGTAACGCGAAACATAAAGACAAAATCGGGTTGCAACACCAGATCCACTCGGTTGATTTGATTGGCAATCATCCCTTCACCGGAAAGATGAGCGCTCGACCAAATACCAGCCAGTGCATTGGGCAATCCTTTAGTAAATCTCACCCCATTAAGATTGAGCATGTGATGGTTGCTTTCATACTGGTACACTTGAGGTTGACCTGAATTCAGCCCGAGAATAATCGTGTCTTCGTTGGCCGCGTACATCCCTTGCCAATGATCGACACTGTAGTCCCGTTTCTGGATGTCAATTTGGAACTGGTAATCTGAACCTAGCGACAGTTTGATCGCTCGGAAATCTTCTCGGCCAGACTCAGGATCGGGATTGACCAAATACCAATCACCCAGCAAGAGTGGTGTATCAAAATAGGTTAAATCAGAAGGGGCTTCGCCCGCTTCATTCGCCTGTGTGACAGGAAACATGATAACAGCAAGGAAAAGTAGGAAATGTCTCATCGTTTTATCTCCGGACCTTTTCTTACAGCTTAGATCTGGAGATAAAATAATGCGAAATTTTTAGATCCAAATCACATTATTACGCGATAAAAAATAACAAAACGCGCGCTTAATGGTGCATTTATCAAGATGAAATAGCTCTAATTCAGGAAGGTTTTTACACATGGAATCATGAAGAAGCGAGCCTAGTTAGGCTCGCTTGAAGGTTTAAGATTTCGCCATCTTAAGCATGTCGACCATAATCGAGACCGATTCATCTAAGTAGGCATCGGGATATTCGTAGTCTTTTGGTACATCATCAAGATTGTCAAAAGGCTTTTTCCCTTCGAGAAGCTGACGCTGATTAATGCGATCAAGTCGAGTTTTTTCAGCACTTTCAGATTCTTGCTTACGTACTTTTTCGTTTAAGGACAACTTATTGTCATTTTTTTCCGCTTTGTACGTGGCAATATCTTCAGCGATGAATTTAAACTCAAGCTGGTTGGCAACTCTCGCGTCGTGCTTTAACTTTAATGCGTTGACCAACTCAGCATTACGCTGTAACACGGCATAGTCTGCTTTCTCAATGCTATCCCAAGGCAATGCATTATCTTCAACGCTCTCTCCTGTCTCTTCAGGGTCAACCGCGGTTGGATAGGCGATATCTGGCACAACCCCTTTATTTTGCGTACTCCCGCCGTCGATACGATAGAACTTTTGGATCGTATACTGAACATAGCCGAGCTCTTTGTCGAACAAATCATAAATATGATTCAAAGAGCGATGTTGTTGTACCGTCCCTTTGCCAAACGAGTTTTCACCCAGAATAATGGCTCTACCGTAATCTTGCAGCGCAGCAGCAAAAATTTCCGATGCGGATGCACTGTAGCGATTGACCAGCACCGTCATTGGGCCAGCGTAGCTGATTTCTCCGTCGGTATCCGCATTAACTTTCACTCGGCCGTAGCTGTCACGAACTTGCACTACTGGGCCTTTCTCAATGAAAAGACCCGTCAATGCCGTCGCCTCTGTAAGCGCTCCACCACCGTTATTTCGCAAATCAACAATGATGCCGTCGACGCCTTGAGACTTAAGGTCAGTTAACAGCTTGTCGGTATCTTTAGACAGACCAACATAAAAACTCGGCACTTCCAGAACACCGATTTTTTTGCCGTCTTTTTCAATTGTCTTCGCTTTTACCGCTCTGTCTTCCAGGCGAATCTTATCTCGAACAATTGTGACCACGTAACTCTTTGCATCGTTACCATCAGGCAAAACGTGCAGATTCACTTTCGTTCCTTTCGGACCTTTGATCAACTGCACAACGTCATCGAGACGCCAGCCAATGATATCGACAATCTCTTCGCCATCTTGGCCAACACCTATGATTCGGTCACCTTCGCCAAGCTGTTTACTCTTTGAAGCGGGACCACCAGCGACGAGTGAACGGATGACCGTATAATCGTCGGTCATTTGCAGCACGGCACCGATCCCTTCCAGTGACAGATTCATTTCCGATTGGAATTGTTCTGCGTTACGCGGTGACAAATAACTGGTGTGCGGATCGACTTCACGAGCAAACGCATTCATGTACAACTGGAAAACGTCTTCGTTACGCGTCTGCGTGATGCGTTTCATCGCGTTGTTGTAACGTTTTTCCAAAACGTCTTTGATCTCTGGCCACTCTTTACCGGTTAATTTCAGGTTAAGCGCATCGTATTTAACGCGTTTTCGCCAAAGTTCATCGAGTTCCGCTTTATCTTTTGGCCAAGCAGACTTCGCTCGATCCAGTTCAATAAAGTCATCGTTATCAAATGTGATTTCCTTGTCTAACAGCTTGAGTGCAAAAGAAAAACGCTCAAAACGCTTTTTCATTGACAAGTTGTAGACGTCAAAGGCTATCTGATTTTCGCCAGCTTTAAGCTGATCATCAAGCTGCGTTGACCAAGTGGAGAAGGCATCAATATCGGCTTGAGTGAAAATGTTCTTGTTGTAATCGAGCAACTCAACATAGCGGGTAAAAATCGCTTTAGAGAAGTCATCGTTCAGGTTGAAATGTTTATAGTGAGAGCGCGTGAATCGGGAAGTCACTCGCTTGCTCGCGGTTTCATGCTGAATTTCAGGAGCAAGAACAGGAAGATCTTTGATGGATAATTTGGCTTCAAGAGCCTGAGCTGATGCTGCCAGCCAGAGGCCAGCAGCGATCAGGGTCAATTTTGAACGGCATTTCATGCGTAGGAGTGTCTCCTTTATGCGCGCAAGTGCTCCGCTTTGACAACCATTTGTAGGCCGTTAGCTAGTTGAACACGCACATCATCCTTGTTGATTTCTACGATTGTCGCAGCCATGTTGCCCTTGCCCATATTGACGTTTACTAACTTACCGACAATATATTCATCTGCATTCAGCGCACGTGTCTCTACCGGCTTTTCTGCTGGTTTCTGAGCTTGTGGCTTGTTGGCACGACGTTGTTGTGGTGCTTTTTTTGCCTTAGGCTTATCAGCCTTGCTTTCTTCACGAGCTTTTTGCGCTTGTTCTTTGCGACGAGCTTGAACTTTCGCTTTGCTTTCTGCCAGAGTGGCTTTTGCGTGTTCTACATGTTCTTCTTCCAGCACACCACATGCATTACCATCAAGGTCAACACGTGTTGCGCCCGCTTTAACGCCATGTAAATAGCGCCAAGATGAAGTGTACTGTCTTAACGCTGCACGAAGCTGAGTTTTGCTCACTTTCTCATCGTCGCTCAGACGATCTGCAAGATCTTGAAAAATACCGATTTTAAGTGGCTTTGCTTCACCTTCTAGAGTAAAGCAATTAGGGAAACATTCAGCAATATATGCAATAACTTCTTTGCTGTTTTTTAACTTTTCAGTCATGAGTTGTCCTGGTTAGAGCGGCCTGTCCGCGAGCATTAAGATAAAAATATCCTCGTATTATAGTGACCTGCGAACGAAAAACCACTCTCGTTACCGAATTTATGCTTTGTTCGCGTGGGAATTAAGCAGCTTTTCTACTTCCGCCATAAAAAATGTGAGCCCAGCTTCATCTGTTTCGCTGAATCGGCCCACACTTGGGCTATCAATATCAAGAACGCCAGCCACCGTGCCATTAATAGAAAATGGCAGTACGATCTCCGAATTGCTCGCTGCATCACACGCAATGTGCCCTTCAAACTGGTGCACATCATGGACACGCTGCACGGTGTTGGTTGCCGCAGCTGTGCCACAAACACCTTTACCCATAGGAATACGTACACAAGCTGGTTTGCCTTGGAACGGCCCTAGAACCAGTTGGTCTTCTTTATAGAGATAAAAACCAACCCAGTTAAGGTCTTCAAGCTCCATAGAAAGTAACGCACTGATATTTGAAAGGTTGGCGATCAAATCGTGTTCTGATTCGATCAAGGCCACAGCTTGCTTAGTCAAGGTTTGGTATTGTTCAATAGTCATATCAACTTCCGATTTTACTGCAAACGCACAGCATGATTACGCGATGCGGGTGTTTCTGAATTTACTTGGGATTCCCATCGAGAACGGCTAGAATGCGCGCTCAAACATAAATAGGATTTATTCTCATTATAATGATTTCCTCAACTGACACTATTAGCCGTTCCTGGTTGATAACACAAGTAAAAAAACATAAGTCAAAGCTTCTGTTTGCCAATTTCATTGCTGTGATCGCCACTTTGCTTAGCGTTCCTATCCCTCTTTTGATGCCGTTAATGGTCGATGAAGTACTCATGAACCAACCTGGTAAAGGTTTGGAATTGATGAATGGGGTGTTACCTCAAGCTTGGCAAACTCCGATTGGCTATATCTTCTTTACCCTGTTTTTGGTGGTGTTGATGCGGGCATTGAGCCAAGCGTTCAACATCCTCCAAAGTCGTCAATTTACTCTGGTTTCGAAAACCATCACCTACCTGATGCGGGCCAAAATGATCGACAAGCTTGGACGGATCAGCATTCGACAGTACGAGACAAGGGGCAGCGGCGGAATCAATGCTCATTTGATCACTGACATCGAAACCATTGATCAGTTCATCGGCAGCACGCTGGCAAAATTTGTCATCAGCCTGCTAACGGTCATCGGCACGGCGGTCGTCTTACTCTGGCTGGAGTGGCGACTAGGGCTGTTTATTTTGCTGGTAAATCCGATTGTTATCTATTTCTCCCGCAAGCTTGGAGGCAAGGTCAAGCATCTTAAGCGGCATGAGAACCAAGCGTTCGAACAGTTCCAAAGCCGCTTGGTGGAAACTCTCGATGGCATTTACCAGTTACGGGCGGCCAACAAAGAACGTGAATTTTTGCAAGAGTTGAAACAGCAAGCCGATCAGGTGCGCATCAATGCCGACAAGTATGCTTGGCAGTCGGAAGCCGCTGGACGTGTCTCCTTCCTGCTATTTTTGATCGGTTTCGAACTCTTTCGCGCCGTCGCAATGTTAATGGTGCTGTTTAGTGATTTAACCATTGGCCAGATTTTTGCCGTGTTTGGCTATCTGTGGTTTATGTTGACCCCTGTTCAGGAATTGCTCAGCATTCAGTTTTCTTGGTATAGCGCCAAGGCTGCACTTACCCGTATCAACGCTCTCCTTGAACTGGAAGAAGAACATAGGCCGATTTCGAAAGTAAATCCTTTCTTAAACGAAGGCGAAGTGGAAGTAAAAGTAGAGCAGGTAAATTTTGCTTACAATAGCGATAATCAGGTGCTCAACAATCTGTCTTTAACTATTCCCGCTGGAAAAAAAGTGGCTTTAGTCGGCGCAAGTGGTGGTGGAAAATCAACCTTGATCCAACTTTTGATCGGGGTCTATCAAGCCAGTAGTGGTCGGATTCTGTACAACGGAGAAACCACTGACGACATTGGATTTGAGATTATCCGCGATCAGATAGCTGTTGTTTTACAACAACCTATACTATTTAATGACAGCTTACGGCATAATCTCACCTTAGGTGGTACATACGAAGAGAATGCACTGTGGCATGCGCTCGAAGTTGCTCAGCTGCAAGATGTCATCGCCCAGCTTACTGATGGACTTGAAACGCAAGTTGGACGCAACGGTATTCGATTGTCCGGCGGCCAGCGCCAGCGCCTAGCCATTGCTCGCATGGTGCTGAGCAATCCTAAGTTTGTTATTCTGGATGAGGCGACCTCTGCGCTCGATACCGCAACGGAAGCTGCGCTGCATAAAGCGTTGAATGAATTTCTTAGAGGACGTACCACACTGATTGTTGCCCACCGGCTATCAGCAGTGAAACAAGCGGATATCATCTATGTTTTGGAAGATGGACAGGTTACGCAATCAGGCACCCATTTGGAGCTGGTTGAACAAGACGGGTTATATCAAACACTCTACGGCAGTGTGCAATCTCACGCCTGATACTTTTTTATTGACGCGTTTATCTTCCCACACTGAGAGGTCACTATGACCTCTCAATCTCCAGACTCGGCAGCTCAGCATCGCACGGAAATTACGCAAGTACGCCTATGTCAGGGGTGTGAGCTGCCTGTCGATGTGATTTCGGTTGCTTCCGGCAAAAGCGCCTATTGCCCTCGCTGTGGCACGCAGCTTTACCGCGGTGGTCGACCGAGCCTCTCGGGTAATTTGGCGATTGCCATCACCTGCTTGATGCTGTTTATTCCTTCACACTTTTTTGACTTTATTAGTATCCGTCTTTTCGGTGTGATGATCCCTGCCACGCTCCCCTCTGGAGTGTGGGCGCTGATGGGTGAAGGATACGTTGCGCTGTCACTTTTAATTTTCTTTTGTAGTTCTCTTGCCCCATTTCTGGTGTGCAATGCTGTGGTACTTGCGCATCTTGCCCTAAAACGAGGCTGGTTTCATCTGCTCAAATATTCGCTTACTACCGTACAAACATTAAAGCATTGGATGATGCTGGATGTTTTTCTCGTCAGCATCGCCGTCTCCTGCTTTAAGCTGCAAGACTATTCGGATATTTTTGTTGGTCCGGGGCTTATTGGGCTGTTACTACTACAGCTTTTTAGCGTGCTACTCATCACCCGCGTCAGTGTGCGGCGTTATTGGGAAACTTGGCATGCTGAGCACCATTACCAATTAGAGGAAAAGCACGTCCACTGTCACAGCTGTCATATGTCTCAACCCGAAGCCGAGCGCTGTATTCGTTGTGACAGTCCGCTGCATCATCGGAAACCTTATTCTTTGCAAAAGACTTGGGCATTTTTAATTGCCGCAACGATTGCTATTTTTCCTGCAAACTTGATCCCGATTTCGATTCTGATCACCAACGGGCAAAGATTGCAAGACACCATTTTCTCCGGTGTCGCCTCGCTGATTAAAAATGGCATGCATGGCATTGCTGCCATCATATTCATCGCCAGTATTGTTGTGCCCGTGGCCAAGATTCTCGGCTTGGCTTATATCCTGATTTGCATTCACATTAAGCGATCTGTGTATCATCGACAGCGAATGATCATTTACTTTGTGGTGAAGTGGATTGGAAAATGGTCAGTATTGGACCTGTTTGTTATCTCAATTATGATGACCTTAGTGGATCGAGGTCGGATTTTAGATTTTACCCCCGGATATGGTGCGGTCGCGTTTGGTTTAGTGGTCGTTTTTACCATGTTGGCCGCAGAGAGTATCGACCCTCGTCTGATTTGGGACGATTACTCGCAAGCAAAAAAAGATGAGTCTGTGCATGAACACACCTACTAGTTCACAAAATTCTTACACCCCTGACGTGCGTAAAAACCGCGGGATTTCTCCCCTGTGGATTCTACCAATTCTGACCATGTTATTAGCTGGCTGGCTCGTTACCAAAGCGATTCATGATGCTGGTCAACGTGTGCAGATCTATTTCTCCGATGCACAAGGACTCATTGCAGGTCGCACCACGATTCGTTATCAAGGCCTCGAAGTCGGCATGGTGCGAGATATTAATCTTGCTGAAGATCTTTCGAATATCTACGTCGATGCGGACATCTATCCAGAAGCGACCAAACTGCTCAATCAAAACACCCGTTTTTGGTTGGTTAAACCCACCGCAAGCCTTTCCGGCATTTCTGGGTTGGATGCTTTGGTCTCCGGCAACTACATTGCGATCCAACCAGGTGAATCCAGCGAAGCAGAAACTGTTTTTCACGCGTTAGAGAAAGCGCCAACCGACCTTTTGGCCAATCAAGGGCTAACTCTGAAACTCAAAGCCAAAGATCTGGGTGGCGTCTCAATCGGTTCAAAGATTTTCTATAAAAAGATACCAATTGGTGAAGTGTACAGCTATCAACTAGATGAAGATGGCAAGTCGGTTACCATCCACGCCAGCATTAACGATGAGTATCGACATATCATTAACGACCAAAGCCGTTTTTGGAACGTTAGTGGTATTGGAGCGAGTATCGGTTTTGAAGGTGTGGATGTGCGCTTGGAAAATATGACCGCTCTGCTCGGCGGTGCGATTGCGGTCGATTCCCCCGACGATGGTGAACCCGTGGAGGAGAATAGCGAATTTCGTCTTTACCGAGATCTGAAAACCGCTGGGCGAGGCATTTCTGTCACCATTACGTTACCGGACGACCATAATGTGAGTCCAAACGGTGCGCCAATTATGTATCGCGGAATTGAAGTCGGACAAATCACCGACCTATCGCTTTCAGAAGGGCGCGAAGTGATTGTCGCATCCGCGGCGATTCAACCCGCGTTCAATGATCTGCTCAACAGTGGCAGTAAGTTTATCCTTGAAGAGGCAAAAGTCTCGCTCTCAGGTGTTGAAAATATTGGTAACTTAGTGCGCGGCAATTTTCTCACTTTGATACCCGGCGATGGAGAACGAACTCGCCGTTTCAATGCCATTCGTAAAACCGAATACAATCAAGAGCAAGCTAAGTCGATTGCCATCCGGCTGTTATCAGACAACTCGTTTGGCTTAGATGTCGGGGCGAATCTGCTCTACAAAGGGATTGTTGTCGGCTCGGTGATCAAAGTTGGGCTTCTTGACGAAGGCTTAGGGCGTAAGCCGCATGAAGTTTACTTTGACGTACTGATTGACAACCAATATGCCCATTTGATTCGCTCGCAAAACCGCTTTTTTGTCACTGGAAGTGCCAGTGCAGAACTGACCGAGTCAGGCTTGAATATTTCCGTTCCACCCGCAAAACAGCTTTTAACTGGATCGATAAGCTTTGTGAGCGAGGGCAAGGAGAGAATTAGCCCTTCGTATCAATTGTATCAAAGCCGCTCGCTGGCCGAACTGGCAAAGTACAATCAGAGTGGTTCTCAAACTCTAACGCTGTTTTCCGCTGAATTGCCGCCGATTTCCAAAGGTAGCCCCCTGCTCTATCGCAATCTTCCCGTCGGAAGCGTCTCTGACTTTCAGCTTGCTGAAGGCGGTGTGACGGTCGAGGTCAGCATTGAAAATCGCTACAAACATTTGATTACCGACCAAACCGTATTTTGGAATCGCTCTGGAGTAGAAATCGAAGCCAGCCTTGCTGGTGTTGCAATCAAAGCCTCTCCCTTAAAAACCTTAATCCAAGGCGGGATCGCTTTTGATTCCATTCCCGGCATAGAAAACAAAATTGCCGAGAAGTGGAAACTCTACCCAAATCAAAATGAAGCTCGTACATTCGGCCGTATCATTTCGCTCACCACTAATGGTCAACAAACCGTCAGCAAAGGCATGCCCATTCAGTACCAAGGAGTCAAAGTGGGTGAAATTACTCTTGTCGTGCCCGATTTTAAAAGCGGCACGGTGAGCGCCTCAGCGCGCATCTACCCTGAGTATGTCAGTCATATTGCCGTTCAAGGCAGTCATTTCTGGCTAGCACAACCCTCTTTAGGTATTAGTGGCATAGATAATTTTGATGCGCTTCTGGCGAAATATATCCATGTCCTGCCAGGCCATGGTCAAGGCCAACACCGTTTCAACCTAGAAAGCGATGCCCCCAATTCTCGCGGAGTCGTTTTCACCGTACAAAGTGAACAACGCGGCTCTATAAAAGTTGGCACGCCAATCCTTTACCGCCAGATGGAAATCGGCCAAGTGGCCTCCGTTGAACTTGGAGAGTTTGCGGATCGCGTGATTTCCACCATCAAAATTGACGCGCAATACGCGTATTTGGTGCGACAAAACAGCGTCTTCTGGAATGCATCCGGAGTCGATGTGTCTATTGGCTTGTCAGGGGCCAGCATCAAGGCAGGAACCTTAGACAGCGTCGTGCGTGGTGGTATCGCATTTGCCACCCCACAACAAAAGCAGCTCGCGCCCCCAGCCAAAAGTGGTCAGTCATTTTTCCTCAATGACAAACCGGAAGAGGATTGGCTCAATTGGCGAACGCCGATACCTAAACCTGAATAACTTGAGTCTTAATCTCTTTCAAATGCAGCCAAATGGCTGCATTTTTCTTATTTTGTCGCTGAACTAATTCGTTTATCATGCCAAGCAAATTTAGCCCTTGGACCATCACTGTGCATTCTAACGTCTACCTTCCAGACACGTTTCTGGAAAAAATCAAATCCATCCTTCCTACTGGCTTAAACATGGCGGACTTTATCGCTTACTGTCAGCAGCCATTGCGTAAAAGCATTCGCGTTAATACTTTAAAAATTTCAGTCGACGCTTTTTTACAGCGCGCCAAAGAAAAAGGTTGGCAACTCGCTCCTATACCTTGGTGTGAAAGCGGATTCTGGATTATCGCCGACGAGAGTGATGTTCCTCTTGGCAACAGCGCGGAACACATGGCTGGCCTGTTCTACATACAAGAAGCAAGCTCTATGTTGCCAGTCAGCGCACTGTTTATGCATCAGGAAAACTACGCCAGTGTCCTCGACACGGCCGCCGCGCCAGGTTCTAAAACCACTCAAATGGCGGCACTGATGAACAACCAAGGTATTTTGGTCGCCAATGAATATTCCGCCAGTCGCGTAAAAGTGCTACACGCCAACATTGAACGCTGCGGAGTGCGAAATGCCGCGTTGAGCAACTTTGATGGTCGCGTGTTTGGCGGATGGCTACCAGAAAGCTTTGATGCCGTGCTGCTGGATGCGCCTTGCTCTGGTGAAGGTACAGTGCGTAAAGATGAAGATGCAATGAAGAACTGGTCACAAGCCTCGGTGGTAGAAATCGCAGCGACACAGCGCGATTTAATCGAGAGTGCCTTTCAAGCACTAAAACCCGGTGGCGTGATGGTTTACTCAACCTGCACCCTCAGCACAGAAGAAAATCAACAAGTTTGTCATCATCTGAAAAACACCTTTGGCGCCGCAGTCGAGTTTGAAAGCCTGAGCTCTCTTTTCGACGGTGCCGAGAAAGCACTGACCGAAGAAGGCTTTCTGCATGTCTTCCCACAGGTTTATGACAGTGAGGGTTTTTTCGTCGCCAGAATTCGTAAACATCATAGTGTCGAAGCGCCATCCGTGCATAAAAAGCTAGGCAAGTTTCCATTTACCAAGGCGAGCAAAAAAGAACACGCGACGATAGAAAAGGCGCTCAGCGACGATCTCGGCATCGCTCTTCCCTCAGATAGCACTATCTGGCTACGTGAGCGAGATGTTTGGTTGTTTCCTGATGCGCTTGAACCGATGCTGGGCGAACTACGCTTTTCTCGGATGGGGATAAAATTGGCCGAAACCCACAAACACGGCTTCCGCTGGCAACATCAAGTCGCTACCTCATTAGCGACAGGCAGTGAAAAATCAGTGTTCGATCTCAACACAGAGCAGGCACGAGAGTGGTTTATGGGGCGAGATATCTACCCTGAAAATCACAGTGGGAAAGGAGAAGTGATTGTTCGATATAGCGATGCGGTGATCGGCCTAGGTAAATGGGTTTCAAATCGAATTAAAAATGGCTTGCCGCGCGAACTGGTCCGCGATGGCAACTTATTCTGACTTTTATCATTGATGTTTTTAGGCTGATTCCAGAATCAGCCTTTTGTCGTCAATTTGGCTAGCAGCATGCACACCCTGTACTACACTTTTAATTAATGCAGTGTTCTTGTGAAATGACATTCCCTTCATGTCAGTATCCAGCCAAGGACCTCTGTGTTTAGCGCAGGCTCCCTGAGAGCCATTTCCCCTGGGCCCAAAAATGGAACTTTTTGGGCCTTTTTTTGTGACTTATTTCACTAAACGAATGCCATCGGGCTCGATCGTAATAACGCCACTCTTATACAAGCCGCCAATGGTTTTCTTAAACGTCCCCTTGCTGGTACGAAACGCAGCGAAGATCTCTTCCGGGGAAGATTTGTCGTTCAAGGCCAAAAAACCGTCTTTCTTTTGTAGCAGTTGCACCACTTTCTCTGACAAATCATCCATTTTGGCCACGCCCACTTTTTGCAAAGCGAGATCAATCTTGCCATCTTCACGAATGCTTTTTACAAAACCTTTGAGCTTTTTGCCAATGAACAGCTTTCCAAACACATCCGATGGGAAAATCATGCCCCAATGGGCACCATTAACAATCGCCTTGTACCCCAGTTGGCTGTGCTCTGCAATGATCAGCTCAACTTCTTGGTTTTGTGAATAATTGGCAGGTGTTTTGTCCAGTAACTTGTTGAATTTCGTCGTACCAACAATGCGGCCAGACGCTTTGTCTGAATAGACATACACCAAGATGCTTTGCCCCGCGCTTAGGCGGCCACGCTGTTCACTGTAAGGAACCAGCAGATCCTTCTCTTTGATGCCCCAATTGACAAAAGCGCCAGTGCTATTCACGCCTTCCACTCTCATCAAGCCCCACTCGCCCACCTGAGCAATTGGCGTCTCCGTAGTCGCAGCAAGGTGATTATCAGAATCAAAATAGAGAAACACATCCAGTTTGTCGCCAACTTGGCACTCTTGCGGCGCATGTCGATTTGGCAACATCACGCTGCCATACTCATCCCCATCGAGGAAAACACCAAATTCGGTGCGTTTTATTACTTCTAAGTTGTTAATTTGACCAACTTTAATCATTGAATACATCTCACGGCAAATTTGCAGAGATTATACGTTATCTCTGCTATTCTTGCGCAAGTCTCGATACAATTAATTTTCCACAAAGGGTTTTTCGTTGATTTCTGTAGATAAGCAAGATTCCATCACCTTAAAAATCAGCCACATCATGGGCGCGAGTAAAAAGCTGGATCTTGACCTCTATCTCTTCGTTCCGGGTGAACTGGGCCTAACGCCTGAAGTACTATCCGAATCAGAGTTCTACTACACCTCGATGGGGCAAACGCGTTCTTATTTCAGTGATGAGATCCTGCTGCCTCTCGTTCATAGCCGCCTTGCGAAACGGGGGCGGTTATCGAACACGCAATATCGTGTCAGCTTAAGTCTGTTTGCCTATCAGTACGTTGTGGCGCTCGATAAAGCGGTGTCTAAACTCAACGACAGATCAGGTGACAGCGTCACTGAAGATCAAGTTGACCAAGTCATCGAACTGTCGATTGATATTCTCAAGCGCCTGCGTCGTTCGATTCCCTATGAAGAAGTGCTAAAACGCTATTACGTGAATATCGATAATTATCTCTCTTGGTACACCGAACAGAAGTTTTTATCTTTGGTTGCACATCTACCACGTGAAGGGGATTACTCCACGATTAAACAGCGTTTGATCACCTTATGCGAAAAAGAGCAAGCGCACCGCAAACTGAACAAGTACAACTCACCCAATGTGGTGGAAGACACCACCCGCATGACCAACAAGATGCGTTTACTGCGACGCTTAATCGAACACCCGATTATATTGACAGAGAAAACCATCTCGCTAGGCAATAATATTAAACGCATGATCAAAGGTATCGCGACCGGATTAGTGATGGTATTCGTCACCACCACGGTTATTACTGCGCGCGATTATCTTGGCGAAATTTCGGCTTCCTTTATTGTCGCCATGTCAGTCATTTATGCTCTGAGGGAGATCTTCAAAGACGATCTGCGCGATATGATGTGGCGCTGGATCCGTAAAGGCAAACCGAAATGGCGTCGTCAATACATCGACCCGACCACGGGCAAGCAAGTTGGACAAAAGCTCGAGTGGTTTGACTACACCGTTTTTGCCAAACTGCCTGACAGAATTCAAGCCATTCGCAAGAAGCGCGTTGTGCAGCGCGAAGAGCAGATTTTGCATTATCATGCACAAACAGAGATGAGCACATCGAAGTTTCTCAGCGGCTATGAGCAGACTCGGGAAACCTTGAGCATCAGCTTAAGGCCATTTACTCGCTTGATGGATAAAGGCACCAATCGTATTTATCGCCTTAACGAAGGACAAGTCAGTCGCGAATCGATAGAGAAACGCCATCTGTTCAACTTGATCATCAAAGAAAGTAGCCAACAAGGAGAGCCCGTTTACTACCGCTGGAAAATCATCATGAATCGCTCAAAAATCGTTGCCATCGAGAAAATCGAACCCATTGAGTAACAAATCGAACTCTGCTTGCCCATTTCATTCCCAACAGTGCTAAGCTTGTCCTTCTGATGACATACAAGAGCCGATCAGCCGTTTTCTGGCACTTTGTCGCCACAAAATATTCTTACGCTACAATAAAGCACACAGCTGGCTTACAATAGCGGGCAAATTCGTTTGAAGTAGAGAACTATCAAAGTGAGCTCAAAAAACACACATTTAGCTTGGCAAATCATCACTGCGAGCCCAGCAGAAAAACTTGTCCTACTTATGCTCGCTGACAATTCGGATTCTACTGGCTATGTCACCATCAATCTTGAAGAAATGGGCCCGCTGTGCTGTTTATCGACCTTTGGTCTTGCGGAATGCCTTCGCTCCTTGTCGCAGCAACACCTTGTTGAAAAACTTAAAGTTGAGTATCGGCAAGGTGCGGAGTTACATATCTTCAAAGTTCTGCTAAGTTCGGTACAAGCAGACCAATCTGCACCTGCACCTGCACCTGCACCTGCACCTGCACCTGCACCTGCACCTGCACCTGCACCTGCACCACAGACTCAATTCCCTAACTTGCCAATGCAAGCTTTGCAAACTAGGAATCAGACTTTAAATCAGCCGCCTCTAGGAAATACGATTTCCACACACGATCTAGATGAGACCGAGATCCCGATGTGGGCAGAGCGTGCTTTTAAGTTTTCGGGCCTAGTGAGCGAACATGTTTTAGTATGGAAAAAGTTTGTACTTTGGCATAAATCCAAAGCCAGTGAACTGTTAACCATTGCTCGGCTTGAAAACAAACTTCAATATTGGCTAATAAATGAGAAACTCAATGAAAGACAGCAAACGAAAACCTCAGAACATTCAGGAGATAGAAACCAAACTTCGGCAAATGGGTATAAACCAAAGCTTAGCCCATCTGAGCGATTCAGGCAGCAGCTCATTCAGCGAGGAAAAAAGCCAACGTTTTGACCATGCCATCACCGAAGAGAGTAACAACGAGCCTTCAGACTGGTGCCTGCATGTATTTGGCTCTTTTCTAAGTGTTTATGAAACGCAATGGGAATACCAATATGGCAGTTTGCCCACTGGGAAATTCATTGTCTTTGCAGAATCAATCGACCCAAATGGCTTAAATCGAGTCTTAAAACATTGCCACGAGCGCATCCAACTGGGTAACAGTTGGCCACCTCAAATGGGAGAGCTTTGGGTATTACGTGATGCCTTAACCAGTGAAGAGCTGTTAGATAGCCGCCTACGTGTTTTATCCAGAAAGCCAGAAAATAAATTAGAAAAATGGCTAATTCAAAACAAACTTTATGACTTAAGCCGAGTCGCTGAAAACAAACTCGATGCTTTATTTAAGAAGTATTATCTTGAGGCAAAACGCCTTGAAGAACGAGGCGATCTTAAAACAGAGCTGGTTGAATATGCCCTTCCTAGTCATTCGGTGAAAAACCTCAACGACTTACAAAGAGAAGAATATGAAACACGCCATGGAAAGGATCTCAACCCGCGTATCCAAAAAATCATCAATGAGAAAAAGTTAAACTCTTAGCAACGGCGTGGCGGAAATTCAGAATTTTCCGCCACTGACTCATCAGGAACACTTTTTGATAGAGAGTGTCAGATCAAATTGCGCCATCGGCTCGCTCCCGTGCAAAGTGGGACATAACGCGGTAATACGCACATCATGATTGACTCGCTCACCCGTTTCAAGCGTTTGTTGCAACATGCGGTCAATCACATCCCCATCGTGACAGACAAAGTGCACGTCTGCCTCTGGCCGTTTGAGAAATTCCGCTTTCACGCCTTTGAAAGCCAGCGAAATTTTTTCCCCTTGATTGCTCGCTTTGCTCATAGCAAGGAAACCGCCAGCCACGTCAGCACCCACCGCCAACGCACCAAAATACATACTGTTTAGATGATTTTTAGTTCGCTTACGCAGCGGGATTTTGACCTCCACCATTTTTTCATTAATGGCGATGATTTTCGGCCGACAGAGCCAGATCAACGGTACTTTAGTAAAACCGAACATGTTCAGATAGAGATTGGCTTTTTGAATTGGGCTGAGCATCGACATTCTTCCATGAAAACTAGTCAGACCAGTTTGTGCAATCGCACCCACAATGTCAAAGAGTTGTTAATAAAAAAGAGAGCCAGATTAACAACTCATGGCTCTCCCTTGCTATTTATTCGAACACCAGACAATGTTTAGAAGTGGAATAACTCGACGGAGTCCATATCAAGCAATGCCTGTTGTAAACGCGGCCATTTATCCAGATTCGACAACAAAACTAAAGCGGGTTTATTGACAGTGACTGCGGATTTTACCGATTTTTGCACCAGTTCCAGTACCGCATCATTTTGCACATCGTAAGCATGTAGATGTGATGGATTGCTTTGGTCGACGGCAAGCGTGAACTGAGCCAAATTTTCGATATTGATCGCCAACCCATCAAAATAGTGCAGCAGTTTGTCGCTCAGCAGTGCGGCAGAGGGCGTATCAATACTAAAAATCACTTTCAACCCCTGCAAACCACGTGGCAAGCCTTGTTCGGCAAGTAAGTCGATAATGGTCGCCGCATCCGCTAAGGTGCGTACAAAAGGGACGACGACCTCAACGTCCACTCCCTGTGCACGCAACTGCTTGATTGCATCGCACTCTACCGCAAAAATAGGTTTGTAATTCATATCGCAAAAACGCGACACTCCGCGAGCTCCCATCAAAGGGTTAGCTTCCATGCAGTCCGTTTGAACCATGCCTAAAAAGGCGTATTCTGGCAAGGTTAAGTCACTTAGACTCACTCTGACACAAAGTGGCCCTTCGGTTTCATCTGACAATCTAGGTTGTAGCCAGGAAACCCACTCATTGGCTGGCAAGCTTTGGCTGCGATACCAAGCCGAAGTGGAAAAATAGATACGCTTTGAATTTTTTTCTGCCGATTGCGGCAAAACAAAATTCAAACTCAGTGCGGGATGAATGCTTCCCTGAACAAAATGCTCCATGACGACTCCAATTGTGTAGTTATGTGACCGACGATACCGAGCTTAAAAACAAGTTTCAAGTATATTTATTCATATTTTAAACATATTAAGTCACTGATTGGCCATACAAAGACGGGAAAGAAATTTGCGTGCTATCTAACGAGAACCAAAAGTGAGCACAAAGACCACCTATCTCCTTCACTTGTTTACAGTTTACAACGCAATTAGATTGATAAGTTTACGGCTAAATGGTTTATTCCTTGGTGCAATTCCGTTATCTTTACCGCTTCGCAATAAAAGAACAAAGCTATCACATGCCACTAAAAACCGATGAATTGAGAACCCAACCTCTGGGTCCAATGCCTACCCCTGCAGAGCTGAGCAGTGCACATCCAATCACTGATGATGTGGCAGAACGAATCGCTCAGTCACGTAGACAAATTGAAGATATTTTGACAGGAAAAGACAACCGTCTTCTGGTGATTGTCGGCCCTTGTTCGGTGCACGATACCGACGCGGCGATCGACTATGCCAAACGTCTCAGCCAAATTCAGGATCAATATCGCAACGAGCTATTCATTGTGATGCGTACCTACTTCGAAAAGCCTCGTACTGTAGTGGGCTGGAAAGGGCTGATCACCGACCCGAACTTAGACGGCTCTTACGCGCTAGAAGCCGGCCTTCACAAGGCAAGAAAACTGCTATTGGATATCAACAAACTTGGCTTGGCAACAGCAACCGAGTTTCTTGACATGATCACAGGTCAATACATCGCGGACCTCATCACTTGGGGCGCTATTGGGGCAAGAACCACAGAGTCTCAAATCCATCGAGAAATGGCTTCAGCCCTCTCCTGTCCAGTTGGGTTTAAGAATGGCACAAACGGTAACGTGAAAATCGCGATAGATGCCATTCGCGCGTCCAAGGCTTCTCACTACTTCTACTCGCCTGACAAAAATGGCCGCATGACCGTCTACCGCACCAGCGGTAACCCATTTGGACACATTATCTTACGTGGTGGTGACACTGGGCCAAACTTCGATGCACAGTCGGTAGAAAATGCGTGTAAAGCGCTGGCCGAATTTGATTTGCCGCAGCGCCTCATCGTTGACTTTAGCCATGCCAACTGTGAGAAGCAGCACCGTAAACAGCTCGATGTCGCGAAAGACATTTGCGCTCAAATTCGCGCGGGCAGCACTTACGTGGCAGGTATTATGGCTGAAAGCTTTATTGAAGAAGGCAACCAGCCAATGACAGATTTGAACAATCTGCATTACGGCCAATCCATTACTGACCCATGTTTAGGCTGGGCAGATACCGAACAGATGCTGGAGCTTTTAGCTCAAGCGGTAAAAGAAAGCAGATAAGATTGTAAATTAAGGATCGTAAACCATGCCGTCATTTGACATTGTTTCTGAAATCGACATCGTTGAATTGCGTAACGCAGTAGATAACTCAAACCGTGAACTTTCTACTCGTTTTGATTTTCGCAACGTAAAAGCCAGTTTTGAGCTGGTTGAGGAAACGGTGAAAGTTTCCGCTGAAGGTGATTTTCAGCTCAAACAGATGCGCGACATTTTGCGTGGACATCTTGCAAAACGTGGAGTTGACGCCAATTCGATGGATGCCAAACAATCCGAACAAACTGGCAAAAACTGGCATCAGGACATTGTGTTTCTGCAAGGTATTGACACTCCAATGGCGAAAAAGATCGTTAAGCTGATTAAAGACTCCAAGATGAAAGTTCAGGCGTCAATTCAAGGTGACAAAGTTCGTGTGACTGGTAAAAAGCGGGACGACCTGCAAGAAGCGATCGCCGCGATTCGTGCCGCAGAGCTAGGGCAACCTTTCCAGTTCAATAACTTTCGCGACTAAGTACGCACTGAGTATGCAAAGTTCAATCGCATCTCGCTGCTAGCGACCAATAAAAAGCCTCTCGCGAGGCTTTTTTGTTCGTTCACTTCCTACCTAATTCCTAGATAACCAAATCCGCTCCTTGCATAAAATTAAATGCCTGACTGCTCTTAGGAAACAGAATGCACAGGTTACGGTATTCGCCTCGGCTTTGGTTTACCATTTCGGCTAACTGTGCGGAATCGCTATAGCTGCGTCGGTTCGCATCACGCCGCACCATTTCCAAAAATCCCTTCTCAAGCTCAGACCAATACAGCACCATCTCTGCTTTTTGCATATAACGCAGTGCTTTAATAGGCAGGAGTTCGACATCCTCGCTACAACGTATCCAAACACATTGACAACCTTGCTCAAACGGTGAGCGAGTTGCTTCAGAAAACACTTGTTCCAATTGACGATTGTTTTTTGCCTCTTGTACATCATTTCGAGCAAAAAATTGCTCCCAGAAGACTCGACGTTCCTCAACACTTGGCAGTAAAGACTTGATCGCACTGCGTTTTGACTCTGCAAAGTCGGCCAATAAGCTCAAATTTTGCGGCAATAGTGCTTCCAGTGACTCGCGAATATTACGAATAAGTACAGGCGACGAGCCGCCACTGGAAATCGCAATTTGGATCCGACCACGGTTGATCATAGACGGAGTAATAAAGTCGCAATACGGTTTGTCATCCACCACGTTGACCAACACATTGTGGGCTTTCGCGTCACGGTAAACCTGATGATTGAGCTCGGGGTTATCCGTCGTCGCCCACACTTGGACGTAATGCCGGTTAATTAATTCAGAAGAGTAAAAGCTCTTCAGCCAATAGCACTCTCCGCTTTTCACCACATCCAGCAGCTCTTCAACTAGGCTTGGAGAGACAATCGTCACTTTAGCACCCGCTTTCAGCAACGCTTCAATCTTTCGGCTTGCTACCTCGCCACCACCAACAACGAGCACAGGTTTGTTTTCCAGATCCATGAAAAGAGGAAAATATCGCATTTCAATCCTTGTTTGTTCTATCTGTCTGAAGCGTCATCCTAGCAGATTTGGTGCATTGATATCACTAAGCGTGCCAACAACAAATAATTTTTGTTCAAATTTCCAGCCATGTTCAGAATATAGTTTCAAGATGATTCTTAGGATCGCTCTTTTTGACCATATTATTAGAAGTGTAAATAACAAACACTCTGTTGCACCGCAGTGGTACCTCATTGCACTATTTACATTAGATTAACATTTGTTCATTCTAGTTACCGCAGGGTTTGTGAGTTCTCTCAAAATTCTTTTTAAATTATATATTTGAGAATTCGAAAATCCTTTCCTACGCTTATAAATAATTGATTTCCAAATGCCGTTTAAAATGGAAATCAAGCACATAGGGCACACACAACACAGATTGAGCACGTTGTATCGGGTGTCACCTGGTTAAACTTGGATCATACAGGAAGGATACAAATGGCAAATAAATTAACGGTTCTTGCTTCCGTCGTAGCGGCTTCTACTGCAGTTATGTCGTCAAATGCATTTGCAGCAGATAGCACATTGGATAAAGTCACTAAACAAGGTTATTTGGCTTGTGGTGTGAGTACTGGTCTCCCAGGCTTCTCTAACCCTAATGCAAAGGGTGAATGGGAAGGTATCGACGTAGAATATTGTCAAGCCATCGCCGCTGCTGTACTGGGTGATAAAACAAAAGTTAAGTATGTTCCACTCACCGCGAAAGAGCGTTTTACTGCATTGCAATCTGGCGAGATCGATGTTCTTTCTCGCAACACCACTTGGACACTGCATCGCGACACAGCATTGGGGCTTAACTTTGTCGGCGTAAACTATTACGACGGTCAAGGCTTCATGGTGAAAAAAGAGTTAGGAATCAAGAGTGCAAAAGAGTTGGATGGCGCTTCCGTGTGCGTTCAATCGGGTACAACAACCGAGCTAAACTTGGCAGACTACTTCCGCAACAGCGGTATGAAGTACAAACCTGTTGTATTTGATACTGCAGCGCAAACTTCCAAAGGCTTTGACGCTGGTCGTTGTGACGTGTTAACCACTGACCAATCAGGTCTGTACGCGCTGCGTCTCAACCTAGAGAACCCAAGCTCAGCGGTTGTACTGCCTGAGATCATTTCCAAAGAACCCCTTGGCCCTGTTGTTCGTCAAGGTGACGACCAGTGGTTCAACATCGCGAAATGGACTCTAAATGCAATGATCAACGCCGAGGAATACGGCATTACATCCCAAAACGCAGAGCAAATGCTTAAATCTGACGATCCAAACATCAAACGTATTTTGGGTGTCGATGGTCCGAAAGGCAAAGGTTTAGGCATCCGTGACGACTGGGGCTACCAAGTTGTCAAACAAGTAGGTAACTACGGCGAAAGCTTCGAACGCACTGTAGGTATGGGTTCACCACTGCAGATCGCTCGTGGCGTTAACGCCCTTTGGAATGCCGGCGGCTTTATGTACGCGCCACCAATCCGTTAATGATAAGAGTCTAGCTAAGAATGGGCGGTATGTGATGCCGCCCTTTTTCTAAGTAATGGATTAGAGGTTATAGCTGTATGAAACCCGACAATAAATCACTTTCCACAGGAGCTGGAAAGCCAGCTTCGGGCACCAATTTGTTTTACAACCCCACTTTTCGCTCGGTGCTGTTTCAGATCCTAGCCATACTGGCTCTGGTCTTCTTCTTTTACACCATAGTAAACAACGCACTCACCAACTTGGAGTCACGCGGTATCGCAACGGGTTTTGACTTTTTAAGTCAAGAAGCCGGATTCGGTATCGGTCTCACTTTGATTGAGTATGACGAGACCCACTCTTACGGTACGACGTTTATTGTAGGTTTACTTAATACAGCGTTAGTATCGTTTCTTGGTATTATCGTTGCGACTTTTCTCGGATTTGTTATCGGCATCGCACGTTTGTCAACAAACTGGTTAGTAAGCCGTTTTGCCGCCGTCTATATCGAGACCTTTCGTAATATTCCGCTGCTGTTGCAGATCTTCTTCTGGTACTTTGCGGTCTTACAGGCGCTTCCGTCACCAAGGGAAAGCATCAGCTTAGGCGAATATGTTTTCCTCAACGTAAGAGGACTGTTTTTCCCCAAACCGATCTTTGAATCGGGCAGTGCATTCGTCTTCGCCGCTTTAATTTCTGGTGTGTTGGCGACTATTTTTATTGGTATTTGGGCGAAAAACAAACAAAAGCTCAGTGGTCAACAAACCCCGATGGGTCGCATCGCCTTTTCTTTAGTGATAGTGCTACCAGTATTAGTTTACTTTATTGCTGGCTCGCCAATTGCGTTTGAATATCCTGAACTCAAAGGCTTTAACTTTCGTGGTGGCATCAGCATTATTCCTGAACTAGCTGCTTTACTGGTCGCTCTCAGTATCTATACTGCGGCGTTTATTGCCGAAATTGTTCGCTCGGGCATTAATGCCGTTAACCATGGTCAGACTGAAGCCGCGATGTCTCTAGGCTTACCTCGAGCGCGCACTTTAAAGCTGGTTATCATCCCTCAAGCGCTGAGAATTATTATTCCGCCGCTGACTAGCCAGTACTTGAACCTGACCAAAAACTCCTCACTTGCTATGGCGATTGGTTATCCTGACTTGGTCTCTGTCTTTGCAGGTACAACATTGAACCAAACCGGACAAGCGATTGAGATCATTGCGATGACCATGGCGGTTTATCTGACGTTAAGTCTTTTAACTTCAGCCTTGATGAACCTTTACAACAAAAAAGTTGCCCTGGTGGAGAGATAATATGCGAGTACATCAATTTCAACCGAATCTGCCGCCGCCAGCAAACACTGTGGGGATTATTGGTTGGCTGCGAAAAAACCTGTTTAATGGCCCCATTAACTCGATTGTCACCGTCATTCTGGCCTATTTTGCACTGTCAGCACTTTGGCATATCGTGGATTGGGCGATCATCAGCGCCGATTGGTCTGGTTTAACCAGAGACGACTGCACACGCGAAGGGGCATGCTGGGTATTTATCAGCGTTCGCTGGGAACAGTTTATGTATGGCTTCTACCCTCAAGCTGAGTTGTGGCGCCCTCGCCTTTTCTATGCGTCTTTAGCAATTTTCACTGTGCTTTTAGCTTATGAAAAAACACCAAAACGTACTTGGATTTGGCTCTTTTTCGTCAACATCTACCCATTTATTATCGCTGCGCTGCTATACGGTGGCATATTTGGCCTAGAAGTGGTCGAAACCCATAAATGGGGAGGCTTGTTAGTCACACTGATCATTGCACTGGTTGGCATCGTTGTTTCACTGCCTATTGGCGTCGCCTTGGCACTAGGAAGACGCTCAGATATGCCGATTATTCGCAGTATGTGTACCGTCTATATCGAGGTATGGCGTGGGGTGCCGCTGATTACCGTACTATTCATGGCGTCAGTCATGCTACCTCTGTTCTTGTCTGAAGGCTCTGAGACAGACAAACTGATCCGTGCATTGATAGGCGTGGTCATGTTCAGCGCAGCCTATATGGCAGAAGTGGTTCGTGGTGGTTTGCAAGCCATTCCCAAAGGCCAATATGAAGCGGCTGATGCGCTTGGTTTGAGCTACTGGAAGAAAACGGGGCTGATTATTCTTCCTCAGGCACTGAAGATTACTATCCCCTCAATCGTGAACACCTTTATCGGGCTTTTCAAAGACACCAGCCTGGTACTCATCATCGGCATGTTCGATGTGTTAGGCATCGGGCAAGCAGCCAATACTGACCCCGAATGGCTCGGTTTTGCAACCGAAAGTTATGTATTTGTCGCGTTAGTGTTCTGGGTATTTTGTTTTGGCATGTCGAGATATTCGATATGGTTGGAAAACAAACTACACACTGGTCACAAACGATAACTCTGTAAGCTCAAGGACGTATTATGACGCAACAACAAGATTACATGATCCAACTGAAGGATATGAACAAGTGGTACGGTGAGTTTCACGTACTAAAGAACATCAATTTGAATGTCAAAAAGGGCGAAAAAATCGTCATTTGTGGCCCGTCCGGCTCTGGTAAGTCCACCATGATCCGCTGCATCAACCGCTTGGAAGAACACCAAGCAGGGCAAATTATCGTTTCTGGCACGGAATTGACCGAGGACTTAAAAAATATTGAAGCGGTGAGAAAAGAAGTCGGCATGTGTTTCCAGCACTTTAACCTCTTCCCTCACCTCACTGTTTTAGAAAACTGCACACTGGCGCCAATTTGGGTAAAAAAAATGCCGAAAGAAGAAGCAGAAGCGGTCGCGATGAAATATCTCGAACGAGTCAGAATTCCAGAGCAAGCAGACAAGTATCCCGGTCAGCTCTCAGGCGGGCAACAGCAGCGCGTTGCGATTGCAAGATCGCTGTGCATGAGCCCTAAAGTCATGCTGTTTGACGAACCAACCTCAGCACTGGACCCAGAAATGGTGCGTGAGGTATTAGACGTTATGGTTGAACTGGCTGAAGAAGGGATGACCATGCTTTGTGTTACCCACGAAATGGGGTTTGCCAAAGAAGTCGCAGACAGAGTGATATTCATGGATGCAGGTGAAATCATTGAAGAAAACAATCCGAAAGATTTCTTCGAAAATCCGCAATCTGATCGAACTCAGAATTTCCTCGCACAAATACTCCATCATTAATGCATAGAAAACCAAGAGGTGTTGCGAAACACCTCTTTTTCTTTTGCATATTCGCAATAAAGTGTTACAACTTAAGTAATACATAAGTTACTATTTCTACTATTATTTTGCCTAGTTAGGTACAACGTCAGGCTTGATTTTTGGAACTATCGGCCTCATAAATGTACATATAAGTAAACCGATCTTTTTAAGAGGAAGATTATGAACAGTCCAATGTTTTCTCGTACAACAAGTATGGAAAGTACACTTCAGACAAATAAAGTACTGAAGAATACCTATTTCCTACTATCCATGACCTTAGTAACCAGTGCTATTGCAGCAATGGCAACGATGGCAATGGGTATTTCGCCAATCGTAGCGCTCGTCATGCAACTCGCCGCGATTGGTATCTTGTTTTTTGCACTGCCGCGTAGCATTAACTCGTCAATGGGGATCGTCTGGACATTTGTCTTTACAACCCTAATGGGCGGTGCATTAGGCCCGATGCTAACCTACTACGCTTCGATTCCTAGCGGCCCAACCATCATCGCACAAGCGCTAGGTTTAACCGGTATGGTGTTTCTTGGCCTTTCTGCCTACACCATCACCAGCAAAAAAGATTTCTCTTTTATGCGTAACTTCCTGGTGGCAGGTTTGATCATTGTTATCGTCGCCGCCATCATCAACATCTTTGTGGGTTCGACACTGGGTCAGTTGGTCATCAGTAGCGTTTCTGCACTGGTTTTCTCTGGCTTTATTCTGTACGACACTAGCCGTATCGTACGTGGAGAAGAAACCAACTACGTCAGCGCAACCATCTCGATGTACTTGAACATCCTCAACTTGTTCACTAGTTTGCTAAGTATTCTTGGCATCATGAATGACGATTAATATCGTTTTAAACATAAAAAGCCCGATCTCGGGCTTTTTTATGTGCAGATTTTAAATTTATTAGCATTATTATTGCTACCCACCCCGAAAACTTTCTAACTCACTCGCATATATATGCAATTTAAACTTCTAAAACGCCCTTTTGAACGACGCATTAAATTTAACCATTCAATTCAATCTGAACAAACTTCGGTTGAGCTATCGACGAAGACTAGGCTACTCTACCCTTCTTTGTCACTACTTGTCGAAACAACGACGGATAACCACCATGTTTGTTTATAACGGAAAAGAAATTGAAACTGATGCTCAAGGCTACCTGCTCGATCACACGGTGTGGGATGAAGGCATGATCGCCATACTCGCGGAGCAAGAAGGGATTGAATTGACCGATGCACATTTGGAAGTGATCCACTTTGTTCGCAACTTTTATCTGGAATTTAACACCTCTCCTGCGGTAAGAATGCTGGTAAAAGCGATGGAAAAAGCGCATGGCCCAGAAAAAGGAAACAGCAAATACTTATTTAAGCTTTTTAAGCAAGGGCCGGCAAAACAAGCCACTAAATTGGCTGGATTGCCTAAACCCGCAAAATGTTTATAAGCGCTCTTGTAGCCAAGACTGGCTACAAGATTTCGAAGCCATCAAAGTCTCGATAAACACTCTCTTCTCGGCTCAATGCATCAACTTGTGCCGTTTTTGGTCCGTGGGTCAACCAACGAGCAAATGCCTCAAGGCTTTCTTCTTCGCCGCAAGCGATCACTTCAACATTGCCGTTGTGCAGATTCTTTGCATAGCCGACTAACCCCAGCTTCAACCCTTGATGTGACGTGTGATAGCGAAAGCCAACGCCCTGAACTATGCCCGAGACCACAAATTTCTCGCATCGTTTTGTCATCCGTATACCTCTCCGTTTTTTTGAGTGATATATTTATCAACTCTATTCACCCCACAAAGGACAGTGGGTCACTACGAGTATAATAATTATGAAAGAAATTCCATTTCGTTGGATTGATAAGTATCTCATCCACTTAAAAATTCAAGAAAAATTCTATTTGCTCTTCCTCCTCCCAGTTTTAGCATTATTGATGCTAACTTTTGTTCTCACCAATGCCGCAGATGCGATGCTAAATGAAGCGTATCAAGATCAGCTCATGCTGGTTAAAGGTCTGATTGAATCGGGAAATTTGACGCGCAATCAAGTCGCTGAACTGCTCTCCGCTTACCCTGCGATTGCAATTGGCAACGGAAAAGACGCGGTTTCGGTGATGAATGGCGCGTTTAGTCTGGTCTCTTCACAGCAGGGCAATTTGTTATCGGCACTTTCAAGTACGCATCTCACTATTATTCTCGGTTCGCTGTTTGTTTTGGCGATGGGTGTCTACTACATCATGACCTTTATTGGCGGCGCGATGTTTACCATGAATAAAGCGCTGAGCACCTTAGCCAGTGGCGATCTCACTGCCCGTATGAACTTCTTTCTGGTGAGAGATGAGTTCAGCACCATTGCGATCACCATCGATAAAGTGGCAGAGCGTGAGCAAAAAATGGTGTTGTCTATCCAAGAATCCGTCGCTTTGATGCAGCAGATCAGCTCAGACTTGAACCAGTCGATGCATAAAAGCTCTGACATTTCAGGCACTCAGCAAGAGCACCTCAATTCTCTAGCCAGTGCCACAGAACAGATGGCGTCGACTATACGTGAAGTCGCCAATTTGGCGCATGATTCCAGCACTCAAACGGAAGATGCACGTAGCGTGGCGCAATCTGGTCAAGTAAAAGTGGTGAACACCTTGAGTTCGATTTCTAAACTATCGACAGAAATTCAATCTGCTTCTCAGGCAGTAGAAGAGCTCGATGCCAATGCAGCGCAGATCGATGAAGTGGTCACCACCATCAACGGCATTTCAGAGCAAACTAACCTATTGGCTCTCAACGCCGCGATAGAAGCCGCACGTGCAGGTGAACAAGGGCGTGGTTTTGCGGTCGTGGCGGATGAGGTTCGTGCGTTAGCGGGAAGAACTCAGAAAGCAACCGTCGAAATTCAATCCATGATTGAAGCATTACAACGTAACAGCCAGTCATTAACCAAGCTGATGGAAGTCACCGTGAGCAATGCCAGCCAAGGGCAAGCGTTGATGTCGGAAGTGAATCATGAAATCGCCTCGCTCGCTGATAAGAACCAAACTATCTCCGATAGTAGCTTGCAAATTGCAACGGCGGCTGAAGAGCAAGGCGTCGTGGCAGATAATATTGCCGCAAGCGTGGAGGAAATACGTCATCAGTCCAATCAGGTTTGCGAAATGATCACCATGACATCACGTAATGTCGAGCAACTTCGCACACAAAGTGATGCAATGGAAAGCTTGCTCACTGGGCTAAAAGCTTAACGATAGTCCTAGTTAATCAGGCCGCATAACGCGGCCTTTTTGTTATTTGCTTTTCTACGCTGATTCCATGAAAATACCCCACTTTCAAATTTCTAAAGAGTACTGCAATGTCAGCTTCAATCTATTTAGCCAAAGGCCGTGAGAAATCCGTCATCAGACGCCATCCATGGATTTTTTCTCGTGGCATCGACAAGGTGGAAGGCAATCCGCAACTGGGAGAAACCGTTGACGTATTGGCTCACGATGGTAAATGGTTGGCAAAAGCGGCCTACTCTCCTGAATCGCAAATTCGCGCCCGTGTGTGGAGCTTTGAAAAAGAAGAGATTAATGTGGACTTTTTCGTTCAACGTCTTCAACAAGCTCAACTGCTGCGCGAAGAGATCATTGCGCGCGATGGTTTAACGGGTTATCGCTTGATCGCGGCAGAATCCGATGGTTTGCCAGGTGTCACCATAGACCGTTACCAAAATTTCTTTGTCTGCCAACTGCTCAGCGCGGGTGCAGAACATCAAAAGCAAAATATTGTTGACGCTTTGGTTGAGGTATTTCCTGACTGCAATGTTTACGAACGCTCAGATGTAGCCGTGCGTAAGAAAGAAGGGTTGAAAGAAACGACTGGTGTGCTACATGGTGACATGCCGCCTAAATCGGTTGTTATCGAAGAAAATGGCGTCAAAATTAGCGTCGATATTGTCGGCGGCCACAAAACCGGTTTCTACCTCGATCAACGCGACAGTCGCCAGCAAGCGATGAAATACTTCAAAGATAAAGAAGTCTTAAACTGCTTTTCCTATACCGGCGGCTTTGGTCTTTATGCTTTAAAAGGCGGAGCCAAAAGAGTGATCAACGCAGACGTCTCGCAGCCAGCGTTGGACACCGCAAAATTCAACGCAGAGTTGAACGAATTTGATATCTCCAAGAAACGCGCCGTGTTCTTAAATGCCGATGTGTTCAAACTGCTACGTGAATATCGCGACCAAGGCACGCAATTTGACGTGGTGATCATGGACCCACCCAAGTTTGCCGAAAGCAAAGCGCAACTCAACGGCGCATGTCGTGGCTATAAAGACATCAACATGCTCGCGATGCAAATTCTCAAACCCGGCGGCACACTGCTCACCTACTCTTGCTCCGGTCTGATGGACCAACTGTTGTTCCAAAAAATCATTGCCGATGCCGCCGTCGATGCTGGCAGAAGCGTCAAATTTGTAGAGCGTTTCGAACAAGCCGCCGATCACCCAACCGACACGGCCTACCCAGAAGGTTTCTACCTTAAAGGGTTTGCGTGTAAGGTGTTGTAAATACAGTCTGTATCTATAAAAAGAGCCTCGATTCCCATCGAGGCTCTTTTTTGCAAAGGATAAATCCAAATTACAGACAGCACAAAAAACCGGAGCCCTTACAAGCTCCGGTTTTCGTTATTTTAGTCCTTTAAATGATTCAGGTTCTCTAACAAGCTATTGGTAATATAGGAAGCATCTACAGCACCATCAAAATCAATCGTTAAGGTTTGGCCGCCTTTGACGATGGTCAGATGCGCACCATTCTCGTTGGTCACTTCGATCGAGACATCACCGACGCTACCTTTAGAATCGCCTTCAAGATCAGCCAGCAAAGTTTCAATATCCGCTTTAGACATATCGTCAAAGAGATCAGATAGATCAAGCTTATCACCTTGCTCGACATTGAAGTCTGTGACGCGGTCACTCGCCGTTTCCATATCAACCCATTTAAAGATGTCAGCACCTTCACCACCAGTTAAGATGTCATTACCAAGGCCGCCGATGAGGATGTCGTTGCCACCTTGCCCATAAAGGATATCGTTACCAAGACCACCATCTAACGTGTCGTTACCACCTCGAGTGTCGTCTATGATATTGAATAGCTCGTGGTTATTCTTGATAAATGTATAGACATCTACATCTGTAGCTTCGTAGCCATTTTTCAGCGAGAGGAACTTATACACAGCATCTAAACCAGCCCCATCCACTAAATCATCTGGTTTTTCTGGATTGTCGCCACCCCAAGGTAGCGCATCTGAATTGACCGCATCTCCAAACAAAATGTCGTTTCCTACATCGCCACTGACGGTATCACTACCCATATCAGCAATGTTATACACAATATCACCACCTTGTAACGCGGCTTCTAATTGCTCTGGGGTTGTGACAATCTGCACTTCACCCGCAGGTGCGAGTAGTGGGCTCAGTAGGTTGATTTCGTCGATTCTTACCTCTCCACTGCGCCCATTTGTCGCATCGTAGCTGATTACTAATTTATAGCTACCAGCCTGTAGCGCACCGCTTTCAACATTGACAGACTTGTTACCATTGGTTTTTTCATCGTTGCCACTCTCTACTAGCTCACCATTTGCATTATACAGTGCCCAGTAGAACTTACCCCTTTCAAGAGTAGCGTCAAAACTCAGTTGTTGGCCTTGTTCCACATTAAATGTATCACTTGTCCATTGAGCATAACCGCCGTCCCAATAGCTGTAGTCGTCGTCGGTCAATACTAGATCACCATCACTGATACTCACATTGCCATCATTACCAGAATTACTGCCAGTCAAACTGGAGAAACTAAACAACATAGCTTCTGTATAGAAGTCCTTAACTTGTTCCATAAGACCGGTATTTGTGTTGTCAAAGAACTTCAATACATCGGTACTAATGTCGTTGCCAATACCAATGGCTTGTACTTGAGCCTTCGTGGAAAGTGAAGCAAACGCATCAATGGCATCTTTTAAAGCACTATCACTACTACCTCCAACATACGGTTCACCATCCGTCAGGAAGAACGCCATATTTTGCGCGCCATTTTGCATACTACTAAACCAAGAATCAGCCATTTCTAAGCCAGCTTCATAATTGGTATAGCCATACGCATTCAGCTTAGTATCTATTGCATTCCACAACTCCTGATATTGGGTTGGATTCGTAGTAATGCTTTGTGCTTCGAAATTAAAATCAACGACGTCATCAAAACAAATAAGTTTTACATTAACAACACCATCGTGCTCTCTAAGAGTTGAGATGAGATTTTTCAACGCAGCTTCAACCATAGCAATACGAGTCATGCCATTGGTGGTTACGTCGCTCATACTTCCTGAAGTGTCTACTATCAATGCAACATTATAGTCTTGCCCTGGAGTCACGGTTTTAACGTAACCGCCCACATCCCCCATAAGTACATCGTCTCCCTGAGTACCAGAAACAGCGTTATCTCCATTAGGGTTTGATGTATCAAGGAGAATAGTACCCGTTTGCCCTTGTGCATATTCTGGCCTATCGAGAGGAGTGTCACCATCCATCTCCTGTGCTCCAGCCGTCACAGTCAGTACAGGCGTTGTTCCAACTGGTGCTTCTACCAATACAGTCAACTTACCTTCCACATTTAGCTGAGCAGGATCGATAACCCAAGTACCGTCAGCTTGCTTAGTTCCGACAGAGAGTGTTACATCGTCAGGAACATCACTAATTACAACAGAGGTAACTTTTTCACTACCATCATTGTCATTCAGGTCAATATCGATATTTAGCTGATATATCTCTGCAGTTTTGACTAACTGTCCGCCACTTACTTCAAACTTGCCATCTGCGAAATACAAACTTTCTACACTGTAGAAATCATGATTAGCGTTACCTGTACCTTGGTGAATTAAAGTAAAGTCTGATGAACCAGCTGTAGTGAACTGATAGTCACTGCTACTACCAACTAAATATGCCGTGTCAACTCCATTACCACCGTAGTAAGCGGTAGTAGAAGTTGCACTTCGAGAAATAAAGATATCATTACCTGTTTCCCCGACATCATCGCCGATCAAGTTGATAGAATCAGAAACATCTGTACCACCAATTAGGATGTCATTGCCATCACCACCTTGCAGATTTTCTGAAACAGCAGACGAATTGTTACCCACAATAACATCGTTACCACTACCACCTTGAACAAGCATATGGGAACCGGACCCATAGACGATAGTGTCATTACCACCTAATGCCTGGACCCAAGCTCCGTTGCTACTCAGATAGTCGTCGTCGTCACTTGCTGTGTCATCAGCAAGTTTACCTTCTATCGCAGCAAGCTGAGCTGCCACTAAAGTATCGGCGACATTGCCACTAACAGAACTCAAAGTGGCAGAAACACTCAAGCCATCACTGATTGGAGTGACCAAAGTGGTAACCGTTGCGGTATCGGTCTTGCCTGTACTATCAACGATGGTGTAAGTGAAGCTTGCCGACCCCGTAACACCTTCGTTTGGCGTAAAGATGATCTCTCCTGTCGCAGCATCATATGATACGGCTCCATCGTTTGAACTAAAACCATCAGCAAGGATAGAGATAGTGTCACCATCATTAAGATCGTAATCATTGCCCAAAAGCAGTGTGCTATTTAGTACGAGCTCACTACCCTCTTTAGTCGTCAGTGTATCGCCAATCAACGGATAGTCGTTTAGATCATGCTCACCATTATTGAAGTTGCCGTTAGCATCAACAGTACCTAGATTGACATCGAGTACTGCATTTCCACCCTGATCCCAATACACAATTTCAATCTTATGGTAGCCATCGCTGTTTATCTCAAAGGAGCTATGCATGGTTGTTGTAGGTGATTGATTACGGTCAACTGTGGCTACAGCAACGCCATCAATTAATATTGTATAGCCATCATCTGCTCTCACTTTAAATGCGTAATTGCCTGCATCTAGATAAACAGAACCACTCATCTTAATCACACCATCTGTGTGATTTGCCACTTCGCCCTGCAATGATCCTGCATCATTATTTAGGAAATCAGCAACCTGAGACTTTGAACTCAAGCTATTGTTGTTGGCATCTAATGAGTAATTAATGTCACGCGCTTCAAAGGTAAGATCTGGGTCTTTACTCGCGATAACATCCAAGGCGTCTTGAACTGACGTCAGATTTCCATTTTCACTGTCATTTGAACTGTAATAGTAACCCGTCAAACCGCGGTATACAGATACCGTATCGTCCTGTGCAACAGGCGCAGCTGAAGTATCGACAACCACAGTCTGTACAATTGTGGTCTCATTACCCGCTGCATCCACAGCGCTAACAGAAAGATCATTACTGCCTTCTGACAGCGCATTACTGATATTAATGGTGTATTTACCGTCTGCATCCGCTGTACCAGTGGCTGCTCGAGGGGCACCTGTCGCATCCGTGTAGGTAATAGTCACGCTCGCACCCGCTTCCGTTAAGCCAGTAATGGATGGAGTTGAATCGTTAGTGACATTGTCCTCTTTGGAACCGCTATTTGTTTCATCGGTAATTTTGGAAGTAAGAGAAACAGTAGTATCTTTCGAAATATGAACAACTTCTGAATCACCTGTATTACCAGCGCTATCAGTGGCACTTACCACGACGTTTAGTTGTCCATCAGTCAGTTGCGAAACATCTACAACGACTGAGAAATAGTCAGCATTCTCATCACTAGTATCAACCGAGATCCCCGAAGAAATCACCATTGGATTACCGTCTTTATCAGTAATTGTAATGGTATCTATAGACGCTCCTTTTTCGACAAAACCGGAGATAGTCACATTTCCTTGTTCATCAAAATTAATGACATTGTCATCGCTTTCCTCTTCAACAAAAACTTCAATGTTTAAGCTTTGGTCGACGCTATAAACTTCATTGCTATACGCACTAAACTCATTCCCCGCATCATCTGTCCCTGTGACAGTGGCAACAATATGAGGATATTGAAGCGTAGTATTAGCCAACTTCGAGCCTAATACTTCGACCGTAAATAGGTACTTACCATCTGCATTTGTATCATTGGAAACCAATGCACGACCAATCTCGACTCCACCAAGAGTAATTGTAACGGTATCGCCAGGTCTAGCGTCACCACTTACCCAACCAGTGATAGGAATCAACACACCTTCAGCAGACTCATTAGCGTTAATGATTCTGTCATCCGTGATTGGATCGACATCAATAGAGGCTGTCGCAGACGTATCGACCGTATGCGTTGAAGAACCGGTGCTGGTCACTGGGTTGCCCGCGCCGTCCGTTGACGCCACGTTCACATCGAACGCGGTGTCCGCGGCCAGGTCTGCACCCGCCACATCCACTGTCCAGTTGCCATCAGCATCGACCGTGGTTTCGTAAGGCTTACCATTGATGGTCATGGTTACCACATCGCCTTCGCTGATATCGCCACCGGTGGCTTTACCGGTCACGGTCACTGTGCCTGCCGCTTCACTCGCGTTAATCACATCATCAGCAGTAATTGGATCAACTGAAACACGATTAACACTCACAGAAACTTCTGCAGAATCAAACGCAACTCCATCGGTAATAGTATAAGTAACAGTTGCTTTACCACTAAAACCATTCGCTGGCGTGAATTCGAGTTTACCGTCGACGATCGCGACCGTACCTTGCTCGACTGGGACCGTCGCGCCTGTGATGGTCAACGTATCGCCATCCACATCGCTGTCATTCGCCAACACATCGATGGTGATCACGCCACCGTCTTCTGTGCCTGACGCCGTATCGTCTGTGGCCACTGGGCCGTCGTTCACGGCATTCACGGTCACTTTCACGTTCGCGCTGTCTACATCGCCGTCCGCGTCTTTCACCTGGTAGCCGAAGTTGATCTCACCATTGAAGTCAGCCGCTGGCTCGAACGTCATCGCGCCATCCGCCGCGATGACCACGGTGCCATTGTCCACCGCGATGTCTTGGGCATTGCCGGTTAACGCCACGCCGTTGATGTGGGTGATTTCCAGGCCGCCGTCTGGTGCACTGTCGTTGCCCGTTAGGTTCAGCGTGATGCTGCCGTCTTCGGCAACCGTCACTTCGTCATTCACCGCGTCTACCGCATCGTTCACGGCATTCACGGTCACTTTCACGTTCGTCACTTTCACGGTAGCATTCGCAGCCGCTTCGTTCGCGCCATGTCTACATCGCCGTCCGCGTCTTTCACCTGGTAGCCGAAGTTGATCTCACCATTGAAGTCAGCCGCTGGCTCGAACGTCATCGCGCATCGCGCCATCCGCCGCGATGCCACGGTGCCATTGTCCACCGCGATGTCTTGGGCATTGCCGGTTAACGACCCGTTGATGTGGGTGATTTCGGCCGTGGTGCACTGTCGTTGCCCGTTAGGTTCAGCGTCACTTGTCCACCGCGATGTCTTGGGCATTGCCGGTTAACGCCACGCCGTTGATGTGGGTGATTTCAGGCCGCCGTCTGGTGCACTGTCGTTGCCCGTTAGGTTCAGCGTGATGCTGCCGTCTTCGGCAACCGTCACTTCGTCATTCACCGCGTCTACCGCATCGTTCACGGCATTCACGGTCACTTTCACGTTCGCGCTGTCTACATCGCCGTCCGCGTCTTTCACCTGGTAGCCGAAGTTGATCTCACCATTGAAGTCAGCCGCTGGCTCGAACGTCATCGCGCCATCCGCCGCGATGACCACGGTGCCATTGTCCACCGCGATGTCTTGGGCATTGCCGGTTAACGCCACGCCGTTGATGTGGGTGATTTCAGGCCGCCGTCTGGTGCACTGTCGTTGCCCGTTAGGTTCAGCGTGATGCTGCCGTCTTCGGCAACCGTCACTTCGTCATTCACCGCGTCTACCGCATCGTTCACGGCATTCACGGTCACTTTCACGTTCGCGCTGTCTACATCGCCGTCCGCGTCTTTCACCTGGTAGCCGAAGTTGATCTCACCATTGAAGTCAGCCGCTGGCTCGAACGTCATCGCGCCATCCGCCGCGATGACCACGGTGCCATTGTCCACCGCGATGTCTTGGGCATTGCCGTTAACGCCACGCCGTTGATGTGGGTGATTTCCAGGCCGCCGTCTGGTGCACTGTCGTTGCCCGTTAGGTTCAGCGTGATGCTGCCGTCTTCGGCAACCGTCACTTCGTCATTCACCGCGTCTACCGCATCGTTCACGGCATTCACGGTCACTTTCACGTTCGCGCTGTCTACATCGCCGTCCGCGTCTTTCACCTGGTAGCCGAAGTTGATCTCACCATTGAAGTCAGCCGCTGGCTCGAACGTCATCGCGCCATCCGCCGCGATGACCACGGTGCCATTGTCCACCGCGATGTCTTGGGCATTGCCGGTTAACGCCACGCCGTTGATGTGGGTGATTTCAGTGCACTGTCGTTGCCCGTTAGGTTCAGCGTGATGCTGCCGTCTTCGGCAACCGTCACTTCGTCATTCACCGCGTCTACCGCATCGTTCACGGCATTCACGGTCACTTTCACGTTCGCGCTGTCTACATCGCCGTCCGCGTCTTTCACCTGGTAGCCGAAGTTGATCTCACCATTGAAGTCAGCCGCTGGCTCGAACGTCATCGCGCCATCCGCCGCGATGACCACGGTGCCATTGTCCACCGCGATGTCTTGGGCATTGCCGTTAACGCCACGCCGTTGATGTGGGTGATTTCGGCCGCCGTCTGGTGCACTGTCGTTGCCCGTTAGGTTCAGCGTGATGCTGCCGTCTTCGGCAACCGTCACTTCGTCATTCACCGCGTCTACCGCATCGTTCACGGCATTCACGGTCACTTTCACGTTCGCGCTGTCTACATCGCCGTCCGCGTCTTTCACCTGGTAGCCGAAGTTGATCTCACCATTGAAGTCAGCCGCTGGCTCGAACGTCATCGCGCCATCCGCCGCGATGACCACGGTGCCATTGTCCACCGCGATGTCTTGGGCATTGCCGTTAACGCCACGCCGTTGATGTGGGTGATTTCCAGGCCGCCGTCTGGTGCACTGTCGTTGCCCGTTAGGTTCAGCGTGATGCTGCCGTCTTCGGCAACCGTCACTTCGTCATTCACCGCGTCTACCGCATCGTTCACGGCATTCACGGTCACTTTCACGTTCGCGCTGTCTACATCGCCGTCCGCGTCTTTCACCTGGTAGCCGAAGTTGATCTCACCATTGAAGTCAGCCGCTGGCTCGAACGTCATCGCGCCATCCGCCGCGATGACCACGGTGCCATTGTCCACCGCGATGTCTTGGGCATTGCCGGTTAACGCCACGCCGTTGATGTGGGTGATTTCCAGGCGCCGTCTGGTGCACTGTCGTTGCCCGTTAGGTTCAGCGTGATGCTGCCGTCTTCGGCAACCGTCACTTCGTCATTCACCGCGTCTACCGCATCGTTCACGGCATTCACGGTCACTTTCACGTTCGCGCTGTCTACATCGCCGTCCGCGTCTTTCACCTGGTAGCCGAAGTTGATCTCACCATTGAAGTCAGCCGCTGGCTCGAACGTCATCGCGCCATCCGCCGCGATGACCACGGTGCCATTGTCCACCGCGATGTCTTGGGCATTGCCGGTTAACGCCACGCCGTTGATGTGGGTGATTTCCAGGCCGCCGTCTGGTGCACTGTCGTTGCCCGTTAGGTTCAGCGTGATGCTGCCGTCTTCGGCAACCGTCACTTCGTCATTCACCGCGTCTACCGCATCGTTCACGGCATTCACGGTCACTTTCACGTTCGCGCTGTCTACATCGCCGTCCGCGTCTTTCACCTGGTAGCCGAAGTTGATCTCACCATTGAAGTCAGCCGCTGGCTCGAACGTCATCGCGCCATCCGCCGCGATGACCACGGTGCCATTGTCCACCGCGATGTCTTGGGCATTGCCGGTTAACGCCACGCCGTTGATGTGGGTGATTTCCTGCCGTCTTCGGCAACCGTCACTTCGATTCACCGCGTCTACCGCACCACGTCACGGCATTCACGGTCACTTTCACGTTCGCGCTGTCTACATCGCCGTCCGCGTCTTTCACCTGGTAGCCGAAGTTGATCTCACCATTGAAGTCGCCGCTGGCTGAACGTCATCGCGCCATCCGCCGCGATGACCACGGTGCCATTGTCCACCGCGATTAACGCCACGCCGTTGATGTGGGTGATTTCCAGGCCGCCGTCTGGTGCACTGTCGTTGCCCGTTAGGTTCAGCGTGATGCTGCCGTCTTCGGCAACCGTCACTTCGTCATTCACCGCGTCTACCGCATCGTTCACGGCATTCACGGTCACTTTCACGTTCGCGCTGTCTACATCGCCGTCCGCGTCTTTCACCTGGTAGCCGAAGTTGATCTCACCATTGAAGTCAGCCGCTGGCTCGAACGTCATCGCGCCATCCGCCGCGATGACCACGGTGCCATTGTCCACCGCGATGTCTTGGGCATTGCCGGTTAACGCCACGCCGTTGATGTGGGTGATTTCAGGCCGCCGTCTGGTGCACTGTCGTTGCCCGTTAGGTTCAGCGTGATGCTGCCGTCTTCGGCAACCGTCACTTCGTCATTCACCGCGTCTACCGCATCGTTCACGGCATTCACGGTCACTTTCACGTTCGCGCTGTCTACATCGCCGTCCGCGTCTTTCACCTGGTAGCCGAAGTTGATCTCACCATTGAAGTCAGCCGCTGGCTCGAACGTCATCGCGCCATCCGCCGCGATGACCACGGTGCCATTGTCCACCGCGATGTCTTGGGCATTGCCGGTTAACGCCACGCCGTTGATGTGGGTGATTTCCAGGCCGCCGTCTGGTGCACTGTCGTTGCCCGTTAGGTTCAGCGTGATGCTGCCGTCTTCGGCAACCGTCACTTCGTCATTCACCGCGTCTACCGCATCGTTCACGGCATTCACGGTCACTTTCACGTTCGCGCTGTCTACATCGCCGTCCGCGTCTTTCACCTGGTAGCCGAAGTTGATCTCACCATTGAAGTCAGCCGCTGGCTCGAACGTCATCGCGCCATCCGCCGCGATGACCACGGTGCCATTGTCCACCGCGATGTCTTGGGCATTGCCGGTTAACGCCACGCCGTTGATGTGGGTGATTTCCAGGCCGCCGTCTGGTGCACTGTCGTTGCCCGTTAGGTTCAGCGTGATGCTGCCGTCTTCGGCAACCGTCACTTCGTCATTCACCGCGTCTACCGCATCGTTCACGGCATTCACGGTCACTTTCACGTTCGCGCTGTCTACATCGCCGTCCGCGTCTTTCACCTGGTAGCCGAAGTTGATCTCACCATTGAAGTCAGCCGCTGGCTCGAACGTCATCGCGCCATCCGCCGCGATGACCACGGTGCCATTGTCCACCGCGATGTCTTGGGCATTGCCGTTAACGCCACGCCGTTGATGTGGGTGATTTCCAGGCCGCCGTCTGGTGCACTGTCGTTGCCCGTTAGGTTCAGCGTGATGCTGCCGTCTTCGGCAACCGTCACTTCGTCATTCACCGCGTCTACCGCATCGTTCACGGCATTCACGGTCACTTTCACGTTCGCGCTGTCTACATCGCCGTCCGCGTCTTTCACCTGGTAGCCGAAGTTGATCTCACCATTGAAGTCAGCCGCTGGCTCGAACGTCATCGCGCCATCCGCCGCGATGACCACGGTGCCATTGTCCACCGCGATGTCTTGGGCATTGCCGGTTAACGCCACGCCGTTGATGTGGGTGATTTCAGGCCGCCGTCTGGTGCACTGTCGTTGCCCGTTAGGTTCAGCGTGATGCTGCCGTCTTCGGCAACCGTCACTTCGTCATTCACCGCGTCTACCGCATCGTTCACGGCATTCACGGTCACTTTCACGTTCGCGCTGTCTACATCGCCGTCCGCGTCTTTCACCTGGTAGCCGAAGTTGATCTCACCATTGAAGTCAGCCGCTGGCTCGAACGTCATCGCGCCATCCGCCGCGATGACCACGGTGCCATTGTCCACCGCGATGTCTTGGGCATTGCCGGTTAACGCCACGCCGTTGATGTGGGTGATTTCAGGCCGCCGTCTGGTGCACTGTCGTTGCCCGTTAGGTTCAGCGTGATGCTGCCGTCTTCGGCAACCGTCACTTCGTCATTCACCGCGTCTACCGCATCGTTCACGGCATTCACGGTCACTTTCACGTTCGCGCTGTCTACATCGCCGTCCGCGTCTTTCACCTGGTAGCCGAAGTTGATCTCACCATTGAAGTCAGCCGCTGGCTCGAACGTCATCGCGCCATCCGCCGCGATGACCACGGTGCCATTGTCCACCGCGATGTCTTGGGCATTGCCGGTTAACGCCACGCCGTTGATGTGGGTGATTTCCAGGCCGCCGTCTGGTGCACTGTCGTTGCCCGTTAGGTTCAGCGTGATGCTGCCGTCTTCGGCAACCGTCACTTCGTCATTCACCGCGTCTACCGCATCGTTCACGGCATTCACGGTCACTTTCACGTTCGCGCTGTCTACATCGCCGTCCGCGTCTTTCACCTGGTAGCCGAAGTTGATCTCACCATTGAAGTCAGCCGCTGGCTCGAACGTCATCGCGCCATCCGCCGCGATGACCACGGTGCCATTGTCCACCGCGATGTCTTGGGCATTGCCGTTAACGCCACGCCGTTGATGTGGGTGATTTCCAGGCCGCCGTCTGGTGCACTGTCGTTGCCCGTTAGGTTCAGCGTGATGCTGCCGTCTTCGGCAACCGTCACTTCGTCATTCACCGCGTCTACCGCATCGTTCACGGCATTCACGGTCACTTTCACGTTCGCGCTGTCTACATCGCCGTCCGCGTCTTTCACCTGGTAGCCGAAGTTGATCTCACCATTGAAGTCAGCCGCTGGCTCGAACGTCATCGCGCCATCCGCCGCGATGACCACGGTGCCATTGTCCACCGCGATGTCTTGGGCATTGCCGGTTAACGCCACGCCGTTGATGTGGGTGATTTCCAGGCCGCCGTCTGGTGCACTGTCGTTGCCCGTTAGGTTCAGCGTGATGCTGCCGTCTTCGGCAACCGTCACTTCGTCATTCACCGCGTCTACCGCATCGTTCACGGCATTCACGGTCACTTTCACGTTCGCGCTGTCTACATCGCCGTCCGCGTCTTTCACCTGGTAGCCGAAGTTGATCTCACCATTGAAGTCAGCCGCTGGCTCGAACGTCATCGCGCCATCCGCCGCGATGACCACGGTGCCATTGTCCACCGCGATGTCTTGGGCATTGCCGTTAACGCCACGCCGTTGATGTGGGTGATTTCCAGGCCGCCGTCTGGTGCACTGTCGTTGCCCGTTAGGTTCAGCGTGATGCTGCCGTCTTCGGCAACCGTCACTTCGTCATTCACCGCGTCTACCGCATCGTTCACGGCATTCACGGTCACTTTCACGTTCGCGCTGTCTCATCGCCGTCCGCGTCTTTCACCTGGTAGCCGAAGTTCTCACCATTGAAGTCAGCCGCTGGCTCGAACGTCATCGCGCCATCCGCCGCGATGACCACGGTGCCATTGTCCACCGCGATGTCTTGGGCATTGCGTTAACGCCACGCCGTTGATGTGGGTGATTTCAGGCCGCCGTCTGGTGCACTGTCGTTGCCCGTTAGGTTCAGCGTGATGCTGCCGTCTTCGGCAACCGTCACTTCGTCATTCACCGCGTCTACCGCATCGTTCACGGCATTCACGGTCACTTTCACGTTCGCGCTGTCCATCGCCGTCCGCGTCTTTCACCTGGTAGCCGAAGTTGATCTCACCATTGAAGTCAGCCGCTGGCTCGAACGTCATCGCGCCATCCGCCGCGATGACCACGGTGCCATTGTCCACCGCGATGTCTTGGGCATTGCGGTTAACGCCACGCCGTTGATGTGGGTGATTTCCAGGCCGCCGTCTGGTGCACTGTCGTTGCCCGTTAGGTTCAGCGTGATGCTGCCGTCTTCGGCAACCGTCACTTCGTCATTCACCGCGTCTACCGCATCGTTCACGGCATTCACGGTCACTTTCACGTTCGCGCTGTCTACATCGCCGTCCGCGTCTTTCACCTGGTAGCCGAAGTTGATCTCACCATTGAAGTCAGCCGCTGGCTCGAACGTCATCGCGCCATCCGCCGCGATGACCACGGTGCCATTGTCCACCGCGATGTCTTGGGCATTGCGGTTAACGCCACGCCGTTGATGTGGGTGATTTCCAGGCCGCCGTCTGGTGCACTGTCGTTGCCCGTTAGGTTCAGCGTGATGCTGCCGTCTTCGGCAACCGTCACTTCGTCATTCACCGCGTCTACCGCATCGTTCACGGCATTCACGGTCACTTTCACGTTCGCGCTGTCTACATCGCCGTCCGCGTCTTTCACCTGGTAGCCGAAGTTGATCTCACCATTGAAGTCAGCCGCTGGCTCGAACGTCATCGCGCCATCCGCCGCGATGACCACGGTGCCATTGTCCACCGCGATGTCTTGGGCATTGCCGTTAACGCCACGCCGTTGATGTGGGTGATTTCCAGGCCGCCGTCTGGTGCACTGTCGTTGCCCGTTAGGTTCAGCGTGATGCTGCCGTCTTCGGCAACCGTCACTTCGTCATTCACCGCGTCTACCGCATCGTTCACGGCATTCACGGTCACTTTCACGTTCGCGCTGTCTACATCGCCGTCCGCGTCTTTCACCTGGTAGCCGAAGTTGATCTCACCATTGAAGTCAGCCGCTGGCTCGAACGTCATCGCGCCATCCGCCGCGATGACCACGGTGCCATTGTCCACCGCGATGTCTTGGGCATTGCCGGTTAACGCCACGCCGTTGATGTGGGTGATTTCCAGGCCGCCGTCTGGTGCACTGTCGTTGCCCGTTAGGTTCAGCGTGATGCTGCCGTCTTCGGCAACCGTCACTTCGTCATTCACCGCGTCTACCGCATCGTTCACGGCATTCACGGTCACTTTCACGTTCGCGCTGTCTACATCGCCGTCCGCGTCTTTCACCTGGTAGCCGAAGTTGATCTCACCATTGAAGTCAGCCGCTGGCTCGAACGTCATCGCGCCATCCGCCGCGATGACCACGGTGCCATTGTCCACCGCGATGTCTTGGGCATTGCCGGTTAACGCCACGCCGTTGATGTGGGTGATTTCCAGGCCGCCGTCTGGTGCACTGTCGTTGCCCGTTAGGTTCAGCGTGATGCTGCCGTCTTCGGCAACCGTCACTTCGTCATTCACCGCGTCTACCGCATCGTTCACGGCATTCACGGTCACTTTCACGTTCGCGCTGTCTACATCGCCGTCCGCGTCTTTCACCTGGTAGCCGAAGTTGATCTCACCATTGAAGTCAGCCGCTGGCTCGAACGTCATCGCGCCATCCGCCGCGATGACCACGGTGCCATTGTCCACCGCGATGTCTTGGGCATTGCCGGTTAACGCCACGCCGTTGATGTGGGTGATTTCCAGGCCGCCGTCTGGTGCACTGTCGTTGCCCGTTAGGTTCAGCGTGATGCTGCCGTCTTCGGCAACCGTCACTTCGTCATTCACCGCGTCTACCGCATCGTTCACGGCATTCACGGTCACTTTCACGTTCGCGCTGTCTACATCGCCGTCCGCGTCTTTCACCTGGTAGCCGAAGTTGATCTCACCATTGAAGTCAGCCGCTGGCTCGAACGTCATCGCGCCATCCGCCGCGATGACCACGGTGCCATTGTCCACCGCGATGTCTTGGGCATTGCCGGTTAACGCCACGCCGTTGATGTGGGTGATTTCAGGCCGCCGTCTGGTGCACTGTCGTTGCCCGTTATTCACCGGTTCAGCGTGATGCACTTTCACGTTCCGCTGTCTTCGGCAACCGTCACTTCGTCATTCACCGCCACGTTCACGATCACCGTCTACCGCATCGTTCACGGCATTCACGGCATTCACGGTCACTTTCACGTTCGCGCTGTCTACATCGCCGTCCGCGTCTTTCACCTGGTAGCCGAAGTTGATCTCACCATTGAAGTCAGCCGCTGGCTCGAACGTCATCGCGCCATCCGCCGCGATGACCACGGTGCCATTGTCCACCGCGATGTCTTGGGCATTGCCGGTTAACGCCACGCCGTTGATGTGGGTGATTTCGCCATTCACCGCGTCTACCGCATCGTTCACGGCATTCACGGTCACTCACGGTCACATTTCACGCGCGTAGCCGCCGTCTGGGTGCAAGGGTGATCTCACTTGACTTCGTCATTCACCGCGTCTCGCATCGTTCACGGCATCACGGTCACTTTCACATTCGCGCTGCTCCGCATCGCCGCCGCGTCTTTCACCTGGTACCAGGCGATGTCTTAAGTATTGCCGGTTAACGCCACGCCGTTGATGTTGATTTCCAGGCCGCCGTCTGGTCAGCCCGTCATCGCGCCATCGGCAACCGTTGTCACGATGTCGTCATTCACGTTGCCCGTTAGGTTCAGCGTGATGCTGCCGTACCACTTCGTCATTCACCGCATCGTTCACGGCATTCACGGTCACTTTCACGTTCGCGCTGTCTACATCGCCGTCCGCGTCTTTCACCTGGTAGCCGAAGTTGATCTCACCATTGAAGTCAGCCGCTGGCTCGAACGTCATCGCGCCATCCGCCGCGATGACCACGGTGCCATTGTCCACCGCCACGCCGTTGATGTGGGTGATTTCAGGCCGCCGTCTGCCCGTCATTCACCGACCGCATGTTCACGGCATTCACGGTCATTGTCCACCGCGATGTCTTGCGATGTCTTGGGCATTGCCGGTTAACGCCACGCCGTTGATGTGGGTGATTTCAGGCCGCCGTCTGGTGCACTGTCGTTGCCCGTTAGGTTCAGCGTGATGCTGCCGTCTTCGGCAACCGTCACTTCGTCATTCACCGCGTCTACCGCATCGTTCACGGCATTCACGGTCACTTTCACGTTCGCGCTGTCTACATCGCCGTCCGCGTCTTTCACCTGGTAGCCGAAGTTGATCTCACCATTGAAGTCAGCCGCTGGCTCGAACGTCATCGCGCCATCCGCCGCGATGACCACGGTGCCATTGTCCACCGCGATGTCTTGGGCATTGCCGGTTAACGCCACGCCGTTGATGTGGGTGATTTCAGGCCGCCGTCTGGTGCACTGTCGTTGCCCGTTAGGTTCAGCGTGATGCTGCCGTCTTCGGCAACCGTCACTTCGTCATTCACCGCGTCTACCGCATCGCGCTGTCTACATCGCCGTCCGTTTCACCTGGCGCCGATTCACGGTCACTTTCACGTTCGCGCGATGTCTTGGGCATCGCCACGCCGTTGATCCGCGTCACTTTCACCTGGTAGCCGTCATTCACCGCGTCTGATCGTTCACGGCATTCACCATTGAAGTCAGCCGTCCGCGTCTTTCACCTGGTAGCCGAAGTTGATCGTGAAGTCAGCCGCTGGCTCGAACGTCATCGCGCCATCCGCCGCGATGACCACGGTGCCATTGTCCACCGCGATGTCTTGGGCATTGCCGGTTAACGCCACGCCGTTGATGTGGGTGATTTCAGGCCGCCGTCTGGTGCACTGTCGTTGCCCGTTAGGTTCAGCGTGATGCTGCCGTCTTCGGCAACCGTCACTTCGTCATTCACCGCGTCTACCGCATCGTTCACGGCATTCACGGTCACTTTCACGTTCGCGCTGTCTACATCGCCGTCCGCGTCTTTCACCTGGTAGCCGAAGTTGATCTCACCATTGAAGTCAGCCGCTGGCTCGAACGTCATCGCGCCATCCGCCGCGATGACCCACGGTTGATGTCAGGTGATTTCCCATTGTCCACCGCGATGTCTTGGGCATTGCGTTAACGCCACGCCGTTGATGTGGGTGATTTCCAGGTCTGGTGCACTGTCGTTGCCCGTTAGGCAGCGTGATGCTGCCGTCTTCGGCAACCGTCACTTCGTCATTCACCGCGTCTACCGCATCGTTCACGGCATTCACGGTCACTTTCACGTTCGCGCTGTCTACATCGCCGTCCGCGTCTTTCACCTGGTAGCCGAAGTTGATCTCACCATTGAAGTCAGCCGCTGGCTCGAACGTCATCGCGCCATCCGCCGCGATGACCACCACGCGATTTAACGCGCCGTCTTTTTCAGGCCGCCGTCTGGTGCATGGCATTGCCATCGTTAACGCCACGCCGTTGATGTGGGTCTTGATTTTAACGCCACGCCGTTGATGTGGGTGATTTCCAGGCCGCCGTCTGGTGCACTGTCGTTGCCCGTTAGGTTCAGCGTGATGCTGCCGTCTTCGGCAACCGTCACTTCGTCATTCACCGCGTCACCGCGGTCACTACCGCATCGTTCACGGCCGATTCACGGTCACTTTCATCGCATCCGCCGCGATGACCACGGTCGCGCTGGTCGTACATCGCCGTCCGCGTCTTTCACCTGGTAGCCGAAGTTGATCTCACCATTGAAGTCAGCCGCTGGCTCGAACGTCATCGCGCCATCCGCCGCGATGACCACGGTGCCATTGTCCACCGCGATGTCTTGGGCATTGCCCGTTAACGCCACGCCGTTGATGCATCGGGCATTCACGGTCACTTTCACGTTCGCGCTGTCGCCGTCTGGTAGCACTGATCGTTGCCCGCTGTCATCGGTCCGCAGCGTGATGCGTTGCCCGTTAGGTTCAGCGTGATGCTGCCGTCTTCGGCAACCGTCACTTCGTCATTCACCGCGTCTACCGCATCGTTCACGGCATTCACGGTCACTTTCACGTTCGCGCTGTCTACATCGCCGTCCGCGTCTTTCACCTGGTAGCCGAAGTTGATCTCACCATTGAAGTCAGCCGCTGGCTCGAACGTCATCGCGCCATCCGCCGCGATGACCACGGTGCCATTGTCCACCGCGATGTCTTGGGCATTGCCGGTTAACGCCACGCCGTTGATGTGGGTGATTTCCAGGCCGCCGTCTGGTGCACTGTCGTTGCCCGTTAGGTTCAGCGTGATGCTGCCGTCTTCGGCAACCGTCACTTCGTCATTCACCGCGTCTACCGCATCGTTCACGGCATTCACGGTCACTTTCACGTTCGCAGTATCGGTTCCGCCATTGCCATCGCTGATGGTGTAGCTGATGGTCGCTTCGCCGTTGAAGTTCGCCGCTGGCGTGAACTCGAGTTTGCCGTCGACGATCGCGACCGTACCTTGCTCTGCTGGGACCGTCGCGCCTGTGATGGTCAACGTATCGCCATCCACATCGCTGTCGTTCGCCAACACATCGATGGTGATCATGCCACCGTCTTCTGTGCCTGACGCCGTATCGTCTGTGGCCACTGGGCCGTCGTTCACCGCATCCACGGTCACTTTCACGTCCGCAGTATCGGTTCCGCCATTGCCATCGCTGATGGTGTAGCTGATGGTCGCTTCGCCGTTGAAGTTCGCCGCTGGCGTGAACTCGAGTTTGCCGTCGACGATCGCGACCGTACCTTGCTCTGCTGGGACCGTCGCGCCTGTGATGGTCAACGTATCGCCATCCACATCGCTGTCGTTCGCCAACACATCGATGGTGATCACGCCACCGTCTTCTGTGCCTGACGCTGAATCATCCACAGCCATTGGAGCAACACCATGAGTTGATAAAGCCGAACTTGTTACGGTATTTCCCGCCGAGTCCGAAGACGTCACAACAACTTCGAACTCGGTGTCCGCTGCTAGGTCGCTACCCGCCACATCCACTGTCCAGTTGCCGTTCGCATCGACCGTGGTTTCGTAAGATTTACCATTGATCGTCATGGTCACTTTATCGCCTTGTGCGATATCGCCACCTGTCGCTGTACCTGTCACCGCGATGGTTTGTCCGCTTTCTGCCGCGTTGACCACGTCATCTTCTGTGATATTCGCCACCGTCACTGTACCCGCTTCCGCAGCCAGATCGATCGTATGCGTTGAAGTGGTAGAGGCAGAGTAAGGATTTCCTGCGCTGTCCACACCAGTTACTGTCGCAACAAAACTGTTATCGTTTGCTAGATCGGTACCCGAAACCTCCACACTCCAAGTTTTGTTTGCCAAAACCGTTGCTGTGTATAAGGTGCCGTTAATTGTCATTGAGACTAGATCACCAGCTTTAGCATCGAAACCAACACGGCCACTGACAGTAACGTTTGACTGACTCTCAGCAAGATTAATAACATCATCGCTAGTGATAGGGTTGACACGTATTGTCGCCAGTGACGATGTATCAACAAAGTATACTTCGGTAGAGGTAGATGAGCCGATTTGCCCCTTGCTGTTCACAACATCGACAACAGCTGTCACTTGTTTGTCAGAGTCGGCAAGTAACTCATTACCAGGAACATCAATTGCGTACCTGCCGTCAACAACTTGCCCACTAAACTCTTTGCCATTAACAATTAGCGTTACCGTTCCTTGCTCAAACTCTTCCCCCGAAACGGTACCAGTAATAGTAATATCACTTTGAGATTCACTTGCATTTATTACCGAGTCTTCAGTAATTGGATCGATGTCAATGTTCACGATAACAGGCGTGTCATCAAATCTATGAACTGACTCACCTGTAGAGGTGACTTCGTTACCTGCTGCATCGGTTGAATTAACGGTTACTTCAAAAGCAGTATCAACAGCAAGGTCTGAGCCGCTTACAGATAACTCCCACGAGCCATCTTCAGAAACGCTACCTTTGTATTCGTTACCGTTAATGATCGCGGTAACAACATCTCCAGTTTTGATGTCACCATCAGTCGCTGAACCAGTCACTGTAATAGTCTGATTTTTCTCTGTTTCTGTAATCACATCATCTGAGGTAATTGGATCGACAGAAACCGTACCAGTCTCTGCCGAAGTATCCAGAGTAAAGTTGAGCGTGCTACTGGCCGAAGTGTTGCCTGCTGCATCGGTCTGGCGAACGATGATGGTGTTTGCACCTTCTACTGGTGTTGGTGCTGTGGCTGTCCATTCACCATTAACAAAGTACTCCACCGTCGTACCTTCTTCGGTACCTGCAACGGTGAAATCACCTTTATTAGTAAGGAAGTCATCCGCTAAGCTGCCGCTGTCGGTATCGAGAGAAATTTGCGGTGCATCTGGCGCGGTGGTATCTAACGTGAACGTCAGCGTGCTGCTGCCTGAGGTGTTGCCCGCCGCATCGGTCTGACGAACGATGATGGTGTTTGCACCTTCCATTGGTGTTGGCGCTGTGGTTGTCCATTCACCATTAACAAAGTACTCCACCGTCGCACCTTCTTCGGTGCCAGCAACGGTGAAGTCGCCTTTGTTAGTCAGGAAGTCATCCGCCAAACTGCCGCTGTCGGTGTCTAGTGAGATCTGCGGCGCGTCTGGCGCGGTGGTATCTAACGTGAACGTCAGCGTGCTGCTACCAGAAGTATTACCTGCTGCATCGGTCTGGCGAACGATAATGGTATTTTCGCCTTCCACTGGCGTTGGAACTGTCGTCGTCCACTCGCCATCAACAAAATATTCGACCGTCGCACCTTCTTCGGTGCCAGCAACGGTGAAATCACCTTTATTAGTAAGGAAGTCATCGGCCAAGCTGCCGCTGTCGGTATCGAGAGAGATCTGCGGTGCATCTGGCGCGGTGGTATCTAAAGTAAAGGTTAACGTGCTGCTACCAGAAGTGTTACCTGCTGTATCTGTCTGACGAACGATGATGGTGTTCTCACCTTCAACTGGCGTTGGCGCCGTGGTTGTCCATTCACCATTAACAAAGTACTCCACCGTCGCACCTTCTTCGGTGCCTGCAACGGTGAAATCGCCTTTATTGGTCAGGAAGTCATCAGCAAAACTGCCGCTGTCAGTGTCTAGTGAGATCTGCGGCGCGTCTGGCGCGGTGGTATCGAGAGTAAACGTCAGCGTGCTACTGGCCGAAGTATTACCTGCCGCATCGGTCTGACGAACAGTGATGGTGTTTGCACCCTCTACTGGTGTTGGCGCGGTGGTTGTCCACTCACCATTGACAAAATACTCCACCGTCGCACCTTCTTCGGTGCCAGCAACGGTGAAATCACCTTTATTAGTAAGGAAGTCATCGGCCAAGCTGCCGCTGTCAGTGTCTAGCGAGATCTGCGGAGCATCTGGCGCTGTCGTGTCGAGAGTAAACGTCAGCGTGCTGCTACCAGAAGTGTTGCCTGCTGCATCGGTCTGACGAACAGTGATGGTGTTTTCGCCTTCCACTGGCGTTGGCGCTGTGGTTGTCCACTCGCCATCAACAAAATATTCGACCGTCGCACCATCATTTTGTCCAGAGACGGTGAATGATCCATTGTTGGTTAGAAAATCGTCCGCTTCAGAACCACTATCTTCATCTAGTGTAACGGTCAATAGAGGCAAAGTTTCTGCTGGACTGGTAGTTGCCGCATCTGAAGAAAAAGAACTGTACACTTCAAAGAGAGAAAGACTTTGCGCTTGGTTAAGCCCCAGGTCCTGCAAACCTTGGGTAGTAAATGCTGTACTTGCTAGAGTCTCGCTTGCGTCGCGGGAAATCGTCCCTCCAGAGACCAAACTCGAACCGCCCGTTTCACCTGCGGCGGTAGCAAACTCATCACCCAGTTGGGTTGGATCTTGTCCGTCTTCTAACGCTGCAAAAATCTGCTGCACGTCACCCGTAATGTCATTGCTGCCGTTTTCTGTCGCCACTCGAACAGTGGGCACCTCAGATTCATCTAGGGTATCAATCACAACTTCGCCAGGTGCAGGTGTTTGTCCGGGCGCTAACATTCTTATATTGCCGTTCAAATCAATAACAACAATTCGACCAGCGGTAAGAGCAGCTCCAGAAAGAAAGGCTGAGAAATCCATAAATAAACCTCTGTGATGACGGTGCAGTTCTGCCAATATTTTGACAGGTACATTAATTCTATTTTCTTACCCATTAGTATATCAAACGGGGATCGCTAGAACATCCGAAAAGCCAATCTCTTTTACATTTTTGTCACCTATTGGCGACTTTGCTCACACAGTCTCATTTATGAAGCAATATCACGAATTGAACTCTATTCGTGCGCAACTGCATTTGTTTAAAACATCGATTTCAACAAGTTAGAAAATGGAGTTGGAATTCGTTACAATGACTGATATTTTGCGATTGAGTACGCAAACTCAGCATCGATTCAATGATTTGTTGCGCTAAAAAATTGACGTTTCATCGTAATCTTCTCAAAATTAAGACAGCTAATCTCTTAGACTTAGCGCAAACAACGAGTAGGAGAAATTGAGTGAAGTGGACCCGAATAAGCACATTAGCCGCTGGGCTAGTGATGACACTTCCTGTTATGGGGCAAACATTGGAGCAAGCGGTTGCCATTACGCTTGCCACCAACCCCGAACTAAAAAGTGCATTTAACGAGTTCTTGAGTAAGCAATATGCCAATCAGGCTTCTTCTGGCGCTTACTTGCCAAGAGTGGACTTAGATGCAGGTGTCGGCTTCGAATCCATCAATCCTGCTGGTAATCCTCCTCGTGACTCGACGGATATGACTCGAAAAGATGCGTCTTTAACTTTGACGCAACTGATTTGGGACGGTTCTGCCACACTCAATGATATGGATAGAACAGCCGCGGAAGCGGAGTCGTTACGTTACCAACTGTTAGCAGACGCGCAGGATAAAGCCCTAGAAGTGACCAAAGTCTATCTGGATGCGGTGAAAGCGTACGAAATCTTAGCGCTCTCTGAAAGCAATCTCATGACTCACAAACGTATTTACAGTGACATTAAAAAACGGGTGAACTCAGGCATCGGTTCTACCGCAGATTTGTCTCAGGTCGAAGCCCGCTTGGCGAAAGCGCACGGTAACTTAGCCGCAGCACAAAATAATTTGTTTGATTCTCATACTATGTTTACCCGTTTGGTTGGACAGACACCCCAATCACTGATTTTTCCGCGAGCGGATCAAGAGAGAATTCCGTTTACTGTCGATGAAGCTATAAGCCAAGCTTTTGAGCACCATCCGGTGCTTAGAGTTGCAACGGTGGATGTCGATTCGGCCCGTTTTCAGTATAAGCAGACCAAAGGCCGCAACTATCCTACCTTTACGTTTGAAGCGTCACAGACTTGGCGTAGCGATGCAGGTGGTATTGAGGGGCAGAGTGACGAGCTCACAGCCATGCTTCGTATGCGTTACAATTTGTACAACGGCGGAACAGATTCCGCGAACTCTGAAAGTGCCGCTTATCAACTGAACAAAGCAAAAGATCTTCGCGAAAGAAGTTACCGGAGCGTCGAAGAGGGTTTACGCCTAGCTTGGAGTGCGCTTGACCTTACTTTACAGCAGAAAGAGTTTTTGGCCGATCACGTTGACTCTGCTTCCGACACTGTGATTGCTTACGAAAAGCAGTACCGTATTGGCAAACGCACTTTGCTTGACTTGTTAAATACCGAGAACGAGCTGTTCGAAGCTCGCAAAGGTTACTTAGACGCTAAATATGCAGAGCAATACGCCAAATTTCGTGTGATGAATGCAACGGGGCAATTGCTCGATACGCTGCGAGTCGATATCCCTAAAGAGTGGACCCAAAAGGTGGAATACTAATGAAACCATACACTTTACCTTTTGCCTTAGCTGCTATTTTTCTATCTTCCTCCCTAATGGCGGACGAATATGATTACCGCCCCACTCCGGTTGCGGATCAAATTGATGATTTACAAGACCAAGACAGAGATGGCGTAATTAACGCCCGCGATTTGTGTCCCGATACGCCAAGTACAGCGGAAGTCGATAACGATGGCTGCGGAACTTACATCAAAACGACCCAGCAAATGCAGATCCGGGTGTTATTTGCCAACAACTCCGACGTGATTAACCCGGTATTTCGCAGTCAAATCAAAGAACTGGCTGAGTTTTTGAAACTTTATCCATCCACTTCAATCGAACTGCAAGGCTTTGCCAGCCGTACAGGCAATGCAAAACTAAACCTTGAGCTGTCTCAACGCCGAGCAGACAACGTTAAAGAGATGCTCATCAGTTATGGCATTTCATCAAATCGAGTACGCATTGTAGGCTTTGGTGACAGTAAACTGGCTAACGACGGCGAGGACGAAGTCAGCCACGCTTTGAACCGTCGCGTAGTGGCCTCCGTCGTTGGTCACAAAGGTGACATCAAAGAAGAATGGACCATTTTTACCCGTCTACCAAAAAGCAAGAAATAATCATTGGGGCGAAAAAGCCCCTTATCTTTGTCGAGCCGACACCAGCGCAAACTCAGATACTCATTGGTAAGGCTGCGATAAAATGGTACCCTACGCGGGTCTTTTCATATCGAGATTTTAAAATGAGCAAATTAACTGCGGATATTCAAGCGAATCTGGACCTTTTCATTCAAGAAACTCAAGAAACCAAGCTGGTTTGGGGCCTTCGAAATGAAGAAGGATGGCTGGCTTGTGACTCTTCAGAATTTGAAAATAGTGAAGTGATGCCGTTTTGGTCTGCTAAAGAAGATGCCGTCGCACACAATGTAGAAGAGTGGGCTGATTTTGAAGTACTTGAAATTCCTCTTGATATTTTCGTTGAAGATTGGCTTATCACCTTAGATGAAGACGGCGTGCTGGTTGGTATCAACTGGAATGCGCAATTGGAAGGTAAAGAACTTGAGCCGGCTGAGCTGGCAAAAATGTATCTATAATCGTTAAGTGATGTTTGCTTAAAAGAGAGGCTGGTTCAGTACCAGCCTTTTTTACAGCTTTGCTACACTGTAGATACATTTATCAACTCTGGTATATTGCTCTTTGATATACGACGTATTGTATATTTCACTATCTCGAATGCATCACACCTTTTCATTTACAAAAAGATATCATTCCTGTATCTCATTTTTACCATCAAATCAGCCCATGTTTAAACGCAAGCTACTACTTTGGCTCACAATCAGTACTTTTTCTTGTATGACGCTCGCAGACAACAGCGGACTCCATCAGTGGTTAGGCGTCTACCAACAAAAACTCAGAGCCGAAGACAATCGCGCCCTAGATCTCTTGCAAGATCGTTACGCCGCCCTCCTTCCAGGCGCGGAAAAACTATATGTGAGTGGTTTACTATTTGATTATCTTTTTGCACGCAATCAACCCTATTATGGCGCGAGTCAAAACAAAAACACTCACTTCTCTCGCCAAGAATCACTTTACATACAAGCGCTATATGACCGACAGAAAGGCCAGTATGAACAAGCGGTTAAAGGTTTTACGACCTTACTCAACCAAGCAACACTAAGCGAAGTACGTAAAGTGCAAGAACTGCTGTTATATCAGCTTTGTTATACGCTCAACGAACAAGGCGACTACCATAAAGCCAAGTTTTTCTGCTCTCAACTCAAGCTTTTTGCCGCTGAAGAGGGTCAATCTTTGCTACCGAAATACTTGGTTTATCGCGTGATCGCCAATAACGAACATTTCCGAGGCGAATTTGAGCAATCTCTTATTCACTATCAAGCGGTGCTGCGTCATCTACCTGCAAACGCGGATGTCTCTGCCGCTTACAACGATACCGGCAATTTGCTACGCGAATTAGGCCAATACGCGCAAGCCGAAGAGTATTTGCTTAAAGCCAAGGAAATTCGCGAAAACGGACATTCTCCGGCTGCCTTAGCACAAATATTGCACAGCCTTGCAGAGCTCTATCACGATCGTGGCGATCAGCCGCAAGCAATCCTCTACTACGAGCAAGCACTCGCGATCTTGATTAAGGAAAATCGCAACTTTGGTCTGGTCATGACGTATCTTGGTTTGGGCTCTCTCTATCTACAAATGAATGATACAGAGAAAGGTTCACACTATCTTGAACTCGCGCTTAAAGCGGCAGAGCAAGGGCAAAACCACCGCTTAGCGGCCGAGGTTCACTCTCGATTTAGCCTCGGTTATCTTGAGATGGGCAAGCTCAGCGAAGCGATGGCGCACGCCACACAGGCTTATAACCTCGCAGTATCGATGGATATGCCCGTAATCGAAGCGAACGCCTTACTATTGCAGTCGAACATCGATGTGCAGCAAGGGAACTACCAGAAAGCCTATCAACACTACACGCACTATTCCCAACTCGAACTTAGCTTCAGAGACAAAGACACAACCAAAGCGATTGAGGCATTGGATCTCGCGCAAAAGCAGTTCGACTATCAGTTACGCTTAACGCAGCTTCAAAGTGACACTGAGCGCAAAATGCGCTTAGTCAAGAGCCTTGAACAAGAGAAGTTTCTCTATTCTCTGTTGTTGATTGCGTTAGTGACTCTACTGCTCGTTTTGGCGTTAGCCAATCATCGCTACCGTAAGCAGCAACAAACCGATCGATTAACAACAGCGTTGAATCGCCGTGCAATCATTGAGGCAATCGAAGCGCAAACGACTAACAGAGTCCCACATAAAGTGCCGGTACTGATTCTGTTTAAATTAGATAGTGTTAAAGCCGTCAATCGGGAGTTTGGCCACGCGTATGGCGATGAGCTATTACATACTATCGCTTGCAATCTTATCGCCCATCTTTTGCCAGGGGAGTTATTGGGACGGCTCAATGGAACAGAGTTTATGCTGTTGCTGAAAGAGGTTGACGAGGTAGATGTGCCAATGCGCGTTGAACAGCTAAGCCAACGTATCGCCAGCAGCGTGATTCATGCAGAAACTGGCGAGCCGATCCAGCTTAACGCCTATATAGCCTATCTTGTTTTAGAGCGTTCAGCGCCAAACTTCGACTGCGTCTATAACAAGCTCGATTTCGCGCTCTCTCAACGGCAAAGAGAGCGCAAAATGGGAGTCGTTGATGCGAGCCGTCTGCCAGTTAAGCTTGAGCCTGTTTCTCAAGCAGCGACGCCATCACAAGCGGTTGGTTATTAAGGTAGTCATCAAGCCCCGCTTTGCGCAAGTGGCATGATGGACAATCACCGCAACCATCCCCAATCACACCGTTGTAACAGGTCAAGGTTTTCTCCCTGACCAGTTGCAACGCTTTGTGTTGATCGGCCAATGCCCACGTCTCCGCTTTGTTTAACCACATTAGCGGCGTTTTAATGGCCAAGGCTTTGTCCATCCCTTTAACCAACGCACTGTTCATTGCTTTGACAAATTCGTCACGGCAATCGGGATAGCCAGAAAAATCAGTTTCGCACACCCCCGTTATCACAGTATCAGCACCGATTTGGTAGGCGTAAATGCCCGCCAAAGTCAGAAAGAGAATGTTGCGCCCGGGCACAAAAGAGTTCGGTAATCCATTGGCTTGAAGTTCATGCGAAACAGGAATGTCATCACGCGTCAGCGAGCTAATCGCCAGCTCATTGAGTAACGTGACATCCATCACTTTGTGTGCTTTGACACCCAAGTCCGCGGCAAGTTGTTGTGCAACTTCAATCTCCAAACGATGGCGCTGGCCATAATCAAACGTGATGGCATGGACCTCATCATACTCATTCAGAGCTTGCACAAGACAAGTGGTTGAGTCTTGACCACCACTAAAAACCACTACCGCTTTATTCATCGCTTATCCCTTCTAGGCAATACTTAAATATTTGTGGGTTTGAACCGATAAACGCCAGTTACGCGCAATACAAGTCTCAATACACAATTGCGTCGCTCTGGCTTTCTGACTGATTGGTTGCAGGGCTATCGTCGTTGTAGCAGGCACTTGTGCTCTGGCCAACAACAGGTCTAACTGCTCAATGTCTTTTTCTGTACCGACCGGATGTTTGATTTCGTTGGCTCGCAGCAAAGCACTATCAAGCACGGGTAATTTACCTTTCATCGCCACTTTGGGTGACACTGTCACCCAGGTTTTACGCGAAGTCTGCACGGGATAGGTACCACTCGTCTCGATTTGGCATTGGCAGCCGATCGCTTCAAATGCTTCGGTTAGAGAAGTTAAGTCATAAATGCATGGCTCGCCGCCGGTGATCACTATGTGTTTGGCATTGAAACCTTGCTGTTGATACTGAGCCACAATCTCCTCGGCGTCAGCATTACACCAACTTGGGCTATCTCCCGATTTGAGAATGATTTCGCCAAACGTGCGTTGATCCTGCGCTAAAGCTTGCCAAGTTTGTTTGGTATCACACCAAGAACAGCCTACTGGGCACACTTGCAAACGGACGAACACCGCTGGCACACCAGTAAAAACGCCTTCACCCTGAATGGTTTCAAACATCTCGTTAACTTTATACAACTTAACTCTCAACCCTAACAATAAATCGCAAGGCGCAGACCTTAAAGGAGTCCCGCTCTCAGGTCAAATTAATCTGCTGGGAACACAAAAATTCAGTGTTAATCTGACTCGTTTTGGTGTTTCATTACCACTTTGTCTTCTTCTTCAAAGTTTAGTAGGTAAGTATGTTCAAGTTAATCGCGCTGGATATGGATGGCACTTTGCTCAACAGCGACAAGCAAATCTCCGACGAAAATAAGGCGGCGATTGCGCGTGCTCGCGCAGCAGGCGTGACGGTGGTACTGGCCTCTGGCCGTCCACTGGAAGGAATGCAAGACAAGTTGGATGAGCTCGGTATCTCCTCAGACAGCGACTTTGTTCTTTTCTATAACGGCTCGATGGTGAAGAACGTCGGCAGCGGCGAATTAATTCATGAACAAATTATCGATGGCAAAAGCGCGAAGCAGCTTGCCCGCTTAGCAGAAAAACTCGGCGTTTACGTTCATGCCTTCAGCAAGGAGCACGGTTTGATTACCCCTCAAACCAACCCTTACACAGAAATAGAAGCTAAGATCAACGGCTTGCCGATCACTGAAATGAACTTCGAAGCACTCGCAGACGATCACCCGATCATCAAAACCATGATGGTTGCCGAGCCGTCGCTGCTCACCGAAACCATCGCCAAACTGCCTAGTGAGCTGCATCAACAGTTTACCGTAGTGCAAAGTGCACCATTCTTCCTAGAGTTTCTTAATCCATTGAGTAACAAAGGTATTGGTGTAGCGGCGATTGCCGAACATCTCGGCATCCAAGCGGAAGAAGTGATCTGTATGGGCGATGCCGAGAACGATCACCATATGCTGCAATACGCGGGCGTGGGCGTGGCGATGGCCAATGCGATGGAGCAGACAAAAGCGATTGCCAATTACATCACTGCATCCAATAATGATCACGGCGTCGCCAAAGCGATCGAAAAATTTGTTTTTCCGAGTGAGCAGAGTTAACTCGTCACCCAAAATAAACGCCTCAGTCGAGGCGTTATTTTCATCTCACAGCAAGTTGTTTACGCTTGCCTACCCTTGCAAAGTGGCAACACCAGCAACATCGCGACCAAGAGCGACGATGGGTAGCGCAACGTTTCTAAAATATAGGAATAAAGTCCGCTAGAAGAAAAGTGGGTTCGCAGCAAAGTGAGCAACAAGTTAAGCGTTAGCAGCACCACAATCAGCACTAACGCACGCGCTTGAGTCAAACTGCACACTTTTTTGCGCCACATCAGCACCAGAAGCGGCATTAACATCAGGGTGGCAAGCCAAGCGGAAAACACTGGTAACGGCCAGATAAAAGTCAAGCCAACGGCCACGGCGACAAGTGCTCCCCACACTAAAGGAGAGGCAAACAGTTGTCCCAAATCCAGCTCCGCTTTTTGTTGCAAACGAAGCAAATGCCAAGCAACCAAAGCGCCTAACAGCGCGCCAATCAACAGATCAGAAAAAAACTCTGCGCCGGCGTAAAACTGTCCCAAAGCGACCAAAACGATAGTGCCAAACGCCCATTTGCCCCACTCCTTTCCCCCTTCACGCTGGGTGAACAGCAGCGCCAAGCAGACCCAAACGGCCATTGAAGCACTGGGAAAACTAAAACCCGAACTAGGAAGCAATTCCGTGCTAGGCAGATACACATGGGGCCGAGGCATCGCAAAGCCTTGCTGCGCAACCAAAGCCAATAATGAAGTGACGGTCACTGCAAACAGAGCATGCAAGGTAAAATCTCGTCCGAAGCGCCAGAGAATGAGCGGCATGACCACCAAAAGCAGTGCTGGAGTGGTGAGATAAAAAGCAAGATGTGCAACGGCCATGGCAATGGATGACAACATTTGCGATTGAGCCGCCCAAGATTGGCTAGCGGCTAACCAACCAAGGCCAATTTGACGATACGATGGCGCAGCCTCTTTGAGATCGCGCACATAACTGGCAGGTTGATTGGTGGCACGAGTAAACATTTCGCTGACCAGCGGCCACTGTTGGGGAAAACGGTATTGCTCCGCTTTGAGAGCAGTTGGCTGAAGCAGCATCGCGGAAGCAATTTCTACCCCATAATGCGGCGCAAACCAAATGGGTAAGGTATTTCCACCTAATGCATGCTGAGTGTTGTAAGCGACGATCGGCGAGTCCGACACGCAATCATAAAATACCGCGGTATCGCTGTAGCCCAGCGCTTCCCCCACCGTCACCACTAGGCCAGTTTCTTCCCACACTTCTCTTTGCGCCGCTTCGTGTGGAGGCTCACCTGCGCTGATGGTTCCACCGGGCAGCGAGATTTGCCCCGTCAGAATTTCATTCACCAGCAACAACTTGTTGTCGACACGCACAATGCAGAGCGCGCCTTTAATCCCTTCGGGTAATGGTGTTGGCAATCCAGCGGCAGAAAATGTGCTGTAAAAAAGAGAAAAGACGCCAAGGGTGATGATGAAGGCTCGTTTTAACACGTGTGAAAACCTTTGAGTTGCATGTCGATCTGGCGTTGCATCTAAACTCGGCAGAATGTTTTAGTGAGCAACAATAAGAAAATTTGTCGTCATGATGGCAGGAAGTTAGATTTTTTTCGACAAAAATTAAGCATGTAAACAGAAAAACATCCAGCAATGGGAGACTGAGCAAATTGCCGAGCTGAATGCAAACTGTCAGAAGCGTTATTTTCCGCTGATGAGCGTTTTTCGCAGCCAATGAATATGATGGTGAAACCCCGACTTTTGATAAAGAGCGATCGCATTCTGATTAAAATGCCACACTTCGACAAACACTTGGCTGACTCCATAGTCAGTGAAGGTTTGCTCGATTTTTTCCAGTAGCGTTTGCGCGATGCCCTGATGGCGATAGGCATTTACAACAAACAGCTCGTCGACACTGCCCATTGGCAAAGGTTGGCTAACGGTAGAAATCAGCTCACAAAAGTGGCCGCTGATAAAACCAATCACCTCTTCTCCTCGCTTTGCGACAAAAACCAAACATTCTGGATCATCCAGATAGCGAGCAATGCTTTTCTCTTGTTCAATCTCTTCGGCAGTTTTGAAAAATTCGGGACATTGCTGATGGTGCTCGTCATGCAGAGCAAACATCAGGTCATTGAGCGCATCGATGTCGCTTGGTTGTGCTGCTGAGATGGTGAAGTCGTTCATGGAGAGATCAATCAATTACAAAACGACAGTGTGTCGCGCGCAAAGGAGGATAGCAAGAAAATTTGTTGTTGCTCCGACAGTTATCACGCTGGAGTCGCGTAGCCAAAAACGCCAATCCCGCCATTTATCAGCGGGACTGGTACTTTTCTTGAGACAACCATCACTCTCGATGCAGTACTTTCTCAATTTCATTCAAGCTAGAGGGGTCATCAATGGTGGAGGGAACGACGTATTGCTCACCATCTGCGATCTGGCGAATGGTGCGGCGCAATATTTTACCCGATCGGGTTTTGGGCAAACGTTCGACAACCATGGCATGTTTAAAGCAGGCCACCGCACCAATCTCGTTTCGCACTTTGCCGATAAGCTCTTGCTCCAACTGCAGTTCATCGACTTTGACACCATCTTTGAGCACCACAAACCCGATTGGCAACTGCCCTTTCAGTTCATCATGCACACCCACCACCGCGCATTCCGCCACCGCTGGGTGCGCGCCAACAATCTCTTCCATTTCACCAGTCGAGAGACGGTGACCCGCAACGTTAATCACATCGTCAATGCGGCCCATGATGAACAGGTAACCATCTTCATCCAGATAACCGCCATCACCTGAGACGTAGTAACCTGGGAATTGCGACAAATAACCGGACTCAAAACGGTCGTGATTACGCCATACAGTCGGCAAACAGCTTGGCGGCAACGGGCGTTTCAACGCCACAAAGCCTTGCTGATTCGGCGGCAGCACCTCGCCCAGTTCATTGAGGATTTCCACTTGATACCCCGGAATCGGCTTAGTCGCTGAACCCGCTTTAATCGGCATCAGTTCAATGCCCGTTGGGTTGCCGGCAATCGCCCAGCCCGTTTCGGTTTGCCACCAGTGGTCAATGACCGGTTTGTCGGTTTGCGATTCGACCCATTCTAAAGTTGGCGGATCCAAACGTTCACCCGCCATAAAGATGGTTTTCACGCTCGACAGGTCATAGTGCTTAAGATACTCGCCATTTGGATCTTCTTTCTTGATGGCTCGGAAAGCCGTTGGCGCCGAGAACAGTGCAGTGACTTTGTATTCCTGACACACGCGCCAGAATGCACCTGGATCCGGCGTACGCACTGGTTTGCCTTCATACAAAATGGTTGTGCAGCCGTGAATCAGCGGCGCATACACAATGTAAGAATGCCCCACCACCCAGCCCACATCCGATGCGGCCCAGAACACGCCATTTTGCGGCATGTTGTAAATACAGTTCATCGAGTATTTCATCGCGACGGCATGACCGCCGTTGTCACGCACCACACCTTTGGGTTTGCCTGTCGTTCCTGAGGTGTAAAGAATGTAAAGCGGGTCCGTTGCCAGCACGGGCACACACGCATGCGGCAGCGCGCTTTGAATCAGCGTGTTCCATTCCAGATCGCGTTCACTGGTTAAATCGGCAAGACACTCCGGGCGTTGATACACCAACACTTTTTCCGGTTTCCAACGACTGTCCATGATCGCTTTATCGACCATAGGCTTGTAAGGAATCACTTTGTTGACTTCCACACCGCATGAGGCGGTCATAATGACTTTTGGCTCGGCGTCTTCAATCCGCACTGCCAGCTCGTTTGGCGCAAAACCGCCAAACACCACCGAGTGAATCGCCCCCAAACGCGCGCACGCTAGCATCGCCATCGCCGCTTCCGGGATCATCGGCATATAGATGATCACGCGATCGCCTTTGGTGACACCCTGCTCGGCCAACATACCCGCCACGCGCGCAACACAATCTCGCAGCGCGGTGTAGCTGTATCGCTGTTTTTTACCCGTCACCGGCGAATCGTAAATCAGCGCCGTTTGGTCGCCGCGACCCTGTTCACAGTGGTAATCCAGCGCCAACCACGAGGTGTTGAGCAAACCATCCGGGAACCAGCGTTCAATGCCGTGCTCGTCTTCTTGCAAAATGGTTTGAGGGAATTCAAACCAGTCGATGTTTTGGGCTTGAGCTTTCCAGAACGCTTGCGGCTCATCCTTTGCCCATTGATATTCCTTTAAATATGCAGACATGGTGCTTCTCCTTGATTGTTCTGGCTTAGCCGTGGTTGATGGTTTCTGCGGGCACGCGCACCCAGCCTTCCATCAAAATACGTGCGCTGCGACCCATCACGGCTTTTTCTACCACCCAACCTTGCGTCGTTTCGCTTGCACTGGCGCCAACTTTTAATGTTCCCGAAGGGTGACCAAAGGTCACCGACGTTTTCTCTCCGCCACCGGCGGCCAAATTCACCAGCGTTCCTGGCACACACGCCGCGGCAGCGATGGCAACGGCAGCGGTCCCCATCATGGCGTGATGCAATTTGCCCATCGATAACGCGCGCACCAGGACATCTACATCACTGGCTGCAACGGTTTTGCCGCTGGATGCGGTGTAGGTTTGCGGTTTGGAGACAAATGCAATTTTGGGGGTGTGCTGACGGGTTTGCGCTTCACTAAGGTCTTGAATCAGCCCCATTTTCAGCGCGCCGTAGGCACGAATGGTTTCAAACATCGCCAGCGCTTTGCTGTCGTTGTTGATGTCATCCTGAAGCTCCGCGCCCTGATAGCCAATCGACGCGGCATCAACAAAAATCGTCGGAATGCCCGCATTGATGAGCGTGGCGTTAAATGTGCCTACGCCCGGAACATCAAGATCATCGACCAAATTTCCGGTCGGGAACATAGAGCCTTCACCGTCGGCCGGGTCCATAAAATCGACCTGAATTTCCGCCGCTAGGAATGTCACGCCATCAAGTTCAAACTCACCGGTTTCCTGCACCAAGCCATCTTTGATCGGCACATGCACGACGATGGTTTTGCTGATGTTGACTTGCCACACGCGCACCTCAACCACACCGTTGTGAGGAATGCGCTCGGGCGCAATAAATCCGGCGTAAATCGCAAACGGACCAATCGCCGCCGACAGATTGCCGCAGTTGCCGCTCCAGTCGACAAACGCTTTATCAATCGACACTTGTCCAAACAGATAATCGACGTCATGATCCGCTTGGGCACTTTTCGACACAATCACGGTTTTACTGGTGCTTGAAGTGGCGCCGCCCATGCCGTCAATCTGTTTGCCGTACGGATCCGGGCTGCCAATTACGCGCATGAGCAAGCGATCGCGCGCCGCTCCCGCAACCTGCGCCGCAGGCGGCAGATCGTGTAGACGGAAAAACACCCCTTTGCTGGTGCCGCCACGCATATAGGTCGCGGGCACTCGGGTTTGAGAAGATAGGGACTGAGACAGCATCTCAGCGGTGGTCCATGGAGAAGCTATGCTGACATTGCTCATTGCATCACTCCTTCTCAGCTGGCCAAAAAGTCTTGCGCAAAACGCTGCAGAACACCGCCCGCGTTATACACATGCACTTCATCGGCGGTATCTAAACGACACGTCACCGCGACATCCAGCTTCTCGCCGTTTTGACGAGTGATCACCAGCGCCAAATCGCAGCCCGGCTTGATGTCACCCACCACGTCGTACAGTTCGGTGCCATCGAGCCCCAGCGTGAGGCGATTCACGCCCTCTTTGAATTGCAATGGCAACACACCCATGCCGACCAAGTTAGTACGGTGGATGCGCTCAAAGCCTTCGGCGACAATCGCTTCCACACCTGCTAAACGCACGCCTTTAGCTGCCCAGTCACGCGAGGAGCCTTGACCGTAGTCGTCGCCCGCCACAATGATCAGCGGCTGTTTGCGCTGCATGTAGGTTTCAATCGCTTCCCACATGCGCGTCACTTTGCCGTCCGGTTCGATACGCGCAAGCGAGCCTTGCACCACCTCGCCATTCTCTTTGACCATTTCATTGAACAGTTTCGGGTTGGCAAACGTTGCGCGCTGCGCCGTCAGGTGATCGCCGCGGTGCGTCGCGTAGGAGTTAAAGTCCTCTTCCGGCACGCCCATTTTAGTCAGGTATTCACCCGCGGCGCTGCTGGCAAGAATCGCATTCGATGGCGACAGGTGGTCGGTGGTGATGTTGTCACCCACCACCGCCAATGGGCGCATGCCTTTAAGCGTGCGTTCACCCGCCAGTGCGCCTTCCCAATACGGCGGACGGCGAATGTAGGTACTCATTGGGCGCCAGTCGTACAGTGGATTGCTGTTTTGCTCGGCGTCATCGAGTTTAAACATTTGAATGTAGACTTGATTGAACTGCTCAGGTTTAACGTGCTGATTCACAATCGCATCAATCTCTTCATCGCTTGGCCAGATATCGTTGAGGTAAATCGGCTTACCGTTGGCATCATGCCCCAGCGCATCGCGCTCGATATCAAAGCGAATCGTACCCGCCAGCGCATAGGCGACGACCAGCGGTGGCGAGGCCAGAAACGCCTGTTTGGCATAGGGGTGAATCCGACCATCAAAGTTGCGGTTGCCCGACAATACGGCGGTCGCGTACAGATCGCGATCGATGATCTCTTGTTGGATCTTCGGATCCAGCGCGCCACTCATGCCGTTACAGGTGGTACATGCATACGCCACGATGCCAAAGCCCAACTTTTCCAATTCGGGCAGCAGCTTGGCTTCTTCAAGATACAATTTGGCGACTTTCGAGCCCGGCGCAAATGAGGTTTTCACCCACGGTTTACGTACCAAGCCCAGCTCATTGGCTTTTTTCGCCACCAAGCCAGCCGCGACCACGTTGCGCGGGTTACTGGTGTTGGTACACGAGGTAATGGCGGCGATGATCACAGCACCATCGGGCATTTCACCCGCTTTCTCTTCCCACTTTCCGGCAATGCCACGTTGCACCAGTTGCGAGGTTGGAAGACGGCGATGCGGGTTGGAAGGCCCGGCCAAGTTACGTTCTACTTGGGAGAGATCAAACTCCAATACGCGTTCGTATTGCGCCGTCTCCAGCGCATCCGCCCACAAGCCCGTTTGTTTGGCGTACTGTTCAACCAGCGCCACTTGTTCGGCATCACGGCCGGTCAGTTTCAGGTAGTTGATGGTCTGCTCATCAATGTAGAACATGCCCGCGCTAGCGCCATATTCCGGTGTCATGTTGGAAATCGTCGCGCGGTCGCCGATGGTGAGCTGTTTCGCCCCTTCACCGAAAAATTCGAGATAAGACGAGACCACGCGTTCGCCGCGCAGAAATTCGGTGATCGCCAAAACGATGTCGGTGGCGGTAATGCCCGGTTTACGTTTGCCGATCAGTTTTACGCCGACAATGTCCGGCAGGCGCATCATGGATGGGCGGCCGAGCATGACAGTTTCGGCTTCCAAACCGCCGACGCCAATCGCGATGACGCCAAGAGAATCGACGTGCGGCGTATGGCTGTCGGTGCCGACACAGGTATCAGGAAACGCCACGCCGTTTTTCAGTTGTACCACGGGCGACATTTTTTCCAGGTTGATCTGGTGCATGATGCCGTTCCCGGCAGGGATCACGCTGACGTTCTTAAACGCGGTTTTACACCATTCGACGAAGTGAAAACGGTCTTCGTTGCGGCGATCTTCAATCGCGCGGTTTTTCTCAAACGCATCCGGTTCAAACCCTGCGTGTTCGACCGCAAGCGAGTGGTCAACAATCAGTTGCGTTTCCACCACCGGGTTGACTTTGGCTGGATCGCCGCCCTGCTCTGCGATCGCATCGCGCAGACCAGCCAAATCAACCAACGCGGTTTGGCCAAGAATGTCGTGACACACCACGCGCGCCGGATACCAGGGGAAATCAAGGTCGCGTTTGCGTTCAATCAGTTGTTTCAGGGAGTCTGTCAGTGCTTCGGGTTCGCAGCGGCGAACCAAGTTTTCAGCCAGAACGCGTGAGGTATAAGGCAGCGTCGCGTAGGCACCGGGCGCAATTGCGTTGACCGCTTCTTCGGCATCGAAATAACGGATATTTGTGCCGGGCAGTAGTTTGCGGTATTGGCTGTTCATTTCGTTTTGAGTGGTCATAGTATCCATCCGATTCATTACTATTCCCTTGCCACTTAAAGCAGAAAGCGTATCGCCAGTGCTTTAAGTTGTTTGGGCGTCACAACCGTGGCAGGCAAATTCGCCCTTCGGCGAACCGCATTAAATTGATGACCGCGCCTATTGGGCACGGTCATTTCTTGGCGAGTTAGCCGCGTTTTTCAATCGGCAACCATTGCTGATGATCCGGACCAACATAGTCAGCACTTGGACGAATGATGCGGTTGTTCGCACGCTGCTCGTACACGTGGGCAGCCCAGCCAGTCAAACGGCTCATCACGAAGATGGGCGTGAAGAGTTTGGTTGGAATACCCATGAAGTGATACGCCGAGGCGTGGAAGAAATCGGCGTTACAGAACAAGCCCTTCTCGCGTTTCATTACCGCTTCAACACGCTCAGAAACAGCATAGAGTTGGGTGTCACCGACTTTTTCGGACAATTCTTTCGACCAGCGTTTGATCAGGGCGTTACGCGGATCGCTCTCACGGTAAATCGCGTGACCAAAGCCCATGATTTTCTCTTTGTTTTCCAGCATGCGCAGAATGTTTTGTTCCGCTTCATCCGGCGTTTTCCAGTTCTCGATCATCTCCATCGCCGCTTCGTTCGCGCCGCCATGCAGCGGACCGCGCAGCGTACCGATCGCGCCCGTCACGCACGAGTGAATATCAGACAAGGTGGAGGCACAGACGCGAGCCGTGAACGTGGATGCGTTGAACTCGTGCTCTGCGTACAGAATCAACGAGCAGTGCATCACTTGTTTGAATAGATCGCTTGGCGCTTTGTCGGTCAGCATTTTCAGGAAGTAACCGCCGATACAGTCTTCACTGGTGTCTTCTGTATCGATGCGCACGCCATCATGGCTAAAGCGATACCAGTAACAGATGATGGCCGGAAACAGCGCCAGCATGCGCTCTGTCGCGGCGAGCTGCTGTGAAAAATCGTGTTCAGTTTCCAGATTTCCCAGCATCGAACAACCCGTCCGCATCACGTCCATCGGGTGCGCGTCGGCCGGAATGCGCTCCAGTACCTCTTTCAATGGCTGAGGCAGGCCGCGCAGGCCAATCAGACGGGTTTTGTATTGGTCCAGTTCGGCTTGCGTTGGCAAATGACCGACCAACAGTAGATGAGCAACTTCTTCAAATTGAGCATTATTTGCCAGATCTGTGATGTCATAACCGCGGTACGTCAAACCGGTTCCAGTTTTACCAACGGTACATAAAGCAGTGCTTCCAGCGCTTTGACCACGTAGACCTGCTCCGCCTAGCTCTTTCGATGACATGTCGAACTCCTTTTCTTGCTGCGCTTTAGATTCTGGTGAATCGACCTCGTTGGATCAGCGTATGCTCAATGGCGCAGCGGTTTCACGTTATTGGGTTTGTCCCTTAAGGGCTCTGTACAATTTCCGACTTTTTCTTGGGCTTCCCCACCAAAAGGCTTCCTTTTAGGAGGATTTTTCTGAAAACAGCTGATCCAGCTTGTCTTCGTAATCATGATAGTTGAGGTATTCATACAGCTCTTTGCGCGTCTGCATCTGCCCCAGCAGTGCTTCCTGATTGCCCACCTCCAGCAGATGGCGATACACCATCTCGGCCGCTTTGTTCATCGCGCGGAATGCGCTCAGCGGGTAAAGCACCATATCCACTTTCGCTTTGGCGAGTTCTTCACCGCCGTACAGCGGCGTTTGGCCAAACTCGGTGATATTGGCCAGAATAGGCACATGCTTACCCGTAGCAGATTGTAGCGCCGTTGAGAACTGCTCATACTGCTTAAGCTCTGTCATCGCTTCCGGGAAAATCATGTCGGCGCCCGCTTCTACGCACGCAATGGCACGTTCAATGGCACTGTCCATACCTTCAACCGCCAGCGCATCGGTACGCGCCATGATGACAAACTCTGGATTACTGCGCGCATCGACCGCCGCTTTAACGCGGTCCACCATCTCTTGCTGGCTGACAATCGCTTTGTTGGGTCGGTGACCACAGCGTTTCTGCGCCACTTGGTCTTCCATGTGCACCGCCGCTGCGCCGGCTTTTTCCATCGCTTTGATGGTGCGGGCAATGTTAAACGCGCCGCCAAAACCGGTGTCGATGTCGACCAATAAAGGCAGGTCACACGCATTGGTGATGCGTTCCACGTCCACCAGCACATCGTTGAGTGTGGTGATGCCGAGATCCGGCAAGCCATAAGAGGCGTTAGCGATACCACCTCCAGAGAGATAAATCGCCTGATGACCGAGTTTTTTCGCCATCATGGCGCAATATGGGTTGATCGTGCCGACAATTTGTAACGGATCGTTTTGTTGGACGGCGAGTCTAAACTTCGCCCCGGGGGATAAATTCATCACATTTTCCTCTAATCTTGCAGAATATGTTGTTCAATTAGTTTCCTACTGCCTGAAATATGGCGTCTCATCAGCATTTCTGCCAGTTCTTCATCACGATTACGGATCGCCTGCAAAATATACTTATGTTCATCCAACGCTTCTTTGGGTCGCGATTGGGCTCTGGGTGATTGATAACGGTACATGCGCAGCAAGTGGTAGAGCTCGTCACACAGCAAAGCGATGAGCTTGCGATTACGACTCGCTTTGATGATCCGGTAGTGAAAATCAAAATCACCGTGTTGATGGAAGTACGAAGATCCTTCCACTTCGTCGATATGTTTCGAATGGGTCGAAAGCAGCAGTTCCAAACTCAGCAACTCTTCTTGAGTGATGTAACGTGCGGCCAATCGGGCTGCCATGCCCTCCAATGCTTCGCGCACCGCGTACAGCTCAATCAGTTTTTCTGGAGAGAAGGTAATCACGCGCGCGCCAATATGCGGAGCGCGTTCAATCAAACCCAGCCCCTCCACCCGCATGATCGCTTCACGTAAAGGCCCACGACTCACTTGATAATGTTTTGCCAGCTCCGGCTCCGAGATTTTACTCCCCGGCAGCATGTCGCCGTTGATGATGGCTTCAACCAACAGCTCCGTCAGTGTCTCTGACTTGGTATTTTCTTTCTCATTTACTGGCACTTTAAGGTGAGCTCTCTCTTCGACATTCATTTCCATCACGCTTCCAGACACGCTTATGTGTCTACACTCTTTATCTCTTGACGCTAACATAGCGCATAAAAGTGTCGACAATCAAGCCAACTGTCGACACTTTAGACTAAGGTATATATCCCAATGGTTATATTCAAAACAACCATCAATTGAAGAAACCAGCCAGAATCAGTTCAGAATTTGATATTATCTTGTTGTTTTTATTCTATAAAAACATTTAAAGGCGGCATTAGCACTGAAAAGAAAAGTCTCGATAGCAACAACTCAGCGCAAACAAAACATGGATAAGTGTCGACAGTTTCTATTGCTGGGCAAAAACGTACGAGATGGCGTGAACTTTATGCACAAAATTCACTTTATGACCGTTATTTTTTTTAACTTCCTATTAGAGACATTTTGTTAACAGGTTTTTAACCTTTCTCTATTCCTGCGACATACATGCTGTGGTAGCGGGGAAAAACCATAACGATAAGCAGCTTCTTCTTAGCGAGGAAGCGCCGACATAAGGAACGTGAAACATGTTTAAGGCACTTAAACCGACTCTGGCAGCCTCGATCATCGCCGCTACTTTTTCTCTGAACACTTTTGCCGCTGATATAGAGAAAATCCACTTTCTGATCCCAGGTGGCGCAGGCGGCGGCTGGGATATGACTGCACGCGGTACAGGTGATGTACTGATGAAAGCGGAGATTGTCGACAACGTCTCCTACCAAAACCTTTCCGGTGGCGGTGGTGGCAAAGCAATTGCGCATCTGATTGAAACGGCCAAACGCCAAGAAGATACGCTGATGGTCAACTCGACGCCGATCGTAGTTCGCTCGCTCAGCGGCGTGTTTCCGCAATCGTTCCGAGATTTGACTCCTGTCGCTGCCACAGTGGCGGATTACGGTGCCATCGTGGCGTCGGCAGATTCGAAGTACAACACTTGGGAAGATGTGGTGAAAGATTTCGCGGCCAACCCTCTCAAAGTGAAAGTGGCTGGCGGCTCCGCACGCGGCTCCATGGACCACCTTGTTGCCGCCGCTGCGTTTAAAGGCCAAGGTTTTGAAGCAAAAGATGTACGCTACATCGCATATGATGCTGGTGGTAAAGCGATGGCGGCGCTACTTTCTGGAGAAACTCAGTTGCTCTCAACCGGTCTTGGCGAAGTGCTGGAAATGTCTAAGGCTGGCCAAGTCAAGGTGCTAGCGGTGACAGCACCCAAACGCCTTGCAGCCGCGCCCAACATTCCCACACTGACCGAATACAACAACCCAACCGTCTTTGCCAACTGGCGCGGTTTCTTTGCCGCACCGGGCGTGAGCCAAGAGAAAATAAACGAGTGGAATGCCGCGCTCAGCAAGATGTACACCACCGAAGATTGGAAAGTGGTGCGCGATCGCAATGGTTGGATTGACAACTACAAAGCAGACAAAGAGTTCTATGCCTTCCTTGAAGAGCAAGAGAAGCAGATGGGCGACCTGATGCGCGAGCTCGGCTTTTTGAAATAATCCAGACGGGCAGGTTTCCCCTGCCCTTATCACCCTTTTGCCGTTTATGAAGTGCTGCCTCGGCAGTGTTTGATTACTCCTTTGTTTATGAATCCTCGCAGGTCGTATGGTCTGTTTTGTCAGTGAATCCTTCTCATTGACGCTTCATTTACGGCGCTTTTCTTTCTTGAATCATGGAGTTGGCTATGTCGGACTTACCAACCACTTCACTCAAAAGCAATAAACTGTTCTCGACCGAGTTGTTACTCAGCCGTGACCGCGTTGGCGCGCTGATTTTCTTGCTTCTCTGTCTTGGCTACGGCTATCAAACTTATCAGATCCCGCTTTATCCGGGCGATGAACTCGAACCCTTCACTGCCCGTACCTTGCCGTTTGCGCTCACCATCATCGGCAGTTTGCTATCGCTGTTGCTGCTGATCTCCGGTCAACCTGACAGTAAAAGTGGCGCTGTGGTGAATTTTAACTGGAAACTGCTGATCGCTTTTATCGTCCTCATGGCGTTATACGGACTTGGCCTCACTTACCTTGGTTTTGTGCTCGCTACCGGTTTTTTCCTGATGGCTGGTTTTTACTTGCTTGGCGAACGTCGCAAAAAGGTCTTATTTGGCGCGTCTTTTCCCTTTGTGATCGCGTTTTATCTGCTGCTCACCAAAGGCTTGGATGTTTACCTTGAACCCGGCGTGATCTTCACCCTGTGGTAATCGGCTTTATAGGATAAATGTTATGTTAGATGGAATTTTGCAAGGCCTTTCAACGGCGGTAATGCCGATGAACCTTTTGATGGTGATTGTTGGCTGTTTTGTTGGCACCTTCATCGGTATGTTGCCGGGGCTTGGCCCGATTTCGGCGATTGCGCTGATGATCCCAATCACCTACGGGCTCGAACCTGCTTCAGGCATGATCTTGATGGCAGGGGTCTATTATGGCGCTATTTTTGGTGGCTCCACTTCGTCGATTTTGATCAACGCTCCCGGCTGTTCTTCCACTGTTGTAACGGCCTTTGATGGCTACCCAATGGCGCAAAAAGGCCAAGCAGGTAAAGCGCTAGCACTGGCTGCGTATGCTTCGTTTACCGGCGGAACGCTCTCCGCCATCATGCTATTGATCGCCGCGCCAGCGCTCGCGACCGTCTCGCTCAGTTTTCAATCTTCAGACTATTTTGCGCTGATGTTGGTTGGCCTCTCTGCAGTGGCGGCGTTTGCGGGCAAAGGTCAAGTGCTGAAAGCTTGGATGATGACTATTCTCGGGCTAATGCTATCAACCGTGGGCATCGATAAAGGCGTCGGTGTTGAGCGTTTTACATTCGGCCTCACCGACTTGATGGATGGCTTTAGCTTCCTTCTGCTTGCCATGGCGACGTTCGCTCTCGGCGAAACCTTAATGGGCATTTTAAAGCCAGAACAAGACACTCGCGGCGAAGAACAAAACAAACTCAGCAACATCGGCTCAATGAAAATCAGTAAGGAAGAGTTCAAAGAAGCCGCCCCTGTTTCCATTCGCTCATCGCTGCTCGGTTTCTTTACGGGTGTATTGCCGGGCGCAGGTGCCACCATCGCGGCTTTCCTGAGCTATGGTATGGAGCGCAATCTCGCGCCAAAAGAGAAGAAAGAGGAGTTCGGCAAAGGCAGCCTGCGCGGCTTAGTCGCGCCAGAATCGGCCAATAATGCCGCTTCCAGTGGTTCCTTTGTTCCCCTATTGACACTGGGCATTCCGGGATCAGGCACCACCGCCATCATGCTCGGTGCCCTCATCGCATACGGCATTCAACCCGGGCCGCGTCTGTTTGTTGACCATCCCGATGTGTTTTGGTCGGTGATCATTTCGATGTACGTTGGCAATATCGTTTTACTGGTACTAAATCTGCCTTTGATCCCTTACATCTCACGTTTGCTTGCGGTGCCTAAAACCGTACTACTCCCCATGATCCTGTTTTTCTCGATCACGGGTGTGTATTTGGTGTCGTTCAACACCATGGATGTGTTCGTCATGCTGCTGGTGGCTATGGGCGCGATTGCGCTGCGTTTAGCCAATTTTCCGCTGGCGCCACTGCTACTTGGCTTTATCCTTGGTGGTCTGATGGAAGAGAACCTGCGCCGTGCATTAATGATCTCCGATGGTCAGCTCAGCTTCTTGTGGGAACGGCCAATCACGCTGGTGTTTACTTTGCTTGCTGTGGTGATGCTCACCAGCCCACTGTGGGTGACTGTGTATCAAAAGCTCAAACCAAGCGGCAACAAAACGGCGCAAACCGCCAAATAATCTATAGACCGCCTCGTTTGAGGCGGTTTTTTATTGATGCCAACTCAGTCACTGTTTGCCTTTTGTCCACTATCACTGCTCGTTGTCTTTCGCTAAGGTGAAGAAAAAAGGACAGCTAACACATGGATATTCTTCTACTTTTCTTCGCTGGCGTGTTTGGTGGTGTACTCAACTCCATTGCGGGCGGCGGCAGTTTCATCACGTTCCCAGCACTCATGGCAGTTGGCGTGCCGCCTGTTATCGCCAATGCCACCAATACATTTGCCTCTTGTGCTGGTTACCTCAGTGGCGCTTGGGGTTTTCGCCATGAACTGAGTAGCCATCGCGATGTGTTGCCAAGAACCATCATAATCAGCCTAATGGGCGGCGTGCTTGGCGCCGTTCTGCTACTGACCACCGAAGAAAATGACTTTCTAACTGCGATTCCTTGGCTGCTGCTCTTCGCCACCTTGCTGTTTATCTTTGGGCCAAATATCAATCGCCGCCTTGCTCAAGGTTCACACGCGAAAAAATCGAGCCTCACCCGCCAAATCTTACCTGCTGCTTTTTTACTCCTGGTCTCGGCTTACGGAGGCTTTTTTAATGCCGGGCTAGGCATCGTCGCGCTTGGCTATCTGAGCCTTTGCGGTTATCACGATATTCATCTGATGAACGGCCTCAAGCTGCTTATTTCTAGCTGCGTTTCTCTCGTCGCTGTCGCTATTTTTATATGGCATGGTTCGATTGATTGGCTAAATGGCATAGCGGTGCTGGTGGGCAGCTTAGCAGGCGGTTACATTTCAGCGATGGCGTCCAAATATATTGCCCGCATCTGGATTCAACGTTTTGTGGCGCTCTCTTCTTTGCTGATCACGGGTTACTTTTTTATTGATGTTTATGCCTGAGTAACAGAGTAAAACTACCTCGAATGAGTTCTCCAACCTATCAAAATTGCTGACATTTTAAGCAAGTGGCGGATTTTGCCTTCACCTCAGTGGATATTCTGTTTGCAACCGAATGAAACTTGTTTGCAACAAAATAGAGGCTGTCTTACTATTGAGCCAAACTATAAATCAGGTTTTCTCTTTTGTTGTGCCGCTGGAATGCGACACCTATTTCATTAGTCACTTTTAAGGATCTAAAGTGTTATGAATCACCTTTCCTTTAAAAATAAGATCATTGCACTGATCATCGCAATCATCACATTAACCATCGTCACCTCCTATTTCAGCGTTAATTATTTCATCAGCCGCTATATAGAAGAATCTGACAGTAAAAACATTACCCATAACGTCGATCTTATCCAACGTAAAATTGAGGCTGAGCTAAACGGTAAACTGTCACTGGCAAACAGTTTAAATTTCAGCATGATGGACATCAGCGAAACCAAAGAGAGTTCGGGTTTTGACAAGATAGTCAAAATCGTCAACGGCTATGCATTTGACGATACAGGCAATATGAGCGACGAGGATGCTCAGCAGTATATCGACTTGGCAGAAAATCATCCTAGCGAAACCGTCATCAGCCCAGTTAGCATGAATAGCGGCGTACCGATGATTACCTTTTCTATCAAGCGCATTGATGATTCGGTTGATTTTTTTGTCTTTAACTTAAGCCAATTTAGTAAAGTCATTACCGACTACGCCAACGAAGGCAGTTACGCCGAACTGATCGCTAATGGCAGCGTCATTTTCAGCAATAAGCACGGCAACAACCTCACGCCGATTGTGCGTAGCGTCTCGTTCGCCGGACAACAATGGGATCTGGTCGGCTACATCGATCTCGATAGCATCCAAGCCAATACTGACCAACTCAACTGGATGATCACCCTCGCCCTGTTAGTGTGTGCGGCAGGTATTATTCTGTTTAGCGTGCCACTGCTGCATGTGTCATTCAAACCGCTTGCGCGCTTGCAAGTGGTGGTGGCTGGTCTTTCGCAAGGCAATGGCGATCTGACCCAACGCCTTGATATTGAAAGCCAAGATGAGATCGGACGTATCTCTCACTCCATCAACTTGTTTATTGAACATCTGCAACAGATGTTTATCGAAGTGGCCGACTCTTCTAAAGGCATTGACCATGCGGTAGCTAATTTAGGCGTACAGTCAAGCTCTAACCTCTCGACACTCAATCAGCACACTCAAGAAACCGAGCAAGCCATCACTGCGATTGAGGAGATGAGCGCGACCGCCAGCACCATTGCCCAAAGCGCTGACGAGGCGGCGAAACTGACCGACAGAACCAATCGCTACGCTGAAGAGTCGAAACAGAGTGTTACGGGCGCAGTGCACAGCGTCAACGATTTGGTCACGCAAGTGGTTTCGATGTCAGACACCATCACGCGTATGAGTGACGATACCAAGCAGATCAATTCGGTATTGCAAGTGATTGGCGATATCGCAGAGCAAACCAACTTGCTTGCTCTCAACGCCGCAATTGAAGCGGCGCGCGCTGGGGAACAAGGTCGTGGTTTTGCCGTGGTCGCAGACGAAGTTCGCGCCTTAGCAGCGAGAACCCAGCAAAGTACCGCGCAGATTAATGAGATGCTGGCCAAGCTAAAATCCACCACCGAAAACGTGGTAAATGAAATGGGTTCAACGCGCACACGCTGTGAAGAGACCGCCGAACGTACTAATCATGTGATGGATACCCTCAATGTGGTGACTGATTCAGTCGCACAAATCAATAATCTCAATACTCTGGTGGCCACGTCAGCAATGGAGCAGCGCCAAGTGACCGATGAGGTGAGCAAGAACATGGCCGCCATTCAAGAAATCATTCGTCAGTTGAACAGTAATGCCGCCCAGACTAACTCGGTCAGTGATGAACTCGATGACACCTCTCAGGCACTTTCTGCGGTCCTCAATCGCTTTAAAGTACGTTGATCCTTTACTACTTTTGCAGCTAAAAATGTAGCGCCACTCCCATGGCGCTTTTTTATTGCCATCTTTTATGTGTCAGAGTGCACATATTCTTGTGACCACGACGGAAATAACCCTGTTAAAGATGATGGAATTCTAACTTCAATGCTTTTTGTGTTAACGATATGTAGCATTATTGATACATTAGTCGTCTCAATTTGAGGAGCGGGATCAAATCTCGCAAACCACGCTAAGAAGGGGCAAAAGGATGTTGGACTACCTCAGGCTTAACCAGATTGCATCGCAAAACAAAGAGATCGTCACTCTCTTAGACGAGTTGTTCCAACAACTGTATGAAGCATTTCCACCGTTGTCTCGCTTTTCGGTCGTGCTGCTAGGGGATAAACAGGCATCCAATTACTATGTGCGAGATAGGCTGATTGGTACGGATGTCTCAACTGAGCTGGATTTTGCGGAGCATGCGTTAACGACAGATTCTTCGCTCACCCATCTTGCCTTCAGCAGTGCTGTTCGCATTGTCAATGACTTGCAGCAGATGACACCAACCGACCGAGTGACGAGGCTGATAGCACTTGGCCATAAAAGCAGCTATACCGTCCCGTTGAGTTATCGTAACAAGACGCTTGGATTTCTGTTTTATAACGCTGAGGTGACCCACTACTTCACCAATCAAGACGTGCAAAAAGATTTGGCTTTTCTTTCCAACCTCATTAGTCAGCTTTTCATCCATCTACATGAAAATCAAAAACACTTTCAGGCGGCGTTGAGCGTGGCGCTCAATATGGGGCACGCTCGCGATCCCGAGACAAAGGAACACCTCATCCGCATGGGCAAATACAGTGAACTGCTGGCAAGGTTGCTTTCTCGGCAGCGCCCCGAAATCAGCCATCAATTCATCCACCGTATACGGCTTTACGCCCCCTTTCACGATATCGGCAAATACAAAATTCCTGATCATGTGCTGTTTAGTGACAAGCGTTTTACCGACGAAGAGCGCTGCATTATGAACATGCATACGATTTACGGAGAAGAGATCATTGAACAAGTGGTGCATCTCTCAGATGCCGAACTGGTGTCACAAGATGAAATTGCATTTATCAAACACATTGTGCGTCATCATCATGAACATTTTGATGGTGCCGGGCTGCCAGACAAACTTTGTGCGGATGCCATCCCTCTTGAAGCTCGCATCGTTACATTATCGGATGTTTTTGATGCGCTGCTTAGCCGCAGAGCTTACAAACCAGAATGGTCGGTTGATGCGGTGGTGGATTTTATTCGCGCCCATACAGGCCAAATGTTCGACCCACAGTGTGTAGCCGTTCTACTTGGCAATTTGGAGCAGTTTTTGGCGATTCGCGAGAAATATTTAGATAAAGAGGAACAGCCGGGAAAGTGCGTCGCCTAGCGTCGTCTACGGAGGCAACCAATCGAGGATGAAATTTCTGCAGAAAATCAGGAAAAGAGTTGAGGCTAGAAATTTTATTGAGCACAAATGAAAAGTGGTGCGACGAATCGCACCACTTGTCTTAAAAACTGGTTACTGATTACAGTACAGTTACTTCAGAAGCTTGAGGACCTTTTTGGCCTTGCTCAACGTTGAAGCTAACTTTTTGGCCTTCAGCCAGAGTTTTGAAACCGTCAGAAACGATTGAACGGAAGTGAACGAAAACGTCCTTGCCGCCGTTGTCTTGAGAGATGAAACCAAAGCCTTTAGTTTCGTTGAACCATTTTACTGTACCTGTCATTTTTCCAGACATAGTGACCTCTTTAAAAAATTAATCAATTATTGAAAGTGGCTATACAAAGCTATGAATGATTTATCAAGAGAAAGTTTACGCAGGTCTAACGAAAGGTTTCGAGAAATAACTGAGAAGGAACTTTGACTAAATCTAACATTACCACTCTTTTGTAAGAGCCGAGAGATACTATACGCCTACTGAAAAAAAATGCTAGCAATTTCGCTAGCCAAAGTTACTGATCGGTTAAAAAACACTCCTAACGCATTGAAAATGGGCAGAAATTAGAGTTTCCAGCCCAATTTTAACCAGCAAATTAAGCGAACCATTTCAGTTTTTCGTGCAAAGTTGTAACGCGACCCACTACGATCAGCGCAGGACTTACTGCCTGCCGAGCGAGACTTGGTAAATCTTGTAAGGTTCCACGCAGCACTTTTTGCTCTCGGCGCGTACCATTCTCAATAATTGCACACGCCATATTGGCATCCAATCCATTTTCCAGTAGCTTCTGCGCGATGTACCCAGACTGCTTGAGCCCCATATAAAACACCAAAGTGGTATTGGCTTGCGCCAGTGACGCCCATTTGATCTCTTTGCCATATTTTTGAATGTGGCCCGTAATAAACTGCACACTCTGTGCGTGATCGCGATGGGTCAGCGGAATCCCCGCATAGGCGGTTGCTCCGGCGGCAGCGGTAATGCCGGGAACCACCTCAAAGCGAATACCGTGTTCAGCCAATACCTCAAGCTCTTCCCCGCCACGTCCAAAAATAAACGAGTCCCCGCCTTTGAGGCGCACGACACGTTTACCCTCTAATGCCTTATCGAGCAAAATTTGGTTGATTTGGTCTTGCGGCACGCAGTGATAATCGAGCTTTTTGCCGACGTAAATTCTCTCGGCATTTTCACTAGCGAGAGCAAGAATTTCAGCGGAAACCAAACGGTCGTAAACCACCACGTCCGCTTGTTGAATAACGCGATACCCTTTTACGGTCAAAAGATCGGGATCGCCGGGCCCTGCACCGACCAGAGAAACAAAACCTTGAGTTTGAACGGAAGCGAGCGTGATTGACTTCATTGTTGAGCCTATAGAAATTTTGATGATAAAAAGTGGCACTCACAACGGCTTATTTGGTAAATGGCCACTTGTTATCAGAAAATCTTTAGCGTAAGCGAGTATCTGGCTGATTAGCGTACTCGCTCACCTTCGATTATTGACTTGCCACGAAACCACACCGTTTCAGGGCATGACTTAGGTTATTTGCCATTCAACACAGGTTGAATGCTTACGGCAGTTTGCTCGCCAGCGCTGGCGAGGTTTTCGCGTGCGTTAAATAAAGAGGAATGCAAGTGAAGAGTAAACCTCCGACGATGTTCCCTAAAATGGTTGGGATCAAGTTGAAGTTCAACCAAGTCGCGATGCCGAAGTCCGCTCCCAGCATCATACCGAGTGGGAATAAGAACATGTTGACCACGGCGTGTTCAAACACCAGCGCGAAGAAGATAAAAATAGGTAGCCACATTGCGGCGATCTTTCCTGCCACGGTTCTGGCCGTCATGTTACCGACAACACCTAGACAAACCATCAAGTTACACAAAATGCCGCGCACAAAACAGGTGATCCAACCATCTGCACCTAGGTTTTCAAAGCCTACCGTGCGAGCCGTCGCCGCTTTGATAAACGTTTGACCAACCGCATTTGGCTCTACGCTAAAGTTCATGGTTAAAGAGAGTGCGATAAGCGCAGCAACAAGCAGTGAACCAATTAAGTTGCCAAGACCAACTAGTCCCCAACAACGAAAGACGCGTGACCAAGTAATGCCCGGGCGATTATCAAACTTGGCTAACGGCGCCAAACCAAACACGCCAGTCACCAAGTCGTATCCCATCAGGCTTAAAATGCAAAAACCCACCGGGAACACAAGCGCACCGACAATGCCTAATCCGGTTTGCGTAATCGCGGTAATCGCCACCACCACAGCGAGCGATAATATGATGCCCGCCATCGTGCCGCGCAAAATTAAGTCGCGCGTTGAGGTTTTTATTTTCGCTTCACCAACATCAATCATGGTTTGCACGAATTCAGCAGGTTTTAAATCAGACATAGAGCGTCCCTTTATCAAAGTTAAAATTGAAGATGGAATAGAGAAAGGCTCCCTGCTCTTTTTCGTCTTTTCCCTACAAAAATCCGTTGAGGAAACAAGAAGCCTTTGTGCTATTGAATCTCAAGCCAATGATTAAGCAGAGATTTCGACAATGCCGTTGTTGACGCGAGCTTGGTACGATTTCACGTTAAAACGTTCATCTTCCATACAAGCACCGGTCGCCAGATTAAAGCGCTGCTTTTTCAGTGGACTTGCCACCCAAAGACCACCTTTGTGCTCAGCGATCAAACCGCGAGACAGTACGTTTGAGCGCGCGAACGGGTCTGTGTTGCTGATGGCAAATACCTGCTCGTCTTCACCAGGACGAAATACCGCGACTTGCTGTCCGTTAACCAGTGCACACACTCCCGTACCCGGAATAATGTCGTTAATGTCACATACTTGTTCGAATGCCATGATGGACTCTCCTCTTATTCCGTAACCGCGACATGCAAGATGTCACCTTGAAGTTCTGGGTGTTTCTCAGCAAACGTGGCCGGGCGATGTTGCTGACGCACTGGTACAAACACGACGTTTTCGTCGCGCTTGTCTGAGTTAATAAAGTGAGCGAAGCGTTTTAGCTGAGTTTCGTCGTTGATGGTTTCATTCCATTCGCAGCGGTACGCTTCAACCAATGTGGCAATGTCCGCTTCCAGCTGTACATTGATGCCCAATTTATCTTCGACGATCACTTGGCGAAGGTAATCCACACCGCCCTCCATGTTTTCTAGCCACACCGATGTGCGTTGCAGTGGCGCAGAAGTACGGATGTAGAACATCATGAAGCGGTCGATGTACTTGATCATTGTTGCTTGGTCTATATCGCTAGCCAGCAAGTCTGCATGACGCGGCTTCATACCGCCATTACCACACACGTATAGATTCCAACCTGCATCGGTAGCGATAATGCCAAGATCTTTGCCTTGTGCTTCTGCACATTCACGCGTACAGCCCGACACACCAAACTTCATTTTGTGCGGTGTGCGGATGCCTTTGTAGCGGTTCTCGATCAACACACCAAGACCCACCGAGTCTTGAACGCCGTAACGACACCAGGTTGAACCCACACAGGTTTTCGCCATACGCAGTGCTTTGGCATACGCTTGACCGGTTTCATAACCCGCTACAATCAGTTTTTTCCAGATGGCTGGAAGGTCATCTTTTTGCGCGCCGAACAGACCAATACGCTGAGCGCCCGTCACTTTGGTGTACAGATTGTATTCAGCCGCTACCTCGGCCAACACTTTCAGCGCTTGCGGCGTCACTTCACCACCCGCCATACGTGGGATCACGGAATAAGTGCCGTCTTTTTGCATGTTGCCAAGGAAGTTGTCGTTGGTATCGTGCAGCTTAACCAGTTGAGGTGTCAGGATGTGCTCCCCCCAGCACGACGCCAAAATCGAGCCCATCACAGGTTTACACACTTCACAGCCATAACCTTTGCCATGTTTGGCTAGCAGATCATCGAAGGTTTTGATCTCTTCGATGCGAATCAGGTGAAATAGCTCTTGGCGAGAGTAAGCAAAGTGTTCACAAATATCGCTTTTCACTTCCACGCCCGCTTTTGCTAGTTCCGCGTTTAGTACCGAAGTGACCAGTGGAATACAGCCGCCACAGCCAGTGCCTGCACCGGTGACGGCTTTGATATCACCAATGGTGTGATGGCCATCGGCAACCGCTTGTGCGATCTTGCCTTTGGTCACATCGAAACAAGAACAGATCACCGCAGAAGCTGGCAGTGAATCCGCGCCGAGTTTTGGCTTCTCTGCGCCCGCATGCGCCGGCAGGATCAAGCTATCTGGGTGCTGTGGTAGCTCGATTTCGTTGAGCATAAATTGCAGTAGGTCACCGTAATCCGACGTGTCACCCACCATCACTGCACCGAGCAATTTCTTGTTGTCTTCAGAAACGATCAAACGCTTGTAAACTTCAAGCTCTTCGTTTTGATAAACGTAACTCTTACAGCCCGGAGTGCGACCATTCGCATCGCCAATTGAGCCCACTTTTACGCCAAGCAACTTAAGTTTTGCAGACATGTCTGCGCCTTCGAATTTACTTTCTGTATTGCCCAGCAAGTGATCCACTGCCACGGTTGCCATTTTGTAGCCCGGCGCAACCAGACCATAGAACCTCTTATTCCACGACGCGCACTCGCCAATTGCGTAGATGTTGCTGTCTGTGGTTTGACAGTGATCGTTAATTTCAATACCGCCACGAGGTGCAATCCCTAAACCCATTTGGCGAGCCAGTTTGTCTTGTGGGCGAATACCGGCCGAGAAAACGATGAAGTCAGTCTCAAGCTCAGTGCCATCGGCAAAGCGCATCACATTGCGTGCTTGTTTGCCTTCTGCTGCGATTTCCAAAGTGTTTTTGCTGGTGTGAACTTTCACGCCCATGCGTTCGATTTTTTGCCGAAGTTGGTCGCCGCCAGCTTGGTCGAGCTGCTCAACCATCAGTTTCGGCGCAAACTCGACAACGTGCGTTTCCATGCCCAAAGCTTTTAGTGCGCCAACGGCTTCCAAACCGAGCAGACCGCCGCCAATAACGACACCACTTTTACTTTTCTTCGCCCATGCCTCGATGGCTTTGAGATCTTCAATGGTGCGGTAAACAAAACAATCTTTGCTTTCATTGCCTTTAATCGGTGGGACAAATGGGTAGGAACCTGTTGCAAGGATGAGCTTATCGTAGTGAATTTCACGCCCCGAGCTTGAATACACCGTCTGTTTTTCACGATTGATATTGATTGCGCGCTCACCAATCAGCACCTTGATGCCATGTTTTTGATAAAAGCCGCTTTTCACCAGTGAGAGTTCATCGGCGGTGTGATGCGAGAAATAAGAAGAGAGATGGACGCGATCGTACGCGACGCGGGGTTCTTCACAAAATACGGTGATGTCAAAGTGGGAAACATCCGTTTTATCAACCAGATCTTCGATATAACGGTGTCCGACCATCCCGTTACCGACAATCACTAGCTTCAACTTGCTCATAGTACTTCCTAAGGGTTAGGTTCTTATCTGAGCGCATTGTTAATTATGAAAGAAAATGAAAAGATGATGTAAATCAATTACGAAATTAAACTACCCTAAAGGGGTAGATGCTTTTTAAGGCTCGATTAGCTTGCCCGATTCACGGCAGAATCACCCTTTCGATAGTGAAAATAACAGTAACGAATCACTGTAGATGTAACAAAGTAACGAAAAAGAGAAACAAGATAGAAAACTGATGAGAAATGACCGTGCGGCAATACCACTAGGCAAAATCAAACACTGGAAAGCAACAAAGCCTGCTCATTGAGCAGGCTTTGTGTTTGTTCATATTGAACGAATTTGGTGCGTCCAAGTGGACTCGAACCACCGACCCCCGCCATGTCAAGGCGATACTCTAACCAACTGAGCTATGGACGCTTTACGCACAATTCTCAAGCTAACCATTCAGTGAATGGTGCGTCCGAGTGGACTCGAACCACCGACCCCCGCCATGTCAAGGCGATACTCTAACCAACTGAGCTACGGACGCATTCCCTGAGAACGAGGAGGATATTAACCACTGCAGCGGATAGGTGCAAGCATATTTTTTCGCTTTCCGAATCGTTTGCTCTATTAATAATCTTTTTGCTCTGTTTTTGGTCTTGTTCAGTATCAATCGATTGATCTAACTCACATTAATCATCGGCGTTGGGCAATCGGATCACCACTCTTTGCTCAAGGTTAAGTTTTTTTAAATCTTTTAACCAATAGGTATCGATCAAACGTTGCAGCAGACCACTTTTATCTGCCCTTTCCAATGCTTCTTGCAGCAAGGTTTGATGCCGTTCGGCACTTTCACTGAGATAAAAGCGAAAATCTCGGTCGTACACAATCAATAGGTGTTGCTCAATATCCAGATTGGGGACTAAGCGTGCTTCCGTGATGATTTCGTTGATGCCTCGCGGGAAGTAGTTAACGGGCCCAACTCGACTCAGTTTGTCATATAAAGCGCGCCATTCGCCATCTTGCGGGTAGTAGGCAAGGTGATTCGCCTGCCACACATCAGTATCAAACCAACTGGAACCCAGCCCAGCCACCAAGCCGCTGCGCTGCAAATCTTCGAGCGAGTTAATTTGGTTATATTGTGCTTGTGCCCCTTTGGGGATGAACAGAACGCGTTGGCCGATCAACCCTTTGGTGACGGGGGCGTTGATAAAGGGATACTGCGCATCTCTTTCCCTGCTCTGCACCAGCCACATTAACGACAATTGATTGTTTTCAACCATCTTGATCAAACGCTTTTGTGGAATATGCTCAAAAGGAGTGTTGATAACGAGTTGCACGCCGATGTCCGCTAACGACTGTTTTAGCAACTCATGATAGAACAGATGAGTGCCGTCCATTTGTGTCGGTAGGGTTAAGGTAATCGATTTTGGGTTAGCGTTTACGAAGGACAAGGGGAGCCATAGCGAGAGTAAAAATGCAAGCCATTTCATAGCAAATCCCCAAACAAGTTCAACTACTTACACTATAGAACGGTTTGAGGATTTTGAGTAATACGGGTCATAAAAGTGTTCCATCACCGTGAGGTAAAACCGTGGAGCCCGTTATTCGTCGTCATCGGCATCAAACACTACGTTGTAGTTTTCCGTGTACGTACAGTTGGGTTGTCGGCTGCAGGTGAAAAAGCGTCGCCCTTTAAATTCACCTTGTGAGGCGACTTTGATCACCATCGGGCTGCCACATTTTTTGCAAAAGCGGACCTCTTTGTCCGGCTCAATCAAATCGATGTGCGCCGCGAGCAAGCGTCTTAATCGCCCCACCTGATAACTGTGTTTCACCGATGTACCAATCAGTGGAATGTTGGCGCTTTTGCACACTTGCATCAGCAGTTTCTCTCGTTCCACTTTACTTTTATTGAGCTCTTTGCCGTTATCGAGTTCAATCACTACTCTCGGCTCAAAGGTTCTTGGATCACAGATGAGATAGTCAAAATGGCTACGCGAGATCTTGTTGCTGGCGATGAAAAGCTGCTTTTTACTGACGATATCACGCGGCGCAATCACACTGCTCATGTTCACTTTGCTAAACACCACCCCATGCTCACCAACCGCGGTTTTCAGCGCATTAAAGAAGGCTACTTCCTGCGACCTGAGCATCGGCCCCTTGACACGATAAGCGTAATCTTTGCTGTTATCTTGTTTGACCACGTATTTCTGGATGATGAAAAAGAACAGGATCAGTAACGCGACGATGATAAAGATATTGGTCATGCTGCAATGTCACTCAAAACATACACTTGGGTTGCGAATACACTATGTGGAAAGCCTACTGAACTCAAGAAAAAAGCCGTTGTGCTCGTATTGTATCGTTACGACTTTGGTCGATCTCACAGTTCAAGTTGATCAAGATCATTTTTGTATCTGATTAATCGGCGTAGATTTAACATTGTTAGCAATTGGTTAACAATGTTGCAATTTTCATCGGAGGTCATATGGAATTGAAACAAGATCCTCGCTGCTACACGGATGTCTGCTTAGAAGGTAAGTGGTATCACTACGACCACTGTGGGACAACCGCTTACATGCTCAAAGGCGGAAGCCCGGAAGAGATAGAGTTGGCCAAAGAGCCTGCCACCGAAAGTGAGCTGATCGAACTGCTCTTAAACCGCTAAACGCCCAAGTTATAAACACCACACGAGTAAAAAGAAAACGCCCTTGGATGACGCTATGTATCAAGGGCGTTTTTGTCGTTGCTTGTGTCATCGCACCGCGTCAGGTTGGTTTTCCGGTTTAGCGGCGATAAACGCGGGCAGCTCATTGCAAGCCGCCACCACGGCGTTAATCAGCGGATAGTTCTGCATGGAAATGCCAAAACGCTGCGCGTTATACACTTGCGGAACAAGGCAGATATCAACAATGCTTGGGCTAGGGCTGATGCTGTATAAACATTCGCCATAGTGCTCGCGATGCCTGCGCAATTTCTCTTCCACCGCTTGAAAACCTTGCTCAATCCAATGATGTATCCACTCAAGTTTGTGCTTTTCGTCAAGCTCAAGTGTCCCTTCAAGGTACTGCAATACACGCAAGTTATTCAGCGGATGGATCTCTATGGCGATATCTTGCGCCAGTGCCAGCGCTTGATAACGCAGCACACCGATAGAGGGAATCACTTGCACCGCCGAGTAATTATCATCCAGATATTGGATAATGGCCAAAGACTGGTTAAGTACCATCTCCCCATCGACTAAAACGGGCACCAGCTCCGCGGGATTGAGTGCATGATACTCTACGCTGTGCTGCTCTCCGCCCTGCTTAACCAAGTGAATAGGTACGCTTTGGTAGTTCAACTGTTTGAGGTTAAGGCAAATGCGCACGCGATAAGCGGCGGACGAGCGCCAGTAACCATACAATTTTAGATTGTCACTCATCGCTTATCCCCAGTTACTTTTGATAACGGCTCACTTGCTGCTCAATCGCCCCGAAAATACTTTGCCCTTCATCATCCAGCATCTCTAAGCGAATCGAATCACCAAACTTCATAAAAGATGTTGCAGGTTTTCCATCACGAATTGTTTCAATCATGCGAATTTCCGCGATACATGAGTAACCGACGCCGCCCTCTTCAATCGACGTTCCGTGTTCTGTGCCCTGTTTATTCGACACCGTGCCAGATCCTATGATGGCCCCTGCGGATAAGGGTCGCGTTTTCGCCGCATGAACAATCAAATCGGCAAAATCAAAAGTCATGTCGATGCCCGCGTTGGGTTTACCAAACGGTTTGCCGTTGTAGGTAGAAAGCAGTGGCAGATGCAGCTTGTTCTCACTCCACGCAGAGCCCAGTTCGTCGAGCGTTACCGCCACGGGAGAAAACGCAGACGAGGGTTTTGATTGGAAAAAACCAAACCCTTTCGCCAGCTCAGCCGGGATCAGACCACGCAGTGAGACATCGTTAACCAACATCACCAAGCGAATCGACTCCTGCGCCTGTGCGATACTCGCCCCCATCGGCACATCGCCAGTGACCACCGCGACCTCACCTTCAAAATCGATGCCCCACTCTTCACTGGCAAATTCGATATTGTCGCGCGGGGCGATAAAAGCGTCAGAGCCGCCTTGATACATGAGCGGATCGGTCCAAAAACTCTCCGGCATCTCTGCACCGCGCGCTTTACGCACCAGCTCAACGTGATTGACGTACGCAGAGCCATCCGCCCACTGATAGGCGCGTGGCAAAGGTGACGCCACTTGGCTCTCATCAAATGGCGCGCTGCCCGCCACATCACCTTGGTTCAACGCCAAATACAGTTCTTGCAGCTGTGGGCTGGTTTGCGGCCAATTATCCAAAGCCGCTTGCAAAGTGGGCGCAACTGCTTTCGCCGACACATAGCGAGTCAGATCGCGACTCACCACCACCAGTTCGCCATCACGCGAACCATTTTTCTTTGTCGCAAGTTTCATTGTTATCCCTTCTCTTAGTCGCTCGATGACTCACTTTCACGCCAGCTGTAGACGTACTCTTTGTTCTCTACGCTGTCGAGCTCGGGAGCAAATTGCAGCGCATGGCGCGTATCGATCATCACCGCCACTTCGTCGGTGAATTTTTTCTTATATTCTTGACCCGCTTTAAACGCTTTGGGGTGCGGACCGTGTGTAAACCCGGCTGGATGGAACGTCACCATCCCCGCTTCAATGTTGTCACGGCTGAAGAAATCGCCCGCGTGATAGAACAGCACTTCATCGTAGTCGTCATTGTTGTGATAAAACGGCACTTTCAGCGCGCCCGGATCGCTCTCAATCGGACGAGGGACAAAGGTACAAACAACAAAGCCGTTACCGACAAACGTGGTGTGCGCCGAAGGTGGCAAGTGGTAGCGGTGCGACATCAGTGGACGAATATCGCGCCAGTTGAGTTTCACCACCGACAAATCACCGTGCCAGCCAATCGCATCGAGCGGATTAAATGGATAAGTGATGACACTGACGCGCTCATGGCGTTTGACCTCAACTCGGGTACTCTCTTCGCTGTATTGCGCTTTGAATTTGTCGTTGATTGACGGCACTTCTAGCACCGCAGGGTCAAACACTGCATGGTTACCCACCAGCCCTTTCTCGGGCAGCGAGTAGGCGGCATCGCTGTTTTCAATCATCAAGATGAACATCGGTTCAGACGGTTCTAAACGCCAATTGGTCGAGCGCGGGATCAACACGTAATCGCCTTCGCCGACCTCTAAATGGCCGTAATCGCAATAGAGATCCGCTTTACCTTGATGGATAAACAGCAGTTCATCGCCATCGGCATTGCGCGCGAGAAAATCCATCTTCACCTGAGTTTTCCATACGCGCACTTTGCACTGGGCATTGTGCAGCAGATGAGGAACACGCCACGGCGATTGCTGCGCGGTGTGTTCAACACGGGTGAAATCAAACGCTCTCGGTCTGAGTTCGCCTTCCCATTCGCTCCAGCCTGTCGGGGCATGCTGATGGTGGAAATGGGCCGCAGGGCCAAAAAAGCCACTGCGCCCTGCTTCACGTTCATAAATCGCCTCTTGCGGGAAGTCGGCGTGTGCCTGTTTAGAGCACACTCCCTCCCGATGAGGGAAGGAGATCCATTTATGCATCGCTCAATACTCCACGGCGGATTTGGTCCTCTTCAATCGATTCAAACAGCGCTTTGAAGTTACCTTCGCCAAAACCTTCGTTGCCTTTACGTTGAATGATCTCGAAGAAAACAGGACCGATAACAGTTTGGGTAAATATTTGCAGCAAGATGCCATCTTTGGTTGGCGCGCCGTCAATCAAAATGCGCAGGTCACGCAGTTTGTCGATATCTTCTTTATGGCCGACCACGCGATCATTGACCTTCTCATAGTAAGTGTCTGGGGTTGGCATAAAGTCCATGCCGCGATCACGCAGGGTTTTGACCGTGTCGTAAATATCGTCTGTGGTCAAGGCGATGTGCTGAATGCCTTCACCGTTATATTCGCGAATAAATTCTTCGATTTGCGATTTATCGTCAGAGGACTCATTGATTGGAATACGGATCTTGCCACAAGGTGCGGTCATCGCACGGCTGACAAGGCCCGTGAGTTTGCCTTCGATGTCGAAGTAGCGGATTTCACGGAAATTGCCGATGCGCTCATAAAAGCCCGCCCAAGTATCCATGTTGCCGCGTTTTACGTTATGGGTCAGGTGGTCAATCTCGTACAAGCCCACGTCTGCTTTGGCCAAACGCTCATCTGCATCATCATAAAAACGGAAATCGACGTCATAAATGCTCTGTTTGCCGTAGCGATCAACAAAATAGAGCAAGCTGCCGCCAATGCCGTACACCGCCGGAATACTTAGCTCCATCGGGCCAATCTCGGTTTGATATCTTTGCGCGCCGTTGGCGAGGGCATGTTCAAGCGCGTGGTTGGCGTCTTTGACACGAAAGGCCATGCCGCACACGGACGGGCCGTGAATGCGAGCGAACTCTTCGGCTTGGCTGTGAGGTTGGGCATTGACTACAAAGTTGATGTCACCTTGACGATACAGCCAAGCTTGCTTAGATCGATGTTTTGCCACTTCAGCAAAACCGAGGGAAGCAAACAATGCTTTAAGCTGTTCAATGCCCTCATTATTGGCCGCCGTATATTCAACAAACTCGAATCCGTCTGTGCCCAGAGGGTTGATCGCGTCTACCATGACTTTCTCCTTGTACTATTCGTTTGTTTTTTAACACTCTGTTAACTTGGATCAGACGCACAAGAATTGGAATAGACAGGCGATTTTCTCCGCTCGTTCACCCAACTAGCAAAACATGTAAATTTATTGTTACAGAGAAAATTAGAACAAATACTTCGCTGCAATCTTTTCACCAAACATTAGATTTCAACCAGTTAGCTTGTCATGTTTCCTGTACAGCGCAATGACGAATGTAAAAACTTTGTTATCTTGCGCAACTGACAAAAGAGAAATTGAGGTATAAGGTCAAGATTTGTCAGTACGGGGTTAAATAGCCTTGCCACAAGTGGAGTTCCCCCGGCTTAGGGGCTAGTATGCTGTGAAATCAATCAGGGAGAAGTGGTATGAAACGGAGCAAAGAAGAGACACAAGAGACGATAAACACCATCTTGGACACCGCATTTCGTCAGTTGCTAAGTGGTGGGTTTGAACGCATGTCCTACACCAGCTTGAGCGAAGAATCCGGTATTTCACGCACTGGCATATGTCATCACTTTGGCAAAAAGACCAAGATTCCGTTGCAGCTCAAAGATCGTTTACTGCACCATTTGCTGGAAAATCTTGATTTCTCCGCCGATATCGAGGTTTTTCGCACCAGTTGGGTTAGTGCCATGCAAGAGCAATCATTTCGCGATATTTGGCGAGTGGCTTATCAACTGCACATCAATGAGCAAGTCAGCGACATCGTCACGCTGTTCAATCAAGCGCTGCAAGACAAATGTGAGGTGAACTTTGGCCAGAATTGCCAACAGGAGATCGTGAGTTTAATGGGGTATACCTTGCTGCGTCTTCATTCTCTTAAGTAACGTACGCCTTTTGTTCACTGGTGTGTTTACGCCCCATTTGTGCCAGCCCGGCGGCTTGATACTCAGACAGCTCGATACTCAATAGCCTTGAAGCGATATCTTCGCAAAAAAGGCCAAGTGCGCACTTGGCCTTGACTGTTTTTGAACTTGACTGTTTTTGAAATAGTGGCAAGAAAAACGCTAACTCAGCACATAAACGGCATCGTCTTCCACCAGCACGGGCCAAGTGTTGAGACGGACACTTTCATCTTCCAAGCAACTGCCCGTTTTGAGACAAAAATGCTGTTTATACAAAGGGGAAGCGACACACAGTGCGCCTTGAATATCGCCAACAATACCCCGGCTCAAGACAAACGCTTTGCCTATCGGATCCCAATTTTGCACCGCGAATACCCCTTCCTCGGGCACATAGAACATGGCCAGTTGTTGCTCATTCAACCACACCGGATGCCCATGATTTTCTTTGAGCTCGTTAAGACGACAGATGAACTGTTTGTTGACCATGGTTAATCCTCCTGCTTGATGGGAATGCGCTGACCGCGAGTGCGTTGATAAGCCAGAGGCACACTGGTTTTGTCAGAATTGATAAACGGGCGAAAGCGGATCAGCTTTTCCGGGTTGTTGAGCGTCTGCTGCCACTCACAATGATAGGTGTCGACAATGTGCGCCATCTGCTGTTCAAGTTGCTGGCACAGACCGAGTGAGTCGTCTAGCACCACTCTCTTAAGGTACTCTAAACCGCCTCCGAGGTTTTCCAGCCACACCGAAGTGCGCTGCAAGCGATCAGCGGTGCGCACATAGAAAATCAGCACGCGATCAATTAATGCGATGAGCTGCGCTTTGCTTAAATCGGCAGCCAACAAATCGGCATGGCGAGGACGCATGCCGCCATTACCGCACACGTACAGATTCCACCCTTTCTCGGTGGCAATCACGCCAATGTCTTTGCTTTGTGCTTCGGCACATTCGCGAGTACAACCGGAAACGGCAAACTTCAGTTTGTGTGGCGCACGCAAGCCTTTGTAGCGATTTTCCAGTTCAATCGCTAAACCGACAGAGTCGTCCACGCCATAGCGACACCAGGTCGAACCAACACAGGATTTGACCGTGCGCACCGATTTTCCGTACGCATGGCCAGTTTCAAAACCTGCTTCGATCAAGGTTTGCCAGATCTGCGGCAATTGCTCAACCTGAGCGCCAAACAGGTCGACCCGCTGCCCGCCCGTGATCTTGGTGTAGAGATCGTACTCGCGCGCCACTTCCCCGAGTGCAATCAGCTTTTCAGGGGTGATCTCCCCGCCAGGGATACGCGGCACTATCGAGTAAGAGCCATCTTTTTGCAAATTGGCCATAAAGGCGTCGTTGGAATCCTGAAGCGGCGCGTGTTTCGATTCCATAATGTGCTCGTTCCATAACGAAGAGAAAATCGACCCTGCTGTGGGCTTGCAGATGTCACAGCCACGCCCCTTGCCGTGTTTGCTAATCAAGGTGGAGAAATCGCGGATCGCTTCAACTTGGCAAATATGATAGAGCGCTTGTCTGGTGTGGCTAAAATGCTCGCAGAGCTGATTGCTCACTTCGACGCCCAGCAAACTCAGTTGCTCATCGAGCACACTTTTGACCATCGCACTACATCCACCACAGCCTGTTCCGGCTTTGGTTTGCGCTTTTAAGCTGGCGAGATCTTGCGCCCCGGCGTAAATGGCGCCAATCAGATCCCCTTTGGTGACGTTGTGACAAGAGCAGATCACCGCGCAATCGCTCACCTCGCCTTTGAGTGCGCGGCTGTCAAACAGCAGACTCACCGCTGGCTGAGGCAAAGACGTTTGATTGAGATAACTTTGCAGCAGCGCGTCATAGTCTTGGTTGTCACCAATTAAAATTGCGCCCAGCAGTTGCGTACCACTTTGATCCACCACCAGTTTTTTGTAAACGCCCTGCTGAGCATCATGCAACACCATCTCTTGCGCGTTAGGAGTCGCCTTGTGCGCATCACCAATCGAAGCCACATCCACGCCCAGCAGTTTCAACTTGGTACTCATGTCGGCACCGGTAAATGCCGCGTCGCTGATCCCTTGTAGCTGCTGCGCCACCACTCTTGCCATCGCATACCCGGGCGCCACCAAGCCAAAGATTTTGCCTTGCCAAAGCGCACATTCACCGATGGCGTAAATCGCGGCGTCGCTGGTTTGACACGCATCATTGATCACTATTCCACCACGTTCGCCGATCTCAATGCCGCAATCGCGCGCCAGCTGATCTCTTGGCCGAATCCCGGCGGAGAAAAGAATCACGTCCACTTCCAAAGGGGCAGCGTCTTTAAACACCATGCGATGATAGGCGCTTTCGCCATCAATGATCTTTTCCGTCGCGGTCGCGGTGTGCACCGTCAAACCTAACTGCTCTATTTTGCTTTTCAGTACCGTGCCTGCACCCTCATCCAACTGCACTGGCATCAAACGAGGGGCAAACTCCACCACATGCGTCTCAAGTCCAAGCAAACGCAGTGCATTCGCCGCTTCTAAACCCAGTAGACCACCGCCGATCACCGCGCCAGTTTTGGCGCCAGCACAAGCCTGCTTGATCTGCGATAGGTCATCCAAGGTGCGATAAACAAAGACATTTTTCCGCTCACTCCCCGGCATAGGCGGCACGAATGGATAGGAACCCGTTGCAAACACCAATTGGTCATAATGCAGTTGCGTGTCATCTTCTAGAGTAAGAGTTTTGCTCACTCGGTCGACAGCGACAACGGCCACACCAAGCAGCAGCTCGATGCCCAATTTTTGATACCACTCTTCACTGCTCAGCAGCAGATCTTGGTGACTCTGCCCAGCAAACAAGCCCGAAAGGTGGACTCGGTCATAGGCGATGAATCGCTCTTCGCCAATCACCACAATGCGTTTTTGCAAATGGCTGCCACCTGCGACCAACTGTTCCACCAGTTGATGCCCGACCATGCCATTACCGACAATCACGATGCTTTCCATGCTCTTCTCCTCAGGCCAATCTGGCGGATTTACTCGCCTGTACCACGCTAGTGCGTGTACTCAGCGACTCGTTTTTATGCTGTTTTTCATACAAGAATTTCAGCACCGACTGTCGATAGTGTTGATACTGCGCGTTTTCCGCCAGCGCGACCCGATCGCGTGGCCTTGGCAGGTCAATGTGTAACACTTCGCCGATGGTGGCGGCCGGCCCGTTGGTCATCATGACGATCTTGTCCGACAGCAGTACCGCTTCATCGACATCATGAGTGATCATGATCACCGTGTTATTCAGCTCCGCTTGAATCGCCATTAAGGCATCTTGCAAACGCGCGCGGGTCAAGGCGTCCAGCGCGCCAAACGGTTCATCCATCAACAGCACTTTCGGTTGCAGGGCTAATGCTCTGGCAATACCGACGCGCTGCTTCATCCCGCCGGAGATCTCATCGGGCCGCTTGTCCGCCGCATGTGCCATCTGGATCAAATCCAGATAATGAAATACCTGCTGTTTTATTTGCGCCTTCGACTGCCCTTTGGCGACCTGTTTCACCGCCAGTTCGACGTTCTGGTACACACTGAGCCAAGGCAAAAGGGAGTGATTTTGAAACACCACCGCGCGCTCCGGTCCCGGTCCGCTCACTTCGCGCCCATCGACCACCACCCCGCCATCGGTCGGAAGATGCAAACCTGCCACTAAGTTGAGTACGGTGGATTTCCCGCAGCCCGAGTGGCCAATCAGCGAGATGAACTCGCCTTTGTCGATCTGCATATCGACGTTTTTCAGCGCGATAAATTCGCCGTTTGGGGTTGGAAATCGCATCCCCAGTTGCGTTAATTGTAGAAATGACTTCGACATATCCCCGACTCCTAGCGTAAAGCGGTTTGTTTGTTCCAGGACAGCCAACGCTGACACTGCAGCATGCCGCGATCCAATAAAAGGCCAATCAAGCCGATCACAATAACCGCCACCATGATGCGGCCCAGTGAATCGGAACTGCCGTTTTGAAATTCATCCCAGACGAATTTCCCCAGCCCCGGGTTTTGCGCCAACATTTCAGCGGCGATCAGCACCATCCAGGCGATCCCCAGTGACAGACGCAAACCGGTAAACATCATTGGCATCGCCGATGGCAAAACGATGGTGCGAATGTGTCGCCACCAAGAAAGCTGCAACACTTTGCTGACGTTGAGCAGATCTTTATCCACGCTGGTGACACCAACTGCGGTATTGATGAGCGTTGGCCACACACTGCACAGCGCCACAGTCAACAGCGAGTTGACAAACGATTTGGCCAAGAGCGGATCGTCGCTGACGTAAGTGGCGCTAACCACCATAGTGACGATCGGCAGCCAAGCTAATGGGGAAACGGGTTTAAGCAGTTGAATAATAGGGTTAAATGCTAAGTAAAGACCTTGATTTAACCCGAGCAAAATGCCAAGTGGTATGGCGCTAACACTCGCCAGTAGGAAGCCGCACGCCACCGTCACCAAGCTGGTGGCGATTTGGTCAAAAAACGTCGGCCTGCCGGTATAAGGACGAATCTTCACTTCTGCGCTTGGATCTAAAGCGAGCTTTTGCGCGTTTCTCTTCTCTTGACGCTCAAGAAAGCGCTGCGCCTTATCACGCTCGTGTTGATGCTCATCCAGCAGATTGACAAACTGCTGATAGGTCTGTGCTGGCCCCGGCAAAGTGCCGAGCGAGGTCTCGACTTGCCGCGCGCTCAAGTGCCACGCCAGCAAAAACAGCAGAATGCCAATCAGCGGCAGCAGCAACAGACGGCTGTGATTGACCACGGCCTGTGGGCTGGGAATCAATGAAATGACGTTTCCAGACATAACTTCTCCTTGTTAAGCTTTGCTCGCTACAGCTTGTCCGACCCTTTCAGCCCTATCGCAAACTGCTTGAGGTACTGATTAGGCTGTGTGCCGTCGTAAACTAAGTGGTCGATAAAGTGGGTTTGTGCCGGGCGAAAACCCGTTTCATGGGCAAAATCGGGAAAATCTTCGGCACTGAGTCGCCCTTCTTCGATCAACGCTTGCGCCGCCTGCTGATAGATCTCTGGGCGATAGACTTGTTTAGCGATATCCACATACCAAGCGTCCGGCTTTTCGCTCTCGATTTGCCCCCAGCGGCGCATTTGTGTCAGAGTCCAAATCGCATCGCTGTAGTAGGGATAGGTCGCGTTGTGGCGAAAGAAAACGTTGAAATCCGGCACATCGCGTTTGTCACCGCGCTCATATTCAAAAGTGCCTGTCATTGAGTTGGCGATCACCTCCGCATCGGCGCCGACATATTCGCTGCGCGCGAGCAACTTGACCGCTTCAGCGCGGTGTTGGTTGTGATTGTCATCCAGCCAGTGGGCAGCGCGGATCAGCGCTTTCACTACGCGAATGTGGGTGTTGGGGTACTTCTGCGCCCAGGTTTCTGCCACACCAAACACCTTCTCTGGATTGTTGCGCCAAATCTCGTAATCGGTCACTACAGGCACGCCAATGCCCTTGAACACCGCTTGTTGATTCCATGGTTCGCCCACGCAATAACCTTTGATAGTGCCGGCTTCCATTGTCGCGGGCATTTGCGGCGGCGGTGTAACGCTGAGTAAAACGTCCGCATTGATTTGCCCGCTGTTATCTCCTTTGTGCGGCGCATAAAACCCGGGATGAATCCCACCAGCGGCCAGCCAATAGCGCAGCTCGTAGTTGTGGGTGGAAACGGGGAAAACCATCCCCATGTTGAAGGTTTTGCCTTGGTCGCGATAACTCGCCACCACAGGTTTCAGTGCATCGGCTTTGATTGGATGCTGCGGCTTGCCTTCGCTGTCTTTCGCAAGGTTGGGTTTCATCTGCTGCCAGACGTCATTGGAAACCGTGATCGCATTACCGTTGAGATCCATACTGAACGCGGTGATAACTTTTGCCTGAGTGCCAATGCCGATGGTTGCCCCCAAAGGCTGTCCTGCCAGCATATGCGCACCATCCAATTCACCGTCTATCACCCGATCAAGCAGCACTTTCCAGTTGGCTTGCGCCTCTAACGTCACATACAGCCCTTCATCTTCAAAAAAGCCCTTTTCATAAGCAATCGCCAGCGGCGCCATGTCGGTCAACTTAATAAAGCCAAATTTGAGCTCTTCCTTTTCCGCGGCGCCTATTTTTGCCAAAACCTGCGGGGTCAAAGTCAGCAGTACGCTGGTTAAAGCCAAAGCCCTAAGCTTGTCTCTCTTTCTCATCGATTTTCTCCAAAAAAAAACGCTACGACTCCGAAGAGCCGTAGCGCCGTTGCTGTCCCTGCAATTACCGCCGTTGATAATTGAGATAAGCCATTCAACAATATACCCACATAAGGTAATTCAATTGTCGTGCCAACTAATTAAAAAATAAAAACAACAAGTTAGATGCATTTCTTTGCTTAAAGTTGTTTTGTCTGCTTTGATTTAGTGCACCTCGCACCAATTGCTCGCTTTTGCTCTAACCCCAAAGTAGTAGTTCACATTTCCAGCGCCGTGAGCGTGGCAATCAAATTTTTCGCTACTTGGGCCATCGGTTGGCTGGTTTGCATCGCAGAGCGACGTATCGCTTGGTAAGCGGTGTTTTCATCCACCTGCTGGCATTTCATCAGTAATCCTTTGGCTTTCTCGACCAATTTTCGCTCTTCAATTTTGTCGGCGAGCTGAGTGAGTTTGTGCTCGGTTTCAAGATGGCTCTCGCGCCTTGCTGCTGCATACGCCAGCCACGGCGACAAGGCAGAAACACCTTGCAGCGGCAGAAAAACACAATCATGACAAGAGGATAACTGACTGATTTGATGGGGTAAAACCTGATGAAACAGCACCAGAAGTGGCAGTTGCAAACGTCGGCAGTATTCGATAATCAAGCGAACTTCAGCGCAAGGTGCAGACCACGCCACCACCACAGCGACCTGGCTTTCGCGCTCAATCATGCTTTCCAATTGAGCCAACTGACAGCCGATCACTAGGTCGTACTCCTTGGCCAAACAGTCACTGATTTGCGCCTGTTTCGCGGGGGTATCACAACAAACGATGATGGTTTTTGGCAGCATTTTTTTCGGCATAGACATTCCTTGTCGTCATCTTTATCTATAAGTGACATAACAAGGAATGTGCCAACGCGTGTTATGAGGGCAAGCGCTTCCCCCAAATGGTGCGCGCAATGGGCAAGCGACAAACCGCGAGATGAAGAAAGGTTAGGCGTTTACCTCAGCGGCGCAGTATTCACGCCACATGCGATGCGCATTTTCCAGCGCGGCTTCGCGATCATTAAGCTCGGTAAACAGCAACGCGGCCAAGGTCGCGACCACGGTATTCGCCATGAGATTTTTCTCCTCTGGCGGGGTATCGAATGGACACTGTGTCACAGTAGGAATGTCAGAGAGCATCTGCTCAGTCCAATAGTGCGAACTCACGCCCTCAGGTGAGCTCAACCACACGGTTTGACTGACTTTGGGGTTGAACTCCGATTCGCCCGATTGGCCTTTAAATGAGATCACACCATGCGAGGTCTGACCAATCTCCTGTTCCACTTCCGCGTGTAACTGCTGAAACCCCGGGTGAAAACTACCACGCAGCCCCACTTTCGCGCCGCCGGGGTTGAGCGCCCGCACCACGGTGTTGATCGGTGTTCTAAGACCATAACGGCTTTTCCAACCAATCATCTTCTCGGCGATGGGCGCAAAGTCTTTCAGCGCTAAATAGGCAATGCCTTGCGTCTCCAGCAAACTTTTCGCCTGTTCGGGCGATGCGGCTTGAGCAATATTGAGCGATGGCAGATAGTGCTCGGCATGCTCACGTTCAGCAGGTTTGTCGTTGTAACCGTGCAGGAGCACTTTATAGCCTTGCTCGGCTAAAATCTTGGCCGCCAGCAGATGCCAAGGCTTACCCGCTGAGGGCCTTTTGCCCGCATAACAAGGCCAATCCACATCGGCACCGAGATTGGGAACACGGCTCTGAAACGCTTTGACAAACCCGGCGATCTCCTGACGCGTCTCATTTTGTACGCGGATCAGCATCAGCAGCATCGCCATCTGATCGTCTTCTATTTGTCCGTCAAGATACTCATCCATCACTTGGTATGCCTGAGCAAACGTCAGTGGTTTACGTCCACGCTCGCCTCGCCCGACGGTGCGGATACACTCTAAAATGATGCTCATACTTCCTCGATATGTTTTCGCGTTAACTTGTGCACTAAACGTCCAGCGTCAAAGGCTGGGATGTCTGCCAAGCAACCGCTTCTAAAGTGGTGATCAGTTTATCTCGCAGTGTGATGACTTCGCCGATAATGATCAATGCCGGGCTGATACCTTTGAGCTGGAGCGCTGTTTTTTCCAGCGCAGCCAGCTGTGTCACGTGCGTTTGCTGCAAAGGGGTACTGCCTTGGGTGACAATCGCCACGGGAAAATCGGCCGCAACGCCATGCGAGAGCAAGCCTTGTTCAATCGCTCTGGCCGACTCAAGACCCATGTAGAACACCAGTGTTTGCCCTGCAGCAATAATCGCTGACCACGCCGGAAGCTGCCCGGTCACGACCGTTCCTGTTACCAGCGTGACACTTCTCGCCATTTCACGATGGGTAAGAGGAATCGCGCAACTGGCGGCGCAGCCAATCGCGGCAGTAATGCCCGGCACCACGGTATAGGGAATGTGATGCTCCGCCAGCGCCAGGGCCTCTTCACCACCACGACCAAAAATAAACGGATCACCGCCTTTTAAACGCACAATCTGCCGCCCTTGCTTGGCAAATTGCAGCAAAATTTGATTGATCTCCGCTTGCTTCAAACTTGGCTCGCCGCAGCGTTTGCCCACGTAGATTTTCTCGGCCGAAGCCGGGATCAAATCGAGTATCTCCTGACTAACCAAACGATCATAGACCACCATATCGCAGCGCTGTAGCGCTTTCAGCGCTTTCACCGTCAGCAAGTCCGGATCGCCCGGCCCCGCGCCAACCAAAGAGACAAAGCCTCGTTGATTTGGCGACCCGCTTAACCCCGCGTGCTCAGCCTGAAAGCGTTCGGCATCCAAAAACATGTGCTTGCTGTAGCTGCCCTCTAAAGAGTGGCGGGTTGTTTTGCTTTCCATACGATTTCTCCTTTTCGCTCACTTAACCATGTTCAGCCAAAAAACTGTTTGAGCTGCGGCACGCAAGATCCACAGTTGGTGCCGCATTTAAGCTGACTTTGCAGTTGAACGAGATTGCTCACGCCCTGTTTGGCGATCGCCTGTTCTATTTGCACATCGGTTACTCGCAAGCAGCTGCACACCAGTTGACTTACCCGAGTCGCGAAGGCGGCTTGCATCAGCGCTTGCCATTGCACTGGCTGACCAATGAGTGCACTGAGGGCGTGATAGTCGGCGTTAAGCGGAGTGGGTGAGCTGAGCAAAATCGACTCGACTTTTTCCTCAGTCAGCCCGATGGATGAGCTTTCTGCGGCGATCTCGAGCCCAATCCAGCCCTGAGAGAGTTGCCAAGTCACATACTTACTGTTTGAACGGCTCAATACTTCCAGAGAGATTGGCTCTTCACTGGCAAAACGCCAGATGCCAACCTTGTCTTGATGTTGATAGGCCCGGTACGCGCTTGTTTCCGGAGGGGGATTTTTACCGATATAGAGGCCAAAAGTGGCGATATTGGCTTTGCTTGCACGTACCAAGGATGATTTGAAGGCGGGTTGGCCCGAAATAGGGTCAACCTTGGCAGAAACAGCCGCGTTAACTTGGCTGCCGCCTGCATAGACGCCTGCCCAATGCATCGACATAAAGAGCTGGCCCAGCGAGAGCGATTCATCCACTGCAACTTTGGCAAGGAGTGCGTGATCGCGCTCTGCGTGGCGCAGCGAGAGAAACTCACCATTGGTCACCTCTAAACGTTGCGCCGACAGCGCATTGAGATAAACCGTCGGCTCCACTTCACTGCCCGCCAGTTTTTCGATGTGCCCGGTGCGGGTCATGGTATGCCATTGATCTCGTTGACGACCGGTATTTAGCCACCAGAGTCCAGCTTGGTTTTCAGCGTTTGTGCCCGTAGCACCTGGCTCAACAGCGATAAATCTCGCTTTACCATCCGGGTAAGAAAACTGCTTGTTGCGATAAGGCGACTCACCGCCCCACTGCGTCGGAGCCCAGTTTTGGTAGCCCTCATCGCTCATCGTTTGGTACGCGGACAAGTCGAACTTGAGAGGTGAATCGCGGTTGATGCCACTAAGCGCGGCAAACTCGCGGAAAATCGCCGCTTCAGAGTCAAAGGCAAAACCATCTTTGGCCCCGAGTTTAGCGCACAGAAGTGAGCCCACGTCACACACCGCCTGCCAGTCTGCTTTCGCCTCGCCTGGGGGCGAGAGAAAACGGCGCTGGCGGGACAGTCTCCGCTCCGAGTTGGTCACCATGCCTTGCTTTTCCCCCCAGCCTGCTGCGGGCAATAGCAAGTCGGCATACTGCGCCACGTCAGAATCAGCAGTGATGTCGGAGACAATCACGCACGGACAGGCAGATAAAGCCTCTCGCACCGCTTGATTATCCGGCATCGAGACCACCGGATTGGTGGCGATGATCCACAGCACCTTAATTTCACCGCGCGCCAGCGCATCAAACAGTTCAACCGCTTTCAATCCCGGCTTTTCCGCAATGCGTGGAGATTGCCAAAATTGGTGCACCGCGCGAATCGAACTCGGATCGAAACCGCGATGCACCGCCAGTTGATTGGCTAATCCACCCACTTCTCTGCCGCCCATCGCATTAGGCTGGCCGGTCAGCGAAAATGGCCCAGCGCCACGCTCGCCGATTTGTCCGGTGGCTAAATGTGCATTGATGATCGCGTTACCTTTATCCACGCCATTTTGAGCTTGATTCACCCCTTGGCAAAACAGCGTCATGCTGGCTTGACTGGCGACAAACCAGCGATAAAAAGTGCTCAAAGCTTCAATACTTAAACCGCAGCGACTCGCCACTGCGGGCAGTTGATACTTCTCTTGCATCACCACTTCGAGCAAGGCCTCAAACCCCTGCGTATGCGCCTCAATAAAGGTGTCATCTAACTTTTGCTGGTCAATCGCATAGCGCAACAAACCGTTAAACAGCGCCACATCACTGTCATTGGCAATCGCCAAGTGCAGGTCCGCCTGCTCGGCGGTCACCGTTTTGCGCGGGTCAATCACCACCAATTTCACGTTTGGCTTGCGCTCTCGAATTTGCTGAATGCGCCGAAACAGCACCGGATGTGTCCAGGCGGTATTCGCGCCGCAAATGACGATCAGCTCTGCATGTTCGAGGTCGTTGTAACTGACTGGCACCACATCTTCACCAAAAGCACGTACATGAGCCGCGACCGCTGAGGACATGCAGAGGCGCGAGTTGGTATCGATATTAGCGCTGCCGACATAACCCTTCATCAGCTTGTTGGCGACATAGTAGTCTTCGGTGAGCAGTTGCCCAGAAACATACATCGCCACGGAATCCGCGCCATGCTGCTGCATCGCTTGGAAAAACTGCTCTGCGATCCACTCGCTGGCGTGTGGCCAACTGACTTGTTGACCTGAGAGTTTCGGATAGAGCAAACGCGTGGGCATGCGCAAGCTCTCCGCTAACGCTGCGCCCTTGACGCACAGGGCGCCCTGATTGGCCGGGTGGGTGGCATCCCCAACCATCTCTTGTTGCTTAACTTCGACACCACAACCCACCCCACAATAGGGGCATGTTGTCTGGGTACATCCTTGCATAATCCGCTCCTTTAGCCATAAAAAAAGCCTCTCCCGCTAACGGAAGAGGCTTCATTGCCTTAATTTGCACCATAAACGCAGCAAGAATGGTGCGTTTGATGGCTTTTTTAAGCTCTAAGCAAACCAGAAAGCAAATCAGATGCCAAAGTTCGAGATCTATTTATTTCAATGGGTTAGCTTGTTTCTCTGGCTATTCGGCACTTTCCAATGCACCAGATTGGAGCAAACCCTTTGCGCAGTGCGTGTACAACAAAACGCACTTCGCCGATTTTCCTTGTCGACATCACAAAAAAAATAAGATAGGTTTAGATGTATAGACGTCCAAAACCATGAGCTTAGGGAGAAAGCTGTGCCTATTCGTATTCCAGATCAATTACCCGCCGCCGATGTATTGCGAAATGAAAATATCTTCGTGATGAGTGAAACGCGCGCGGCCAGTCAGGAAATTCGTCCTCTGCGTGTGTTGATCCTCAATTTGATGCCGAAAAAAATTGAGACCGAAACGCAGTTCCTTCGCCTGCTGTCTAACAGCCCGTTGCAAGTGAATGTTGAACTGCTGCGCATTGATGACCGCCCGAGTAAAAATACCCCAACGGAGCATTTGGATAATTTCTATCGTCAGTTTGAAATGGTTAAAAACCGTAACTTCGACGGCCTGATCATTACTGGCGCGCCGCTCGGCCTGGTGCAATTTGAGGATGTGATCTACTGGGAACATCTACAAACCATCATGGAGTGGGCAAAATCTCATGTCACTTCCACTTTGTATGTGTGTTGGGCGGCCCAAGCGGGCCTCAAGCTACTCTATGACCTGCCGAAACGCACCCGTAAAGAGAAACTTTCGGGCGTGTATCAACACAAAATTCATCATCCTTACCATGCGATTTTGCGAGGTTTCGATGATACCTTTTTAGCGCCGCATTCACGCTACGCCGATTTCTCGCCCGAGTATCTAGCCGAGCACACCAATCTCGACATTCTCGCTACCTCAGACACGGCTGGCGTCTATCTGGCCAGCACCAAAGATAAGCGTAATGTGTTTGTTACCGGTCATCCAGAATATGACCTGCACACTTTGCACAATGAGTATGTGCGCGATCTCGGTGAAGGGCTGGAGCCGGCGATTCCGGTCAACTACTACCCGAATGACAATCCGGATAATGCGCCGATCGCCAGTTGGCGCAGCCACGGTCATTTACTCTTTTCTAACTGGCTCAACTACTGCGTTTACCAGCAAACCCCATTCGATTTGGACCATTTCAGTGAAGACGCCTTCACCAAAGACGAATAGCCGAAGCTTCAGCTTCTCTCTTCTCAGGCCGCCGCAAGGTGGCCTTTTTGCCGAATATGCAAAGTGACTCGCATCTTATTCGCAGCTTGATAGGCATGGCGACCAGAGGAATTATCATCGTGGTAAATTTTGCATCGCACGAAGAAAATTCAAGATGAATCAGACGTTTCGCTTCATTCCACTGCTGAGTTTTGCCCTACTGACGGGTTGCATCACCATCACCGAAGGGCAAGTCGCCAACAATGCCGACCCGATTGATATGGCCGAATCGCGCATTGCTTTGGGGCTTGGCTATCTCGACAATGGCGCGATGGTCAAAGCCTACGACAACTTACAACAGGCGCTAAACCACGCACCAGATTACTACCGCGCTCAGCTTTCCATGGCGCACTATTACGAGCTGGTTGGCGAAAATGGCAAAGCGCAAGATCTCTATCGAAAAGCGACTCGCCAGTATCCCAAAAACGGCAATGTGCTCAACAACTACGGCACTTTTTTATGCAAACAGGGGGACTACGCACAAGCAGACAAACTGTTCAACCAAGCGATTGCCCAGCCTTACTATTATTTGATCCCGGCCAGTTATGAAAACGCGGCATTTTGCGCCTTAAAAGCAGGCTTTAAAGCCAAAGCACAAACCTATTTCACCCGAGCGATTGATTACGATCCGCACCGCCCCAAATCCATCCTCAACCTCGCTAAGTTGGAAATCGACGCAGGCAACTACACGCAAGCTCGCCTGCGTTTGATGCGTTTTCATCAAAGCTACGGCTTACAATCGCCCTCACTGCAACTGCTGATCGAGCTGGAACAAAAAGCGGATAACCAAGCGTTGGTGAAAAAATATCAGCAGGAGTTAGAAAAGTTGACGGCCAAACAAAGCCTAAGCGCCATTTAGTACAAAACTGCCTGAGATTCACTCAGGCGGTTTAGGCTAACGTCTTGATGTGGAATTGCGGATTTTATACCTGTCTTTGCGGTGCGTATCGCGCAGTTTTCTCACCTGACTTTTGCGCTTTATGGTGCGGTATTCACGATAGATAATTCGAATAAACGCCACCAATCCAACCAAAAGCAGGACAGTAAAAACGCTCAGGAAGCTTTCACACAGCCAATCTGGCTGACAGGGTAGATAAATTTCAAAATCCATCGCATGCCCTCCTGTTACGCAACCTATTCGTTTTCGCTGGTCAATGACGCAAAGCCAAACACTGACGTCACTTCAACTTAACCCACTCTCCTCGTTCTTGCCGATCCATATACGACCAAGCGACAAAACGACTGATTTTTTGTCCTTGGCTCATCTCGACGACACGAATACTGCGTACACCTAATTTTTCCAACTGTTTACGTAAAGGTCTCACATTGTCATTTTTTGAGACTAGCGTACTAAACCACAATACTTGGCTGGCAAATCCTTGGCTTTCATTGGCCATGCGGCGTAAAAAGGAGGATTCTCCACCATCGCACCACAATTCAGAATTTTGACCTCCGAAGTTAAGTATAGGGTTGTTTTGCGACAATTTTTGTGAGCCCGCTTTTGCCTTGACACCTTTTTTCAATCGGTTAGCTGAGAGGTTGTTCAGTTTGCGCTGTGAACCCATTGCCGCCTCTTGCGCCGAAGCGTGAAACGGTGGATTGCAGGTGGTGACATCGTAACGTTCCCCCGGCGCAATCACACCACGAAAGATGGATTGCGGATTGTCTTGCCGTTTAACAACGAATTGGCCAGCCAGCATCGGATTGGATTTGGCAATCCGTTGTGCCGACTGCACGGATTTCGGATCAATGTCGCTGCCAGTGTAGTGCCAGCCATACTCGTGAATGCCAATGATCGGATAAATGGCGTTCGCGCCGACACCGATATCCAGTGCGTTGACTTTGCCATGCGGATAATCACCAGCCCCATTTTCACTTTCTAGCAGTTCAGCCAAACGGTGGATGTAGTCAGCGCGCCCGGGGATGGGCGGGCATAAATAACCGGGCGGAATATCCCAGTGTTGGATCTGGTAATAGGCGCACAGTAGCGCTTTATTGAGCATTTTCACCGCGCTGGCATCAGCAAAGTTGATGCTCTGCTCCCCTTTGGGATTGTGTAGCACAAAAGGAGCCAACGCAGGTAAGGCGGCGGTCAACCTTTTGAAATCGTATCGCCCGCGATGTTGGTTGCGCTGATGTAATCCTGCACGACTGATTTTGGCAAAATCGACACTGGCCGACGAGGGTATCTGCTTCTCTGCGGGCTTGCTCTGAGCTCGAACTGTTTGGCGCTTGTTGGTCATGACTGTTTTTTTTCCTGAGCTTTGAGATCGAGATAAATCATAAAGAGACGAGCATCGAGCTCCAGTTGATGATAGTCCGGTTCCATGTGGCAGCAGAGCGCGTAGAACGCCTTATCGTGTTCTTTTTCTTTGATGTGAGCCAACTCATGCACCACCAGCATACGCAGTAACGGCTCGGGCGCGTCTTTAAAAACACTGGCAATGCGGATCTCATTTTTCGACTTTAGCTTGCCGCCGTGGTTACGCGAAATCACACTGTGTAGCCCGAGCGCATTGTTGATCAGATGGATCTTAGCGTCGTAAACCACCTTGCTGATCGGTCCGGTTTTCTTCATAAACTGGTTTTTTATCGCCATCGCGTAATCAAACAGCGCTTTTTCACTGCGAATATCGTGGCGCGTTGGGTAACGCTGATCAAACCAGCCGATTAAGCGGCCCGTGTCGATAAGTTTGCTCACTGGTTCAACAATGTAGGCAGGATATCCCTGAATATAACGAAGTGACGGATGCAAGATTGCTCTACCCTTGGTTTCTCGTGCCACTGAAACGTAGCGCCAAACAAAGCGCGCTAGTTTACCCGACTCGACGCCTTGATTCATCGCATTTCTCGTTGGCTCTTTTCCCGTCGCGATTAATTGGCTACACTTGCGCCCCTTTTTCCTTGCATCGGTAGCAAAACATGAAACGAGTTGTCCTCTACATCAAAGACAAATGCCCTCACTGTAAAGACGCACAGCGCTATCTCGATAGTAAAGGCATTCAGTACCGTTTGTGTAATGCCAAAATGCAGCGCGGCAGAAAAGAGCTCGACGCGATTGGGGCGCGCTCGGTTCCGGTGCTGAAAATCGGTGATCGTCTGATGATTGGCTGGAACCCAAGCAACTTTGAGCGTATGTATAAAAGCTAAACGTACTGCTTGATAAATTCGATAAAAGTGCGATCCGCCACCGACAAATAGCCGCCGCGACGCCAAGCGAGCGCCAAGTTGAGCGTCACAGGTGGATCAAACGGCACCCCTTTGATGCCAATTTCGTGTTCAGTAACCAGTTCCAGCAGCGCCGTGATGGCAAACTCCCGTTTGACGATTTTTAAGATCAGCGGCAGCAAGTTGGTTTCAAACGAATACTGCATTTCAATCCCATGCTGGGCGCTGAAATGGTCGAGGAAATCTCGATGGAAATAGCCCGACTTAAACATCACCAACTCGTGGCGGAAAAACTCCGCAAAGCTTAACGAGGTGCGCTCCGCTAGCGGATGCTCGCTGCCAACCACCGCCATCATTTGGCTAGAAAAAAGATGGTCGGTTTCCAAATCCTCCGGCAGATCGTTTTCGGTGATCACGCCAATATCGAGTTCACCTTCAAGCAGCATACGCCGGATCGACTGCGTGCCCGCTTCTATCAAGGTCAGTTTGAGATTGGGATAGTGGCTTTTGAAAGCCATCAAGATCTCCGGAAAAAAATAGCTGCCCATCATGCTGGGCGCGCCAAGACGCACTTCCCCTTTTTCCAATCCCTTCAGCTCGTTGATGGCGAGTTCGGCGTCGTGCAACTGCTGTACAACCCGTTTGGCGTGCTGGTAGAGCGTCTCCCCTTCTGTGGTCAGCGCGATCTGTTTGTCCTCTCGCTTAAACAGCGTCACGCCTAAACTTTGCTCTAAGCGTTTAATGGATACACTTAGCGCTGGCTGGGCGATGTGCAGCGCTTCGGCGGCCCGGGTGAAATTGCGATGCTCTGCCACCGCGACGAATTGTTTGAGTTGTTTCGATTCCATGAAGATCAAAAATATATCGTTATCATATTTTTAATATATTTTGTTTATCATGAGACGACTGATACTGTGCTCACAAATCGACAGGTGGATGAGATTAGAGATGTACGACCTTGGCAGCAAACAGTATCGACATATTACCTTTGCACTCGCACTGGGCTCTTTTTTGGTGTTCTGCAATCTGTATCTTTTCCAACCCATGCTGCCAAAACTGGCACTCGAATACGCCGTTTCAGAAACGCAGGTCAACTGGATTTTCGCCGCCACCACGCTTGGCCTCTCTTTTAGCCTTGTACCGATGGCCGTATTGTCCGAAAAAATTGGCCGTCGCCGCGTCATGCTCTCTGGCCTGTTTGCCATTCCACTGTGCAGCGCCGCGCTGCTCTTTAGTGACTCCTTTCTGTTTGTCGTTGCCTGCCGCGCCTTACTGGGTGTTGCTCTCGCGGCGTTTGCCGCCGTGGCGGTGGCGTACATGGCAGAAGAACTCAGCCCAAGCGCCTTTGGCCATGCCATTGGCGGCTACATTGCGGCGAATTCGCTGGGTGGCATCAGCGGCCGGATCAGCGGCGGTTTGATGTCGGATTGGTTTGGCACCACCACCGCCATTCAAGTGATGCTGGCGTTTACTTTGCTTGGTGTGTTCGCCGTTGGCTTACTGCTTCCGGCGCAAAAAAACTTCACCGCCAGCAAGCACACCTTGTGGCAACACAACCAGACCATCGTTCAGCATTTGCGTCACACTCGGGTATGGCTGGCAATGCTGATTGGCGGTCTCAACTTCGCTTTGTTCGTCAATCTCTACTCGGTGATGGGTTTCCGCTTGGTTTCCGAACCGCATAATTTGCCCGTCGGTCTTGCCTCGTTGATCTTCCTTTGTTATCTCGGCGGCACGGTGAGTTCAAAATACACGGGAAAATGGAACCAGCGCTTTCACCCGGTAATAGGGATGTTAACTGGCGCGGTCATCAGTTTGAGCGGGATGTTGATTGCCTCAATTGAGCACCTGTTTGCCATGTTGCTTGGTTTGGTGCTGATCTCTTTTGGTGCCTTTTTTACCCACACCTTGGCCTATGGCTGGGTTGGACAAAAAGCGCACAAAGCCAAAGCCACCGCTACCGCGATGTATCTGGTGCACTACTACGTCGGCGGCAGTCTGGGCGGATTTCTCCTGCTCTATTGCTGGCAACACTGGCAATGGCCGGGCGTGACTTACGGCGCGCTGGTACTGTACGCATTGCTGATTGCCGTGATCGTGAAACTGCGCAAACCCAAGTACGCCATGCTAGAGGATAAAGTAGCGCTATCAGAAAAGTAGGTTTTCGCGCTAGGTATCGCTATACTTGGCGCCCATTTTTCCAAAGCAATAACGACAATGACACAGCGCTCAACTCAAGAAATCAAACAGCAAGTGAACCAATGGTTGGATGATGTGGTGATTGGTCTCAATCTCTGCCCTTTCGCAGCCAAACCGCAACGCAATCAACAGATCAAAATTCACGTCAGTGACGCTGACAGCGAAGAAACGCTGCTGCAAGACATTCTCACTCAGTTGCTCGAATTGGATCAAAGCGAACCGAGCGAGTTGGAGACCACGCTGGTGGTGGTGCCAAACATGCTGGAAGATTTCTGGGACTACAACTTTTTCATTGATTGGGTGGAGGCGCTAATCAAACAGCAAGACTGGGAAGGGATTTTTCAAGTGGCGACCTTCCATCCCGATTACTGTTTCGGCGGCGCGCAGCCGGAAGATGACGAAAACCTCACCAATCGCTCTCCTTACCCGATTTTTCATCTGATCCGTGAAGAGAGCATGGAGAAAGTGCTGCGTCACTATCCCAATCCAGAAGCGATTCCGCACACCAACATCGCGCGCGTTTCAGCGTTGACGCCAGAGCAGCGTAAACAACTGTTTCCGTATCTCTTTTCGTAAGCGATGGCTTTCATTAAGCAGATGCTTTAACTAAGCAGATGGTTTTACCAATACGCAGACGAAACCCGCGCTAGCATGAGCCTAGGGTAGAGCTTGCCGGTTCGCTCTGGTATCATTCGCGCTTAGTAAAAACCAATGGAAAAGCACATGTATTTGTCTCAACTGACCCAAGAGATTTTTGACCACCTGTACCGCGACATCAGCGAGTTTCGCAGCACCTTCGATTTGCCAGTCGCTTCGCCTGAAAGCCTCGACGACAAAGCGGACACTCTGCATACCTCTTTGATCATCGAAGAGATGACAGAGCTCGCTGAAGCAGATAGCAAAACAGAGCAGGCTGATGCCATCGTCGATTCAGTGTATGTGTTAATGGGCAGACTGGTGCATCTTGGTCAAGCGAAGGTTGAAGACAATCTCGCCATCAGCTACCTGATTGATCTGCTGCTTAACGTGGCAAAAAACCGTGGCATTGATTTCATTCCCTGCTGGGATGAAGTGCATTCAAGCAACATGAGCAAAGTGTGTCGCAACGAGCAAGAATACGCTGACACCGAAAAGTTCTACGCTGAACAAGGCGTGAAGCTGATGGCGGTGCAAAAAGGCGATTACTTGATTGCCAAGTGTGCCGAAGATTTTGTCAGCGAAGGCAAAACCATTCGCCAAGGTAAAGTGCTGAAATCGGTTTACTACCGCCCAGCCGATCTCAGCGCGTTGACAGCCTAATCACCGCTCAGTTTTTCGCTCAACTAACCCGCGCATGGTCGCGGGTTTTTCGTCTCGATGCTCAGGTGAAAAACAGATAGGCTCAGGTAAAAAACAGATAGGCTCAGGTAAAAATCAGATAGGGGTTATCGTCCACCATCACTTTCTTCACTGAGGTGCGAAACACCTTTTGCAGATGCTCAACCGTCATCACCTGCTCTGGCGTGCCATAAGCCTCCATCACACCCTGATTAAGCAGCAGGACTTTGTCGGCATGCTGGCAGACTCGGTTTAGATCGTGATTAGCGACCACCACCGTAATGCCCTGCGCTGCGATGACATCGATCAATTGATAGAGCCATTTTTCTTGCGCAACATCCAGCGGCGCGGCTGGCTCATCAAGCAGCAAAAGCTGCGAAAAAGGGTTGAGATCACGCCAGACTTGCAGACAAACAGCGGCCAAACGCACGCGTTGCCACTCCCCGCCCGACAACGTCTGCACGCGGCGATGCAGTTTATCTTCAAGCTGTAATAACGCAGAAAGCTGCGCAATAGCCTGCTTGACATGGCTATCACTGGGTTTGCACCCGGCGGGTAAAGAGAGCGCCAACATTTGATAGACATCGATATGAAACGCTGGTTTGGCCTGCTGGGATAAATAGGCGCGAAAGCGCGCCTGTTCGGTCAGCGGCAGCGTCAGCAAACTCAACGTACCCAGCTGCACTTCGCCTTGGCCGCCATCACGCCGACTCAAAACGCCAGATAACGCAGAAAGTAAGGTGCTCTTGCCTGAGCCGTTTGGCCCAACCAGATAGACTTTTTCCCCCGCTTGGCATTGAAACGAGAGCGGGAGAAGCCGATGCCCGACGCCGATGTGGTTAACTTGCATCTTGGCTCCTTAGCAGCATCCAGATAAAAACCGGAGCGCCAATGGTGGTGGTCAGCACCCCCAGCGGCAGCTCGGCCGAATCGAGCAAGGTGCGCGCTCCAATGTCCGAGAATACCAGCAAAGCAGCCCCAGCCAACGCGGATAACGGCAGCAAGAAGCGGTTTTCACTGCCAAATGCCAAACGCAAAAGGTGCGGCACTACCAGACCAACAAAACTGATGATGCCTCCAAGCGCCACGGCGCAGCCGATCAATACCGACACCGCCAGAATCAGTTGCCAACGGATTTTGTGCACATCCAGTCCAAGCTGCGCAGCGTGCGTTTCGCCCAGCATCAGTTTATCGAGCACTTTGCCCTGTGAACAGAGCCAGAGCAGCACAGGCAAAAGCACTAAAGTCACCAGATGATGATGCCAACTGGCACCACCAATACTGCCCATCAACCAGTACATCAGTTGTCTTAGGCTCAAATCATCGCTGAAGTAGAATGCCCACGTAACGGCTGCGCCAGAGAGAATGCCAAGCGCCACCCCAACCAACAACATTCTCGAGGTAGAAAGAAGCATCGCCCTCGCCATGCCGACCAGCAACAAGGTAAAAACCAGCGCTCCTAAAATAGCTGAAATCATGAATACGCTTGGCGTTGGCATAGCGGGGAGAAAAAACATCGCGATCACCATCGCCAAACTGGCCCCGCCCGAGATGCCCAGTACGCCGGGCTCAGCCAACACATTGCCCAGCAACACTTGCAAGGTCGCGCCGCTAACCGCTAGCGCGGCACCAATTGCCAGCGCCGCTATGAGTCTTGGCAGGCGTAAATCCACCAGCAGTTTTACCTCGAAACTTGAAAGTGTAGAGAATGGCGAGAGGAAAACTTCACCCACCATCAGATAGATGGCCGAAAGGAGGAGCAGAAGCAAGGCAACCAAGATAAGCGTTTTTTGCCAGCGCTGCTGTTTGTGGTCAATAAGCTGGTGAAATTCCATGATAATCAGGCCAAATGCGGCGCAAAATAATAAAGGCCTAACTGTAACGTTAAGCCTTTCAAAAATAAACCTTCTGCGTGTCTGGCGAGCAGATTAATCGTAAACCAGCTGCCCATCTTCAAAGCGCGTTTTCACTTCACACACCATCAGCGCTGCACGTTGTCCAATCGCCACTTTGCGGTTAGGGAAGACAATGGCTTCATTGTCATTTTTCGCCATCAGTGGCTTGTCACCATCATGACCAAATACTTCGCCATGCATAAACGAGGTGAAGTTTTCCACATCGTCATCAAATCTAAAGGCAAAATCTTCATGTAAACGCACAATCGTGCGGCTGACGCGGTAAGTCACTGCTGGTTTTGGCAAATGTTCAGGCGTCATGTCAGCAACCAGATCGCGCAGGGTAATATCGAGTGCGGTAAAGCGACTGAGGTCGTTGTCACCGATACGCGCCACGCGACCCAGTTCCATAGTCAACGCTTGCGCTGAGTAGTTTTCCGCGCTGAACCAGCTAAAGGTACTGGATGGCGAATTGGACAGCAGCAGCGCTTCCACATGGCTGTGGTTGACAAAATCCACCAGCGCTCTGGAGCGCGTCGGATGGCGAGTTTTCGGGCTGATGGCAAACGAATAGTGTTTCGAACCGCGGATCGCACAGTGCAAATCAAGATGCCAACGCGTCTCTTCGTCCGTATCCGCAAAAAAGTCTTTCACCAAGATTTTCAGCGTATCGGCAATCACCAGCTCTTTGCTCATCGGGTAATCTTTGTCGTCAAACAAGCGATTGAGGTTCTCTTCAATAAATCGCGTATGGGCATTGGTGGCTTCTGGGTGAGCAATGATAAACAAGCAACGTGCTTTGACTGATTGAAATCCCGTTTCAATGTCACGAACGATCTTGTCGACCAACTCCATCGGCGCCGTTTCATCACCGTGGATCCCAGTCGAAATAATCATATTTTTGCTGCTGGCGGTGTAACTGGCCGGAATGACTTCTAACACACCGCGCTGATGCAGCTTAAGTTGCACCCCACTTGGCAGCGTCGTTGTTTGCGCATCAACGGCCTGCTGCATATCTAGGGTGTCTAACAAAAACGATTGGCGAAACAGAGAATTCGTCATGCGTTACTCCTTAATTGCACGGCGGTATGTTAATAAAATGTTTTGATGATTTATGTTGCTAGGATCCCACTTATGAAGACGAATCAATAAAATGAGTGCAAAACAGGCAAATCATACTTTCTTTTTATATGCAACTACAAAAAGCTTACTTCTTATTGAACAATAACAATACGTTAGGGAGCGAACTCTATCACATCCCTAACCATTTTCGTTATAGCTGGATCAAGTTATCTTACTGCGACACTTTTGCCAGCAAACGCTCGAACTCATCCACTTTGGCGCTGATCAGATCAATACTCTTTTGCCAGAACTCGTCTTGAGTTAAATCCATCGCCAAATGCTGAAACACCACGGCTTCCGCCATCATTGAGCCTGTATCACGCAGCAGCGAGACATAGTCTTGATAGAACTGCTCGCCTTTTTCACTGCGCTGGGCGTAAATGCCTTTGGAGAACAAGTAACCAAACAGATACGGGTAATTGTAAAAACTGATATCAGAAATCGAGAAATGCAACTTACTGGCCCAGAAATAGGGATCGGGCTCTGACATCGCTTCGCCATACCATTCTTGCCAAGTGCTGCTCATCAACGCACACAGCTCATCGGCCGATAGTTCGCCGTCAGTGCGCTGCTGATAAAAGGCTTTTTCAAACTCATAGCGCACCGGAATGTTGATCATCAGCGCCAACGCAGACGAGAGTTCTTCCCACAGCATTTCCAACTTCTCTTCGTCGCTTTGCGCCTTGGCAATCAAGTAGTCCTGCACAATGTTTTCAGCAAAAATCGACGCGGTCTCGGCCAAGGTCATTGGGTAACGGGTCTGACACAAGGGCATATCTCGCATCACCCAATTATGGAACGCGTGGCCGAGTTCATGCGCCAACGTCATCAGATCGGAACGGCTGCCCGCCCACGTCATAAACACCAAAGGCGTTCGGGTCGCCGCAAGTTTTGTGCAATAAGCGCCCAAGCGTTTGTTGTCGCCGGGAGCGGCATCAATCCAGCCATTTTCGACCATCATGTCGACAAACGTTGCCATCTCAGGATCGACTTGAGCGAACGCCGCGCGGATCACCTCAATCGCTTCTTCAAAACTATAGACCTTGGCTTCTCCCGAAAAATCAGGCATGGCGGCGAGATGATTCCACGGCTTCATCTCGTTTAAACCATGCACTTTCGCCATTAATACGCCTGCTTTTTGACCCACGTGGCGATTTTGTCTGGTCACCGAGATCATGGTCTCCAACGTCTGCGGCTGAATACGACTGCTGTACAAACTGGGTTCAAGGAAGTGAATATCGCGCTGGTGAGAGCGTTTTTGATACTCGGTTAAACGCCAACCGGAAAGCGCATTTAAGATCGCGGCAAAGGTTTCGCGATGCGTCGCCATTGCTTGTTGAATACCGCGCCACGCGCTCTCCTGACGCGCGAAGTCCGAGCCATATAAAATCGCCGCGGCTTGAGAAAAGCCGAGGGTCTGCTCTTGGCCGTCTGCCAGTTTAAGATTGACTTTCAGCGTCCCTGTCAGGTTGTCGTATAAGCGTCCCCAACCGTCACGGCCATCCACTGCCATTGCTGAGAGCAGTTGCTCTTGTGCCACACTCAAGCTTTGATCCGCCAACTTACGCAACTGCGCAATCGCGAACGCCTGTGAAGCGACATCTGGATTATCACTTTCTAAAACATCAACGATGAAATCGTCATCGGCGTGCATTAAGGCCAACTCGTACGGGCTAAACGCTTGATCCATTTCTGAACTGAGTTTGGCCATTCGGCCAACGAGTGCTTTCGCTTCGGCATGGGTCACATCGACTGACGTGTGACAGTTGGCAAAGGTATAAATGGTTGAAAGTAAACGGCCTGCCGCTTCTTTAGTGACGATGGCGTTTTGCATTACGCTGACCACTTCTTTTTGCGAAGCTTGGGTTTTGAGCAATTTAATGCATTGCTCGATCAGCTCTATATCTTGTTCGATGCGTTCATCGCTTAGATCGGCGTAAGCGATGGTGAGATCCCAACTTGGCGCTGTCATGCTGTTTTCCTTAATCAAATCTGTCTTTATTACGAATTTGCTTTGTCTGTTCGTCCCTGAGCCGCAGCGGCAGCGCAATGCTTTTCACCGTAGGGTAAGAGGCCCCGTCGCTATCGGTGAACAAGCTGATGTGCGTCAGGCTTGCGTTTTCAATGGTTAAACGTTGATACCAATGAGGATTTCGCCAGTCTACACCCAAAAGGTGGGCGAGAATAAGGCGAATGACGCCGCCGTGAGTGATGATTAACACTTTATCAGCTTGTGAGGTGACAATCTGCGACCAAGCATGAATCACTCTGTGTTGAAAATCAGCCAGACGCTCTCCCCCGGGCAGTTCGGTGTGGGCAGGGTCGCGCGAAAAGGCGTTGAGTAAAGGCCACGGGTAATCTTGCTGCGCAAATGGCCGCCCGTCGAGTTCGCCAAAGGCCATTTCTCGCCAGCCACCGTCAACCACCAGCGGTGTGCCGAGCAAACTACCGACCTGCTCAGCCAACACTCGGCAACGGCTCAGCGGAGACGTGACAATCCGAGTGAGCGGAATGATTTGCTCTTGCGTTAGCTGCTCGCACAAGGCTCTCGCTATCGCGTGTTGCATCTTGGGGTCTACTTTTGCATCGCTGGCTCCGTAAAGGCCCGGCGGCGCAGTGGTTTTTCCGTGGCGAAGCAGATAAATCTCTTTACTAGACATGTCATTCAGCCTTCTTCAAGTCCAGTGGCAATCCGGCAGCGACCAGTGTTACTTGCTGGCAGATTTGCGCTAGCCGCTGGTTCATTCGCCCGGCATTATCGACAAACAGGCGGCTCACTTTACCCATCGGCACCACGCCCAACCCCACTTCATTGGACACCAGTACCACGCTTGCCGGACAAGCGATTAACGCTTGGCAAAGCTGCGCCACTTTCTCTTCGAGCTGCGCGTTATCCGCCTGCTCTGCCAGTTCAAACAGCCAGTTATTGAGCCACACCGTCAAGCAATCAATCAGCACCACATCTTGCGCTTCGAACCTTGCCAGATACTCTGCTAGCAACAGCGGCGCTTCGTGCTCTTGCCAACCTTTGCCACGCTGCGCTTTGTGATGCGCAATCCGTTCGCTCATTTCATTATCAAACGGCACCGCCGTGGCCAGATAGTGAAGCGTGCCAGCGCTTTGCTCACACCAATTGCGCACCAGCGCTTCCGCGTGAGACGATTTCCCTGAGCGAGCCCCGCCGAGTATTAATGCTTTCATTTACCGCCTTAACCGTTATGGATCATCACAATCAGCACTAGATAGATCCCAAGTTCCATCAATTGCTGCGCAGCGCCAAGGCAATCCCCCGTAAATCCGCCAAGCCGCGCCATCAACCAACGCTTAAAGCCGATACGAAATAGCGCAGCAACGAGCAGCAGCAACAAACCTTTCGCCATGCCCAGGGTCAGGGCCGCTATTACACCACAAAAGAGCAATACCGCCAGATCGAACGAGGATTGTGCGCTGGCAAGCGGTTTGCTCTTACTCTGGTCTGCATCACTGACGTAAGGCATATCATAAATCAGCGACGCCGCCACCGCTCGGCTTAAGGTATAAGCAACGATGAGAATCAGGACAAAATCCGCTTGGCGAGCCAATGTGGTGAGAAAGACAAATTTACCTAGCAGTGCCATGGTCAAGGTTGCACTGCCGTAAGTGCCGATACGACTGTCTTTCATGATGGTGAGGCGCTTTTCTACTGTCATACCGCCGCCAATGCCATCCGCCATGTCGGTGAGTCCGTCTTCATGAAACGCGCCGGTCAGCAACAAGCTGCAAGCGATCATCAACAAGATAGCCACCTGAAACGGCACAAGTTGTGCGGCCAAGGTGTAAAACAGCGCGCACAAACTACCAAGCAACGCACCAACCAAGGCAAAATAACGCCCAGATTGATTCATTCGCTCGGGGGAATACGGCGTGTTGGCTGGCACTGGCAAGCGGCTGAAAAAACTCAGCGCCAGACAAAACAGTTCGAACTGGTAACGAAGAAACGCCATTTACACCGTGACTCCTGCACTCTCAAAACTGGCCATCTGGTTGTAAAACTGTGCCGCCGCTTTGACCAATGGGTACGCCAGCGCGGCGCCAGTGCCTTCTCCCAAGCGCAAACCGAGGTCGATCAGCGGCTGTGCGTCTAACAGCTGCAACACGATTTGGTGCCCCTGCTCTTCTGAGCGATGGGCAAACAGCAAGTAATCTCGTACGTTTGGCTCCAGCAGCGTGGCAATATAAGCGGCCACCGAAACAATAAAACCATCGACCAATACTGGCGTTTTATGCTGCTCAGCGGCCAAAAATGCCCCCACCATAGTGACAATCTCAAACCCGCCCACTTGCGCCAGCACTTCTTTTATGGGCAACTCATAGCAGCGACCGACGCCCTGTGCCACCAGTTTGATCTTCAATGACAACTGCTCTGCGGAAATGCCGGTCCCTTTACCGACACAGTGATCCACTTCGTGTCCAGACAGCGCGCTCAGCAGCGCTGCTGCCGAACTGGTATTGGCGATGCCCATCTCGCCAAACATCAACAAATCCGCCCCGAGCATGCAGCGCTGCTTAACAATCTCTGCGCCATTGCTTAAACCTTGTTCGACTTGCTCAAGGCTCATCGCCGCTTGCTGAGCAAAATTGTGCGTTCGCTCGCCCAAGCGACGCAACAGTAAATTGGGTGCTGTCTGCGTCACCGGATACAAAATGCCACAGTCGATGACCGTAAGTTCAATATCGTTGCCGCGACAAAAACAGTTGATCGCCGCACCACCAGCCAGAAAGTTCAGCACCATCTGCTGCGTCACTGCGCTGGGCGCGATGCTAACCCCTTCATCCGCGATGCCGTGGTCACCAGCAAACAGCAACATTTGCGGTTTGCGCAGTTCAATCTGCACCGCCACTTGGCTTTGGCCTTGACTTTGGATGAGCGCCAGTTGCAACGCCACTGTCTCCAATTGGCCGAGAGCGCCAAGCGGCTTGGTTTTGTTGTCGATAATGTGTTGAATTTGCGCGGCGAATTGTTGATCTAACATGACGTCCTCTGTCTTAAACTGACGGGAAAAAAGAAGTGACCTAGTGTAACCTCTAGCGACAGCGGATCGCCAGCGCTAAGCTAATGATAGTAAAGACGACTTGCTGAACACTATGAGCAGCGAATCAATTAGGAGTAACGATGAGTATCAATCAGGACAATCACTGCGTAATCATTGCTGGCGCGACTGGCTTGGTTGGCTCAAGGCTACTTCAGCACATTTTGCAGCATGACGCGATTGGCACCGTCTACGCCTTAAGCCGCCGGCCGCCAAAAGTCGCGCATACTGGCAATGACAAGGTACATTTACTGCTCGACCCTGAGCTCAAAATTACCGCTTGGGATGAGAGTTTACCAAGGCCCACCATCGGTTTTATCTGCTTGGGCAGTACGCGAAGGCAAGCTGGCGGCCGGGCAAAACTGCGCCAGGTGGACTTTGAACTTGTCTGCCATGTAGCACAAAGCATGAAGGTGCTTGGCGTGTCCAAGTTGGCCGTCGTCTCCAGCTTGGGCGCAGATGCACATTCTCCGTTCCACTATCTAAAGTGCAAAGGACAGATGGAAAATGCGTTGATGCAGATGGCGTTTGAACAACTGGTGATCGTCCGGCCCGGCCCTTTGCTGGGAGCGCGCGAGCAGCAGCGCCAAGACGAAAAATGGCTGCAATGCCTGATGCGACCAATCACACCTTTGCTACGCGGCCGGCTACACAACTGGACACCCGTCAGCGCAGACACGGTCGCCGAAGCAATGCTTTATCGCACCTTCAGCCACCCCCATCGCAAAATAGAGATTTTGCATAAACTTGAGATGGAACAGTTGTTGTCACCGTTTCGCTAGGTTTTACGCTGCGAGTCGGGTGTATAACCGTTTGATGGTCTTTGCCCTTTCTGAGCTTGATGCCCAGCGAAGTCGTTGCCAGCGCTGGCGTGCAATGGTCTAATACACCTTTTGCAGCTCTCAATGGTACGCCGGATGCACCAGGATAATCAGCCTACATTCTTCTTTTTTGATTATGAATCAACCGACGTAACTAAATGATTTAATAAAAATAAAATTAACCTCAATAATTATTTAGACGCAATTTGGACGCAGACTCTAACCATAATTTTTGCTTTAGAAAGATAAAAGGCTGACAAATGCCAGCCTGTGTTATCACTCAACTTGATCTAGAAGCCTAGTCATCATCCAAGACACATACGCTATCCGCTCCGCTTTCTCTGATAAGGCGCTATTGCCTACATTCTTCAACAGCTCGTTGTTCAGTTCAGATGCCATTGAGCTTAAGTGATTTAAGCCAGCTTCAATATCATCCAAACTCACCTTCTTTTTAGAGTTCATTATTACCTCTACCTAGCCTCTGTTTGATGTTAATATTATCTTTATTGATATTTTTATTATTTTAATTTCGATGTGTGTGCCGCGTACCGCATATCATTTCATTTGTTCAGGTCTGACAAGGTAAGTGCCCTTTTTTGACCCCTTTTAAGACCAAAATGGCCATATCCGGCCCGTTGTGTGTGTTGAATGTCACGAGATTCATTGATCAAGGCAATCAAACACCGGAGAAGATTGGCGGGGCTAACCCAAGAGCAACTAGCCGAAAAGGCTGGTATTAGTAAGAAAACTTATAAACGTATTGAGCAAGGCGTCCGCGACATCACTTGGAGTGAATACGAACGCATACTTGAAGCACTCAATGTCAGCGAGCTTGACATGGTGCTAGATAGATTTGAGCTTGATAACGTGACCGAGCACGACTTACTTGCTGCGTCCCGGCTCTTCCCGGAACCAATAAGAAGGCTGATTACAAATTTTTTGACAGGCCTTTACAACGAACTGAAAAACATGAAATGAAATTAAGTTAGCGTTACGCGTCACGATAGCTATGCAATTCAAATCACAAAACATCCCCTATTTCAGTGACAAAACTTATTGATCCGAATACCTTTTAAGTCCTTTACAACAGTAAGTTGAGCTATAAGGATGAAAAGGCTTTTTGTTTTGGCGCTTGTAACGACAGCGTTGACCGGGTGCACTTCGACGGCGAATTTTTCCAGAACCACCCCTTCTAGAGTGGAGAATGTGGACTCTAGAAGCTATCAAATTGGAATCAAAACTAAAGCCTATGTTGGCGAAGAGTTGCTGACGAGAAAGGCTTACAAAACATTGGTCCAGTCAAATGCTTATCAAGCCAAACAGGCTTTTGTACTGTCCGGAGGTTTAGCCAGTGTTGCTCTTAGGCTCTCTGGAAAAGCTGGTGATGCATACGAAATCGCAGGGACAAACGAAAAAGGCAACGATATTGTGATGATTCCAGGTAGTCACCTATTGTTCGGCATCGATAAGGCGGGGTACTGGGACCAAACTGTCGTTTCCGGTGATTTCTGGACTTCTCCTGTTGGAAGCGGCTCTCAATACACCATTGAACCAAGCAATGTGCAATTTGAAAAACACGAGACAAGCACACCACTTTCTGACTCCGGTTACATAAACCACGAATTGATTTTCACTGGCTTGAGCTCTGATGGTATCAATGTGCTCTACCGTGAATACACATTCGACAATCACGCGAGATCAGCATTTACCCAAGAGCTGATCTACCCTAAAGATACTAAGACCATTAGATTCAGAAATTATCAACTGATGGTCAACTCTGTCACCCCAGAGTATATGGAGTACACAGTGATTAACGACTAGAAGAGCCCCGTTAAGGGGCTTTTTAATGGCGTTAACTTCAAGCCACTTTCGGGTACCCGTTTTCATCCGGCTCATTATCATCATCAGCGTAAACACGAACGTCATAATTAACGGCTTTTACGCTGCATCGCTCCGTTCCTTGCGGTGCCACATCATCAATCAGCGCCGGATAGCACCAGCTATCTGCTTCGCCAAATAACCAAAAAGGCGGCTCTATCGAGCCATCGAGAACGGGTTTGAAGTCTAAACTGCCGTTGATCGTGACTTGGTATGGATTGGGTCCACGGTCACAAACGTACGGGCCGGATGTTCGCCCGTTGGGTTTTCTGAGCGCGATATGGTGCACCCCTTCTCCCCACTCAAGCGGCGCATCGAGCGTAACGACCGTTTTGCCATTCGACACATCGTAGCCTTCCATTCGTCCACTTTGTGCGTAACCCGGCACATCATCAGCCAGTGCCACGTAATCAAGGTAGTTTGAGTTAAAGGCATCCATCTCCGTCTGGAATGAGTACTGAAAACGGCGATAACGCTTTTTGCGGCGTATCCGCATCCCAAATCGCCACGCTCTGGTTGCATCCGTTACACCAAAGGCACGTACCTTTTCGGGCTTATTGCCAAGGTCATCAGGTAAAAGACACAAGATTGTTTCCGGTTTCCACGTCTCGGTTGAGAAGTATTCCACCTCTATCCCGTCTGGCTCTTCTTCATCAAAGAACTTGCCCGAGCGTTCGAGCCCTTTCCCGAGCATGTTGTCAGGCTGGTATTGGTAATCAAACACAGTGCGCGGTTCGTCTCGAACCGGAACGATTTGTCCATAGTTCAGCGTCGGCTCGGCATAGCCAACGGCGAGGACCTTTTTCAATACCTCAAACAAGGTGCTGTCGTCAGTAAAAACCGCATCAAAAGTATCGCCTCTCACTTTCCATACATCATGTAAGCGCAGCAACTCATGCTGCCCGATATGCACATCGCTCAATCCACTGTCGCATATGATGTAGCGCACCGCTGGCGCAATATCGCGAGTAGCATAATTCTCTGACGTCCAGCCGCCGAAGCCGTCAGGAATGGGTAACTTGCGCACTGGTACTACACCTAAGCGATTTTCAGCGTTGCGTGACAGCGTGTTACTGCCTCGAATGCGCACGGCCATGGTGGTGAAATCATCGTACCTGGTGTTCGCCTCAAGGCGAGACTTCAGCCGTTTGTATTCAATCCGGTCAAAGGAACGGCTATCTTTGCTGTCCCCTGTCACCCGATACACGCGCACCTCAGGGCGTACTTTTCGGCCAAGATTGATGGTGATGGTATTGCCCATTTGATCGCGTGTCGCCCCCGAGCGTTTAAAAGGGACCTGATTCCACTCGCTTTCCCCTTCCCCTCGCCACTCAATCATCAAGCGGATTTCCCGGCTAGAAACTGAGCCGTTGTCGTTCATGTAACCAATGCCATCAGGAAACTTGATATCAACGGAAATTTGGTCCGTCACCTCCGAAATGGGGCAAGCATAATGCGGCCCAGCAGGTTTGCCCGGCAAGGATTGTTCGACAGTCACCCGAACCTGCGTTAAGTCGCCAGTGTTAGTAAAGCCGGGGAACGCCATTTCACTCGCACTGGGGAAAAGTTTCTCTACCGTGGCACTGGTTTTGCGTTTTTCGCTGATCTTATAGCGGCCATCATCTTTGCCTAAAAACTGCAAAGGAAGCTGCCGAGTTTCGACAGGAACGGCACTGTTCGGGATATTCATCCCGTTTCCATCCTTGATTCTAACCGCATAGTATTCGACGTCGTTTTCAGTGACCACGTAGGTATCGGAGATGTACCCCGTCGCGTACTCGATTTGTGCCGCCCCATTTTGTGACTCAGTGTACGAGATGGGGTAACGAATATAGTCGCCATAGCGGCAATCGTGTAGTGCTTCATGAGTTGACCAAAACTCTATGGGACTTGTCGCGTAATAACCGCGAAATCCGCCATTCTCCTCCCCTGCCGAGACGGTTTTGGCCCCGGGCGTGCCCGATAGCACGATGATCGAGTTTTCTTCCCATTCATCTGGCCAGAACTCACTCATGAACCCATCAATTTCCGTCAATAGCGTGATGTTTTTACCCGATAAACGAGTGATTTGCGCTTCAACAGAGTTCACCGCCCCTTCCAACTCAATCCCCGCGGTGGAAGCGGTCGCGCCCACTTCCCGAGAGGTGTAGACGTTCTGATGTGCCGGGTGGCCTGTAACATCGGTGCCCGGAGGAAATACATGAAAATCAATATCAGCTCCGTATTTTGAAATGGGCGTATCACCGATATAAATATTATCGCCGCTCAGTTCTACCTCACCCACACTCACTGCCGTCATAAGCATCATAAATTCATCGTCATCCGAGAAGTACCATTGGGGCTCGCTGATGATGTCGGGGTAGGTTTTATGACGGCCAAACAACTCAGGAATGATCCCCATGAGTCGAGGACGGTTGCCTTGCGCGTTTGCGTCATAGATCGGACTGCCTTCCGGGGAAGTTTTCTGAAAGTTGTCCGGGATCTGGTTCATGGCATAAATGGCCATGCCTGCTGCAACAACCGCAATGACTGCCATCACGGCGGTGACGGGATCTTTCGGCTCAGCAAACAGTTCAATCAGGTCTCCGTTTTGCCAACGGTACTCGAACCAATCTTCGCTGGTTTTTTGTTGCCCGTTCACAAAGTAAGAAAAAGGCGGGGTCGGCGATACGTAATAGCCTTTGATGTTATTGGCCATCCAAGCATTGAGCGTTTGCCCTGCCTGAACAGGACAAAACTCACGCTTGGTGCGGTCCAACTTGTTCGGGTAAACCACTAACATACTCATGTTCTATGTAATACCTCGTAATCAGCGCCATGCGCTCAAATTCAGCCAAACGGGAAAGCCTAGGCCGTCCCATTTTTCGCCCGGTATGAGCCACTTTTAGCCCGTTCTCGTCCACGACCACGCCAACATGCACCAAGGTGTCGCCGACAAAATGGCAGGCAATCGCACCATCAACAGGGTGAGTCAGCTTAAATTGACCGACTAACGCTTGATAGCCAGCTGTCATGCCTGTTTTGTCGTCTGGTGAAACTGCACCAAAGCTGGCCAACATTGGCAACTTGTGGTGATGATGGCGAACCAGCCGCACGAAGCCCCAACAATCCACGCCAGAGAGCGCCCTGCCATGGTCTTGATAGGGAATGTTCATTAAGTCCATTAACTGCATTACGACCCCTGATATTTAAGCCCACGCGCCACGGCTGGCGTATAGCGGCGCTTTGGCCACGCTCGATTCACTAAGTCATGAAAGGACGCGACAACAGCCACGGTCTGGATGTTGTCTTTTTCACTGACGCAAGTGAGCTCAAGCGGTGGTTTAGCGGGAGCGGATAGATTGGATGAGAGATAAAAGCGGTAAATGATTTTGACTTTGCTTCCGGCTTCCATGGCTTTATCAATAAAATGACGGGCCTCGCCCGTCACGTTATCAATCTGGAACTGCAGGTTCTGCTTCCCTTTCACGCTTTTGCCCGGCAGGGAAACCCCAAAGGCAGAGGAGCGAAAGAAAGTGAGATTGCCGTCCTCAAGCCCCAGAGAAATCCCTTCCTCACCATCATCACGAACGGAATAAAAGCCATCAGCAAGCCGAATGACGGCATCAGCATCGCCATTTTGGTAGGCTTGTTCGTTTCGGATTTCGAGGGTGTGGATGGGGATTTCATTGGCTGGGGCAGAGGCGTAATAAACCTCTATTGCTTCCATAATCAGGTTCTCAAGTCGAGTAGTTCAATGCCTTTTAGCTTCATACGCATTTTTGATCGTTCAAATACCGCCTCAGCTTCTTCTACAGTCACGGCATGATCAAAAAGAATAGCCTCAGCAATTTCCATCGTATCTATCAAGCTATTTTCATTAGCATAATCGGGTTGATAGTGAGCATTGCCTAGGCCAACTGTCTGACCTGTAACATTGGTAATCGTCCCTCGATACCCATCACCATCATAGAAACGCCCTGCGGGATTATTAAGTGATGAATACCCAACGGTACCTACAGGTGATACAGAGTAAAGAACAAACACCCATTCGCGATGGTTCACAGTCGTAGAACCAAAAGTAACGGCTCCCAAGCTAGCACTCTGCCCTTCACTTTTGTTTGGAGATGAGTTCATGTTAACCCCAATGCCCTCTGGAGCTGGCAAAGGCGGAGCACCATAACTCGCATAGATACAAGTCGAACCTTCAAGCGGGTTGCCAAATCGGTCTTGACGCCAACCAGCACCACTTGTACCTAAGTTGCCTATAACCAATCCACCTAACTGTTCAAATGTCTTGCGACGGAATACAACGGCCATGGTGAATTCGCCCTTTGGTACCCAGTTCGTGTCCCAAACATCGTTATAGTTAAACTCAACACCTTGGTCTAACACTTGTGGCGTACCAAAATAATTCCGTAAATTACGACCATTTCCAGTAATGTCCGTTCTAGAACCGTTCTCTGTACCACCGAGGATCCAATGCCCCCAAGCGCCCACTTCAGGCACGTCACCACCGGGTGAATACACAGGGGAGGCAACTTGCTCTGAAGGCACTACAAATCTATGCGCTAATTTAAAAACCGTATCCATTAGATCACAATCCCCCGCAATGCCATACGCTGACGAGAACGGTCATACACCGAAACCATCTCTTCAGCAGTTAATGCTCTGTCAAACAAAATCGCCTCGGCCACTAATGAATCATTCATTAAATTTGTGTCATAGTTAGGGTTACCGATACCAACAGGATGGTTTGTTTCAGTATTTACCCCACCGCCTGGTGTGCTTATCTCTAATGGGTTATTCACACCACGGATGGTATTTACCATTCGAGCTTTAGACTCTCCATCTAAGGAATAAGCAGCAAAGAACCATTGTTCTGAGTTACCCGCGGCATCATCGTTAATGGTGCCAACAGAGGCCAAATACGGAGATGAATATGAACTATTCCCACAAATGCGATCGCCGGAAACATACACCGAAGAACAGCCAATGATAGGCAGACCATAACGATCCAAACGATATGTGCTGCTTGAACGACCAAAGTTACCAAAAACTAGGCCGCCAGAAGAACCTTTCGATTTGTCCTGCTTAAACACAACAACAAATGTATGCGCTTTACCTAACTTGTGCCCAGTGTCATAAACATCAGAAAATCCAACTTTTGCATAATTGGCACCTAACTCTGGCTGCCCAAACATTACCGTAAGGTTGTTCCCATTACCTGATAAATCACGGATACTATCTGGCTCAGAACCGCCAAGAATCCAATGTCCCCATGAATCTGTCTCAAATACATTATTTTCTGTGATTCTTCTAAACCCATCAAGGACAGGAAGTTCAGGGTTATCAACCACTACACCTTTAATTCTTTTGATATATGCCATTAGATAATAATCCCTTTCAATTTCATTCGAGCCTGAGAGCGCTTATACAAAGCAATAAGTTCTTGATGACCTAATGACCGTTCAAAAAAGACAGCCTCAGCGACCAATGATTTCCCGGCCATAGAGCTGTAGTTAGGATTACCAATATGAAGATTTTGAACTGGCTTACCTTCAGCTGTTGTTGTTTTTGCTGTTCCAGGATGAGCGGCTTTCAATAGATTATTTATACCTGAATGGCTGGTCAGGGCATGTGTTGACGTTGGTGAGATGCAATAAGCTGCAAAGCACCAACTATCATCTATATATTGAGCTTTGTTTGAAATTGAACCGCTCGAAGCCCCCATCGGCTGAGAGTAACCTGCGTTAAAGTTCGTTATATCCGTGGAAGTAAAAATGGATGCCGAACCAATCAAATCTTCTTCATTTCGGTCAAGGCGCTGCAGACCACCGCTTCTCCCAAGGTTACCAATAACCAAGCCATTACCCACTCGCTTAAAAACAACCGCCATAGTCAGTTCATCACCAATAACCAGACCTGTATCAAACATCATCATGCTATCAACTTCGCAGTAGCCATCGCCAACCACTGGCTGATCAAAAGGAACGGATAGGTGGTGAGCATTACCCGATAAGTCCACTACGCTTTTTTCTAGGCTTTCCCCCAATATGTAATGTCCTTTCGCCGTGCTTTCTCGGCTGGTCTCACCTAACTGAAAACCAGCTCCATTTAACGTTGGCAGTACCTGGCTGGTAAAACTCGCATTACGGCTTAACAATGTTGTGGCCATTAGATGATCTCCTCAAAATGCAAACACCAGTTATAAAGTGGATGAGTAACACCGGATATTTTTACCGTTTCCTCATTGCTATCACGCAACGTGCCACCGGCTCCTGAGGAAATGCCATCAATTACACTGGATGAATAGTCCAGGCCATATCGCAAACGGACGTCACCATTAGGCTCTTTAGCTAACACTAATGTGATTCTATTGGAGCCAGAAAGCACAATAGACTCAACATCAACATCACCGTCAGCATCAACAACTCTGAATCCTGATTGGTAAACACTACCCATAAAATCAGTATCAAAAGCTAATGGTGGGTTAGGCACGTGAAACTCAACAGTTACCAACTTCCCTTGTCGCAACGCTTGCTTAAAGTCCAATGGTTGCCACGGAACCCCTCGAACGACGACATGATCATAGACACGAGCGTAATAACACCCAATCAGGTAATACCCAACATTGGTTAAATGCACTTTGTCACTAAAGTGCGGAATTGGATAAGTTGGCGTACAGACATGAATATGTTCATGCTCTTTTGATGCTGCTCGCTGTGCTCGGGCGACATTCCCAGTCGTAGCATAAGAAGAAAGCTGGTAAGTGATAAACTCATGCTCAATTGTTTGACCTCCATAAGTCGCCATCTCTGTCTGTAGATCGTTTCGCAGAGTGATTAAGTCCAGCTTATAAGCGTCAATGCTTTTATTGGTATCGTTTTCGCCTTGCAACCAACATACAGCCTGGTGAATGTGTGTTTTACCACTGGCCTTTGATGTATCAAAACCTGCTCTAATATGAGGTACGGCATAATTGTTGTACCACTCCGTTCCCTTGTTAAGCTGGTCAATACGATAACCACCGTGACCAGCGGTACAAACTAGCTGAGTGTGAATATCTCTATTTCCAAGCAGCACTTGAGTGTAATCACCCATGCCACTACAAGGTGTCTCGCCACGGTTAGTTCCACCATCAGGAGCCGGGTCATTCGTCTCAACTAGAGGGATGGTTGAGCCAAGCTCTGTATTTTTTGAACGCGCACCGCCAGAAAAACAGATGTTGTTATACTTCTGCTCTGTCGATAACGCTGGCTTACCTTGAGAGCCTACTGACAAGCTCTGACCATAGAACATCGTCATATTAATATCAGCAAATGGCTTAGGACTACCAATAACCGGACCGTTAACTTGCTGGTTAATCCCTTTGATGCCGCCAAAAAACTCCCATGCGCCATTTTTATCAACACCTGCTAAAACACGGTTTGCCTCATCAGTAATCAAATACACGTAACCAGAAAAAGCGCCAAGAGGCTCTGCCAAGTGGTACTCTTCCAGCTTTTCAGCATTAAGAATGGAAGTAGACTCATCCGGCACCATTAATGTTTCACCTGTTCTTTTGTTCACGCCAATGGCAACTCGGCCACTTTTATCAACAACAACAGGGTGAACCTGAGACGATGGCGCAGAATCATCAATAGAACCTAAACTTGTACCAACAAGATCCCCGGTCGCTTTGTCAAAACCGAGGCGAACCATGTCATCTTCGTCAACAACAAAAGGCACTATCTTTTCTGTTTTATGATCGAGCAGATACTGCCCCATAGCAGCCATACGGCGCTTGTAGGTATTATCAGTAGAAGATGAAATAGCCGAAGATACGTCTAACACCAACGATTGAGATTCTTTGATAGGGTCGTACTGTGATTTACTCCAACTACCTGAGCCACTGGCGCCGACTTTTCCATACCAACCATTATTTTGGCTGTTTGGATCACTCCAAACCATGGCTATGGTGTCTGCTGACGGGCTTAAATCACCATCCATTGCAGCCTTGGTTGTATAGGTCTTTTGCCCCTGAACCATGGCCTGAAGCTCACTGAATCGGTCCGCAAACTCTTTGGAGATAGATGGTTTACCAACACCATCAATCACTACGTAATCTGTCTCTCCACCCAGTAAAACTTTATTAAGCCATTCAATATTCTTATTAAATTTAGCTATCAACTGAAAATAGTTGTTGCTGTTTTCCATCATTTCCAGCTCTCTGTGTAGTAACGGCCCATATCAACACCATCAACAAACTCATCAAGAGTATGAGGCGCTAGGATTTGGCCAACCGTGATCTCTTCGCTCTGAATTGGGTACTGGCGAATCTCACATTTAACGGAATAAAAAAAACGCCCAGCTTTTTGCTTGGCGTTTTCTAGTGGGTGCTGAATCATGCGGATGTCTATCGGGACAACGCCCAGCTCAGTGCGTTGATTCAACCTAAACCAGCCTACGCCCCCCATCAACGCATGCTCTACCCACCCTAAAAACGCCGCCGCTTGGTTTGGCTCCAGCCGCCACTGCAGTGTCTGCTCGGCAGGAACCACCATAAAACGGCGACGCTGACGAACTCGACCAGAGGCCATTTCACTGCGGATACGATTGGATTGCTGCTTAATACCGGATGGGTCAAAATGCGGATGAGGCAAATAGCTGGGATACATCATGGCCACCATTTATACCCCCTGCCGAGCTAGGCCAAACGTTCGGGTCATGGCTTGCGACATTTGCCCGTCGGTATCGATATCAGCCAAGAAAACGTTGATAATTTCTTCCCCGTTCTCGCCAGTTTTCTCTTCCGTCCGAGCGCCTTCGGGAGCGCCGTAGATATTAACCATCGTCCGAGGGGCCATACGTGAAGAGTCTTTACTGGTTTGAGAAATGGGATCGTTAAAAGCAAACACGCGGCTTTGCATCAACATAATGGCGTTAAACATTTGGTCTATCCGATTCGCCGACTCATTGGTGTAAACCCGTTCACCGGCCAATAGTGTCCAGTTGGATTCTCGCTTGCCGCCCATCATGGGAACTTCGGTGATCCCGTTGTGCGCCATGTTCGAAAGTGAATCGACTTTGCTGGCCATGGAAATACCAAATCCCATTGCGGTACCTGCGGCAGCGGCAGCCAGTCCGGGGCCAACGTAAGGAATACCGACCAGAGATTTATACGCAGAGGTTGCCGATTCGTAGGCATTGAGCATGATTTGAAAGCGAGCGGCGGTTTTACCAATGCGCGCAGCGTTCTTGTTTTCACTGTTTTGCAGTTGGGAAATCTGCCCCATGAAATTGCTCACACCGCGAATGCGCTCTTGCATCAAGCGCTCTTCCATGTAGGCACGCTGCTTGGCCTCTTGCTCTGCAAGGCGTGTTTTCTCTTCCTCTTTACGGGCAAAAGCATCGATTTCGCGCTGAATGGCGTCGTCTTGATTTCGCTGACGCTCTTGCAATTCGGCTTGATAGAAGCCTCTTTCACGTGAGGCGTAGTCCGCTTTTAGCGCATCCAGCGTTTCATAGCCTCGCTGCTTCAACTCTTTTTCGGAGACTTGCAACGCTTCAATGTCCGCTAAACGCTGCTGATGAGCCAACTGCAGTTTCTCGCGCTCATTGGCGTATTGCATATCAAGGCTGGACAGACGCGCAGCACCAGCCGCCTGTTGGCGTGCTAACTCTTTGCTGTCGGTGTCGGTGCTACTTGAACCCGCGACAACAAGCCCCGGCTGCGGTTTACTAAAACTTGGCTTGTTCTTGTCCTTTTGGTCATCATATTGGCGCTGATATTTGTCTACCGCTAGGCTGAGAGCTTCGTATTCTTGCTTTAGCTTTGTGACTTTGGCTTGTGCTGCATCGACTTTTTCCCCAAACCTTGCATTGGCTAGGTGAGCCCGCATTTCTAAGTCATCTTCTGCTTTTTTCTGGGTTTTCTTTAACCCTTCAAGCGCATTCTCTGCTCTTTCAAGCTCGATCTTAACTGTTCTTGCATCACCACGAAGATCATCGAGTTTTTTACGTATTCCGTTTTGGGTACTGGGCTCGTCGTTCATGCTATCGAAATAAGCACCCAAATAATCAAGAGTATCAACAATCTTATCAGTGAGCCAATCTATCTGCTTGCTTGAACCCAAAACCGCATTTGCAAATGATTTCTGGAGTTTTAGGCTGACATCTTCAAGCTTTTGATCCATCTGCTTGAATTTCTCAATGTCGTATTCAGACATGGCGACATTCAAGTCTTGATAACGCTGCGTCAGCTCATAGAGCTTTACTCCCTTATTTTCAAGCAGTGGCATTAATGCTGAAGCATCATTCGCAATCGACTCCAGATAAAAAATCTGCTGCTTCATTGGGATATTAGCCTGATCCATTGCGTCTTTTACTGCCACCAAGGCTTCAGGACCAGCCATTTGCTGTAGTTTCTCAACCGTCAAGCCAACTTTGGGAGCCACTTGCTCAAAGAAGTCTTTGAACTCCCCACCGCCAGTGGCCGCATAATCACCAAGCTTGTCATTCACGTCCTTGAGAATATCGGACATCTTCTCGCCCGAAATGCTGTATTGCTCTGAGGCGTAAGCCAGTGCTTGAATGCGTTCAACTGACACTTGAGCGACAGTCGCCATGCGCTCAATTTCACGGGCTTGCTGGGCGTTTTGACGAACGAGATAGGCTGCTGCGGTGGCCGCCGCGCCAAAGCTAGCTGTTATCATCCCTGCAATTTGAAGTGATGTGGTTCCAAACTTTTTGAAACCTGCTCCAGCAACGTTAAGTTTTCGCTCTAGCTCTCCAGTGCCATCGTTGGCCGCACGGGCTTCTTTGGTGTAACCGCGCAGCATCTTTTTCGCGTAATCAACGTCTTTCTGAAATCTCACCGTGTCGGCGTTAAATCTCAGGTTAAAATCAGCTATTTGGGCACTCAAAACGCATACCTCCGGCTGATGCGCCCATGGCCATCAACTCTTCATCAGTGTATTCTCGGGGTTCTTCAGGCTCTTGGTTTGGCAGAAAATCACGGTAAGAGATTGGTGATTCAAGTTTGATCCCGGCGCTCATGGCCGTCACATTCCAGTTTGCTGCGCACGCAACAGCATGGCGCCAGTTATCCATCTCGTGAGTGAAACCGTTCTTAGCAAAGTAGGTTTGCCACTCGACAACCATCTCCCCACTGATGGACGCCAGCGCCGTTCGCCAGCACAAGACTTTGAACTCTCGCGCCAGATCTTGGGCAAACTCCCTTTCTGCCCGAATTAGCCTTTTGGGTCAGCAGGCTCCTGTGCTTCTTCAGGCTCGCTGTTAGGCTCTTCCGTGTTTTCTTCTGATTTAGGCAGTGGAATGCCCGAGAACTTAGCGATCTCGTCATGCAACTGTTTTACTTGCTGCGGCATCATCGATGACATGATGTACTGATGGCGCTCTTCCAAGTCATCAATATCAAATTGGGTACCGTAGGCCACAAGTCGAGATTGCCCCATAAAACTCAAACGCTCCCACTTTTTAGAGGCAACAGACATGGCTTCATAAAACTGATCCATCTCTTTACTTGATGCATTTTCAGCAGGCCGTTCTGGCGTTTCCGGCTTCGGTAAGTCGGAGCAATAGTCCAAGAAGTTAAAACGGTCCAGACCCGATAACTGCGTGATCTCTACCTCTTCGCCATCAACTGGAACTGTTTTCTTTTTTAAGAATGCCGCCATTTTCTTATGCTCCTGCGCCTGATTCAGCGATCAACTCTTCCGCTGTTTTAGGTTTGCCCACGTTTTTGATTTTCACGGTTCGCGTCACTTTCTCTTTGCTCGTGACCGCTTTGCCCAGCGAGTTGATATAACCGCGATTCACATCGACCGTACCATTCGGATATTTGACGCGGTAGAGCGTGATTACGTCTTTATCGACATCATCCACTAACTGCTGCTGACCCGATTCGCCCGGCTTCCATACCAATGTGAGGGTGGTTTCTCCCGCTGATTTTTGACCCGGAGACGTCTTTGACCAATCCGCATCGGGATCGTCTAGATAATTGTCTTCTTCATCTTCTACTGTGATTTCGCCAGGCTGCAGCTCTTTCACGCCTGCAAGTCGATCCCATTTTTCATCGCCAAGATATTCAGCGACGCCTTCAATGGTGGCGGAGTCTTTCAAGCGCCAGAAGGTGGTTCCTGCGCCTTTGGTTGGGGTGGTTGTGGTCATCAATCTGTCTCCATTTCAACAGAAAAAGTCAAAACTAATGAGCCCCAAGGGGCCCCGTCCTCTCGGACATAAGAAAAGCCAGCTCGGTTACACAAAGTGAGCAAGCCGTTTGCGGTGTAATCTCGGTGAATGACGTTCAATACTTTTTCGCCCAAGTTATCTAAATCGTCATCCAACTGATTGGTGGCCAAGTCCATGATTTCGACAGCGAGTGCGGCATTCCACTCTTCTGCGTCAAAGTCCTGCCCTGTGGTCTCACCTTCGAGCATATAGACAGAAATGGCGGGCACTTCTAATGACGCAGTTTCTCCATCATCACTGGCAAGAACGGGTTCACCGCGACCCGAGAAATAGGCAACAATAAGCGGCTGACCGTCACTATCGACTAAGTGGTTCTGCAGGTCAGTTATCACCTGCTGGCGAATTTGTTTGTTAATTTCCACGCGACACATCTCTCCTGATCACCAGTCGGATTTGCTGGCCTATCGCATAAGAAAGCTCTTTGGGCATATCCGTTTTCATTAGCTGGTTACTGTTGGTTTCAAAAGCGGCAGTAATTTCGTTTCGAATTGGTATAGCGCACATTTTGATTGGGTAACGCGCCTCGCCAGTACGTTGCATGATGTGCCACTTGCCATTCTTGAGCTTCTGTAAAAAAGCGTTATCAAACTGATGCTTGCCTACCTTAATAGACGTAAAACCCGATATTTCACGTTTGGTATAGCGGCCATCTTTACTGCGGGTTGCGCTTTGCACCTGATAACGCCCTTTCTTGCGGCGGATCTGTGTTCTCGCTTCCCCTATGTGAATAGCGGGGATGTCATTGCGACGAACTCGGACATAGGCTACAGGCTGTTTGGGTGAGGCTTTTTTAGAGACTCTGGCATAACGGCGGATGATTTTTTGCTGAACTCGTACCGCCTTTGAGGTGTCTTTCACCGAGCGGCTGATTGCCCGATTAGCTATCCGGTTAATCGCCATCGCACTGGCGCGAGGTACTGCCTTTTCATCCAGAGCGCTGAGATTTTTCACTGCAGTTGCCAATTGGCGGTCGAGGTTATTCATTGCAAATCGAAACTAATAAGGCTATCGCGATACTCAGGCACATCGACAACGACATAGTTACGGTTTTTGTAAACTACTTTGTCGCCTTTACGCACCTTAATTCCCGATGAGCTAGGAATAGACAGACGAGTAACATTCGCAACCATGACACCAAATTGCTCTTGCGATGTATCTTGAATCGCAGTCGTTGTCTGTCCTGCAATTGTTACCACGTCACCAAACGTATCAAACAGGGCAGCGTCCATCTCCGCCACCGAATCGGACCAATTATTCATCGCCGTCCTCGGGCTCTTCCGTTTCCGACACGACCCACTCAGCTTTACGGAGTGACACCAGCGAACGCGCTTCAGAAAGTTTAAGGTCTTTACCAACCTCTAACTCCGTTTTGAGCGGTAACGATTTACCACCGCAGCGAACGGGGGCAATAGTACGGATTTTTTGTAATTCATCTTTCATGGCTTTATTCCACTAAAAAGCCGCCCGTAGGCGGCGATTTGATAGGCTCTGATTAGGCTGATTTGCGACCTAAGCAGAACGATTGCGGGTGACGTACTGCGACATCAGCATCTTGGAAGGCAACAATGCGTAAGCGGCCTTTGCTGCTGTGCGTGTATGGGTCCACGGTCAGATCCAAACCACCCCACAAGCCAATCAACAATTCAGACCAAACACCAAACCAGTAGTCCCCGCTATTGATTTGGTTCGAAATGTGCGTGCCATAACCGTTCACGGTGTTACCCGCTTCCCAGATCGGTGAGCCGTTGGTGTTAGCAAATTTCTGGGTAGACTTACAGTGACCGCGCCCCACCGCGTTCATCATATAAAGCATCGAACCCACATCGGCGTTATCCGCTGCAATGATGGTTTCCATTGCAATGAACTCTTCATAGGTTGGGTTCGCGCCAGCCAGATTCACTGGGTTTACCCCCGTGATACCAGCAAGGCCGAGCGGCTGATCGCCACCTGTGCCATACAACGCGGCTTTATCAATGGTTAATGCCAACGCTTTGGCAATATCACTCCGCGCTAGCATTTCCACGTCCGTAGACGACTGCATGATCATCTTACGCGTCATTTCGACTAGTGCTGCACAGGTGCGGTTTTGCAATGTGCGCTCACCGAAGGTGATTTCTGATAGCGTGGCATCCGCATCTTCACCCAGCCAGTAACCCGTAGCGCCGCCTTCTTGGGTAGGAATAGAGAGATCACCCACCAGCCCGGTTAGCGTTGTCGCATACTGCATGACCGAGGATTTGTTGTAGAGCATATCGATAAAGCTTCCCGCCAAATGCTCAGTGGCGATTAGGTTTGCACCTGAGCCAGACGCGGCAATCGGTGCTGCTGCACGAAGCACGTCGTTTGGCACAATGATGCCCTGCGCTTCACGCTGCAGTTTACCTTCCGCCGCTGCAGACGCTTCAAGCTCAAAAGCAGCCGCTTGGCGATATTTTTCGTTAGTTGGATTTGAGAGGTAACGCAATACGTTTAAGAATGAGTAATTGCGGATCTCTGAATCTGACAGGCCGATATCAGGGCTGTCTGCCGCCGATGGTGTTGCGCTACGCTTGTTACCTTTGTCGCTTCCCGGATTCGCAGCAGCATCCAGCAGTGCGCGCTGGTAATCGGCAGCAGTTTTGCTTTTGTCGCGAAGATACGCGTTAGGATCTACGCCTCGGCTACCGTACTGCTCAAACAGGTCGAGAATATCGCGGACACGGTTTTGCTCTGCGTCGACACCTGCTTGGCGCTCTGTGTTAGCTTCTTCAAGAACTTCAATGATTTCAACAATAACATCGTTCTCATCAACTTTCGCACGTACTAAGCGGCCACTGGCATCACGAAGGGTTTTGGTCTTCATATTGGATTCACTCCGGGTTTCAATTTCAGTTTCGTTGTCTTCTGCGCCAGTTGGGATGATGATCCCCATATCACGCAGTTGGTTGAGGGTTTTAAGATTGTCTAAGCTGCGGCCTACACCAACCGTTGGGTCAGCAGGAACAGTGACAAAGGATTGTTCAAAGGGCTCCCAGTCGGTAACGCGGTAAGTTCGCGTGCCGTCTTCGTCTTTTTCGAGCACCATTTCGTGCACGATATAGCCGATGGAAACGTGTTTTCGGATTCGGTTTTTAACGTCCTGCCAGATCTCTTCTGCTCGGGGGCTGGTACCAAAACGCACCACCGCTTTACCCGTTTTGTTTTCAATTCGAGCAGACTCAATCACACCGACCAGATCATCCCAATCGTGGTTAACCAATGAGGATGCGCCTGCCTCAAAGCGTTGCATTCGCACCGCACCGGGTGAGTGATCGAGAATTTCATAACCAAACCAGCGCTCAACCGCGTATTCACTGGAGAACGTCAGTTCGGCTGTACGTTCCTCTTCGTTGATAGAGTCAACGCTGTAATCACGGTAAAGTGGCTGGCCTTTCTGCTGGCGAATGGCATCACTCGCCGTCAGCGTCTTGCTCGCTGTCTTCTTCTTGCGCATTATTGCTTTCTCCCGCTGGCGTGGGTTGCGCCTGCTTAATTCCAAGAATTTGCATGATCATTTCGTCGGGTATCCCTAGCTCTCTCATCGACTTAATGTCGTTGGCGTAGGCTTCCCATACGTCGATAGGGTCACGCCCCGACTCTCGAATGGATTCACTCGGTGATTTGCGACCGTTGATCTGTGCTTCGGTAATGGCTTTTTCTTCCTTGAGTGGGTCTATCCACTCCCAGCGGCGAGCCTGCCATTCCACTTCAAGAAACTTGCTCAGACGTGAGGCTGGGATAGGCTTGCCATTGGTGTTCAGGATTTTTCCAGCTAGCAGCGAGTATTCGAGCCAACGCTCATAGATGGGATGGCAGACCGCTTCAATGAACCACTCTTGCAAATCCTTCCAGCCATCACGTTCGTCTAGTTTTCCTTGGCGGATTGAACTGAGATTGACGTTTTCTAAATCATTGCTGTAAGTGTTGTAAGCAAGCCCCTGACCTGTCGCCATGCCTCTCAGCATATGCTTGGAAAACGTAGCGGTTTCAACGGATGGAAACTCCGGCTTGTAATCAACAGGGTCATAGCCAAGTGGTAATGTGATCACCGAATTAGGCTCTAATTCGATCTCCGGCTCATCCACTTCGTCATCGTCTGTTTCAAATACCTCAGGGTCTGGTTTGAGCATTACGACGTTGCTTGCACCAGCTCTCGCGTTAACCACCGAGGCTTCTTCAAATCCGTCAAGGTTTTTCATTCGTCTCAGTGAGGTATGGTTCCAAGGAACGCCGCGATATTGCTCTGGGTGCTCTTGATCGAATACGTGCAGCATGTTTTCTGCCAGTACACGTTCAAACTCCTTTCCGCTGTGGCGAAATGGTTCAGCCAATACGCCCGCTTTGGTTTCCACCAAGTAAGCGACTGGCCGACCATAAGGAGTCATTTCTATTCCTTGACGAATGATGTTGCCACTGGCCAAGCGCATATCGTTGACCTGAACAGGGACACGCATTGGATCAAGCAACTGCAGTGCGAAACCCCAAGGTCCTGCCGTGCTCCCTTCTACAATCCGGATAAAGATTTCTCCTGAACCCACAACTGTATTGAGAATGACTCGTTTAGCACGCCGCCAATCCAGACGACCGTCAACCGTGCAGTTCTCACGGCGACCCCACTTTTTGAAAGCGCGCTCTACCGCTGCATTGCCATAGGTATCGAATGAGCCATTGGGTTCTTTGGCGCGAACCTGCAGCACAATCCCTTTGTGACCCAACACGTTTTTGCGCACTTCACGCACAAAACCACGGGCATAGTCGTTATTGCTGATCTGCTCGCGAGAGCGTGCAACCAAAGTCACCAGTTTTTGGTCAATCATTTTGCCTATCGGTACAGGCTGAGTGGTCCAGTTACTGTTGCTACGGTCTGGGTCTGCAGCTGAAAACAGGCTACGTGATGCGTTGAGTTTAAACACCGGAGCCGTTCGAGCTTTGCGTTTCGCGGCGGGTTGTACTGGTGCTGAACGGAAAGGATTCCACATTAGCGCATCCTCACTTTGGTGATTTTAAGGAGGCCTCGGCCAGACTTAACCCGTTTTTCTTTTGCCACCATCACCGCAAACCGCCGCTCAAGTTTCAGTAAGTCACTGATTGGCGTTTTCTCTAAGCTTCGCCCACCAAACGACAACTTGAGCTGATCGGCCGTTGCTCGATTCGCTAAGGTATTGCGTATGGCTTGTAAGGCTTTTTCGGCATCACTGCGCGGATCGTGCGTGTCGAGCTGAACGAGATCGGGGAGCACCGTCACTCGCTCTGAGTACGGCTGATATACGTCCTGCCCTTTCGTCACTCGGATCACCGCAGTGTATTCGCCGGGCAACCACTCGGCAGTAGTCATCCCATCAGCAGCAAAGAGAAATGAATTCTCTTGCTTCTGAGCAATGATTTCTGCCGCATGATTGGCTGAGCGTAGATACAAGGTGGCATCCCACTCTGAGGCGGGATATTGGGAGAATGAAACGGGAAAGCTGACCGACAGACCTGAAATAAAGGTTGTCGGGATTACCATGATGTTGCGAAGTTTCCTTTTTTACGCCGCGTCAGCAGGCGCTTTTTGGTTTTTCGTTTGAGCCGAACAGGAGCTTCTTGTTGCTCTTCCTCTTCAAACTCATCCTCTTCTGACGGTTCGGTAACGGCAGTCTCTGCCTCTTCCTCATCGTCAGATTTGATTTTCTTGCGGTCTAACCGAAGCATTCGTGCACACATATAATTCATGCCCTCACAGTCGAGAAAGTGGTTGTCTTTACTGACTCGGTTCCAAGTCCCGGACTCTTCATCAAACTCTTCGGCAACAATCTGCTTGCAGTAGTCTTCCGTTACATCAGCAGGCAACAGCCAATCACCGACTGCACCGCGCTCCCAACGTACCCGGTTATGAACCCAAGATTTGGCAAGGCCTGAATCTATATCCCAACGCTTATCGCCACGCTTTCTGACTTTGCCCTGCTTATCAACCTCGACTTTCATCATGCGAAATGGTTTAGGCAGTTTTTGAAAACCCATTAAAGCGCGAGCACGAGAGCGATGGCGACGTACCCAAGCGTATACTTCGTCTGTGCGGTATCCAGCATCGACTCCGGTTAACCTAATGGTATGCCCGTCCCACTCTTGGGCAACCAGTTCATCTAACTCTTGCCAAACTTCTGGCTTGTCGGTATCGCCCCACAGCTCGCCAAATTCGATAAGGCGCGAGCTCATGCCCGGCATCCAACCGCGTATGACATAGACCAAGCGGTTTTTCTGCACGTCCACGGTACAGATCAACACTTCGACACCATCAGGAATTTGACCTGACTGATAGCTTGAACGCAGTGCATACACTTCTTCCCAATCCGGTGCCTCACCGACAACCGCGAAGATTTCACCAAAGCCCGTGTTGTAGACCGAAAGCAGTTGGTTTGGATCGCCACTGCGTTGGGCCTGCAGAAGTTTACGCGCCAGATAGCCGTAACTCTTTTTGCCTGAGAATGAACACAGGCCGCTCACCCAAATACTGAAATGGTTGTTATCTTCCAGTGGGTGCAGCATGGAATGAAACGGCACAACAGCCGATTCGTCTCCCTGAGTGATCAGCACTGAATGATCATCATGCCGTTTGGCATATTGACCGGGGGCGATTGCAACGCCCTGTGCATTCATTAACTTACGATGTTTGTCTTCAATTTGACCGCCGCAATGAGGGCAGGTCAGCCTAGCTTCACGTGAAGCTGCAGCTGGTGAGCACTCTTTCTCTGTGCCCTTACCCGGCCAATACAGTAACTCACTCCGCGGGATAAAATACTCACCGCAATCTGGGTCTGGACAGGGTACCGCCCATTCGTGGCGGGTACCTTGCTCCCATTCTAGCCAAATGGGGCTTGAGACTTTTCCCTTGGGCGAAACGGCCCAATGCGTCATTCCCGTTTCGGGATGAACAAAGGTGTTTGCTTTTCCGTGAGTCGGTGTACTGGTCAGCCCAAGCTTGGAGTCGATATAGGCATCACCCCGCGCCTCAGCAATTTCCGACAGTGAACCCTCGCCTGTTGCGTTGGCATCTGGGCGATCAAGTTCGTCAACTAGCGTGATAACTGCAGAGTCAGAAGCAAGTTCGGTGGCCGAACCTGCCCAAGCGAAACGCAGTGAAACACCGCCAATACGCTTTTTGTGTTTCGGACTTTTGTCGTCGTACTTAATCCAAAGACTCTGACACTCGCGAAACATCTCCATGATCTTGGGTTCGACCACGTTGTTGATGTTGGACTCGGTGGGCCCGACATAAATAATTGGTGCTGGTAAATCATCCAGTCGCCAGCCAATGATGTTCTGCATGGTGGCCGACTTGCCCATTTGCGTACCCATCACAAAAGTGATTTTGGAATACGCGGGATCTGAAAACGCCACACAGACCGGAATCATGTAGGGCGTTGAAGTGGTATCAAACGGCCCAGGTATTGGAGAGCCAGGAGGCATGATGCGGTTTTCAGTCGCCCACTGCGCAGCATTCCTCAGCGGTTTCGCTCTCACCATCTCCGCTACGTTTTGCAAGATAGTCAGCAACGAACGCACTGAGGCGGTCAGCGGTGGCAGAGCGAATACGTCGGCTCTCTTTGTCGATGATGTTTTTGCATTTTGCAGGCTCATGTTCTGACGATACCTCTAACGCTGTTCGGGCACCTATGCCGTCCAGCTCACTGCCAAACAAGTTGCCAACCATGTATAGGAACTGCGCCAACTCGCCCAAATCCATCACGGCTTCTTCTGCTTTCTTCGCTTCGATTTCCGCTTTGCGCCGCTTTGCTGCGGTCAGCAATAAATCTTCGCCGTCTTTGGTACCGACCTTGGGCGCATTGTTCTCTTTTTCGTACTGACCAATTTGCTTTTTGATTTCGCGGTCAATGATCCACTGGATAGCTTTGTCAGTTTCAATGATGAGTGGCTTGCCCCGACCTCCACCGCCTTGATGTGGCAAACCCTCTTTGATGAGGTCACCCACCCATTTGGGTGAGTAGCCCATGATTTGGGCAAATTCATTTCGGTTTACTTCTGCCATAGCGACACTCTTTTAGCGTTACGCGTTATGGTTCACTCCTTTCTCAAGCTGCCCGATAGAAGGGAGTAAAAACCGGACATTAAAACGAGGCGGAATCGGCGAGTCTCGACCCCGTGGAGATTCCACCCTTGGGGAAGGACCCGCGACCACCCCCACCCCTTGTGGCGCAAGGGGTTGCGACGAGTTCGACCAGCCGCGTTTAGCTCTCGATCTTTTGGCTCGTTTTCGCCAAGACTTTCAGCATCATGAAAAACACAGAAATCAGGCGGTTTTGAGGGTAAACAGGGGAAAACTCCCTTCTGGTCCTTTCTTGATTTTTGGCCTATTTAGCCATCTAGAATTCCAAACAATCCACAATCACTAGAATTTACCGATTTTCTTAAGAGTTAAATCGGCAAGAGTTTCGCGAGCCGTTGAAAGATCTAAACTCACCCTAAATGATCATGTTTTCAGATCTTCCCTCTGTCTTCCCATGAAAAAAAATAAAGCCCTGCAGATCTAACCAGTTGTGATAGGTCTGCAAGGCCTTGAGTTTTAAGGCTTCTGTCGTCGTATGTATGTACGCTTGGTCTAAATCTGACATCTTGTGATTGAGTATTCGTTCACGCACAAACTTATCAACACCAAGATCGGTTAATCGTGTCCCGACCAGCTTACGGCAATGGTGGCTAGTAAATGCGCCTGCACTGAACTCTGCATAGATATCATTGGCGGTATCTTTACAAATAGGCGCATCCCCTTTCGAGTTCGGGAAAATAAACTTTTGCTTTTCGGATTGAGTGGCACGATAACGAATTAGCAGATTTCTCACCTGCCAAGTCAATGGCAATACCAAAGCCTCACCGTTCTTAGCGTTACAAGCCGGAATTCGCCAAATGCCCTCATCCCAATCAATATGGCTCCAACGTGCCAACCGTGTTTCACGAATGCGCGTGCCGTGGGCCAACTGCATCAAAATAAACACCTGCTTTTGCTGCATGTCGTCTTTTAAACGCTCAAGCAATTCACGCACATCATCAGACTGAATCTTGCCCTCATTGGGCGTGATTTTCTTTTTGATGAAATCGCTAAACACCATTCCAGCCATAGGGTTAGCAGCAATATGCTCTTCTCGATACGCCTGATTAAACGCCGCTTTCAGAATGGCAAAATAGCCCTTAACCGTTCTAAGTTCATAGCGCTCTCGTAATGGCCAGATCAATGCATCTTTAATGTGATGCTTACGAACATGGGTTAACGGCAAATCATTCAGGGCGGGAATCAAGTGGTTAAACACAACCGAGCGCACCGCGCTTTTCCGTTCTGCAGAAATGTCTTTGTTTGAATCAATATGCTCAACATACCAGCGCAAACAATCCCCGAAACACGTCCAGTCAGTCACAATCTGGTCGGTTTCTGTCGCCATTCTCGCTATTTTTTGGGGCAACAGCTCAAACAACGATTTGGCACTCAAACGAGGCCAAAGGCCCAAACGTTCCCATTTAGGCTTTCCAAGCTTGCCGTTGTTTTTCCGTTTGTCTATCAGCCACCAAGTAGCACTCTCACGAGACTTATGAAAACGCAGCTCAAGAGCATACCTCTCATCCCTAAGCCTCGTGACAGTATCACTCTTCAAGTACTCTTTAATTTTCGCATCTGAAATACGTAATCTTACTGTCTTCATAGATATAAACCGCTTAGCCTGTCTCTCCAGTGTCACGCCGCTTTTTCGCCTCTGGCTGACGTTGCCGTTAATGTAGGATTTTCAACCTTGGCTAACACCTTTTTGATTTTCAGATCGCGCTTACACGTAAGGAGTAAGCATGGTTAATGCTTCGTGGTCACAGCTAACGTTCTAAAACAGCGAGGTGCTGACGCGCATTTAATAGGGTCACCGCCGTAAGCACTTGAGACAATGGCTTACGCCTAATCATGAATGCACTTTTTGCTCTTGGCGGTGAGAGTTTTGCTTGCTTTGAGGCAGCAAGCAGCCTTTTTCATCTTTACAGCTACTGATGCACTAATGGATCGCTAGTCCAAAGCTACTCTCTCCCTTTAATCTGGGCAGTTGCGAGATAAGCTGCGTTCACAACCTGACTTAACGGATAACAAGTGCAGTCAGTAGCACTCGACCACATCAAGCCAAGCTAACCGGGATTGATGTTGTAGTAATCAATGCAGTCATTGAGCTGTTCGATATAAATCATCAAGTTATCAACCGAACGCTTGGGATAATAAACACCGCCTTCATCATCGGCGTAATACCATTCAAGCATCGGCGCGACTGGCTTACAGCTGACCGGATGAGTCGGAGTCTTTATCGACTCGCATCCGGCCAGAGGCATCACCAAACAGCTCACTATGCCGATCACTAGAATTCGCTTTAATCCGTTCATACTTTGTCTCACGCTCCTGTGAAGCCTTAGCTGCTTGACGCCGCTCCCACAGCTCAACACCTTTCAGTGCCAAATCCCCGAGAATGGGGATAGCTTTGAGCCATGTCATTTTGGGCGAATCCTTTTGATGAACTGTGGATCGTGATGCTCAAGATTTTTTGCATAACCTTTGTTGGCAGCAAAAAACTCTAGAAGATCAATTAGCCACTTAGGCAACTTTGAAAGTTGCTCAGGGTTTATCATCTGACGAACCATGGCCCACAAATATCCAACCACACAGAATACTGCCACGGCGCTAACCCCTTGCGGGCCAAGGACAGAGACAATAAAGTCATAAAGTGGCGGTGACTCAAGCGTTGATGCCTGTACTACACACGGAAGCAACAACGTGCAAAATGCTATAAATAACTTCATAGCTCTTCTCCATTAAAAAAGGCGACCGAAGTCGCCTGTTAGTGAATAATCCCTTTCGGGAATTTATCGACAAAATCAGAAACAGCACCAGCACCCAAATGCGTGTTGTAATGCTTCTTCCAATACCGAGCCAACGCAGGAATATCACCTGCAGGCGGCAAAGCCTCAGGAACACGAAGATAATGCACTCGACACATCGCCACGGCGTAACGCAGGTTTGCGATAAGTTCAGTTGCATCAACTGGCGGATTCGCCCTGTCCAAGAAAAAGTCATTACCTATTGAATCTAGAACTTTCGCTGCAAGACGTAGTTTGTACTTCAGAAAATTTAACCAGATATCATCGTGCGTGGCAGGTTCCATTTGGATAATGCCAAGCGCTGGCCCATTCCCATGCTGCTTGAGATACTTGCCTCGGCTCTCAGTAAAAATAGTGCCGATAACCAGTTGCTCTGCTGCTTCACTCCAAAGGCCAAGACGCTTAAGTTCAGGCCTTACGACAAACTCAGTCAGTTGCTTTGCGTCCATCTCGTTCTCTCCGTTTCTTCATGCGACGCTGGTCGAGATACACAAAAATATCGAAGACCAAGCGACCACCAACAAAAACTAGCCCAGCCGTGGTGTATGGATTAAAAACAACCGGGTCAGGAATAGCAGCAGCTGCTTCCGCAACCTCTCTCGCACGAGCCGTAACGCTTTCACTAAAAAAACTGATACCACCACCGCCAAGATAAACTATTAATCGCCCTTTCCACTCCTGAAGCTGTTGCCACCAATTCAAAAGCGTTGAAACCATAGGAGTCCGGCTCCTGTTTTATAGGAATAAAAAAGGCACCCGAAGGTGCCGAAAACGTCAGTCAAGGTTTAGAAACACAAAAACCCCGCCGAGTGGGCGAGGTTTTGCATCGTGGAAATAGTGCGCCATATTGGGGTGAATGTCAACACTCACCCACTAGATGTAGTGATTAAATTAATTAAGCACCGCCCAAAATGGACAATTCCATGCATGTTCTATTTTCGTCATCTTTTCGTAAACGCTACCTTTCTTACCCTTTCCAAGGACAAAGATAATATGATCACTTTCCGGATTTTCATACTCTAAATATTTCCGAAACTTCTTTTCCAGCTTTACCAAACTCTCGCTGGTACCAAAAGCTGTGGGACTATAGCTTTGAATAACGATAGCCATGGCATTTGGGTGTCGATAATCCATTTCTCTGTAAGTCAATGCTGTATCAACATTCAAATGCTCTAAAAAGGAATATCTTTGTAACACCAGAAAATATTTATGATATGAGTGCTCAGGCTCATATCCAGCACAACAATTTACCGCCAAAATGCCCAAAACGTTCTGAGGCAACATTGCTCGAATGAGACTAGCGTAGCGCTTTTCCTCTTCTGACACATCGGATTGCAAATATTCGTTTGAAAAATCACGATTTAAGTTACTTACATGGTTGGTCACAACAAACTTAAGTATCTGATAAAGCATACGAAAATATCTACAAAGCTGAGCATTATCCTGAATTTCTTTTAAGCAGTCATGCATCGAGTAAAAAGCAATGCTACTTATATTCACTATATCGTCATTATTACCTTTAGCTGCATTTATCAGCTCTGTTAATGCTTGATTATGCTCAGCCAGCAACGCATAAAAGCTAGTTTCAAACTGCTGAATTTGTGTCGCTTTCCTCTGTTCTTGAGCTAACGCCTTTTGTTCTGCTGCAGCACTTTGCGCTTCTACAACTTGTTGACGTAGTGCTTCGGCTTGCTCTTCATTAGCAATTGTTGTTTTCTCTATTTCCTTTCTTGTCAGCTCTAACTCTTCCCGTGTCAAAGCCAATTCTTTCAAGGACAATTGATGACTTCGGTTCTGTTGGTAAATAGTAAACAGCAGCCCCATAAAAGAGAGAAATGACAAGAGAGGAGCGGAATAATTGTTAAAGAAGGATCCCGACTTATCAAACCAGTCAAGCTTAGAGTTAGATTGACTCGCAACTTCACTCAATGGGAATTCGTGAGCATAAAACCACAGAAGACCTGCCATAACGAAAACTGCAATTAGAAACAAAAGAAAGTAGGGCCATGAGCGAGACTTCACCCTTCCAATAATCTCAGGCTCGACACCTAGCATCGTGCACAACTCGTAAAAGTAATCAACGCGATTTTTAAATTGAACTTCCAACTCCGAATGTGAAGGCGCTAGATAGGAAAATCCTTCATTTAAGTCGTTAACTTTTCCAGAAAAACTACCATCTTCTAGTCGTTCAACTGTTCCTGTAAAGCCCTTATATTTGAAATCTCTAAACCTCGTTCTCATTCCATAAGTCCATTAAGATATATAACTGATAATCATCATAACAACTTGAATAACCAGAGCATAATTCTTATTGCATATGGAGATAGATATCACCACCCACCAACAAAAAAACGCCCAGCGAGGGGCGTTTTCGTCTTAGTAGCAGCAAGAAAGGTATCAATATTTGTTTTATAAAAAGTACTTCATTGCCTGCTGTAGTAGAAGCACATTCTAGCAATAGCGAGACTCACGCTACTAAACTTAATACTTTCCTAAGCCGCTTCCTCCCTCTCGATTCTATCCATCAGCGCCAGCATGGCTGCGTTACGCTTACCAGACAAGAACACAGACAGCTGCTCCAGTACAGGGTGATACTTGCGCTTAAACACTGAGAACGTACAAACAAACTTAGAAGCACACATTGCCGCGAAACGGCTCTCCACATTCCAAGCTACGCGGCCATCTTGGCAGTGCAAACAATCACGGTAGTGACGGTTCGCACTCAGGTACTTACCACTACCACCACAACAAGAACAGATCTGCCCCATTGGTGTGATTGCCTCTGTCACGGCTGCGTTCACCATTGCGGCAAAGGCGAGATCGCTCTTTTGCCCTCTCCAATCACCCGTTAGTGAGTACACCTCGGCCAATACTGCTTTCTCCAGCATGCGACGAGATTGAGCGTTGTCCAGTAGCTCGACAAACAGCACCAGAAAGCCAACTGGTGACTCCTTCCAAGTAATGCCCACCATCGCGAGCTGATCCTCTAACGTAAAAATACCCTTGCCGCCTTTTTCCGGTTGATAATTTATGCCTTTTAAATCGAACTTAGCCAATAACGTTTCAGGTCTCATGCTATGCCGCCTCCCCTAATCGCATGCGGAAATTAATGCCCAACTCATCAGCCACACCGCGAGAAAACGGGATTCTTGGAGTGTAGTGCGTGAAGTGAGGAGTCCAGAGCACGAACGCAGAGGGAAAATTCACCCCTGTCTTTTTGGTTACACCATCAATGTCGTAAAAGTTGTAACGGCCATCCGGTTCGTAAATCGCAGTTGCCTTGCCATCAACCAGCTCGCGCCACCATCCGGTAGCAGGCTCGTAAGGCAGTAACATCATTCCGCTATTGCCGCCTCTAGCCTCGTCAAAAGCTTTCTTGATAAAAAACTGCTTCAAGTCAAACGGCGGATTACACCAGAAATCATTCTCCCAAGGCAGGCTAAGCGCATCAAAGCCGACGATCTTCGCGTGCGGGTTAAAATCCTCTTTGCAAAAACCAATGCCGCGCTGGTCATAATTCCCTGCTCGCTGCTCCAACCATTCAAGCGAAGTGTAGAAACGATTCACTTTGGCCGTTGCAGGCTCTGCGCAAACATCCAATTTAAACTGGCGACCGTAAAGGGCTTGGCCATCTTCAAAACATTCCCACGTTGTACCCCAACGGTTTTTGTCTTGAGTTGGCGTTGTTGAGTGAACAAGAATTGGCATCACGCCACCCCCTTAAGATTCTGTTTTTGGCGACGGTAGCTATCCCATGTAAAACCCACCCACTCGCAGTTCTCAAGCAACCTTTCCATCACACGTTCACCAAGAACTCGAGTCAGCTCATCCGATTTGAGATTGGTTAGAACGCCCGTTGGTTTCTCGTTGGTGTAGCGTGAATCAATAATCGTATTGATCATAATTGCTTCATGGTCGTTCATGCGCTGCACGCCTACCTCGTCAAGCACCAACAGATCCACACTCGCCAAGTACTTCAAGAACTGCGATTCTGTAACCTTGGATTCCTTGTTGTACTTGTCGCGAATTTTCATCATCAGCTCAGCGACAGTAATCACCAACACCGTGTATTTACGCTTCATCAACGCATTCGCCATCGCACAAGCCAAATGGTTTTTACCCGTTCCTGTCGAGCCAGAGAAAATAAAATTCTTCTGGTTGCCATCTAAGAACTCAGACACCCAGCGACGCGCAACACTGAACGCTTGACGCTGCCCTTGGTTGTCCGTGATGTAATTATCAAACCGACACTTAAGGTGTTTTTTGCCAACACCGCTACGGCCAAGCAAATCTTGAATCTTGCTTTGCTGGTAGTTCTCGTACACCTCTCGGTCCTTAGCCTGAGTGGCTAGCTGGCTGATCTGGGTCATTTGCTCCTGCGTGTACGGCACCACATGAGCAGGCATCGCTTGGCGAAGTTTTTGGTAGAAGTTGTTCATTGCTCACCTCCGGTTTGACGATCGATAAACCACTGCGGTGGTCCGTAATCGGCTGGGTTGGTTTGGTCTGAAAATGGCTCAACCTGAGAAATCTTTGAATTTCCGCGTGCCGGCACTGCGCGTTCTCTCGCCCACTGGTTCTGCAAACGCATCCCATTGCGCCAAGCGGCCACCCAATCGCTGTAAGTCGAACCACGAGCAATCATCGCATCACGCCACTGGTCCGTAGCAACACGAACCTCCAACACAAAATCTGTCTGCTGGAGATACCAATCACGCATTTCCGATGTCACTTCGAACTGGTCAGGAAACTTGGTTTTCACACTCGCATTGCGCTTGGGTTTTTGAGGTGCCGAATTGTTCCCAGAATCCTCAACGGGGGGATTAAGGGGGGATCTATTATTATCTGATGGATCTAATGATGGTTTGGGGCCAGCTGTCGCCCTACCCCCTTGCGTCATTTGCCCTAGGTCAGAATTTACCCTAGGGTCATCACTACCCGAGGTAGCACCCAAATCAATGATGGCTTTTAGGTTGATCCAGTACACGTTTGTGTCATGAATTTTGCTCTCTTCCGCCTTACGACGACGAACAGAAAGCACACCCATTTCAACCAAATTTTTGATTTGAGTTTTCACCGTAGAGGGTGAAACACGACTCTTCTTAGCGATGGCCGATTTACCCGGCCACGCCATACCATCGTCATTGGCATAGTCTGCCAAACAAAGCAAAATAATCTTTTGCGTGCAGGTGAACGCATCAACGTCCAGAATGGTGGACATGTATTTAATACTCATACCGCCACCCTGTGCGCCTGCATCGTGTTCCAAATCACTGCCGCCTCATCACGCGGCACAATACGTTTCCCTTGCGGCGTCACGGTTACATAAAACCGCAGCCCACCGACAAAAATTAAATAAAGGCTCATTGCACAAAGCTCTCCAAAATTCACTTAAACAATCGTTACGCGTCACTAGCAGAGTGGTCAGCTCTTTAACGCGATTAACTTTTCCAAGTAGTTCAATAACGGCTCGTGAGAACCTGCCGATTCTTGCACTTCCTTGTAAGCCGAGCGCAGTTGGTCAATCGACGCAGACTCAGGAAGCAGCAAAAACGCGCGAAAGGCCTCGCTCGATTCCTTACTGAAATTTGCCAGCAGCTGATCGCGGTTCGAGGTGGTTTGGTTTGCGCCAATCTTCGCCACCGAGAACCCAAGCGGATTCAAAAACTGATTCAAAGCCGTGCAGGCTCTTTCAGCTGGCATTGCCGTAATTACCGCAGGTAACAAATCCATCATTGTCGCTTTTGCCTCTACCGACGAACGCTCGTTGTAGCGGAAAAAGTTTTGCATGTTGTTTTTGTCGTCCTTGCCGGGTACTTTCAGCAATTCCTTGCGCTGAGCATCCACCTCGTTGGCGAGTCCCAGCTTGTAGTAAGCACTGGCGATCTTATGAGCAATGCACTCTTTGCTCAGTTCAGCTCGCCAGCCCTCAATCGCGTTGCGTAGCACCGCCTTAAAGCTCATGGTCATATTTACTCCTTACTGTTTATTCATACAGAAAGCCGAGAATCACGCTGCTTCACGAAACTTCTGTAACCTATACTGAAAATCATCTGGCACCATAAATGCCGATGGGGTAAGAATTTTATGGTCAATGCCTGTCAGTTCATGCGCCTGCTGCATACGGCCATGTTTGGCAGGAAACTCCTGTGATGCCTCCCATTTGCGAACGGCCATTGAGGAGACGCCAAAAACTTCTGCCATCTTGGAATAACTGCCATTGAAAAACTCAAACCTCACATTGCTGACTATGTTATGCATAATGCCCCCATTTGCAACTATTGGTTTCTATATTAAAACACAACTGATAAGTAAGCAAAAGAACTTTAAAATAACCTATGGTTAACTAAAGGAGATCAACATGGGTTACAAAAACATGGTTGATAAAACTTTTGCAGACAGACTCAACGATGCGTGCAACAAAGCAGGCATACCTGTTCGAGGTAGAGCGAAGTACATACAAGATCGCTTGAGTGACAAACTATCAATCACAGCTATTAGAAAATGGCTGGTTGGTGAAGCAATGCCTGAAACTAAACGCATCGGAGAACTTGCGGTTATTGCCAACACCTCGGTTGAAGCATTGTTTGCAGATGAAGTAAATGGATCTCTGGGTGCCACCGTCCAAGAAGTCACCACAAATTACGGGACATCCCCAAGGCGCTTTGAAGTCCCCATCTTGTCTTGGGTACAAGCTGGAGCATTTTGTAATTCAGAGTCGCAGGTATTACCCCAAGATTGTGAAACTATACTGTGCCCGAATAGATCGGCATCTCGAAGCACCTTCGCCCTTAGAGTTGTTGGCGACTCTATGACTGCGCCTTACGGGAAAAGCTATCCAGAAGGGACAATTATTTATGTTGATCCAGAGAAAGAAGCGCTGCCACGCAATCGCGTAGTGGCCAGAACTGAGCTTGGCTTTACGTTCAAAGAATTGGCGATGAATGAGTTTGGAGAGAGATACCTAAAAGCGCTCAATCCCCATCACCAACCGATTTTTGGTGAGGGAATTGAAATATGTGGTGTGGTTATTGGAAGCTACAGCCCTGAACCCGCTTGAATCTGATAGTCATGGCCGTTAATTAAAATATCCAAGAATTCAAGCTGGTTAACTCGTTTCTCACCTTTGTAAGTGTTACTTGCAATATCAAATTCACGATAAATCACAAACCCATAATACATTTCGTTTTTCTCTTCGCTCCACCCCATAGGCAAAGCATTTTTAACCTGCAAAGCGATATCGCCCGTCTTCTTATCGAGCATATCCCCTTCTTTAAACGAAATTATTGGTCCTTGAGTCCAAAGGTATACATCTTTTTTATCACGCTTTCTTTTTAAATACTGAAGGTCTAGCGCATCACGAAAACAGTAACCGACATGAAAAGCCCATTCTTCATTGTTCAGACTGCCCTTCATAGACACTTTATCATAAGAAACCTTTGGGATAATCAATGTCTTATCTTGCCTATCAAAACTCGACTTTCCACTTTCAATTCGCTTTTTTATTATCTTTTTAATGATATCTAACTGACGCATTTCCATTGACTACTTTCCTGTTGAGTCTAAATCAATCACGTATTCCATAAATTTCTGAGCTGCTTTGCTCAGTTCGCGGAAATTAGTGGTTTTCTTACCTTTCGCTCTGACGCACCAAGGCCTTTTATTTGTGGCAAATTCAGATACTGAAACTAAATTAGGATCGGTAATAAATTCCTCCCCTATTTCCATCAGGAAGCTAATACTTGCTGAAGGAGTTCGGCGCATTCGACCATTCTTAAAGAATCCAAATACGCTAAATTCAGCTCCAACCTCTACGCCCCAACCTAACGATTCCAGCGTGTCTTTATAAAAAGCGGCCACTTCGTCAAGGGACGAAAATTCCTTTGCTGGCTGCGGGGCAAGATACAAACCGTCGAGTCCATTGTCGGACTCATCAGCCATAACAAGTTTGCCAACAAAGAACTCTTTTACACGATTTGACGAATAACAACGCGCCCTGACTTTCACATCATCCACGATTGCAATAGGTGCGATCAGGCGTTTCGCTCCTGGTGACTTACCACCGAAATATCGAACTAAAACTTTTTCCTTGCGCTCAATTAGATCGCAAACCTCTTCTATATCCATGACTACACAACAATTTCCATATGAGAAAGAGCTATACAGTATGCATATCTAAATTGAACTTTATGCAACAAAACTCAAAATTCACTAAAAATGACACTTTGGGTTGTTGACAGATTGCAACCTCAGGTTACAATAACCTCAGGTTGTAGAAATTGTATCAATCGATAACCGAAACACGTATAGAACTTACTTGTGCAATGAGCTTCGCGGCCTGACCAGCCGCCCTCACTCCCTTTTGGGATAGGAAATACAGGAGTTTTTAGATGAATGACACCAATCTGCAAAGCATCAATTTGCATTTTGCAAAACAGCTAATTCAAACCGTTGAAGTAGCGAACTGTTTTGCTCACCAGTTTAAAGCAGAGGTATCTGGGCTTCGTGAAGACGATCCGCTACGTATTCAAGCGGAGCAAATGGAAGAAGACATCGCTAAGGCGAAAAAGATAGAGCTTTGGCTCAATGAACAGCAAGCCGCGCTATTTGAGAGCATCCGCAATCAAACATCACGCTTGCATTCTGCAATTAACGCAAGAAGAACCGAACTGGCCGAATCACAACACCAGTTGCAGGGCTAGAAAAGAGAAAGCCCCTATCGGTGACCAAACCAACAGGGGCAATCTTTGTGCAATGAGACTTAACGCCTCGGAATCAAGTATATACAGGGCTGACCACCCTGACAAGCCATATACCTGAGTACGGGCACTCACCCTAAAAGGAAAGTGCAATGAGTACCATCGAATTTAGAAACTCTCAAGAAGCGTTCATACACCGCAACATCCGAGAAATCCTCGAAAAAGACGGCCACGAAACAGCCGACGCAACAAAAGCGGCCAACTTCGCCGTTGAAACCTACCGCAGCACCGCGACTTTTGGCGGACGACGGGGGGGGCAAGTGTTTCGAGTTCTGCCTAGACAGAGCAAAGCAGTTTGTTGCCCCTCTCAAAAAGAAAGCCGAAAAAACCAAGCGTGCGCGGGGTAAAGCGGCATGAGCAACGAACGTGAGAAGAAATTGGCGGCAGAACGCGCAAAGCGCTATCGCGCCAAAAAGAAGCAGACACAGCACCACGAAGTTCGCGGCCTGCTTTTAAGCCAAACCGTTAAGCAAAAACTGGATGAGGTACGAATTTTCTACGCCTACCCCGGCGAACCTTACGACGAAACCGAAGCAATTGAGGCATGCATTCTTCGGGCTCACAAAGATATGCCCAAGATTCAAGCGCAGCTAGGAACCTGCAGCAAATGCGGTGAACAGCTTCCGCAGGGCTGCGCAAAGCTTTCTCAGGGCGGATTGTTTAATGGTGAGGCAAAGTGTTGGCACACATTAAACCGAGTGCGCCTGTATCTGCCGGAAGGAGTTTAAGCATGGAGCGCTATCAAATAGGGATGCCTGTCGTCCGTTTTGTTGATGAGAACCCATATCAGGCTCAAGCGGATAACGCCAGTAAGCTAAAGGCTTACAGCAATGCGGTTCAAGTTGTCGATCAGTATTTATCAAAGCAGTTGGTAGTAGGTGAGAAAATTGAGAGGGGTATGCCATGGACAGAGTAATCAAAGCATCAGCAGAGCTTTACCAAGTTCGCCATAATACCTTTGAGGGATGGGGAGATTTATTCTTAATTTGTGGTGAAGAGTCAGTCAGTATCACCATAAATTCCGACTATGGCGTTTTTGCTCACAATTGGACGCACTGCGGATGTAACCCAAAAGAGTTTCTAGCAAAAATCGACTTTAACTACTGCATGAAAAAACTGACGGATTATAAGCTCTACATCAAAGCACCAGAGCTGTATCCGATCCAAGTAAAACAGAGAATCATTGAAGCTCGCCGAGAGTATGAAGGTTTAACCAAAGAGGAAGCTCGTGAAGCGTGGGTTGATATGCTGAACGCCGACCATGACTCTGGTGATTTGTACTTTAGAGAGCTGATTGACCATCATCTTTTTGGGAAAGTTTTTAGTGATTACGAGTATCTACCAGATGCAAAAAAGATAGATCCAAGATGTCAGGATTTTTGGAATTATGTTTGGTTGCCATTTGTTGAGCAGCTAAAAACTGAATTAGTTCAAGATAGTCAAGCCGCCTGACCAGCGGCTATTAACCACAACCAAAAGGAAACGTGCAATGAGCTTCCAAGTAACAAACGCATACATCAACGAAATCATCGAGAATGACATGGGCGAATTAATCCCTATGCACAGCATCGACAACCTTGGCCCACAAATAGGCTTTGCTGAATTCGAACGCCTAGTAGAGCAAGCACACCGCGCATTCTCAAGCAAACCCGCAAAGGGGTTTGGCTTCTTCGATGCCGATAGCAATTTCAAGAAAATGATTGATCTCATGCTTGATGGTGCTGACTTCAATGAGTTCGCCTTCCTAGAAAACACCCATTTAATCTCTGAACTGAGCAAGTACCCATTTGCTGATACAGGCCTAGTGGTGTTCGCCCGTTATTGGCACTTTGCCAATGACCTCCTGTTGGTGGCTATCATTCCATTTACTGAAGGAATGAAAATCAGCTTCGGGCGCAATTTAAGCCGTTTGACCTTCCTTGATATTTCTGGCATCACGATCGCTGCAGTGGTCAATATCACTGAGTATCAAACCAACCCAGATTCAAAGCGCTATGTCAGCTACATCAAAGGCCGCGCTGGTCGCCGCGTGGGGGACTTCTTCTTTGACTTCCTCGGCATCCAAAACGGCATCGACATCAAAATGCAAAACACCATCTTGATGCAAGCCGTCAATGATTTCATCAACGACCAAACCACCGAGCAAGATGAAGCGTTATTGATTCGCAAGCAAGTGAAAACTCACTGCTTTGATGTCGCCAAGCTCGGTGAAGAGGTAGACATTGCCGAGCTTTCCGGAGAAATACCAACCAACAACGGCCAATCATTCGAAAACTACGTGATTGAGAACGGCTACGAACTTGCACCACAGTTCCCCGTAGACAAGAAGATGATCAGCAAGCTTGTTGCCTACAAAGGCGCTGGCGGTGGCATCAATATTCAATTTGACCGCGCCCTACTCTCCGAACGCGTTTTCTATGATGTCGAAACCGACACGCTAACGATTAAAGGAACGCCACCGAATTTGCGCGATCAATTGGTAAGGGGGTTGTGATGACCAAGCGAATCAGCAATAAGAAAGCCAAGCAGATGATTTCCGACATTGAAATGTTCAGAATAAATGGATGCTTACCCAAAACGGTCTGTTTTAGCTTTTATGAAAATCAGTTTGGCTATTGGGTATGGATTGAATCCGGTTGGTTTTTCAGGGCGGTTTACTTCGGAAAGGTTTCGGTTACAGCCGAGCGTTTAAAAAATAAGTCTGAGTACTACTGCCAGTGCGACAACTCTGAATGCGGGAACTGGTTCGAAGCATCAAAGATTGGCGAAACGTGCAGGGAATGCAACAAAGGCACGATGCAGCCGCAAGATGTAGAACCATATTAACCAACTAGGCCGCCTAACCAGCGGCTGATTACGAAAAGCGAGACAAATTACATGACAAAAGTTAACACATCAGTTTTTGACACTGAGACAACAGGAACCGACAACAAGTGCATAATCCTTACACTGTCTGCTGTTAAGTTCGATCGATTCAATGCTTTCCATGATTCTGCGGAACTAAAAAATTACAGCTTTCACCGCACTCTTAATATTCCGGAGCAGATACTCAAAGGTCGGATTATTGAAGCTAGTTGCATTGAGCAATTTTGGTTAAAGCAACCTCAGAACGTGATTGATGAAGCGTTTTTTGCTAGTGCCACACCAGTAAAACAAGCCCTAGAGGAATTCTTCGATTTCATAAAAGGCACGCAACTATATTGTCGTGGTACAGATTTCGATCCTCCTAAACTTGCAAGTTTATGCAAGGATTTCGGTGTGGAAATGCCGATCAAATATAACAAGTTCCGAGATGTAAGAACTTATATAGATGCTTTTACCATGGGTGACGATGGTTATATTCCTGATTGGGAAACACCAAATTGGATCACTCCACACATAAGTGTTGATGATTGCTGGCGCGATGCTCTCCAAATGATTGAGGCTCCTATTCAATACAATAAACTTTGATAAAACCAAGCCGCCTGACCAGCGGCTTAACCCAACAAACGAGAACAGTGCAATGAACTTAGCAAATAACTATACATTTACTTACCAAGCGCCAAGCTTCCTTAATGATTTCGCCAGCAAAAAAGAACAGGCCGTTTACGATGTGTGTAAATACCCTGAATCCTCCAATAGCATCATGTGCCATCAAGAAGTGCTCGATTTCTTTCAGAAAGGCCGTACAACCATCATCCAATGGCGAAAAGAACGTGGCTTCCCTGAGCCCATCAGCAAGGCTCCGCTCCGTTGGCTGCGTAGCGCCGTGATGGAATGGGTAGAACATCAAGGCGGATTTAAAAAGGCGAGCTAACGGCTCGCCTGCTCATTTTCCAGTTCCTTCTTCACTTGCGCGAACAGCGCCTCTGCAAACGCCTCATACGCCTCTTTCTGCTCATTAATCCAATCGTGCTTGTTATAAATGGCAAGCACTCCACCCAAATCATGCCCTAGCATTTTCTCTGTGACATGCGGAGCGGTGCCAAGCGCTGAACAAATAGTCGAAATACTGCGTCTAAAATCATGCGTTCGCCAATGCGGCAAGGTAAGCAGTTGGCGCTGACGTCGGATAAATCGGTTAGCCGCGGAAATGGTGATCGGCTTATTCAACGATGCTCCGGGGAATAGATAGTCATCGTAGATATTCATTAAACGCTCGAGCATCGGTTTAATGTGTTTCGGAATAGGCCTGCGGATCGTATTGCCCATTTTGCTTAGCTCAGGTGGGACAGTCCAAATATCATTGAGCATATCAAAGTGCTGTCTGCGTGCTAAACGCAGCTCTGAGATCCTGTTACCCCATAACATTGTCATCAAATGCAGGTTCTTGGTAGATGTTCCCGCTTTGCTGCGCTCTAGCGTGATCCAGATTTTCGCTAACTCTGGTAGTGTAAGAACGCGGTCGCCATCGGTGGCTGACTCGCCAACGTCTTGCTGACGTATTTTTTCAAAGTGGGTACTGTCGATAAGGAATTTTGATTTACAGAAATTTAGACAGGCGCGCATCTTAGAAAATGCGGAGTTTGCGGTTTTGGGATTTTTGCGTGCGATCTCGTCAAACCACAGCATCCATTCTCTGGCTGTGATTCGCTCAACATCGACATCATGAAAGGCGGGGTAAAAATAGTTCTTGGCAACCGAATCGTAAAGAACGTAGGTGCCCTCTTTAAGTGTTGAGACTTTATTCTCAAACCAATAGTCGAGACACTGCTTAAGCGTGACAAAATCCGTTTCGCCAGTTAGTGCGATTTCAGGGTTTCTGCCCTCTTCTTTCAGCTCCAACATGCGTTTGTGAATCTGCCGCGCTTGCTTTAAACTCACCTGAGGATATTTCCCGATACGCAGACGCTTGTTCTGGCCGTTGTATCGGCAACGATATTGAAATGTAATTTTTGCTTTAGGCGAGATTTTAGCGATCAGCCCTTCACCATCGTTTAACTCTGGCGGGCCATCGTAAGTACTTAGCTTCTCAATCGCCTTGAGTTGCTTGTCTGTGATGCTCATTTCTTTACCTTAAAAATTTTGGACGCAGCACTTGTCAAAAATGGACACACATTTAGACACAAGTGCAAATGTAAAAACCAAAAAATCACATTAATTTTTAAGAAAAGATAGCACAAGAATGAACGCTAATCGATTGGTATTAAAGGCTTAATTTGACTATTTACGAACAACATAGAAATTTAATGAAAAACAACGAACAGCCTACATTCTTCTTTTTTGATTATGAAACTTGGGGAATAAGCCCCGCTAAAGACCGCCCTTCCCAGTTTGCGGGGGTACGCACCGACGAAAATTTCAATGTGATTGGCGAGCCGCTGGTTATCTACTGCCGATTGCCAAGCGACTATCTTCCTGCGCCAGAAGCGGCCTTGATTACCGGCATTACTCCGCAAAAAGCGATGCAAGAGGGGCTGTCTGAGCCCGAATTTATTAGCAAAATCCATGCAGAGCTGTCAAAACCCAACACCACCAGCCTTGGCTACAACAGCATTCGTTTTGACGACGAAGTCACTCGCTATACCTGTTATCGCAATTTCATCGATCCTTACGCGTGGAGCTGGCAAAACGGCAACTCGCGCTGGGATTTGCTGGATGTGATGCGCGCTTGCCACGCCCTTCGCCCAGAGGGCATTACTTGGCCGGAAAATGATGAGGGCTTTACCAGCTTCAAACTGGAGCATCTGTCCGTCGCCAATGGCATCGAACACAGCAACGCGCACGACGCGATGGCCGATGTCATTGCCACCATCGAAATGGCCAAAAAGCTCAAAGCGGCCCAGCCGAAACTGTTTGATTACTTTTTCAACATGCGCCACAAACGCAAGCTGAATGCGCTGATTGATATCGTCAATATGACCCCCTTGATGCACGTATCCGGCATGCTTGGCCGTGAATGCCAGTACACCAGTTGGGTGGTACCTTTGGCTTGGCATCCGACCAATAACAACGCAGTGATCGTGATCGATTTGGCGAAAGATCCACAGCCACTGTTTGAGCTAAGCGCCGAGCAGTTACACGAGCGGCTCTATACCAAGCGAGAAGATCTTGACGAGCTGCTGCCAGTGCCAGTGAAATTGGTACATCTCAATAAATGCCCCATTTTGGCCCCTGCAAAAACGCTGACGGCAGAAAATGCGGCGAGCATTGGCATCGACCGCGAGCAGTGTTTGGCCAACTTAGCACAGATCCGTCAACACCCAGAAGTGCGTGAAAAGTTGGTGCAACTTTTTTCCATTGAACGCGAGTTTGCCGATAGTGACGATGTCGACAGTAAATTGTACGACGGTTTCTTCTCACCAGCCGATCGCGCCGCGATGGAGATAATTCGTCAAACCGAGCCAAACAACCTCGCTGCGCTCGACATCACCTTTAACGACAAGCGTATTGATCCGCTGCTGTTTCGTTATCGTGCGCGTAACTATCCGTGGACATTGGATGAGAGCGAACAACGTCGCTGGGCCAACCATTGCCGAGAGTACTTCGAAAGTCGTATTGAAGAGTACATGCTCAATTTGGAAAACTTGGTGCATGAGCACGAAAGCGATGAAAAGAAAATAGCGATATTGAAATCGGTTTACCGCTATACTGAGAGCTTGATCTCATAATTATCGAGCGCCATACGGCGTTGACTTAGCAGTGTGTTTCTACTCAAGATGAAATTCTCTTTGAAAACCCTACTTGGCCTGATGTTGTCATTTGGCCTTATTTTTCTTTCGCTCAGCATCGGCATGGCGATTTCCCACTGGCTAGAAACCTCCATTCCTGCCAGCGTGATTGGCATGCTGGTGCTGTTTCTCGCCATGGCGAGTGGGCTGGTCAAAGTCGAGTGGGTCAAGCCGGGCGCAAGTCTGTTGATCCGCTACATGATTTTACTTTTCGTGCCAATCAGCGTGGGTTTAATTGAGCATTTAGATCTGTTACTCGCCAACGCGCTGCCCATTTTAGCCAGTGCGATTGGTGGCACCTTGATCGTCTTGGTCAGCCTCTCTTGGCTACTTGATCGCATTTTGCGTAAGGAGAGCTAATATGTGGTTACTGGTTACTCTCCTGGTGTTTTTCTTTGCCCGCTGGCTGGCGATAAAAATCAACAAGCCGTTGGCGAACCCTTTGCTGATCAGCATCGGCATTTTGATCCCGCTGCTCACTTATCTGAAAATCCCGTTTGAACGCTATTACGCCGACAACCAGTGGATCAGTGACATGCTGCAACCCGCTGTGGTGGCGCTGGCTTATCCGCTTTACGAGCAGTTGCCGCAAATCAAAGCCAATTGGCGCATCATCACTTTCGCTTGCCTGATCGGCAGTGTGATGTCGATGATGACCGCGACCGCTATTGCTGTGCTGTTTCACGCCGACATCACGCTTATCGCCAGTTTACTGGGGAAATCAGTCACCACACCGATAGCGATGGAAATTTCCAGTCAGTTGGGCGGCGAAGCGGCGGTTGCTGCCATCCTCGTGCTGCTGGTTGGCTTATTTGGCGCGATTCTCGCCTATCCTATTTACAACTTTATTGGCATAAAACACCCGATCGCACGTGGTTTAACCATGGGCACGGTATCGCATGCACTCGGCACCGCCACTTGTGCGGAGAAGCAGCCTGGCGATGCCGCATTTTCTTCACTTGCTCTGGTCCTGTGCGGCGTGATCACCTCTATTCTCGCACCCAGCTTCTTCGCTTTCGCCCTTTGGGCATATCACTAATGGTCAGGCCCAATCTCGGGCCTGTACGCGTTGATCTTAAACCGTCAATCACTCGCTAAAATGGCAATATTGGTGTTAACTGTAGACTTTGAAAGATAAAAATCGCCTTGGAAAAAACTGCGACCTCGTTAACAGTTATTTTCGATGCAATCGAATACATGTGTGAGCTCACTCTAATTATGCAACGTGCAAATTCGTTGCATTTTTAAATGTGAGATAAATCACTGTAGGTTTTTGTCGTTCGCATAGAATATCCTTCCATGCAATAACAAGGATTCATCATGAAGAGTCGTATTGAACAAGCGCTAGCAAGCGCACCGGCATCAATTTCTCAATACCTTGCACCTATCGTTTCAGACGACCATTTTGACGCGACCCTTTCCAAACAGCAGTTCGATGAACTATTGGAAAAAACAGGACTGGCAGACAACGAACTGCGTGTCGCGCTGTTGCCTTTCGCGGCGGCTTATTCTTACGCCCCCATCTCAGAGTTCTATGTTGGCGCGATTGTTCGCGGTCTATCCGGAAAGCTCTATTTTGGCGCGAACATGGAATTTAATGGCGTACAACTGGGCCAAACCGTCCACGCCGAACAAGCGGCGATCAGCCATGCGTGGATGAAAGGCGAAGAAGGCATTGCTGACATCACCATTAACTTCAGCCCTTGCGGACACTGCCGCCAGTTTATGAATGAGCTCTCTACAGCGAAAGTGCTGAAAATTCAGCTACCTCAGCGCGACGAGAAAGTACTGCACGATTATCTGCCCGATTCTTTTGGCCCAGCTGACCTTGGCATTGAGTCCGGCCTGATGACGAAAGTCGATCACGGTTTTTCCACTGACGAGAGTGACGAGCTGCTCAAAGCTGCCATCTCGGCGATGAATCGAAGCCACGCGCCCTACACACACAACTTGAGCGGTGTCGCTCTGCAAGTGCGTAGCGGCAAAACCTATCTGGGTGCTTATGCGGAAAACGCCGCTTTCAATCCTAGCCTCCCACCGCTGCAAGTGGCCTTGATGCAACTGCTGCTCGACGGTGAACGCTTTGAAAACATCCAATCTGCTGCTTTGGTCGAGAGCCATAAAGGCAAAATCAGCCACCTTGCGTGCACCCAATCTACCCTTGAAGTGATCAACCCTGATATTCCGGTCACTTACCTCAATATCTAACGCATTTCCGTTTGCCCTGTTTTACGCAGGGCTTTCTTTTTTCCCCACTGGCAAACGTTTGCTTTGCTTGTGAATTTGGGTATCATCCCTCGCTGATTATCTTATTGCTCTCACTCTCTAAGGAAAAACAAACTATGTTCGGTACAGCTACCCGCGAAGGAGCAACTCGTGTACTACTGCTGGGTTCAGGCGAGCTCGGTAAAGAAGTGGCGATTGAGTGTCAACGCTTGGGTCTGGAAGTGATCGCCTGCGACCGCTATGCAGACGCTCCCGCCATGCAAGTGGCCCATCGCAGCTATGTGCTTAATATGCTCGATGGCGACGAACTGGAAAAAATCATTAAAGCGGAAAAGCCCGCCTTCGTCGTACCAGAAATTGAAGCTATTGCCACCGATAAACTGGTAGAGCTAGAAGAACAAGGCTTAAACGTGGTTCCTTCTGCCAAAGCCGCCAAACTCACCATGAACCGCGAAGGCATTCGCCGTTTAGCGGCTGAAGAATTAGGGCTAGTCACCTCGCCTTATCGTTTTGCTGATAACTACGAAGAGTTTGTCGCTGCGGTTGAAGCGGTCAATATCCCGTGCGTGGTTAAGCCCGTGATGAGCTCTTCTGGCAAAGGACAGAGCGTGATCACATCTGCCCAAGATATCGAGAAAGCTTGGCAATACGCACAAGAGGGCGGCCGCACTGGCGCAGGTCGTGTGATTGTCGAAGGGTTTATCGATTTTGATTATGAAATCACTTTATTGACCGTAAGAGCGGCTGATGGCGTGCACTTCTGCGCGCCAATTGGGCATCGCCAAGAAGATGGCGACTACCGCGAATCTTGGCAGCCACAAGCCATGTCAGAAAACGCGCTTAAAGCCGCAGAGTACACTGCTGAAGAAGTCGTCAACGCCTTGGGTGGCTACGGCATTTTTGGCGTTGAGCTGTTTGTTAAAGGCGATAAAGTGATCTTCAACGAAGTGTCACCTCGCCCTCACGATACTGGCATGGTAACTATGATTTCTCAGGAAATGTCGGAATTTGCATTGCACGTACGCGCCTTTACTGGAATGCCGATTGGCAAAATCGTCCAGTACGGTCCTTCCGCTTCAGCGGTGGTACTTGGCAACGGCAAATCAGCCAACATCCGTTTCGATGGGATTGCCGATGCACTCGAAGCGCCGCAAACACAACTGCGTTTGTTTGCCAAGCCGGATATCGACGGGCGTCGTCGCCTTGGGGTTGTCCTCACTCGTCGCCAAGGTTTAGAAAAAGCGATTCAAGGCGCGATAGACAGCGCGAAAAAAGTAAAAGTGATTTACTAAACTGGGACCGTTTCAAGCGATACCATTCTCATGACTGAAAAGGGTTGGCATTTCGCCAACCCTTTTACTTTCAATTCAATTAGGCAATAGATTCAATCAAGTAAACATGCTCAGCAAACCGACTTAACCCTTTTTGCGCAATTTTAGGATGACGTTCATCGGCAATGTCTTCAAACAGATGTGTCACCTTCATACCCGCGAAAAGGCGCTCTACTTCGCTTTGCGCGACGCTAAAAGGCGGTCCTGACATCTCTTCTTGCGGATAATCCAAGGTGATCAACAAAATCCGCCCACCCGGGTTTAATAGCGAACGCACTCGCTGCACGTATTCAAGCCGCATCTCTTGGGGCAGCGCAATCAAGGCTGCGCGATCATAGACAATGTCTGCTTTGGAAAGCGGCGCCGTGAAGAAATCACCAGCATAAATGGCGAGTTCATCAAACTGATACAGCTCATGTTGGCCTGACAGTGTGGTCACCGTCGGGGTGTAAAAGTGCTCTGCAAAAAACGCCCGAACCGCAATTTGGCTGAGCTCTGCCCCTTCGACGTGGTCATGTTTTGTCGCCAGCCAAGCTAAGTCTTCCGATTTACCACACAGTGGCACAAGTACCTGTTCACTGCGCTTAGGCTTTGTTTCCTGCCAGAAGCGCACCAGCAGAGGATTAACGTCTTCGAGGTGGAAACCGATATGATTGGCGGCCCATTTGCTGTGCCAAAATTCTGGATCTCTCATGGCTATCTTTCTTTCAAAGTGACTTTCGCCCTAGCCTAACCAAAAAGAAGCGCTGAAAACAGAAAAATGTTAAGCCCATTCACCTTGTGTTAATCGAACGACGTTAAATTAGCAACTAAACGGAAAAGACGACGTCGAAGACGGTAACCATAACAACGTGATGCGGAACACAGTTAAACAAGGTATTAACTCGCAGGTCTTGTTTTTTGTCATCACACCCCAATTAATTAGATAGCTTGATTTGTGTTTTAGCCTTTACCTGCACCGTTTACTAGGACAAACAAGTTAAGGAGAATGAATGAGCTTACTTCTTCGTACTACCGCACTGATGCTTTTGTTACTGAGCCGTGCTCCCGCATTTGCGGCTATTCCAAACGACCCCTCGAATCAAGAAGAGCCGCGGGCAAATAGCCAAGGTCAGGTCTCTTCCAAGCTTTTCCGCCACAGCCTGAGTGGTTTATACGGCATTCAATCGACTGATACGCAGCCCACTCAGCCCTACAGCGACTTCGACATTCTTTACAGTAAAGCGCACCAAGCCCAGCTTGAGTTGGAAACCATTGTCAAAAGCACGGCCCTGCTAACCGATACTCATCCCTATTTTGCAGGGGTAAAATCGGCGCAACGAGCTAAAGAGAAAGTCGCGTTAGAGTTGCACGGTGATGCGAGTCGAATCACTGACTTGGCTCGCGCAACGATTGTGGCCAATGACGTAGCTAGCCTAGTGAGTGTATACGAGGCTTTATCGCGAGAAACTCGCATTGTTAAAGTGAAAAACCGCTTCAAAACGCCAGCCGAGTCAGGCTACCGTGATTTGAACCTGTTGGTGCGTTTGCCCAAAACCAACCTAGTGGCTGAAGTGCAATTGCACTTAAAAGCGATTGCGGATGTAAAAAGTGGTCCAGAGCACGATCTGTATGAGCAGATCCAAACCATGGAACGTCAAGCTTGCGCAGCTCAGCGCGACTTAAATGAAATGGAGATGGCCGCAATCAAACAACTGAGGAATCAATCGAAGAACCTTTACCAAGAGGCTTGGCAACCGTATTTGACTACACATCTAGAAGCTGCGTAAAACACTAGATCAAATGGCCAGCTTGAATCGAGTAGGAGGAGGCCTCACGGCCTCCGTCCTCTCACACCACCGTACAAGCGTGGGTCGCATACGGCGGTTCCGAATACACTTTTAGTGACTCATACCCATCTCTCAATGAGTAAAGCCCCCTCTCCTCGAACCATTTGATTGGCATTGCGTGATTCAACTGGGGCGAGAGTGCTAAGCGCCACCACCCTTTATCTGACATCGCCAGCTTCCACGCATTTCGCTCTGTTACACCTTGTCGTTGTAACCATGTCGCTATGCTGTATCTGCGTTTGCGCTGTTTCAGGCGGTAGCATCTCAACCGACGCCGTATCCATTCGTCTAAGCGCTGCATCGCACTTTGACCTATGGCGAGCTTGAAGTAGTGCTGCCAACCTCGTAGGTATTGGGTTAACTCGGTGAGGATTACCGACAACTCTCGACCTCGATTTCGCTTCGTTATTTTCCGCACTCGCTTCTTCATTTGAGCTTGTGCCGATTTTGATATCTGGAGGGTTCCGTCTATCTTGAAGCTATGGCTTAGGTAAGCTCGCTCCGTCACTCTTGTTGCTGCACTTTTCTCACGATTTACCGTGAGCTTTAGCTTCTGCTCCAAGAACTCCGTTATCGACTCTTTGACTCGATGGGCGGCTTCCTCACTAAGAACGTAGATTTGGCAGTCATCTGCATATCGACAGAACTTATGCCCTCTTCGCTCTAACTCTTTGTCCAGTTCATCTAATACAATATTGGAAAGTAACGGAGATAATGGCCCACCCTGTGGTGTTCCTCGTTGTCTTCGCTCTACTAACCCATCTCGCATTAAGCCTGCCTGTAGATAGGACCTGATGAGCTTTAATACTCGTTTATCACTAATGTCCTTAGATAATCTGTGCATCAGCCTATCATGGTTCACCGTGTCGAAGTATTTGGCTAGATCGATATCCACTACATAACCCCGCCCTTCTCTGATATAGCGGCTTGCTGCCGCAAGCGCATGATGCGCACTGCGGTTCGGCCTGAACCCGTAGCTGCTGTTGGAGAACGTCGGCTCATAGAGCTCTGACAGTACTGATGTGATCGCCTGTTGGACTATCCTATCCAGTACCGTAGGGATACCTAATTGCCTGACGCCACCATTCGGCTTGGGGATTTCTACACCCAGAACTGGTTGAGGTTGGTAGCTTCCGTCCAGAAGACTCTGGCGGAGCGCTTGCCCATTTGAAGCTTGTCGAAGTTTAGAGATGGTCGCTGTGATGTCGAGTCTGTCGACACCTGCGCACCCCTTGTTCTTCTTCACGCGTCGAAGGGCATGGTTCAAATTCGCTGAGGAGCTGATTTGTTCCATCAGCGGAGTGGGGGTCACCAAGACTCGTCCTCCTTTCTACGCCGATCATGCTTGTCATTCTTCGTGACCATGAGCTTTACTTGCGGTATTGCCTATTGGGACGTAGAGATGTTTTCCATCTTGCTATGACTCCACATCATTGAGTAAATAGTGACTGCTTCTTGATATATTCAGTTCTGGCCTTCCTTTGAGTTGTACTTCCTCAAAGTACTATGCCTTCTGCTGACTTCTCATTGCCCATCACACAACATCACTGCTGTGTTGGTCTCATCTGAGACAGGCAATGAGCTCTCCCGAGGTAAGACGTTGCTCTTTCCCTTGGTCATGCCTGATTTACCTATACACACTTCCCGTCGAGGCATTGGGCTATTCTATCTATTGCTAGGTTACCCAAGTTGTACAGGCCTACTATCAGGTTTCTGTTCGTCACAACCAAGTTTTGCCGTTTGCTTCCTTCAGGTTTCACCTCACGGTGAACACCCTTGCATAGGCTAACGGTTCTCGCTCGACTGAGCCCGTAGAGGACTTTCACCTCCTAGATCAACGCCATGCTCGGCGCACAAAGACAAAGACCACGCATTGCGTGGTCTTTGTCTTGGGAAATCGATCAAGGTTTTATATTCTCAACCCTGGCTTTCAATTTTTGCCCCGGACGGAACGTGACAACACGTCTGGCTGTGATTGGAATGTCTTCGCCTGTTTTCGGGTTGCGGCCAGGTCTTTCATTCTTATCACGTAAGTCAAAATTACCAAAACCTGATAGTTTCACCTGCTCGCCGTTTTCCAGTGCTTTACGAATCTCTTCAAAAAACACCTCAACCGTTTCCTTGGCGTCCCGTTTACTGAATCCAAGTTTCTCAAACAGGTTCTCTGCCAAATCGGCTTTTGTGAGCGCCATAAAAACTTTCCTCAAAGCTATGTTAAACCTTGCTACACCGTAGGTAGCGCCAAACCAATTTGCCCTACCAATCAACAACATATCGGGCTTACATCGGAAAGTGTATGCCAAGCTTCTGATTTACGCCAACTTTTTATTTGATCTAAATCTCGCCGTGCTACGATAAATCCCACAGTTTTCGGTTGGTTTTTGAAGGATTGCAACAAAAAAACTAATAAAGCATTCACTCATAAAGATATTTTCACCAAAAAAATGAAATTTATCAGCAAATAAATCTATTTGATATTTTCGATATCAATGGATTATTTTTTGTTCATCAAGAGAAAACTTCTTACTTAATCAGTGGCTTGTGTTAGCAACCTAATGCACATCATCACACGAACTCCCAGTGATTTATGTCAAAATCACTGGCTTCACAGCAAGTCAATTTGCTCTGCATCTTGAACACAAATCACACCCAAGGCACACAACTGCTCAATCACCTCTGGTGCCGATTCAGCAAAGACGGCTTTAGTGGCTGCCAAGTTCAACACGACGCGAAAACCCGCCGCGATAAGTTGCTCAATCGATTTTTTCACGCAGAAATCGAGCGCTAAACCGCCAACGATCACCGTGTCAATTTGATTGGCACGCAAAAACTCAATGCCACCCGTGGATAATTTTTCTGCCTGATCGTGATAAAACGCGCCATAAGGATGCGCATCAGGATCGATGCCTTTATTGATTTGAAAGTCGTATTCACGTACCGATGGGAGCCCTGGAAGCAACTCGACACCCGGCGTGCCAACCACACAATGCGGATTCCATTTGATGTCTACTTCCGGCAACCCCACTGGATCGAGCATATTGGCGGGGGTTTTTGCTTCCCACGCTGCGCCCGGAGGGTGCATATCACGCGAGACTAGCTTCAGCTTGGTTTTTTGATGGTTGCGTGTCAGTTCATCAACGATTTCTAGCGCACCAGTGACGGGCAGCTCCAACGGACACAACTCGCTAAACCCCTTCTGCGGGTCCACATCTAGTGCGGCTGTCGTTTCTCTGTTAATACGAATCATGGTAATTATCCTCGTTGGTCTAACGTAAACACGTCTGAAAATAAGTGACGTGTTTATCAGCCAAACTATAAACTTGAGCAGGTTTGCCACCTTTGCCTTTATTACTGGCGGCTATCTTGTTGGCACTTTCAATGACCCCAGTATCGATAAGACGCCGTTTAATGGTCATGCGATTGACTTCCACACCAAACTGGGCATATGCGGAAATGATGTCAGAGACGAGAAACTCTTTTTCCAAAGTAAACAGCAACACCGAGGTGTATTCAATCGCCGCTCTGAGTTTTGTCCATGCCAGTTTGATTAAATCGGCATGGTCAAAGGCCAGCGCCACTTCACCGTTTAAAATACGCTCAAGCGCAAACCAACCCAGCTGTTTGTCGCACAACCCGCAATTATCTATCTGTTCCACATTGGTTTTATTGAGTAGCGCGTAATGAGCGATCGTCACACTCCACCCTTCTGGATCTCGTTTCGGGTTTCCGTCCACCATCGGCTCACTGATGTAATGGGGATAAGTGTGAATTTTCTGTCGGCAGATGCGCCTTCTCGCTGAATCAAAATCCGCATCCGCAGCCTGTCCTCCCTGAGCGCTCAGATCGTGTTCAAAAACAAATCCACCCGGAATCGACCACATGCCAAATTGAGGCCGTTCAGGATTGTTGCGCTTAATCAGCAACACGTCTAATCCGTTTTCGCCCAATTTCAGACAAATCATATCAATGGTGACTATCATTCGACGTCTCTCAAAGCATTGTTCTGCCAATACCTTACTGATGGTGTTGTTTGAGGTCAATATGAAAGTAACGATTTGTTATTAACTGCGAGCACACTCAATTCACGCCTAACCTAAGAGAGCGGTCATGCTTATTGAGTATTGCTTGCTTAGTGTCGCACAAGCCTTGTCAATAAGGCAAATCGTAGTTAATAACAAAGTTTGACAAACCAAGATGAGTTGATTAGAGTTCAGCCATACTTACAAACAAGATGTTCTTAACCTAGTTTGGGTGGAGAGGATTTCATGAGCACAACACTTTTTCTATCGCCTATCATTCAGAGCGCTCTCGATCTCGATGTGTATAAAATCAACATGATGCAAGCGGCGTATCGCTTCTACCCAGACACGCAGGTACGTTATGAACTGATCGTGCGCTCCGATGATGATCTCTCTGATTTGATTGAAGAAGTTCGCCAAGAAATTGAAAAGCTGGCACTGCTCACCTTTACAGCCGAACAAATCGCATACTTGAAAAATCAAGCGTCTTACTTAACAGGCGAGCTTCTCGAATACCTGCGCCATTTCCGCTTTGTGCCGCAACAGCAGGTTCTGCTTGAGACAGTGCCCAACCAGAGTGGTCAATCCCAACTGCGCGTTGCTATCCAAGGGATATGGCACGAAACCATCTTGTACGAAACCTTGGTGATGAGCATTATCTCCGAAGTGAGAAACCGTCGCCGCTGGCATAACATCCCCTACTCGCAGTTTGAGCAAGTGCTCTCTGATAAAATCAGCCAGTTAAAAAATGAACTGCAACAGCGCCACATCGACAATTTCCGTTTTTCTGAAATGGGCACGCGTCGACGTTTCAGTGCCAAGGTGCAACGGGATACATTGGACTACTTACGCACTCATGTTCCGGAGCTGCTTACTGGCACAAGCAATTACCATTTAGCCCAAGAATTTGCACTCACCCCTATTGGCACAGTGGCGCATGAGTGGTTTATGGCACATCAAGCGCTCGTCAATGTACAAGACTCACAACGCGTGGCATTAGATAGATGGCTCGCAGCATTTTCAGGCCATTTGGGGATTGCGCTTACTGACACCATCGGCATCGATGCGTTTTTGCAGGATTTCAACGCACAAAGAGCCAATGCTTATGTCGGCGTTAGGCACGACTCTGGCTGCCCATTCACTTGGGGCGACAAAATCATCAGCCACTATCAATCGCTTGGTATTGACCCGTTGAGCAAAACGTTGATTTTTACTGACGGCCTGGATTTTTCCCGCGCGCTGGATATCTGCGAGTACTTTGCTGGCCGTGCGCAAATCAGCTTCGGCATTGGCACATTCCTCGCCAATGACATGGGCGATTGGCAAAATGCGCAAGGCGAACGCTATCAACCGCTTTCCATGGTGGTCAAAATGGCTGAGTGTAACCGCTCGCCCGTCGCCAAAATCAGCGACGAACCAGAAAAGGCGATGTGTGAAGACATCTTCTTCCTGCTCAACCTCAAGCAGCGCTTTGGCCTCCCACTTGAGATGGATGACGTGATCGCCACCCTGACCAGTTTACAAAAGACGCAGAGCATTTCATTTCAGCATGTCGCGTAGTAGTACTCATATCGCTCCACAGAGACGCCGACACGACTAAAGCTGCTGTAAGAACTCAGACAAAGGCACTGGCTTAGCGAATAGAAATCCTTGCAGATAGTGCACATCGTGATGTCGCAAATACTCAACTTGCTCCTCACATTCAACGCCTTCGGCAATAAGATTGAGAGACAGACGCTTGGCAAGTTCAATCGTGCTTTCAACTAGGTGTTCAGCGACCGGGTCTGCGCCTATGTTTTTGATAAATATCTGATCAATTTTTAAGTAATCTAAGTCGATTTTTTGCAGGTTGATCAAACTCGAGTGCCCTGTACCAAAATCGTCGATGGCAATTTTACAGCCCAGTTGCTTGACTTTGCGGAACAAAACATCTGTGGCATCAGAAAACTCAAGCACCTCTCGCTCGGTTAATTCAAGTACCAATATGGCTCTATCGCAATCAACGAGATTATAGAACGCCTGACATTCAGTAAAAAGATCGTCATTCTTACAATGCTGGGGAGAAATATTGATCCCAACATGAAATTCGTTCGGCAAAACATCTCTATATGCTCGTAACTGTCGCGCCGTTTCTTTAAACAATAACTGTGTCATCGGAATGATAAGTCCAGATTCCTCCGCTTGAGGAATAAAAAGATCCGGCCTGACGAGCCCCTGAATCGGATGCTGCCAGCGCATCAAGATCTCAATACCCGTTATTTCTTTGGTTTCAGCATTTACGATAGGCTGAGCATAAGGAATAAATTCATTCTGTCGAATAGCACGTTGCAGCTCTGCATCTAATGTTTTGGGACGGTTTGCAAGCCACCAATAGCACAGAGAAAACGAGCCCTGCATAAACAGAATCAAGAGGATATAAAATTTTCGCTCGTGCCAAAAAGCATTCCAAGTGGATGGATAAGAGAAACCGGATTGAATGGCAAATGGAAACTGACTGGACTGAGTATGTTGAAAAATAATCAGTCCTTCTGTGGGGTCTTGCCGTGTCATTCGGCCCTGCTCATCCAGCCAAGCATCACCGATTTTTAAGAACATAGAGAGTGCTTCAGCAGAAGATTGATTTAACGCGTGGCGAATATGCAAGCCATCAATACCACTCAACGACACTTTATTATCCTGGGTTGTGCGCACGACAACCAGTGGATGCTGTGATTCCACTTTACTCCCTTTCATTAATAGCAGCTCTCCAGAGACATACGCTTGCGGCGTGTCGATAAATGAACGCTCTCCCCACAGCGAAGTGCAATATATTTTATTATGATGCGCTAAGTTTGTGGTTCTAACAAAAGGTGTCGTGGCAACTATTTTCCGCAGTTCAACAATAACGTCATCACAACTTTCTCCATTGCTAACAATAGATAATGTTTTTTGATTCGCTTCTTTTCCGTAGTTAAGAATAGATTCGATTTCTAACGCTATTTTCTGTGCATACTCTTGTGATTTCTCTTTGTGCAAACTAACAAAATAAAAATGGGAAACCTGTAAAATAAGAAAACAAGGTAGAACGGTAAGAAAGAGAAACTGAATCGGCTTTATTTGGCCTTTATTAATCATTATTTTCTTCATTATTATTTTAACCATCTTAAATAATTCATGCCTCTAATTTATTGCGGCAGACTCTACCGTATTCAGAATCTTGAAGTGTTAAGTATAAGTTATAATTTAAAAAAATAACGATAAATCTACTCAAAAATGTAGACGACATTATAAGCGGCAAACTGGATTGGTAAGGTGTTCTGTCGATAAAAAAACGGCCCATGTGGGCCGTTTGTCAAAGCTAAGTTCTGCTTGCTAGCAACTTATTGGTTTTGCGCTTAATCGCGCAGTGACGCACCGAATTTTTCAGCAACGTGCGCGACGATAGCATCAACCGCGCCTGCGATATCCGCATCTTCCAACGTGCGTTCGTTTGACTGCAGTGTCAGGGCGATAGCGAGGCTCTTCTTGCCTTCTTCCACGCCTTTACCGACATAAACGTCAAACAGTTTTGCCGCTTTCAGGAACTCACCGCCCGCTTCCAAACACGCATTAACGATGTCGCCAGAAGCGACTGTTTGATCAACCACTACTGCGATATCACGACGGTTGGCAGGGAACTTAGACAGCGCCACCGCTTCTGGGATCACTTTGCGATTGATCGCAGACCATTCGATTTCAAACACAATCGTACGGCCGTTTAGACCAAACTTGCGCTCAAGCTCTGGGTGAACCGTACCAATCACACCGATTTCTTTTCCATCGAGCACGATAGCCGCCGACTGACCAGGGTGAAGCGCTGGGTGCTTGGTTGCCACGAAGCTGTACGCTTTGTCGTTGGCAGAGAGTTCAAGAATCGCTTCCACATCGCCTTTCAGGTCAAAGAAATCCACCGTATTGGTGTCGATGTTCCAATGCTCTTCGCTGCGAGTACCGGCAATCACGCCCGCCAGCATCGGCTCTTGGCGCATACCGTTTTCCGCTGATTCACATGGAATGAAACGCAAGCCATATTCGAACAGACGAACGCGTGGCTGTTGGCGTTTTTGGTTGTGAACCACCGTATTTAGCAAGCCTTGAATCAGGCCAAGGCGCATCGCTGACATTTCTGCAGAAATTGGGTTTGGCAGAATGAGAGCCTCGACACCCGGAACAACCAGTTTTTGTTGCTCTGGTTCAACGAAGCTGTAAGTGATCGCTTCGTGGTAACCACGATCAACCAGCAAATCACGCACGCGTTTTAGTGGCAGTTTGGCTTCTTGATGATCGTGCATCTTCAGCGCAGCTGTTGGGTTTTGGTTTGGAATGTTGTCGTAACCGTAGATACGGCCCACTTCTTCCACCAAATCTTGCTCGATTGCAATATCGAAACGCCATGTTGGCGCTACCGCAACCCAGCCTTCAGCCGTGGTTTCGACTGCCATACCAAGACGCTCTAAGATTTCAACCACATCGCTGTCGGCAATGTGATGGCCCAGAAGGTTATCCAGTTTTGTACGGCGCAGTGCCACTTTGTTTGGCTTAGGCAAATCAGCTTGTGATTCTACCTCCACAACAGGGGCTACTTCACCACCACAGATTTCCACCAGCAGCGCGGTCGCACGCTCCATTGCGCTCACTTGCAGTGCGTAATCGACACCGCGTTCAAAGCGCATTGAAGAATCGGTGTGCAAGCCATAGCTGCGCGCGCGGCCACGAATGTGGTCTGGTGCAAAGAAGGCACACTCAAGCAATACATCTTTGGTTTCTGCGTTAACACCAGAGTGCTCACCACCAAAGATTCCCGCAATCGCCAGCGCTTTGTTGTGGTCTGCCACAACAAGAGTATCTGCATTGAGTTCTGCTTCGCTGCCGTCTAGTAGAGTCAGCTTCTCGCCCTGCGCTGCCATGCGCACCACAATGCCGCCTTCGATCTTCGCCAGATCAAACGCATGCATCGGTTGGCCTTGCTCAAGCAAGATGTAGTTAGTGATATCCACCACAGGGTCAATAGAGCGAATGCCACAACGACGCAGTTTTTCTTGCATCCACAGTGGCGTTTGCGCTTGAACGTTAACGTTCTTCACCACACGACCAAGGTAGCGTGGACACGCCGCCGGTGCTTTTACTTCGATAGATACTTTGTCGTCAATCGAAACCGCCACCGCTTCTACAGAAGGCTCGGTGACATCAGCACGGTTAAGTACGCCCACTTCACGCGCCATACCACGGATGCTGAAACAGTCGGCACGGTTAGACGTTAGATCCACGTCCACCGTCACATCGTTCAGAGCGAGGAAATCACGAAAATCCATCCCCACTGGCGCATCTTGTGCCAGTTCCATGATGCCGTTTGATTCCACATCGATACCTAGCTCGGTAAACGAGCAAAGCATGCCGTGTGAAGGTTGACCACGCAGTTTGGCTTTTTTGATTTTGAAATCGCCAGGCAAAGTGGCACCGACGGTTGCCACGGCCACTTTCAACCCTTGGCGACAGTTGGCCGCGCCACAGACGATATCGAGAAGCTCTGCTTCGCCTACATCAACTTTGGTCACGCGTAATTTGTCGGCATCTGGATGCTGACCACATTCTACAACGTGGCCAACTTTAACCCCGTTAAACTCGCCAGCCACAGGCAGAACATCGTCGACCTCTAGGCCAGCCATGGTAATTTGATGAGTAAGTTCGTCAGTGGTAATCGCAGGATTTACCCACTCACGAAGCCATGATTCGCTGAATTTCATTGTGCTTAAACCTCTGGATTACTTGAACTGTTTCAGGAAACGAAGATCGTTTTCGAAGAAGGCGCGCAGATCGTTCACGCCGTAGCGCAACATGGTCAGGCGCTCAACACCCATGCCGAATGCGAAACCAGAGTATTTTTCAGGATCGATGCCTACGCTGCGAAGTACGTTCGGATGAACCATGCCGCAACCCAGCACTTCTAACCATTTACCGTTTTTGCCCATCACATCAACTTCTGCTGATGGTTCAGTGAATGGGAAGTAAGAGGGACGGAAACGCACTTCCACTTCTTCTTCAAAGAAGTTACATAGGAAATCGTGCAAAATGCCTTTCAACTGCGCGAAGTTGACGTTTTCGTCAACCAGCATACCTTCCACTTGGTGGAACATTGGCGTGTGCGTTTGGTCGTAATCGTTACGGTAAACACGGCCCGGCGCAATGAAACGGAACGGCGGTTTGCCATTTTCCATGGTACGGATCTGCACACCAGAGGTGTGTGTACGCAACATCAGATCTGGGTTAAAGAAGAAGGTATCATGATCAGTACGCGCTGGGTGGTCTGCGGCAATGTTCAGTGCATCAAAGTTGTGGAATGCATCTTCAATTTCAGGACCAGACTCAACGTTAAAGCCAAGCTCACCAAAAAACTGTTCAATACGCTCAACGGTACGCGTCACTGGGTGCAAACCGCCGTTTTCGATACGACGACCCGGTAGCGTCACGTCGATCGTTTCCGACGCCAGTTTCGCCTCAAGCTCTGCTCGTTGAAGTGCATCTTTACGCACCGCTAAAGCGTGTTGAACAGCCTCTTTCGCTTTGTTGATCTCTTGACCCGCTTCACGACGCTCTTCCGGTGGCAATTTACCTAGGCTTTGCAGTTGAGCAGTTAGCTCGCCTTTTTTGCCCAGATACTGAACTCGCACTTCATCAAGTGCGACAAGCGACTGCGCGGCATCGATCGCAGCATTCGCGTTAGCAATGATCTCTTCTAGATGTTGCATCGTTTCCTCATCTACCTTTTGGTAGTGTCCATAAGGGAGTAATTGGTACTTTTTTGATAGTCGTACATAGTAGCTAAAGCCGCCACTAATGCCAAATTGAATTATTAAAAGAAGAGGTTATTGAATAAAAAGGCGTCAAAGCAGCACAATTCAGGCTTTATCAAACAAATTTGACGCCTGAATTGCGACAGGAAGATGAAACAGATGCGGTTATTGGACTTGATATTGGGAGGGAGGCATCCCCCTCGCGTTTTTCTCGGAAAAGTGCTCGCCCTGAGTGGTCATGACTCGGTTTTTGCCTTGGGATTTGGCGAGGTACACCGCGTCATCGGCCGCTTTGATCAGATCGGTGTAGGTTTGCATCTCTTTGGTACGCTGCGCCACGCCGACACTGATACTGCCGCGCCATGGCTCCATACCCGTTGGGATCAGTAAATTAGTCACCTGTTTGCGCACCAGTTCTGCAATATGCAGGCCGCCTTGCAAATCGGTATTGGGGCAGATAACCAGAAACTCATCGCCCCCCAAACGACACACAATATCGTCACTGCGGAAGCTGTGTTTTAAGCTGTGCGCTAGCTCTTTTAACACCGCATCGCCCGCGTCATGTCCGCAACTGTCGTTTACCTGTTTAAAGTAGTCGGCATCCACCATGATGCACACCATCATGTCGCTTTCGGTGTGATTCTCTTCCCACAGCTCTTTTAAGGTGCGAATGGCAAAACGCCGATTCGGTAATTTGGTCAGTGAGTCGGTAAACGAAAGCACTTCAAGTTGCTTGTTGGCTTCCACCAACTGACGGGTACGCTCTTCGACTTTTTGTTCAAGCGATTGATTGAGCATCAGCAGCTCACGGTTGCGCTCAGACACTTGCATAAAGAGCGCACTGAGTGCGTCTATCAACGGTTTGGTCGACGCATCGGCTTTGCGCTCTTCCTGCTCAAAAGCCGCTTGGGGAGAAAGACCCGATTCTATTGCGCGCACTTGCCTTGCCATATTTTGATCGATGCCAAGAATATGGTACGCCAGCCAGTGAATGAGGAAGTTGAGGAGTTGTTCGGCCGATTCACGATTTTGATCGCTAATGAAGCTTTGCATCGTCATGACATCGCTCATAAAAGCGCGATGGATCTGAATGTGGTGTTCTAGATGCTGATGGTAAATACCCGCCTTACGCATCAAGTTTTCTTCTTCTTTGAAGTGAAACTCCGCATAACGCGATAGCTCAAACAGCGCCATCTGGATTCCTTGCAGCGAGATGTTATTTTCCGATAGAAGCTCACCATATTTATTGATAAATCCCACCAGAAATTGATGCTGCTCGTCCACCTCATCAAGGCCCGTTTCGAAGTTTTTATCCCACTTGAATGAATTCAACATGCCATCCTTACTGCAGCTCCGCGATCACAGAACGTCGCCTATCGGTGCTCAAACTATAAGAGAATTTTATCCTCTTTAGCCAATAAGGGCTTTAGGCAAATGTTGAAAAAAAGAGGTAGATCGGATTTGAGCCACTATCTGTGCTCAGTTACTTATAATCCACCTCAATTATTCAGCGCAAAACTTGCACCACTAGCGAAAACAGATAACTAAAAATAATAGTCCATCGCCAGTTCAACAAAATCATCCCGACGCGCGAAGTAGAGTTGATCGCTTGGCGTGTCGTTGGCAAACAACCAAGCGTCCAAGCGCCATTTCCATTGATTGTTGATGCGCCGGCTCGCTTCCAGTTTGGCGTTGTACACATCGTGATTGTCGAGATCTTGCGTGACGCCCGCGAGCACTTCCGTTCCCTGCTCATCGTTAAACGCTAGGCGCATGCCAGCAAACAGATCGTTTTGACCAAGACTCTGCGCCTTGCTACCACGGCTGTCGTAAAGATATTCGGCAATCCACCCGACATCCATCTGGCTGTCAAACGCGCCAACCCAAGTGTATTCAAAACCCGTCACTACGGCGGTGTGGTTGTCTAGGCTGTCGCGATAAATGCTTTCTAGCTTCCACAGCCAATCTCCGACAATGCCTTGAACATCCAGCCCAACTTGGCTCATCTGCGCGTAGTAAGGATGAAGTTTCCCTTGCTGAAACTGGAAATAGGGGTCGCGGTTGGTGCCATGAAAGTAACTCAGCCCAAGATCCCAATCGCCAAGCATGCGAGTGTAACGTAGCGCATAGTCAAGATGGTGCTCTTTTCGGGACGATTCATAGCGAGCGTCTCCATCGACGACAGGATCGCTTCTCAGCCTCCCATCTTCGCCTGAAAAGGTGCGCTCGCGAAAATAGGGCAGCAGCATCGCATCAAGCGTGCCCCACTCTTTAACACTGGTTAAATGCAGCATCGGCTGGCCTAGCTTGTCTTCACCATCGACCGATTCCACCGCATCGGTTTGATTGACCACATCCACCAGATGCGCCGATTCCGTCACGCCCCAAAACACTTTGCCAATCCCTAGTCTGAGTTCGTAGTCACCCCAGTAGTTGAGGTACAGCGCTTCGCGAATATCGCCGTGGCTGCGCTCTTCATCCTCGCTGTCTAAGCGGTAAAAAGGCGTGAAGGTAAAACGACCATTCCCTTCTGCTTGTTGCCAGTCAAATTCGGGCTGCAACACCAACGCGCTCTGCCCTAAATTTTGCCCTTGCAAGCCCGATTGAAAAAACTGCCGATGCTCCACGCTAACCTGTCCAGCCAGCTCAACGCCAAAACAAGGTAAGGCGATCACCGTCGCAAGTCCGGAGGCCAAAATCTGGCCTCCATTGATTGTCCAACGCGTCATGTCACTCCCTCTTTATTTAATCCGTTTGAGTACATTCTGCTCAAAGTCGTCCGCACTCAGGCCAGTACGAAAGGCCAAATCGGTGGTCAAGAGTTCGGTGCTTTTGCCTGTTTGATGGTTGATCATGGTCATCTGGTGCGCACGCCAATACTGGTTGAGGTATTGCTTGTAATCATCAAAGGTGAGTGTTTTGAGCAGTGCATCTTTGCGGTCATAAAACTCCACTTTGAGCGGACGGTAGAACTGTTGATCCAGCCAAATAACCTGTTTGGTATAACCTGAGTTCTCATCGGTCGGAACTTGTTCCAGCACAAAACTCGGCTGACCATTAATCACTTCGTCTCGTAGGTAGTTAAAGCGGTACTTTTCCAGCTCAAATGAACTCAAATCTTCATAGGCAAACTCGCTGCCCATAAATGGCCCCGATTTATTACGCGATGAGATGCGCTTCACGCGTTTTAGTGCCGGCAGATAGAGCCACTGGTCGTCAGCTTCGCTGGTGTGCGAATGGTTGAGAAATGCCGTGCCTTTGACATCGCGCGGCTCGTCGAAAATCGTCAGCCCTTTGTCGCCGTCGCCATCTACTTCCAAAGATTGCAAACGCATCAGTCTTGAACTGCTTTCACCTTGCGCATTTTTCAGCAACATTTCCATGGTAGCGACCGAGTCTTGCCAGCCGAGGTCGCGGCTTTTGCGCTCTGTGGCAATCTCCAATCCTTTGTTCGCCAGCGCCAATGAAGAGAAAATCAGGCTGGATGCGAGAATAAAAGCGGTGGTGATCTTAGTTGTGGGTTTCATAGCAATCTCCTTATTAGGCTTGGGTTTGTGATAATTCTGCCGTGACGCCGTTTTGCTCAGGCGCCTCAACCGGATACTCGGCTTTGTCAAACAGCATTAGCAAAGTTGGCAGCAGGACGAAATCGATGACTAGAGCGAGGAAAATCACCAAGGCACTGAGCTGGCCCATATCCGCGTTTAAGCGGAAGCTGGACATCGCCAGTACCGAGAATCCGGCCACCAGCACAACGGTGGTTATCCACAGAGCGCGCCCAACGGTATGGAAGGCGTAGCGCACCGCTTGCTCAGCGTTTTGACCTTGCTTACGCGCCCGTTGATATTTGGCTAAGAAATGGACCGCATCATCCACCACGATCCCGAGCGTCAGCGTCACGACCACCGACAAACCCAGATTGATTTCACCAGAAAGCAGCGCCCAGAGACCAAAGCCGATAATGGCTGGCGCGATGTTGGGGACGAGGCTGATCACGCCCAGTTTCCAAGAGCGCAGAGCAAATATCATCAAGGCAGAAATCAGCACCAGTGTGATCGGCAGCGTTGAGAGCATACTTGCCATGTTGGTTTCACCAATGTGGGCAAACATCAAAGACGGGCTCGATGCAACCACTTGGTATTGCGGCGCATGTTCAGCAAACCAAGCGTAAATACGCTGCTCCAGATCAACCAGCTCGACACTACCGAGATTGGCGGTGGTCAGCACCAGCTTCAGCGAGGACTTATCCACGTTGATTTGGTTGTTGAGATCCAAGCCGTATGGGAGAGACATCTCATACAGCAGCAGATATTGCGCGGCCAACTCTCTGTCTTGCGGCAAGCGGTAGTAGGCATCATCGTCGTTGTGCATGTTTTTGTTGAGGCGTTTATAGACATCAGCCAACGAGGCCACATGGTCGGTTTCTGGCTGAGCTCGCAGCCACGCGGTGAAATCGCCCAGCGCAGTCAGAAATTGCGGATCAGCAATCCCCTGCGCTTGATTGGTTTTGATCGCGATGCTGATGTTGGTCATGCCACTGATGCGCGCCTCCATAAAATCAGCCGCTTGGCGAAATTCACTGCGCTCACCAAAATACTTCACCGATTCATCATTGACTTTATTGAATGGGATCAGAGCGCCGCCAAGGGCAATCACCGCAACCGACAGAGGTAAAAGTATGCGGCGTTTGGCGACGACAAAATCACCCAGCTTGTCCATAAAATCAGAGCTGTCACTTTGCGCTTTTGCCGTGATGTGGATAGGCAGCCGTGTCAGCAGTGCTGGCAACAAGGTGACTGACAACAGACAAGCCAGCATCACCCCGAGTGCAGAGAGATTGCCGAAATCACGCAGCACGGGAGAATCCGACATGTTCATCATCAGAAAGCCAATCGCGGTGGTGACAGAAGTAATGACAATCGGCACAAAATTGATGGCGATACTGCGTTCAACCGCTTGCGCTCGTGACATCCCAGACAGCATGAATTGGCGCATGGTGGCAATCACATGGACACAGTCGGCAACCGCCAATGTCATCACCAAAGTAGGCACGTTCACCGTGGCAGTATGTAAGAACATTCCCGCCCAACCCGACAACCCCATAGTGGCGAGAATCGCCCCAATAATCACCGCGAGCGTGGCCAGAACGCTCAAGAAGGTGCGTAACATCAAGGTAAGAAACAGCAAAATCACCAACAACATTGCCGGAACGAGCGTGGCACTGTCTTCTTGCGCTGCAACCATGAAGGCATCGTTTAAAGCAATAATGCCTGCTTTGTAAAAACTGACTTGCGGATATTGCACCTGATAGCTGGCAACTAAGTCATTGACCGCGTTAATCACTTGCTGTACTTCGGCGGTTTTGTCAATTTCTGGCAACTGCACCGTGACGTTAATAACCGCCACATCACCACGCTGCGATACCAGTGAGTTCACCACCGCCGGTTCACTTAATGCGATGGCTTTGACTTTGGCAATCCGCTCCGCCGTGAATGCGTAGTCGCGATACAGCAGATCCTCCACGATGAGATCGTCATCTAGCGCCTCGGTATGCTGATAATTCGCCAGCGAATCGACGCGGCTAGAAAAAGGAACTTGCCACGCCGCTTCGGTAAGCTTTTGCAGCAGGGTTAGGTTTTCTGCATCAAAAATATTGCCATTTTGCGGTGCAATCACCAGCGCGATGCTATCACTCTTGGCAAAGGTGGTTTGGATTTCATCATACGCCTGCAACTGCGCATTCGAACCATCAAAGAAAATATCGTAATCGCCACGAAAGTAGAGATTACGGGCTCCAAGGGTGGCAATCACAATCAAAGCGATTGAGATCAGTAGCGTCCAAAAACTCCACTTGGTTGGGATGGATGACCAAGAAAAAGGCGCATTGTGGGAAGAAGTCGGGTATTTCATCACACTCTCCGTTTGTGACGTTTCGTCAAATACAAGTCTTTAAAAACCAGCAAATGCTGGCGTTAATGACTTATGTGTTAGTTATTACACGGAAACTCACTCACCTCCGTGCAATCTCGTGTCATTCTTTGACGATTCGTCAACTAGCGTGATGAAAAAACCAATCCTCAGATTGGTTTTCAGCCACTAACGTCCGACAGATTCTAAGTAAGCCAACTCTTCAGCGAATAGCTCCTGCTCCACCCTTCTCCAGGTTTTGCGGTAGTCCCATTCGCTAGAAAGTGGTTTCCAACCCAGCCCGTCTAGCAACATGTTCGCATTGTGCAGCACGGTAAACGGATCTTGCAACCGATTGATACAACGGCTGTTTGATGCATTCTGCGTTAACGCATTAGAACCAAACGCAATCGACCAGTTAGCAAAAACAATCGCATCCGAACCAATCGCGGGAGAGAACTTTAAGTCCCCGATGGCCACCGCATGACTGACGAGCGCGTCCGCGCCATCGATCACCCGCTCTTCCAACTCATTGAGCTCACTGACTCGGCTTGGAGACGCTTTCTCCAGTACCCATGGCGTTTTCGCCATGATCGCGCAGGTAGATAAGACGGGCTCCAACCGTGCGTAAATTCGGTAACCCACATGCATCGCAATCATTTTTTCCCGCGTAGTCCCTTCAAAAGCGGCCGTGCGGTTAAAAAACATCGCTTCATTCTTTAAAGAATGGATGCATAAAGCCAGGACTACGTCCTCTTTACTGCAAAAATGGTTGTAGATTGTCCCTTTCGAATACGAGCTTGCCGCCGTCAGCTTGTCCATCGTCAGGTTGGCAAAACCCTCCTTCTGCACAATGCTTTTCGCTAGCAGGATCAATTCAACTTCTCTATCGGCGATCGCTTGTTGCTTTTTCGTCTTCATTGCCGAAAAGGCACACTCTTTGCGTTCATCGCTTTTTTTACAGCCAAAGTTAAACATCTTTCACTCACCCGTATCGATTTACTCCCGCCGCAATTGTAGCATGATTCTCTACTAAAGAAATGACGCACAATGATGACGAACCGTCATAAATGACACTTCGTCATAATAGCGCATTAATCACTCAAAGCAAGCCTTTCATCAAAGATTCATTTTCTTAATCAATATGAGATAAGTAGAGTGTGATGAGTAGCCAGTTTTAGAACTCATCAATATAGAACTTCGTTCTGTTATACCCAAACGTTCTGATGGAAATCCATACAGATCGAACCACTGAGCGAGACGCTTGTTTACAGCCCAAAAATCAGCGTATTTTTGTTTAAAAAGAGATTAACGCTTCATAGTTGTAGATTTAAAAACGATTATATTGACTCTATAAATATAAAAGACCATTCTGTTAAATTATAAATTCCGCACAACACAATCCAATTATTGAGCAAAAAGTCATCAGACCCACCTGATTGTACCAGTCGCACTAAATACTGATACTTTACATGAATAGGTTCTCTTGTTGACTTAGTTCCTTTAGTATTCGTCAATTGCAAAAAACACAACATTAATCACAAATTACAAGGAAAGTTTCGTGAAACAGTGTCATTACGCACTGTGTGCGCTCTTTGCGACTTGTTTGCCGTTAACAGCACATGCAGAAAGTCCCACCGACGAACAAGCCAGCGTGGAAAACGACCAGCCCTGGAGTTTCTCTGCGTCGAGCTCTTACAGCCGAAACGCCTATCGTGATACCAGCTACCTTGCCTCACGGTCGATAGATGCCAGTGTAACCCTTGGCTATCAATTCGACGATAACTGGTCACTGAGTGCCGATATTGCTGGCATTCACCAATTTGATGGTGAAAAAGGCCAATACTGGCAAAACGCGTGGATCAAGGCCAAATACGCCGATCTATACCAACCTACAGAGAATCTAAGCTTCTCCGCAGGCATGCGCGTCTTGATTCCTCTTTCCGAGACAGCGCAAAAAAGCGATCTTTCTACCGCGATCCGCGCCGATCTCACTCTCTCTTACGACATGGCGTTTTTGCTCGAAGGCCTAAATCTGACCGATTCGGTGCGTATTCGAAAGAACTTCCACCGCTACACCACCTTGGGGACAACACAACTGGAAGAGTATCGCCTCAGCAACTCTTTTGGTTTGACGTATGAATTTGGCGATTGGTGGCTTTCTACGACCATCGACAGCTCGACGTCTTGGACCTATCGCGGCAATGAATATTCTCCTGAGTTCAGTCACTCAGAAGAGCTTGGTTACAACGTAACTGAAAACATCTCACTGGCTGTTGGTCTAACCAACAGCGCACGGTATTTCGATGCCGACCGAGGACCAAACCCAATCGACACCTTATTCGACTTGGACAAGCCAACTTACTACCTATCAATCACTTATAACTACTAATCTGGTGCACAACATGTATAGAAAGTTATTACTCGCCACTATGGTGTCTGTGGCATTGTATGGCTGTGGCGCAGAGGAACGCGCATATGAATACGAACCGAGAGCGGCTGAGCAGATCAGCAAAAGCTCTTTAGACACAGAATCACTTTGGCTCTACATGCCATCAACGGGTGCCGCGCCGCGCTATGCGGCCACACAACGTGGCTTCTTCCAAGGCACGCCAAAACTGGTCACCTTACGTTTTGACCAGAAGAACGGCATCATCGCCGAAGAAGTGGATCGTGATACCCTAGTCGATGGTAAACCGAGCCGCTACGACAGCAGTATCAACCTTGCTCCGGTGTTGAAGATCCCTGGCGAATTTCAACAGTATCGCTGTGCCGAAGATCAGTTTGATGAATGTACCAACAAAGAAGAGCTCAACACCGATGCGAGCTTAAAATGGGAAGAGACCACCCATTTCACGCCAGATTACACTGGCATTAAGTCGCTGGCCGTCGATACCGTCGATGCTTGGTGGACCGCAGACAACGTCACTGAGTCGGCCGATCCGCGCTTGGTCCATTGGGAGTACGATGCCGATGCTGGCGTGATTAACGTCGAAGTCGAACGGACTTTCACCGCCGATGCCGACGATATGTACCAGTTTGGTTCTGAACTAGAAGATCTCTCCTTCAAAACACGCTTTTTCTACTCTTTGGTCAAGCTCGACAAGTTAGCCAGCAAAGATTATGAAGTCGTGCACTACCCCGGTCGTGACTCTCAGCGCTATGGCTTCTTTAACCAAGAAAAAACGCCGCTTTCAACCAATGGTGAAGCGGACTTAGAAGGTGAAAAATACCGCCTGATCAATCGTTTTAACCCGAAAAAAGCGTCGATCGATTACTACTTAAGTGACAGCTACTTCACGCCAGAGGGACGTGAGTTCCTAGAAACCACTATTAAAACTATCGACCATGTCAACGAAGTGCTTGCTGGAACGGGTGTGCCGACAATTAACATTGTCAATAAAGAGACACCAGCAGGTAAGCACCCTGGTGACTTGCGCATCAACATGTTTAACCTCATCACCGATCCGGTCGACAATGGTTTGCTCGGTTATGGCCCTTCAGCCACCAACCCGCTTACCGGTGAAATTGTTCATGCGCACGTCAATCAGTACGCTGGCGTTATCCGTGCTTCCGCACGAGACATGTGGCGTCGCCTGACGGTGCACTACAACCGTCAAGAGATTGCACGCCCGACTGAAAACGATCTTGATAATAACCAAACCACGACGAACGACGACAATACTGCCGCTTCTGAACCAGCGATAATGACCTTTGGTGGCGAGCGCGTTTCTAACTTGGTCATGGCGAAAAACATCACCAATATCAGAGCGTCACTTCCTATGGTCGCGGCCAGCGAACCTCGTTTCGATAATGGAGTCGTCTCTTGGCTTCGTCCAGATATGCAGCAGGAACACAGCTTTAACAAGCAGGCCCTAAGCTATGCGAAGCAGTTTCAAGCGTACGCTGAGCAGAACATGTATTCTGATCAGTTCCTTTGGGTGAGCACTCAATCGAAAGGGTTAATTAAGGGCATTGATTATATCAACGGCGGTTACTTTGATAACACGCATTTGGATCCTTCACAGCCAGATTACGCCGACAAGGTCAATACTAAGCTCAAAGCGTGGGAAGATCTCAACGCAGATCAGCAAGCGCAAGTGACCAAACAGATTTCGCAGCACATTTATACCTCGACCTTAGTCCACGAGCTTGGCCACAATCTCGGTTTGCGCCATAACTTTATGGGCTCAATGGACAAGAATAACTTCTACAGCGAGCAAGAAATCACCGCACTTGGCTATGATAAGGTCCCCGCTTACAGTTCGATCATGGATTACGGCGCTTCGATTTTTGACGAACTGCCAACCTATGGTAAGTACGACATCGCTGCCCTGCGTTTCGGATATAATCGCCAAGCCGAAGTGAATACCGTTGATGCTCAAGGTGAGCCGACTGTCGCATACGCCAGCTTAGACGCCATTGACGCTAAAGTGCGTCAGAACTACCGTGATTACCCACTCGGTACTTTGGAAGTACTCAAAGAGCAGTTGGCAAAACAAGACAATAGCCAACCGACTCAAAGCGTTAAAAACTACTACTACTGTACTGATGAAAACACCAGCAGCACGACCACCTGTAACCGCTTTGATGAAGGCACCAATATCCTTGAGTTGACCAAGTTCCGCATTCAGCGTTACTGGGACAGTTACGACTACCTCAACAAACGTAATGGCCGAGATAGCTTTTATGAGAGTAGATTGTTCGGCTACACGGTGGCTCGCCTTAACCAGTTCAATGAGATCCGTGAAGTGGTTGAGGATCTTGGTGAAATCGACTACTACTTTGCCCAGCTAAAAGGCGAAGAAGAAGAGAGTTACGGGCAAAACGTAGCGAATTTCTACACCGACAACTGTCAAAATGCGTCAACTCGCAGTCGACTGCCACAAGGTGCACAAATGATTTGTGACACCTTTGATGCAGCCTTATTAGCGGCAGATTTCTTTGTTGAAGTGATGGCACAGCCCGATCATGTTTGCGAAATTGAGGTCACCACTGGCAGCGCTCAGCCGTTACAGCTATTTTCCTCATTAAATGATTTGTGGGCGCAATACGGTCCAGACATGAGCTATAAAACCACGCTACCAGAATCTTGTTTCGACAAGGACTTGGTCGCTAAATTGGCAAGTGGTTCTCAACCGATCAAGGTATTATCAGAGACCCGTGATGGCCGTCCATATTCGGATATGAGAGCCAACAACCCCAACCAGATTTACTCATCGGCAATCGATTTGATGGGGATCTGGCCAGACAAATTGCTAGCAGCACAGACACTGGTGCAAAGGAATGATTGGCGTAGTTCGCGTGACAAATCCAATATGGCGCTGATGGATGTTTCCGACGTTCGCAGTGGCACCAAAGGAACACCAGTAAAAATGAAAGAGTACCTGGGCTACATAGGTTACGGCGCGACCAGCTTCCGCGGCCCGGTATTTGTTGACGAGAATGGTGAGAGTGTCCAAACCAAGACACGTTACCTACCAGATTTACGTAGCTCTATTGAAGTGCTTCCGTATTACGATGTACTTAAGGGTTATTTCCAGTTGTCACCAACCACAGTGACACCATTGTTTAATGCATTGCTGACCAACTTGGTGGCGTTCGGACAGGCAGATGAGTACGGATTAGCCGACAGCGCTCAACACCTGATTGATGACATTTCAATCAGAAAACCAAGTATGTCTGTTGACCTAAATGGTGGTTATGAATTTAGCTGGAAAACACGTAACTACATGGTGACGCGTCGTAACGGTTTGGCCAAAAACATGGCACTTAAAGCGATGTTAATTGACGGACGTGACGAGCAACGTGAGCTTCTGGAGAGTTCACCTTACACCGTAAAACAAAACTTGCGTTTCACTCAGCTAGGCATTCGTACGCAAAAAGACGCCACTTTGTACCTGCTGCGTGATACCGATGCAGTGAACCTCCTGAAATCAGCCGTTTATTTTGAATCGCTGTTTAGAGGTACCCCTTTCACTCCGGCTAAATTCGCCTACGACAGTAGCCAGAAATGCTACTACCCAGCGAAGAAAAGTGCCGCTGAAGGCTGCCATAACAAGGATGACCTGCTGCTTGCTTGGCAAAGCATTAATGAGAATAAAGATAGCGATCCGGAGTACTTGGAGGCTCTACTTAACTTCTCAGCAACTAAGGCAACGGAAATCGCAGCACAGATCGCAGACAAACCTGAGCATGCCAAGTTCTACGCCGTTCCGGCAGAAAGCATCTGGCTATGGAGCACAGGCGAGTACCGTCGTTACCGCCGCGCCATTGAGCAGTTGCCTTTGATGGACTAAATCACTGGCCGGTAAGCCCGATGCCGGCCTGATTATCCCCGCACAAGCAAAGCGCCGTCATGTCAGCATGACGGCGCTTTTTTTGCTCTTACACATGAAATATCAAATCACAGTGCCAAACTTGGCTTTTGCCCAGCTTTATCAATTGCCTCTTTGATTTGATTGAGGAAATCATTCGGCAGCTTGCCGATTCCATCGGAAAACATCAAAGGCTCGTGTGGGCTGGCAATCAACAGTACGTTTTTAAAGTCAGACACTTCAAAATTACCATCCGCCATGTTCTCACTGTGATACTTCAGCACCTCTTTCGCTAACGTCTTGCCAATCGCGGTTAGCTGATTATCCGTCAGATTCATACGCGAAAAGCCTATCCGTACACAGTCTTTGTAAGCGGTTGTCTGCTCTTTCAGCGTTTCGGTGTACTTCTTATTCAGCTTCGAATTATCGGCAAAACGGTAATACATCGGCCCGACTAAGCTGAACTTGTTGTCTTCGGTGAGTTTAATCAAACCCAACATTTCCAGAGCGCGCAAGTAGGAATAAGTGGTTGAGTCATCTAACTGATACTTATCTTTCATCCAACGAAAACCGTCTTTGTCGCGCAGATGACGGATTTCTCTATAAAAATCATAAAGCTCTGGATGGTTAAAAAACACTTCATCCTGAGTATGGTTGAAGTAGTTTTCATCATTTGTCTGTAACTGCACTGCAATTTTCTGCAGCTCATCAAGGGTAGAATCAATCTCTCGGCAGTATTCAATCAACTTATCAAGCGTAATGTTCGAGCTATAAAGATGGCGTTTGAATGTAGAAAGAGGAATTCCTAATCTGTCAGACAACTCTCGATACGTTAGCCCTTTGCTTTTAATGATCTGCCTTAATGCGGCTAACAGATACTCGGGAGTAGTTCCTCGCATATCTTCTTTCCTTTTTATTTTACAACCGGACTATATTTGTAGCGTGAAAAAAATCTTTCGCAACCGTTACCGTGATTTTTTAATAAATAATTTGATATAGATACACTTTTTCCATTTATGCATTCAATATCACAAAAACGACAATACTCTGTTTAATAAATGTGAGGCAGTCAATTATTCACGTTAGCTAACTTTAACAATTTATTAATAATCAAAAGATTAGCAGAATAACAGAGATAGTGCTTTACCAAGATAAAAAAGTAATCAGGCAAAGAGAGGAATAGCATCGATTTGAAAGAATAATTTTCCGTCATAGCCACATTAAACCGCATTTTTCAATTTACGCAGGTTCAATTGATAGCGAAAACAATCCACATAATGGCCATGCAATCGCACATAGTTTGGCACTAAAGCAACTTGAGAAAAACCGCACTTCTCCAGCACTCGTTGCGATGTTAAATTATCTATCGCCGCAACGGCAATAAGACGTCGAAATCCAATGTCTCTAACGGTATCAATCCCCTCTTTTATCATTTCACTCGCCAACCCTTTACCACACGCATGTTCGGCGAATCGGTAGCCCAGCGCCGCTTGTCCTTGGTTAAACTTCACATCGTGGAAATTAATCCGCCCGAGGATCTCACCTTGGCTATCAACCACCACCATCGGCAGCAGGCGCTTCTCCTCATACTCTTCTAAGCAAAACTCGATATGTTCTAGAATGCCGTCAGAGGAGAGCATAGAAGCCTCCCTTGGTGCGATAAATCGTTCAAACCACTGACGATTCTCTAGCTCAAACGCGAGCAGAGCGTTACTGTCTTTCTCACTAAGCAATCTGAGTGTAACTGTCACTGCGACACCTTCTTTATTTTGACCAAGCTCGATAAGCCCATATTTGCTACTCATCAGGCTATTTTCTGCCAAGCCTACTTTGCCACGATGCTATCGGCTTTTGTCATAATCTCAAAGTGTGACCTATATTAAAATTGCCCACACCACGAGGAGAAAAATCATGAGTCAGGCTGCGTTAATTACAAGACTAAACGAACTACCACGCATTCAAAGTCTGCTGCAAGAGCTACTGGAAATGGTCAATCGTGACGAAGTCGATTTTGTTCAACTCACGAAGAAAATTTCCATGGATCAAGTGCTCAGTGCCCGCTTATTGCGAATGGCCAACTCCGCCCATTTTGGCGGAAGTAAAAATGTCGCTACCATCAACGATGCGCTCATCCGCGTTGGCACCGAAGCGGTAAGAACTTTAGTCGTTGCTTCTGTGCTTTCCAGCGCCTTTCCTAAAATCACGACGCTGGATATGGAAAAATACTGGACTGACACTTTTGAAGTCTCGGTGATTTCCGCCAAATTGGCGGGAGAAGCGGGCATGGATGTCAATGAAACCTTTACCACTGGCGTTTTACACAACATCGGTGAGCTCATGATCCATACTCTCGCTCCGAGCGAAGCACTGTTGATCAATCAACGTGTCGCCGACGGCGAAGATCCAATAGCGGTACAGGAAGAATTGTTGAACGTCTCTTCTCCCACTTTGGGTGCAAAGCTGGCACGTAGCTGGAACTTTCCCGAAGAAATGGCGGATGCAATAGAGCATTTCCCAGAACCACGCGAAGCGGACGTCTCCCCAAAACTCGCCAGCATTTTGCACTTTGCGCGTGCTATCAACAACCGTTGGGATGAAATGACAGAACCCAGTGAAAAAGCCCTTTTCCTCGCCAACCACCCCGACTCTAGGCTGCTCTGCATTTCCGCCGCCTTTGTTGATAAGCTTGATAAAATTCGCGGCAACGGCCGAGAGTTGGCCCAGCAGATGGTGGCCGCTTAAACAAAGTAAGAAACAAGGTCGCAATATCATCGACGGCACCACTCGAACACACGTGATATTGCGACTCGAGGAACATTGGTTTTTCCAAAGGACAGCCCCTTTGATGACAGATGAATGATGTTTAATCAATTAAGCGCTGCTGGAAAATTAGGCACTGCTCGTCTGTGATTTTTGCATGAATGAATATATTCATTATTTGCATTAGCAACGTGAGTATTTATCGCAAATTAGATCGTTTTCCCGTCACTTGTTTAATGCAAAAATAAGAGGGTAACCGTCTGAAAAAAAGGCGATTAGTCTGACAAAGAACACGAGTTTTCACTCAAAGTGCAAGTAACATTTTACCCCCTGAATATCAAGTGCTTACTCACTGTTATTCAATGAAAATTCGTTTGTTTTTCGTTGAGTTCATAATAAGAAACTATTGTCGTAAAAATTAATTTTATTCATTAGACTCAAATGTTAAATTGTCCGTTAATTCGCGCAACACGCGTTGCGTGTCAGGCCATGAGAGGCTCAGCCCACTCATGTTTTGTTCTTAAATATCCGTTGCAGTTCTGCGGATATATTCTGTGAGATTAGATGTGGAACAAACATCCAAACTAGACCGCGTTCGCGCAGATTACAACGTACATTACTGGAGCCAAGGCTTTTACGGCATTGACGATCATGGAGAAATGTACGTTTCACCTCGTAGTGACAATGCTCACCAGGTTCAGTTAAGCAAAATCGTCAAAGCACTGGAAGAGCGTCAGCTCAATGTGCCGGTGTTGGTTCGCTTTCCACAAATTCTGCATCAGCGTGTTCATTCGATCTGTGACGCGTTTAACCAGGCGATTGAGGAATATCAATACCCCAATAAATACCTGCTGGTTTACCCAATTAAAGTAAACCAACAGCGTGAAGTGGTGGATGAGATTCTGGCGAGCCAGGCACAACTTGAAACAAAACAGCTGGGCCTTGAAGCCGGCAGTAAACCAGAGTTACTCGCAGTGCTCGCCATGGCGCAACAAGCGAGCTCTGTGATCGTCTGCAACGGCTATAAAGACCGTGAGTACATCCGTTTAGCGCTGATTGGCGAAAAACTGGGCCATAAAGTGTTCATCGTGCTTGAGAAGATGTCGGAGTTGGACTTGGTACTGCGTGAAGCAGAGAGCCTTGGTGTGACGCCACGTTTGGGCATTCGCATCCGCCTTGCTTCTCAAGGTACAGGCAAATGGCAAGCCAGTGGCGGTGAGAAGTCGAAGTTTGGACTCTCTGCTTCACAAGTGCTGAATGTGATCACCCGTTTGAAGAAAGAGAACCAGCTCGATACGCTGCAACTGGTTCACTTTCACCTTGGCTCACAGATGGCCAATATTCGCGATGTGCGTAATGGGGTCAACGAGTCCGTTCGTTTCTACTGCGAACTGCGTACTCTTGGTGCAAACATCAAATATTTTGACGTAGGCGGTGGCTTGGCTATCGACTACGACGGCACGCGTAGTCAATCGTCCAACTCAATGAACTACGGCTTGGTCGAGTACGCACGTAACATCGTCAACACGGTTGGTGACGTGTGTAAAGATTACAAGCAGCCAATGCCGGTGATCATCTCTGAATCCGGTCGTTCATTAACAGCGCATCACGCGGTGCTGATCGCCAACGTCATCGGTACAGAGACCTACAAGCCAGAAACTGTGACCGAGCCGGACGAAGATTTCCCAATGCTGCTCAACAACATGTGGCGCAGTTGGTTGAATCTGCACAACGGAACCGACGCACGTGCATTGATTGAGATTTATAACGACACCCAGAGCGATTTGGCTGAGGTGCACTCTCAGTTCGCCACTGGCGTGTTGACGCTTGAGCACCGCGCTTGGGCAGAGCAAACATCGCTGCGTATCTATTACGAGCTCAATCGTTTGATGAGCAACAAAAACCGTTTCCATCGCCCTATTTTGGACGAATTGGCCGAGCGTCTGGCAGACAAGTTCTTTGTGAACTTCTCGCTATTCCAGTCGCTGCCTGACTCTTGGGGTATCGATCAGGTTTTCCCGGTGATGCCTCTGTCTGGGCTGCAAAATACTGCAGACCGCCGCGCTGTAATGCTGGATATCACCTGCGATTCAGACGGTGCGATTGATGCGTACGTGGATGGTCAAGGTATCGAAAGCACCCTCCCCGTTCCGGCTTGGAACGCGGACGAACCTTATTTGATGGGCTTTTTCCTTGTGGGGGCTTATCAAGAAATTCTCGGGGACATGCATAACCTGTTTGGTGACACCCACAGTGTGGTGGTTAATGTCGGTGACCAAGGCGAAATGAATATCGATTTTGTCAACGAAGGTGACACCGTCGAAGACATGATGCGTTATGTGCATATTGATGTGGACCAGATCCGTAAGAACTACCAATCTCTGGTTTCACTTCGTGTTGAGGCCAAAGAGCAACAACAAATCCTGGCAGAGCTGGAACAAGGTCTGTCTGGTTATACTTATTTAGAGGATTTCTAAATGAATGATTTGTTTACTAAAACTGATTATTCGCTTTACTCGAACTCAATGAGTTTCGTGCGTCGTCCGTATGTTAAAGATCCGGTCGCCGCAGATGCGGATCTGGTGGTGTTCGGTGCCCCACTGGATATGGCAACCTCTGGTCGCCCAGGTGCGCGTATGGGCCCTGATGCGATTCGTCGCGCCTCCGTTAACCTAGCTTGGGAAGGCAAAAAGTTTCCTTGGGACTTTAACCTGTTCAAGAAAGTGAAAGTGATTGATGGCGGTGACTTAGTCTTTGACTGTGGTGACGCAGAAGACTTTACCTACCGTATGGAAGCCGCGACCTCGGCCATTTTGCAAAGCGGCAAAACGATGCTGGCGCTGGGTGGTGATCACTTCATCACTCTGCCAGTGCTGCGTGCTTATGCAAAACACTACGGTGAGATGGCACTGATCCACTTCGACGCGCACACCGACACCTATGCAAACGGCAGTAGCTACGACCACGGCACCATGTTCTACCATGCGCCGAAAGAAGGTTTGATCTCACCGAAGCACTCAGTACAAGTCGGTATTCGTACTGAATACAAACAAGACGGCCATGGCTTTAACGTCATCAACGCGATGCAAGCCAACGACATGACGGTCGAAGAGATTCTGGCCGACATTCGCCGTATTGTGGCTGATAAACCTGTGTATGTGACCTTCGATATCGACTGTTTGGATCCGGCGTTTGCGCCAGGCACAGGTACGCCAGTTTGTGGCGGCCTCAACTCCGACAAGATCCTCAAGATCATCCGTGGTTTGAAAGACGTCAACATCGTCGGCATGGACGTTGTGGAAGTCTCTCCCCCATACGATCAGAGCGACCTGACCGCATTAGCTGGAGCCACCATCGCGCTAGAGCTTATCTACGCATGGGCAGCGAACAAAGAGTTCGAAGAGAAGTTCTAATTCGTTGAATGATTGATAAAAGGGAGCGAAAGCTCCCTTTTTATTACCTTTACTTTTGCATTAATTTTTCTAATGCAAATGATAGAAATTAATCTTGCTTTAGATCACATTTCCTTATTGCTTCCCCCCTTAGCAAAGACTAACATCTCGCGCCGTAACCTCCCGTGTTTACGTCATTTATTGGCACTTTTTTACTAAAGCGCCGGGGAATATTGTTGTCTTTTTTCCGGAGAAAATACGCAGATGTCCGCGTCATTTCCATTAGTCAAACTTACCTTTTTAATCGCTATACTGACGGCTGTCGGTCAAATGACACAAACCATGTACGTGCCTTCGATTGGTTACATGGCCGACGAATTCCTCGTTTCACCAGCCGCTTTGCAGGCGGTCATGGCCTGCTATCTTATCCCGTATGGCTTATCGCAGTTTTTCTACGGGCCGCTGTCTGATCGAATTGGCCGTAAACCGGTCATCATCATCGGCTTGGTGATCTATATCCTTGGCACGCTTGTGACGCTATTTGCCAAGCAGTATGAGTGGTTTTTGGCGGGTAGCTTTATTCAAGGCTTGGGCATCGGCTGTGGCGGAGCGATGTCACGCACCTTAACACGCGATTGCTTTGAAGGAGCAGAGCTGCACCGCGCCAACAGCCTGATTAGCATGTGCGTGATCTTTTCCCCCTTGTTGGCTCCGGTGCTGGGTGGCTACTTGACTGAAACCTTTAGTTGGCGCTCAAGTTATCTCTTCCTTGCCCTGTTTGCGATTGCGGTCATCATCACCATGATGACCAGCATGATGGAGACATTGCCAAAAGAGAAACGCAAAGTAGAGTCCGTTGCACGCAGTTACCGCTATGTGCTTTCCAACCCACGTTTCCAAGGCTATTTGCTCTGTTTAGTCGCGACCTTTGCTGGCGTGGCGGTCTTTGAAGCCGCGGCAGGCGTGCTGTTAGGCGGCGTGCTGAATCTACCAGCCACGACCGTCAGTATTTTGTTTGTCTTGCCCATTCCCGGTTATCTGATCGGTGCTGGCCTGTCGAGCTACATCGCTCAGCGCCGCTCGCAAAAACGTGCACTCAATGTGGGTTTGGTGGCGATTTTGCTTGGCGCGGCAATCGTTTTGATCCCTGGCGTGTTTGGTCAGACGACGGCACTCACGCTTGTTGGCGGCGCGACCATCTACTTTCTTGGCGCGGGCATTTTATTCCCAGCGGCAACCACTGGCGCACTGGCCCCTTTTCCTTATCACGCAGGGACGGGAGGCGCAATATTAGGCGGGATGCAAAACCTAGGAGCGGGCATTGCAACGCTCATCGCATCGCTGTTTCCAGCACAAGATCAACTGCCGCTGGGCTGCTTGATGCTCGCCATGTCCATTCTTGCCATGCTTGGGCTGCGTTTGGTGTTTCGTAAACCTGATTCATCCAACGAAATGCCGCTGGCGATTTGATCAAGAAAGAGCAGGTGTCCCCTGCTCTTTTAGTTTACAGATTGCGATGCATCTTGAATGCGCTCTAACGCTTCGACTCGTCGCCACTGCTTTTGAGCAAAGCGGTTAGCTCGCAGCGCCTCAATCTGCTGCTGCTTTTGTTCTGTGCTAAGAAAGTCTGACTGTAGAATATCGCTGCGGGCAAGCAGATAGCTCTGCAACTCATTGGCAAACTGCTGACGCTGCGCGTCGAGTTGACTCAACCGCTGCGCCCCAGCGTCTCCCACCAACTCAGCTCGCTTTAAGTAGGCCGTTTGCCTGTCCTCTTGCTCAGTTTGGCTAAGTTCACCAATCAACCTGCGATTCACATCACTTTGCTGAATGTACTCTGGTAAATCGGCCAATTGAGCTTGCCACATCTCCTGCTGCTCTTGCTGATTGAGTGCGCTGCTCTGCAGGCGTATTTTCTCTATCGCGAGGGCTCTCAACTGATTTTCTTCGGCAAAAAGCAGCGCTATTTGCTCGTCGGTAAAAAAGCGCTGCTGTAGCGCCAACAAAGATTGGTGTAACTCGGTAAAGGCAAAACTATCGAGCGTACTCCAATTGGGTTCTAACTCAACGAGTGCTTGCTTATATTGCAAATAGGTCGCAAACAGACGCTCGTCAATTTGCAATGGTTGAATCACTTCGCCAAGCGCGGTGAATTCACTTTGGATCTGATGCAACGGTTTTTCACCCAAAGCACTAAGAGAGTAATCCATTAGCGCCCGGCCAGAGGCGATATCGAGTTCGGTATCCTTTTGAGCAGCGGTGCGAATGTCTTGCACCGCAGTTTGTTCTGCCGTTGGATAAAAGACCGCAATGAAGCTCCCCAAGGCGACCACAATAATTATGCTCAATACGGTCTTTTTCATTGGCTATCCTTACAAACCTTGCCGTTTCAAACGATTCGCGTGCTGACGGTACAAGGTGACCGGATCGGTCTCAAACAGATGATGAATTCCAAGCAGACCATTGATTTCATCTAAATGATTCATTTTGTAGTCGTCGCGGATCACTTTGCCTAAATGGGTGCTGCATGCGCCAACAAGACCATCATTCGCCTCACCTGCAAATGCCAATCCAAGAATTGCCATCGGCGCATCAATCGGATCTAACACATTGGTGAACGTGCTTGCGCCTGTCCAAGAGTAGTAATAGACGCCATTCGCGGCGAGAAGATCCCCTTCTCCGCATTCCGACCTCGGAATGCCTTCGGGGTAAAACTGGTTGAAGCGCAGCGAACCTTGCGTGGTCAAGGCATCAAGCGAGGCAAGTGGATCTTGCTCAAGCGAGCTGCCACCAGAAAGCAAACCAATCAGCCCGCTAAGCCCTTCGGCAAGTTTCACCGCCAGCGCTTCCGTGACAGAGCCTTCAGCAACGTGGCCACGCACTAAATCTGCCACTTTTGAACCTTTGTGAACACCGCCAATGCTGGTCACCGACGCCACCAAATCAGGCCGAACAGAAGCAACATAACGTGCCGTCGGCCCACCATGGCTATGACCAATCAGGTTCACTTTTTCCGCCCCAGTGGCTGCGAGCAAGGTTTCAACTTGCGCGAGCAACTGCTCGCCACGCACCTCACTGCTGTTGGTCGCGGAGACCTGCGCCACGTACACCTTAGCGCCGTCTTTGGTGAGCGATTCTGGAATGCCGTAGAAATAGTCCACCCCAGCTAACTTATCAAAGCCGAATAAGCCGTGCACAAGCACGATGGGATAACGAGTTTGGGTATAACCTGTTTGATCAAGTGAGGCAGCGCTGGTTCCGGCCAAGCTACTGACACTCACTATCCAGAGAGCAGCAAAGAGTAGTTTCCTTTTCAATTTTCTATTCCTTATAACTAGTCAGACCTCTGAGGAGCTCATTAACCGTAGAATAGATTTTCAAGGATTGACGGCACATGTAAATTATTTGTTAATTTTTGTGATGACCACTCAATGCTCAACAAATTTTATAAACATCGTATCACATATGTAATTTACTGTTCGTCAAACGACAATTTTCACTTGCATTACAATTACTTGCTAAAACTCCGTACTTACCTGCGTTTTTACTGAGTTGGCAATGAAGCAGTGCTGATGAGCCAAATGATGCCACTTTTCTAGCTGCTCACGTGTCGGCTGCAACTCACCAGCGAAGCGAATTTTCGGCCTGAGTACCACCTGCGAAACCCACATTCTGCCCTGTTCATTTTCTTCCATGCGGCCAACCGCGTGATCGATATACTCTTCCACCACGTAACGCTTTTTCGCCACAATCCCCAGAAAAGTCAACATGTGGCAGCTCGACAGCGCGGCGACAAAAGCCTCTTCAGGATCGACGTTTTGCTCTACCGATAAAGGCAGAGGAACCACATGCGGCGACGCTGAAGCGGGAACCACTACGCCACCATCAAAACGCCACTCATGTCCGCGGCTATACAGATTATCAGAAAACGGCTCGTGGGCTTGACGCTGCCAATGAACTGTCGCGGTATATTGAGACATGGTTTCTTCTCTCCTTGAAACAGGGACAACAAGTCGGAGTCGCCCACTTAATTGGAAAGAAACACTACCCCAGTTTCGCTCTCAAGTGCAACTTGACTACCATCGGCTTTGATGTGAAACAGCACACCATTAAGGCGAATAGTCTGATTTTCATACTTGTAAATGCTGGCGTAGCTGTTTTCTTCACCGGGCAAACTGTACATCGCGTCGAGTATCAACTAAATCCCGATTCTGATATTTTATAGCGCTATAAAATCGCCTCGAACAATACTCCTAACCACCATGTACGATGAACATTTAGAGCTGCAACACATACTCTTGGAAATCAAAGCAGAGCGCTGGCATGCGATTGAACGCTTTCTGTTTCCCTACTACTGCTATCGTCACCAATTGGTGAGTCGCCACGGCAAACCGGACTGGAACTTAGCGCGAGACCAACTGCCACGTTCGAGCAAAGTAACCCGCAGCAAACAGGGCGTGATTGAACCTTTAGTACCAGAAGCAAGTGTGGTTGGCTTACTGAAAGGTTTTTGGAAAAATAATGAAAACATCACCTTAGAACAGCTAGAGTGTTTGCTGGCAACTTGGCTAGAGTACGTGGTGATTCGCAAGGAGGAACTTAAAGCCTTAAAACAGGCTGGGTTGGAAAAGTCGATGCCAAGCGAATGGTATCAGACCGATAAACCAACCCTTGGTGCGCGCTTTGACAAAGTGGGGATAAAAATAAACCGCTAATAACTTAGCGGTTTATTAGATTTGCGATGATAAATCAAGTCACTTATAGGAGGTGAATTGTCGCGTTCAATGAGAAGGTACCCACATCGTCTTTATCTGTGGTGTAGTTCATGTAGCTTGCGCCAACAGACAATGGGCCAAAGATAAAGTATTCCGCGCCAACACCGTACATGATGTCTACGCCATCGTCGTCTTGTGCTGACAGACCAGTGACTTCTTTATCCCACTGATGTAAACCGCCCTTTGCCCAAACGTGCAGTGGGCCAACATCAATACTTGGTTTGAGTGCTGCATAGTAAGAACGTAGCTTGGTATCACGCTTCGTGCCTGAGTAATCGATATCAAAAGTACCGTGTTGAGTCAGACCCGCTTCAATACCAATGATTGGCAGAATGCCTGTACCCGCATGAATTGAGTAGGAAGTGCCGCTTTCGCCTTTAAAGTCAGACTGACCGACCGTCGCACCGCCGTAAATCCATGAATCCGCCATCGCTGTTGATGACGCGCCAACAAGCGCTAGTGCTAAAAGAGTCTTTTTCATCGTTAACCTTCTCTCGTTTGTTTGTCAGTCTGTCAGGAGGCAGGTTTTTGCCTCATGATAGACGTATCAATGCCCGCTATTATACATTCTGCAATTAATATGCCTACATCCAAGTGCCGAATTAGCAAGCATCTATTGCGTTTTTAACCCGTTTATCCGAAACCGGATACGGCGTGCCAAGCTGCTGGGCAAAATAACTCACGCGCAGCTCTTCTAACATCCAGCGAATCTCCTTCACATTGTCTGGCACGGCCATCCCTTTCGGAATTTTATTCAGCAGTTCTTTGTAGTCATTCACCACCGATTCGATCTTAAGCATATGCAGACGATCTTTGTTTGGATCGATAGGCAGCTTCTCCATGCGGCGCTCAATTGCACGCATGTAGCGCAGAATGTCAGGCAAACGCTTCCAGCCGCATTCCGTGGCAAAGCCTTTGAAGATCAAACCTTCAATTTGCGCCTTGATGTCAGACAGTGCAAACGCCATGGTGAAATCAATCTTACCTTTCAACTTCTTATTTATATTAAAGGCGGTAGTGAGGATAGTTTCCACTTGTTTGGCGATTTCAACCACAGTGTCACCCAACTCGACACGAACATGCTCTTTGAGCGCCTCGAACTTTTCGGGTTCCCAGACCAAACCGCCCTGCTCTTCAATCAGCTTGTCCACCCCACAGGCGATACAGTCGTCAATCAGATCGAGCACCTTGCCATACGGGTTGAAGTAGAGGCCAAGCTTCGACTTGTTCGGCAAATTGGTGTGCAGATACTTAATCGGCGACGGCACGTTGAGCAAGATCAAACGACGCTGACCCGCACGCATGGCCGAAATCTGCTCTTGCTCGGTTTCATACAGCTTGATCTCCACGCTGTCTTTGTTATCGACAATCGCCGGGTAGGCTTTGACTTGATAACCACCGCGTTTTTGCTGGTAGACCTGTGGCAGCTCACCAAAGCTCCACGTATGCAAACCTTGCTGCTCGATGTCATCATCGGCCACTTTGGAGAGCGTTTCCTGCACTTTCTCTTTCAAACTCTCTTTCAATTCGTGCAGATCTTTGTGCTCTTTCAGTTTACGATTTTTCTCGTCCACCGCGCGGAAAGTGACTTTCAAGTGATCGGGCACCTGTTCAAGTTTCCAGTCCTCGCGCAGCACTTCCACGCCTGTCATACGGCGCAGCTCTTTCTCCAAGGCATCCAATAACGGCATTTCCATCGCGCTCACACGCGACAAAAACGCATCCGCATAGTTCGGTGCGGGAACAAAATTCTTGCGCAATGTCTTTGGCAGCGACTTAATTAGGCTCACCACCAACTCATGGCGCAAGCCCGGAATTTGCCAGTCAAAACCGGCCGCATCCACTTGGTTGAGAATCGGCAGCGGAATATGCACCGTCACGCCATCGCTGTCATCACCCGGTTCAAATTGGTAGCTGAGTTTGAGTTTCAGGCCGTTTTGATGCCAGAAATTCGGATAGTCCAAATCAGTGACATGGCTGGCGTCGCCTTTGAACAGCATCTCTTTTTCGAAGTTCAGCAGTTCAGGATCTTTCTTCGCTGCTTGTTTCCACCAAGTGTCAAAGTGCTTACCAGAAACCACGTCCGTCCCCACGCGCTGATCGTAGAACTGGAACAGCTCCTCATCATCGACCAAGATGTCACGGCGTCGCGACTTATGCTCAAGCTCTTCCACCTCTTGCAGCAACTTGCGGTTTTGCTTGAAGAAGGCGTGTTTGGTTTCCCATTCTCCTTCCACCAGTGCGCTGCGAATGAAAATCTCACGGCTCACTGCGGCGTCAATGTTGCCGTAGTTGACCAAACGCTTTGGCACGATAGGAATGCCGTACAGCATCACTTTCTCATAGGCCATTACCGCTGCACGCTTTTTCGACCAATGCGGCTCGCTGTAACTGCGTTTTATCAGGTGTTTGGCAAGCGGTTCAATCCATTCAGGTTGGATCTTCGCCACCACGCGTCCCCACAGTTTGGAGGTTTCCACCAGCTCGGCCGACATCACCCATTTCGGCTGCTTCTTAAACAGACCGGAGGCAGGGAAAAGATGGAAACGGGCATTGCGTGCGCCCTGATATTCGTTCTTCTCCTGATCTTTCATGCCGATGTGCGATAACAGACCGACCAAGATGGCACTGTGAACTGCATCAAATGAGCCCGGTTCATCATTCAGTTTGAAATCCATTTCCCGCATCGACTGATGGATTTGGAAATAGACGTCTTGCCATTCGCGCACCCGCAAGTAGTTGAGGTAATCCTCTTTGCACTGGCGGCGGAACTGGTTACCCGAAAGCGCTTTTTGCTGCTTTTGAATGTAGTTCCACAGATTGACGAAAGTAAGGAAATCAGACTCTTCGTCGAAGAAGCGGCGATGTTTGTCGTCCGACGATTGCTGTTTGTCCGATGGACGCTCGCGCGGATCTTGGATGGAGAGCGCAGCGGCAATGATCATCACATCTTTCAAACAGCCATACTTAGGCGCTTCCAGCACCATGCGCGCTAAACGTGGGTCAATCGGCAAACGGGCCAACTGCTTGCCTATCGCGGTCAGACGTTTGTTGGCATCTTTCGCTTGCGAGTCAATCGCGCCCAGCTCTTCTAAAAGACGCACACCGTCTTGGATATTGCGTTTATCCGGCGCTTCAACAAACGGGAACGCTTCAATATCGCCAAGGCCGAGCGCCGTCATTTGCAAAATAACCGAAGCTAGGTTGGTGCGCAGAATTTCCGGATCGGTGAACTCTGGGCGTGAGTTAAAATCTTCCTCAGAGTAAAGCCGAATACAGATCCCCTCTTCCACCCGTCCACAACGGCCTTTACGCTGGTTGGCACTGGCTTGCGAAATGGGTTCAATCGGCAAACGCTGCACTTTGGTGCGATAGCTGTAACGGCTGATGCGCGCTGTACCCGGATCAATCACGTATTTAATCCCCGGTACCGTCAGCGAGGTTTCCGCGACGTTAGTCGCCAGCACAATGCGACGCCCAACGTGCGGCTGGAAGATTTTATTCTGCTCGCCTGCTGACAAACGCGCGTACAACGGGATGATTTCGGTGTCTTTGAGTTTACGTTTCGCCAAGGCATCGGCGGTATCTCGGATCTCGCGCTCACCGTTCATGAAGATCAGGATGTCGCCTAACCCTTCGTCGCACAGCTCATCAACGGCTTCAAAAATGCCTTCGAGCTGATCGCGGTCGTCTTCATCTTCGCCACTGAGCGGGCGGTAGCGAGTGTCAACCGGATAGGTTCGGCCAGAAACTTCGATGATCGGTGCGCCGCCAAAGTGGTTAGAAAAGCGCTCCGGATCAATCGTCGCGGAAGTGATGATGATTTTGAGATCTGGACGACGCGGCAACAGCTCTTTGAGGTAGCCGAGAATAAAATCGATATTGAGGCTGCGTTCATGCGCTTCATCGATGATGATGGTGTCGTACTGATTGAGAAAACGGTCGTGCTGGATTTCCGCCAGCAAAATACCGTCGGTCATCAGTTTGATCTGGGTATGTTCGGAGATTTGGTCGTTAAAACGCACTTTGTAGCCGACGAAATCGCCCAGTTGGGTCTCCATCTCTTCGGCAATACGGCTGGCGACCGAACGAGCAGCCAAACGGCGCGGCTGAGTGTGACCAATCAGGCCAAATTTACCTCGGCCCAACTCGGCGCAAATTTTCGGTAGCTGGGTGGTTTTCCCTGAACCCGTTTCCCCCGCCACAATCACCACCTGATGCTCAGCGATCGCTTTGGCGATGTCATCTTTTTTCTGGCTAACAGGCAGGATTTCAGGGTAGTCAATTTTAGGTTGCAGGCGACAGCGCTGCTCCACTTCCATCATCGATTTAGCGATATCTAGTGCTATCTCATCAAACACGGCGTGACGTGCTGACTCTTTTTTGATTTTGCTGGCACCCGAAATGCGCTTACTGAGACGGAAGCGATCTTTGATCAAGCACTGGCTGAGCGCTTGGCGTAAAGACGCGGCGGTATTCGCCTGAGCCTTTTGCTCCGGCGGCTTGGATTGTGTATTGGGCTGTGACGACGTCAAAGCATTTCCTATTCTTTTCATGACTTAAAACTGCGCGGATTGTACCACAGCCTCAAGAAAAGCCACCAATGAGCGTTATTCTAATTTTTCGAATGAGACTACCAAGTTCCTTGACTTCTCACTCAATAAAAAGTGACTAGAATGGCCACATACTTTGCAACAAAGCTTAAGGAATCTCCTATGTCTCGTCTCCTCGTTCTTAAATCAAGCATTCTTGGCGACCACTCTCAATCGAATAAACTGGTTGATGAATTGGTCAAAAATCTCGACCAACAAGAAATTACCGTGCGTGACTTAGCGCAGCAACCTCTGCCTGTTTTGGACTTCCAAGTCGCGACAGCACTGCGTGCCAGCGGCGAGTTGAGCGCGGAGCAGCAAGCGATTGTTGAGCTTTCAGACACACTCATTGCAGAAGTGAAAGCGGCAGATACCCTGGTTATCGCGGCCCCAATGTACAACTTCACGGTACCGACACAGCTGAAAAACTGGATTGATCTGATTGCCCGCGCTGGTGTGACGTTCAAATACACCGAAGTCGGCGTGCAAGGGCTGATTGAAGGTAAAAAAGCGATTGTGATCACCACACGCGGCGGGATCCACAAAGACGCCGCCAGCGATAACGTCACACCGTATCTTCGCACCGTCTTAGGCTTTATCGGTATTACTGAGGTTGAATTTGTCTACGCAGAAGCGCTCAACATGGGTGACGACTTTGCCTCTAAAGGCTTAGCTTCGGCAAGTGAGCACCTTGCTGCTCTAACCGCTTAAGCGACAACGCCGCTATAGATTCCACTGCCTGGCATACCAACGGATTGAACGCACCTTGCCCATTTAATGCCAGCTTGTTCTGCCCTCACATGATGTGAGGGCTTTTTCATCGCACCATACCCTTGCGTTACTCTATCAACGAACTGCTGATCACCTGATCGGCAATCTGCTCAAACACGCGTTCAACACTAAACAAACTCGCCACATGATAAAACTCGGGGCCAGAGGCGCACGACTGCATCAAACGCTGACTTGCCGCGCCACCAAAATTGATGGTGATGACTTTCACGTCGCGACCCGGTTGCTTGAGTTGGGTACAAATCAGTTTCATTTTTTTGTCGCGAAACGCAGGGTCAAGCAAATGATTACCATCGGAAAACATCACCAAGTATTTACTGCTGTTTTCATCACCGTAATGCCGTGGCAACTGCGGGCGAGAAGCATCCCAAATGCCCTGCCAATATGGCGACAAAAGGCGCATCGCCCAGACCATTCCCTCAGCATTGTTGGTATTCATGCCTGGGACTAAACGCTGAACCGTGCTTTCAAAGTGTCTCCGCTCGCTAATAAACGGCACAATCGGGTTCACATGACATTCGATGTCATCAAAAATTGCCTTATCCTCGTGAAAAGGACGATAGTTATTGCTCGGGTTGGTTGATGGATAGACCGCCGGATCGAGCGGTGTACCGTCGTCAAAAAACGAGACAACTGGTTTGTGAATGGGGCGAATAATCCGTTTGGAATTGTTGCTGGCAAACTGAGGCTGCTTCTCCAAATTACGGAAATAACGCAAACCGAGTGTACCCGAATTGTTCCCTTCGTACTCCAAATCGCGACACATGGCATTGCGTTTTCTCCCAGGTACCGCAGGCGCACGGCCGCTGCCTCGGTCAAACATGTCACTCCAACGGTTTTCACGTTTGACTTGTGCGTGATCGTAGCGGCGAAAAGAGCCGAGATAGATCTCCTCCATTGGGCCGGTGTTCACATTCCCTGAGGCAGGCACTATGCTCACCACATAATTTTGATTGCGATTGCCTCGCGAATAGAGCTTATCGGCAAAGGCCAGCAATGCCTGTTTGGTTTTGGCCATCGGCTCGCCGGACATGGAATTTGAAACATCCAGCATAAAGACAATTTCCGCCTTGTTACTGCTCACACCGGCTTTGGCATGAGCGGATATTGGCACTATCTCGGAGGCAGTCACATTGAGTGAGTTGGGCACGAAATCAAGCTCTACTTGCAAGTTTTCTTCTTGTTCATCGCGCTGATGTGTAACACGAATTCCTTGTGCAAAAAGGCTCGCGGTGCCCGAACTGAGGTTCGCATTCAATAGTTCGACGGCCGTTGCTTCAGGCACTTCGCTAATAATCGCGGAGGCGAGCGCGGCATCAGTTGCATTGGCCACTTGGTTGTGCACGCTGTAAATACGCATCACATCGGTTACCCAAGCGGCAAACACCAACATACTCACCAACATCACCAGCATAAAGACGGAAATACCGCCTGCTTGCTTGCGCATCTTATCTCCTTTTGTAAATCGCGTGGCTGACGAGGGCTTGCTGCTCAGAAAAGAGCACCCACCAATGGGATAAAAGCTGTTTTGGCGCTGGCTGATAACAAACACTGACTACCCAAAGATCCACCTCGCTCAACTTAAACTCAACTTGAGGGGGTTGGCACGCCCCTTCTGCCACTGCAAACGGTTTTTGCTCAGAGAGGAATTGAACATTCACCCCCAGCACAGACCCTGGCTTTGCCATCAATTGCTCCGCTTGTTGCAAGTAGGCGGGAATCCATTCGCGCAATTGGTTTCCATCTTGAATATCTTGCATCGAGACAGCTCGAACTAAGGTATGGCTGAGCTCTTGGACCTTGTCGTTACTGCGGATCAGCGTGGTGAGATCCATAAAAGCCAGTGCCATCAGAAGCAGAAGAGGGATAAACATCAACGCTTCAATCGAAACACTGCCCGATTGCGTTCGGCGGCGGGCACTCTTAATCAGTTTCAAATGCTTTCTCCGGTATGATGGCAATCTGATTGCGGTAGCGGTATACCATCTCTTGATCCGTCAATAAAGGAATTGCCAAAGGAGGCAGTTCAAGAGAAACCGTGATGACGATAACTCCGTGCTGCAACTGCCCCTGTTGCGCCGTTTCTCTCTCCGTGACACCCAGCCATTGGGCTATAGAGGCAAACCGTTGGGATTCGATATTGGCGTTGCGCGCCAAATCTGGACTGTGCAACTGGAGCTGTTGTGAAAAATGTTCAATTAACGCATTCGGGTCCGCGACCTGTTTCAATTGGGTAGCGCGCCTTGCTTGTTGAATCGCATGATCGAGTGCAGAAAAATGCCATTGCACCCGTCCAATTTCAAAAAACAGTACCACTAAGGCGAGCAATACCGGCATGATCAGGGCAGCTTCTACACTGACGCTGCCTATTTGACCTCTGTGACCTCTATGACCTTTCATTGCAATCGGCTCAACTGCTGCTTAAGTAGCGCAATGTCTTGCTCCGCTTGTTGCGAAGACATGCTGTGAGTGAGTAACTCAAACGCTTGTTGCTCCTCATCTTGTGCCAACAACACCAAGGCATAATGCTGCGTGACGAAATCTGGCACGCGATTCCCCTTCATCAAAGGCTGCAACTGTGATTGTGCGAGCGTGAATTTCCCTTGAAGCAGGTAGTGAAATGAGAGGTTAACGCGAAAGCTTTTGCTGTCAGGCTCCAGCTCGATTGCACGCAGAAAATGCCTCTCCGCTTGCTCGGCGAACTGTTGCTCGTCTTGCGTTATTGCCAACAAGTTGTGTAGCCCCGCATGTTGCTCATTAAAGCCTAAGCCTTGCTGTAAATAGTTACTGGCTTGTAGAAGATCGCCTTGGTTGAGGTAGTGGCGACCCAATATGAACGCGGCTTCGGCGGCGTTGTCTGATTGTTCTAACAGCAATTGCTGCAACTGAGCTTGCGCTGCGTGTGGCCTGTCTTCTAGTAGGTCAATGCGAGCAAGCATCAAACGCGCGTGAGCTTCTTCGGGGTAAATATCCAACACTTGTTGGTACTTATTTTTGGCAGAATCGTAACGGGCGTATTCAAAGGCGGTATCCGCCAGACTATTGAGAGATTCCGCACTCGGTTGTGAGGATGGCGCAGCGCACCCCACAAGCAAAAGGCCAAAAGTCGATAAAATGAGTTGGTAGGCAAATTTCATGGGTGGTTCCTAAATGGACAGCACAACACCGCTGCCCTAGCTGATGGTTATGCCAAACTGGTCAGAAGCTGGGAAAGAATCGGTGAAATCACCATCACCAACATCGGTAACATGATCATAGTCATCTGGATTAAGGTGATCTTTCCAGGCAACTTGCCGGCTTTTTCCTCAATATCCAGCGATCTTTGTCGACGCGCGTCTTCGCTAATTTGCCTGAGCGTGTCGGCCAATGGCGAACCATACTTTTCCGCCATCGTTAATGTGGTCGCCAAGGTATGCAGCTCTGGAATGCCCGTTCGCCAACTCAAGTTGTTGAGTGCTTGCGTGCGATCATTGAGCAGGTCTAACTCAGCCGAGGTGATTCGAAACTGCTCTGACATCTGCACATGCTGGGTGTGTAAATAACGCGCAACACGTTCAAAGGCGCGGTTGAGAGACAATCCCGACTCGACGCAAAGCACCAGTAAATCAATCGCATCTGGCGCAGATTGCTTGAGCTTCTTTCGGTATCGGTCTGCATTAAGATTCAACCACCACTCTGGGCCATTGGCACCGAATACATAGCCGACCAACACAAAAGTGAGTGACCACAGGCTCCATATCGCTTCCTCATTGAGCACCTGTCGAATCAGCAGCATCAACGCGACCAAGAGACCACATGCAACTTTTGCCAACAAAAGCCAAGTGAGCGCTTGAGGTTTATGAAAGCCAGCATTGGCGAGCAAGCGGCTTAAGCGTGCTTTTTCGGATTGGGTTATCCAGTTGTGCATCGCAATGTGTGAGCGTTCGGTATTGAGCGATTTTCGTTTCACGTACAACGCAAGGCGCGCCTCTTGACGCCTGCGCTGGCGGCTGTTTTTCCAAATCAGCATCGCCATCACCAACATCATCCATACGCTAAACAGCGTTAAGAACTGTGCAAGCTCCATCTTTTACCCCTTGAACTTGGTCAGTTGACGAATCAGCAGCAAGCCGCTAGTAACACTGAGCACCACATAAAGCAGGATCCATTGACCAGTACCATCACGCAGCAGGTAATCAAAATGCTCTTTGGCAGAGCCATACAGCACGCCAATCAACACCGGGGGCAAGATCGCCAACACCTTGGCAGAGGTACGTGATTCTGAGGTAATGGTTCGCACACGGCTCTCCATTAAGCTGCGCTCACGCAAGGTTTGCCCCAGTTGCTTGAGCATGTGAGAGAGTTTACCTCCGGTCTCGCTTTGCAAACTCAGCAGCGTCGTCAAAAAGTGAAACTCTTGACTTGGCATCTGCAGCGCGGCGAAGTGCATCACTCTTTCAACGCTGTGACCCAACTTAAGGCGATCATGCATGGCGAGAAACAAGCGCTTGGCACTGCCTTGATACTGCTCTGAGAGGGCAAAAAAGATGTCATGTAAAGGCGCTCCCACTTTAACCGCCCGCTCCATACTGTCGATGATATCGGGCATTTGCGCGTTGAACTCGCGGATGGCAAGCTGCTCAAAATGGCGAAGCGCCAACACCGTCATCAATACCGCCATGACGCTGACTAACAGTAAGGCTGTCGACGCTGCCATACCTTGAGAGAGTAAGGCGATAAATAGTCCGGAGCTCGCCATCACCAAGTACCAGCGGTACTTCTGTAATCGCGCCGTTCCGATCAAGGTTTCGATACGGCTGTAAAACGCCAGCCATTGCGGTCGTTTTTTCTCCGTCACCGCCAACGGTTTAAGGTAGCGTTTTCGCTGTTTCTCCCGCTGCGCTTCAACGCGACGTGAGCGCATGATCAATGCGCCCATCGCGAGCCAAATGAATAAAAAAAATAGCCCTAGCATGGTGCTCTCTTAGCCCCCTACACTTGCAAATAAGGTCGTCCACGCTTTGTCCAACGCGAAGTGGCGCGCGCGTTCAACCACATCATGCGGCAGAACGCCTTGGTGGTAATCACCGCGCCCTTCTTCATCCAGGCGATATTCAAACAGTGGATGTATGGCGATCTGCCCGTTTTCCAAACCACCAACGGCGGAAATCGCGGTGACGCGGCGCTTGCCATCGTGAGAACGCTCAAGCTGCACGACCAAATCCAACGCTGAACTGATTTGCTGGCGCAAAACCGCTGATGGGATCTGCTCTGCCCCCATCATCAACATGTTCTCCAAACGCAGCATCGCATCTGTTGGTGAGTTAGCGTGTAAGGTACATAAGGAACCATCATGGCCGGTATTCATCGCTTGCAGCATGTCAAAGGCTTCGGCGCCACGCACTTCGCCCAAAATGATGCGATCGGGTCGCATTCGTAGGGCGTTTTTGACCAAATCGCGCACCGTCACAGCACCCGTCCCCTCAGAACTGGCGGTTCGCGTTTCAAGCTGAATCCAGTGAGGTTGAGTGAGTGACAGCTCAGCCGCATCTTCGATGGTAATGATGCGCTCGTCATCACTGATGGGTGTACTCATGGCGTTCAGCAAGGTGGTTTTACCCGCGCCCGTTCCACCAGAAACCAAGATGTTAAAACGGCAACGTGCGGCCAACGCAAGGCATTCCGCCATCTCTGCGCTCATGCTACCAAAAGCAACCAAACCGGAAAGATCGTACTGACGTTCAGGGAACTTACGAATTGAGATACACACGCCATTGAGTGCCAATGGCGGCGCAATGATGTTGACTCGGCTGCCATCTTCTAAACGTGCATCCACCAAGGGGGTCGATTCATCCAATCGACGCCCAACGGCATTGACGATTCGCTGCGCAACGTTGAGCAAGTGTTTTTTGTCGCGAAAACGAATGTCGGCTTTCAACAGTTTGCCGTGACGTTCAATGTAGATTTGCTCAGGGCCATTGACCAAAATATCACTCACCGATGGGTCTTCGACTAAACACTGAATTGGCCCCACGCCCAACATGTCATCACACAGCTGTTCCACCAGCACCGCTAGTTCACATTGGTTGTACGGCAGCAGTTGTTGGGCTGACATTTGGCCGACGGCTTTCTTGATCTCTTGCTGCAGTTGGGCTCGGCTCAATTTTACGGCTTCTGAGGGTTCAATCAGCTTTTCAAAAGCCGCTTGCGCGGCTTCTGGCATCACCAAGGGGTTACCTCGTGAGGCATGCACCCGTTGAGTTTTTTGACCAAACATTAGGCGACCCCCGCTAGGCGCGTTTTTAGTTTTCCAATCGCTTTAGCGAGCTTTCCACCGCGTTTTACCAAAGGTTCGCCGTTGTGCTCCGCTGCTTGTAAGGCTTTGCTATCGAATGGCAGTTCACTAAATTGTGTGATTGACCACGCTTCAAACAACTGCTTTTCACTCCAAGGCCGATGCGATTTGGCGCGGCTCTGGTTACCCACCAGATGCACGTGGTGCAGATACCCTTCGAGTTTCGACAAAATACCATCGGCTCGACGACCCGCCTGTAACGAAAAGTCGTGCACTAACAGAAAGTTGTCGGCAGAGACCAACAGGTCCTCGACTTTTTCAACCAGATAATGAGGCACATCCAATATGACGTAGGCAAACTGCTGCTTGAGCTTGTTAACAACGTTGATTCGCTGCTGCACAGATAACTCCTCTTGATCCTCTGCATAAAACAGACTCAACTGATGGCCGACGTTTTGGCCAAATTGTTTGATCAACACGGAGTCAACTCGCTCAACTTCAGTGACCAAACGATGCAGAGACGGCTGATAGTCCACCCCCAACAAAATCGGATGCTGTGTAAAGGTCAGATTAAAATCGACCAACGCAACCGAACGATGTTTCGCAAGATCAAGCGCCAAGTTAGCCGCGATAGTAGAAGTGCCGACACCACCGCTTGTGCCACTCACCAAATAGACTTGGCCTTGTTGAAAGCCTTTCTGCGCATGCATTCCTAAAAGGTGCAACAAGCTCTTGTGCAGCGCTGTTGGATCCAATGGCAATGCAAGATAATCAGCAATGCCCATCTGCATCAGATAACGATATTCCGACAAGGAAATTTCCTCGCCGAAGAGAATCACTTGGCAACCCGGAGGCGTCACTTTGGCCAGTTCAGACAAGCGCTCCAACTCATCACGTTGCACCTGCAAAAGTAAAATGTCGCCACATTGACGCTGCGCTAACTGCTTAACCGCTGCGCTTAGGCTTTGCGTGTGGATTTGGCAATCAAGTTGTGCGATGCGATCCACCACCGACTCGATCACGCTCACTTGCTCGCCTTTCTGGGCAAAAACCATCATAGATTGACGTTTAATTTCCACTTTCCCCTCCCGAGCCATCGGTAATTTTCGCTGGGTCTTCGGCGATTCTTACACTGCCTTGGCGTAGACGCTCAACGGCCCCCACTTCCAAGCTGCTTTCGGTAATCAGCAGCGGCGCGCCTTGACGGTAATGCTGCTGATTGGCCATGGCCATTTGCAGACGACGTTTGTGGCGGCACTGCGCGTCACTCAACACCATATTTGGCTCAAAACGGCAAGTTTCTGGGATAAGCGCAACATCGATCTTCACCTCCACGTTGGCTTGATCGACTTGCTGCCAGCGCACGTCCACTGGCAAAGAGAGCGTATCACTGAGTTGTTGTTGCCACTGCGCGAGGTTTTTGTGCGAGACCTGCTGAGTGCGGATCAACACAGAGACTTCACCTTGCTCAACCCGGTTCTGAGTAGGCTGTAGAAGTTGCTGCAAAGCGGGCAACACCGCGTCGGGTGAGCTCAATGTCAGTTCACGCTGTTCGGATAAATTCGTCGTTGAGGTACACCCCACGTTGAACAGCATCGCGGCTGAAAGCATCCATAGATGCGGTCGTTTGTTAATCATGTTGTTGTGAAATCCTGTTAGTAGCGATAGCCGTAATCACCAATCAACTTTGGTGTGTTTGCCTCTCCCTCTAACTCACCAAAGATCAAGCGTTCAAAACGCGTCGGTGAGCGAAAGTTATCCAGTGGTGTCGGGATAGATTCGAGATCACCCGTCGGCTGAACCAGACTCGCCGTGGCGATGATCACCAGTTCACGTTCAATCTGCTTGCTCTTGTTGCTTCGAAACAGTGCGCCGATACCGGGCAACTCACCCAAAAATGGAATCGCATCCACGGAGTTTTCTTCCGATGTTCTTAATAATCCAGCCAACGCAAAGCTTTGCCCATCGGCCAACTCGATCGTTGTCGTCGCGGTTCGCTTATCCAGACCAGGCACATCAACACCATTGATTTTGATGGAATTTTGACGACTTAATGCACTCACAACCGGTGTGACGGTAAGAGAAATGCGGTTTTCCGATAGCACCGTTGGTGTGACAGAAAGGCCGACACCAAAGCTTTTGAACTCAACGCCAACCGAATCGCCATCGATGCTTGGGAAAGGAAACTCGCCCCCCACTAGAAACTCCGCTTTTTCACCCGATTTAGCCGTAAGATTTGGTTCTGCCAGTACATTCACTAAGCTTTTTGATGCCAACGCATCGATAATGCCCATAAACGCTGATTCTTTAATGAGATTATCGGGGTCAGTCAAATCCAGCCCCGCGGCAAATTCGTTACCGGGTGAAACGCCCAGCATCCAATTCGGATTCACTGATTGCCAGCGGATACCCAGCTCTTCACTGGTACTCTTGGCCATTTCCACCATACGGATTGAAATGTTCACTTGAGGCGCGGCAGTGATTTTTAACTGATTGATCACCAAAGGCAGCACCGACTGCCCACCTGGCCCTTCAGGCTGGTTGGCTGATTTACGGCTCACTTCAGCGGTGATTTCTTTCAGACGGTCTTTGTCTGCAACTTGCCCCAAAGCAAAATTGTTCACCAAGCTTAAAATGTCCGCCGCCATTTCTGGACTTGCTACCGTGCCAGCGACGGCAATCGAATCGCCCACCGATTGAAGGCTAATGCGGTACGCCGGGTATAAGAGCTCAAGGTGACGCTCCAATTGACTCAAACCACTGTTTTTCACATTTAGACGATAGTGAGCAATGGCATCCCCTTCTTTGCCAACAATCACCAAGTCGGTTTTCCCCACTCGCGCACCAAACACCAACGCGCTGCGGGCAGACGGGGTTTTAACATCGGCAATGGTCGAATCAACGATGTAGACGCTGCGCATCTCTTTCGACAGCGGAATGAGCTGGCTTTGACCCACTTCCAAATCGATCTGTTTTGCTGCGTGTGCCAATGGCATCACCAAACACGCGATCAATACAAGTAAGCACTTTTTTACCATGTTTATCATTACTGACCTTCCTTCACGTTACCGCGAATCACGGTGACCGATTGAGTTGGCTGCTGCTCAAGGTCATACGCCCCAGAGATATCTTTTGCCCACTTAAGCGGTTTGTTGGCGACTTCGGTTTGATCGTGGTTGCCTCGCAACACCAGAGATAACTCCCCAAGCTTGCTGGCTAACACTAACTTTTCTGCGTCTTGAAGCGACACTTCAAAGGTCACTGAAGTTGGATCATAACTTTTGTTGTTTTTTTCTGGCTTTTGGTGCGTTGAATACTGGTTGCCAATCGCCAACAGGTGAATGTTTTGTAGTACCGTTTCGACCGCCATGTTGTTGTAGATAGGTGTGCCATTGGCATCCTGATCGATTTCTGACTGACTTGTCAGCAACACATCCACTTTGTTTCCCGGACGCAGTAAACCAAGCCCAGCCGCCATTGGGTCAAGTTCAATCGAAATCGCTCTCATGCCCGGTTTCACCAGTGCAGAAAGAAAATCCGATTGTTCTGGACGCAACAGCATGGCGGGTGATAACACCGTATTGGCAGGAATAAACTGCACCGCAACACTGCCTGCGATCTGCTCAAGTTCAAACACGGGCTGCAGAAACACATCACCCAAGGTATCCCGCTCTTGCAGCGAGACTTCTTCCCACTCTAAGCTCTCTCGCTCAATAAATGATCCCATCGCCAGCGCTCGGCTGGTGACCAGCACTTTCGCTTTTCGCTCAACGGGCGACAGGTTTTTTGATGTTTGGTGGGTCTGGGAGGTGTCTAGCCAAACAAACCCCGCCAACAATAAGGCAACCGACAAAGCTGCAAAGACAGCCATGTACCAACGACTCATGATGAAAAATCCAATTTATAAAATAAGGTAAGCGGTTGAAGCAGAAATAGAAGCACCAAGTGGAATCGTCCCTTGATGCGCGTTTGATATGGCAAAATAAGCACGAACTAACTGCCAAACCGCCAATATTCCTGCCCCAAACGCACTGAGTAAGACAAGTTCAAACCAGTTAGGAAAAACGATCCAAGCGCAGACTGCTGCCAACTTTACGTCCCCTGCACCGAGTAAACCGTGTTGCCAAAGCAGCATTCCCGCAACACAGACAATAAGGGCATACAAGGTCGCATCAAGCCAAAAAGGTGAGCCCTGCATAAAGCGATGACCAATCGCCACCAAAAACAGGAGTGCGATGTTGACGTTGTATATTTTCCGCTTCAACGCATCACTAAGCACCACCATTAGCAGCAGTGCCAGCAAGGTAACAAGTGTGACAACCTCTGGCTTCATGTTTACTCGCCTGCTGGGTTCAGGCTGTTGACGATGCTGAGAAACTTCTCTTTCAGGGCAGAGATAAACACCCCATCAGAACCAAAAATTGCCAATACGCCCGCCGCTAAGCCTGCCGCTAGGATTCCATACTCGATCGCTGTCGCGCCGCTTTCATCGTTAATGAATTGTTTCAGCATCATTACTCCTTATCGAAACAATATTTAAGTGAATATGATAATCAATATCATTTGCAAATGATAACATTTCTATTATTATGCGCAACAAATAAAGCGATGAATATTTTACATGCTGGAGACTAATTAGTTTTTATTGTTTCAAATAGCAGAAAATACAGATCATCGATCTAAATAGGAGAACAAAAGTGCGATTAGTTGCGAGATTGGTCTCTGTATCATCTATGAAGCAAATTTTTCAATAAGGAGTGAAAATGCGCTTATTTGCCAAGAGTTTGGTAGCCTCAGCGATTGCAGGCTTATTGTCCGCATGCGGTGGTGGCAACGGTGGCGGCTCAGCCACCAGTCCAGCCACCCCATCAACCCCGACTAAAGTAACGTTAACGGGCTTTGTTACCGAGTTTAAGCCAGTAAAGATCACGGCCGATCAAACCGTTAAGACGGAAGTGAGATTGCTGGTTGGCGAAGAGATCGTGGCCCGTTCGGCGGTGAAAATACACTCTGGAGAGCTCCAACCTCGCTACCTTTTACAAGTCGACCCTGCCACGCTTAGCGAGAATATCCCTATGACCGTGGAGGCGGTAAACGTTATCTACCCACGTGAACAAGAGGCTAACACGCGTGCTTTCGAGCGTTCGCAAACGGCAGAACAACCGTCATTAGAAACTCGCGAAGTGTTACTTTATCGCAATGCGATTGGCACCAAGCCACCACTACTCGCCGAA